>NZ_JACSLK010000001.1:0-779304 GCF_018618075.1 Exiguobacterium sp. s5 | reverse complement strand
AAACGGCTTGAGCCCTGTCGAATACAGGTCTCAAGCCGCCTAGGCTGGTTTTCATTATTTGTCCTGTCTACTTGACAGGGAGCACTTCACGATGAGCGGAGGTTTTCGTTTAGAATCCTTGTTCGAAATCCGTTCCGGCATGGTTCGTCTGTGGTCGTTCCGCTTGACGAATCGAGTCGTAGAACGTCGCGTACGTCGTCGTGAAGTACGGGTAGACGTACAAGAAACCGATTCCGAGCGTAAACACCCCGACGAAGAACCAACCGATGAACGAGAGGACGAGTTTGAACGCGTCCATCTTATGCCCATCCATCATGCGGCGTGATTCCGTGATCGCCTCAAGGGCCGATAGTTCCGGTTGGTCCCGTAAAATGTAGTACGTCAGTGAGTACGAGAACCCTTTGATGATTCCCGGGATCACGAGGAGCAACGTCCATAAGAAAATGAACAATCCCATGAAGAACGGGGCGAGCACGTGCTTGACGTAGCCCGTTTTAAATGGCTCGAACAACTTTGAGACGCCTGGCCGCTCGCCGCGTGAAACGGAAAGGACGAGCCACGCCCAGCCGATCGTGAGAGGTGCAATCAACAAAGTGAGAAGAAGCGACAAGAACGTAAGTCCCGTGTCAGCCGCTGTCGGTATCGCCTCTGGGTCTACAGGGACAGGCGGCGCGAACGATTGTGGAATCCCGTTCAAGACGACGAATAAAATTAATAGCCCGGCCATCAGCCAACGCTTTCCGGTTAACATTTTTTGTGCATGTTGTTTTAACTGTGCAGTCATTTTTCATCATCCTTTTTGTGAGGTCTTTCCTAAGTGTACGTCATCGCCCCCAGAAAAGTTTCAAAAAACCACGAAAAAAGGGAAAAGGTTTTTCCCCTCCCCCTCAATACATCACATTGCCCATGAAAAACTGTGACATCGATAAAATAAATAAGAGCACACCTGTGGCCACTGCCGCCAACGAAATGATTTTAAATAGACGGCTTCTCAGAAACGCCTGACGATATTCAAAGCGGCGGATCAGCAATACGTGGACAACCTCATAGAGAAGGACTGCGGCCGTGAAGTAAAACGTCATGATACTCCCGAACCCGAAGAACAACATCGCAAGTAAGCCCAGACCGAAGTTATGAATTCGGTTGTGGACGTCATCGCGGTCACCGACGGTCGCCGTTTGTACGTGTTGCATACTTCCACCTCACTTCCAAAACCCGAACAGAAACAATTGCTATAAATATAAGTTATCACAATTTTCCCACCCCTAAACCTGTCACACCGTCTTTTCACCTAAAAGAAACATTTGGAAAATAAATGTAACAAAAAAAGCGCTGATGTCATCAGCGCGTCATGTGCCGGTCGAAGGTTCAGCTTCTTCCGACTTATTGAATTTGCGTTTCAGTTTGAGCGGTTGTTTCGTGCCGCCGAAGACCGGACCGTCTTCCGCCTCATCGATTTCCGTCTCTTTCTTGAGCACGAAGAACGGGCACCCAAAGTTACAGTATTCATACACGTAATCCATCACATGGTCGATCCGGTTGTCATATGTCGCAAACTTGGATTTCGTCTCATAAAATCCTTTCAACCGAAGTTGTCCGTGACCCCAGTCCCCGACGATATAATCATACTTATCGAGCACGTCGCTATAGCGTGCGATGAATGCCTCCTCGTCAAAACCGTCCCGCTTTTCTTCGATGACGGTATAGCCGTGGCGATTCACTCTAATCATGTTTCACACCTCCACTCTCCTATCATATCATGCCGACCGGCCCCGCCCCTATCCTTTTCGGATGGCATTATGGCGTGTCACAATCGTTTCCCGCAACACATCACGGAGCAGTTCTGGCATGAAGTAACGCTTTGTCTGGTCGGCCAAGTAAGGAAGGAGCGGTCCGAACGTGAACATGTCGACCGTGGCGACGCGATACGTCTCATCGAGCTCGACTTCCTGACCGTGGACGTAATAGCGACCATGCCTCAACTCGAGACCGTGGACAATCGGGGCACCAAGCACCGTTCCGCGAAATCCGAGGCCACGGACATGCATCGTCGTGAACGCTTCTTCTTGGACATCGTTTAAAAAACGGATCAGCGTGGCTCCGTCCAGCGAGAGCAGACAAGGATTGATCGGATGCGGACAGATGCGGTGAAGCATATTGAGCGTGACGTGCCCCGGCAATAACCCTTCCAATAGGACGCCTGCCGGGATCACGCTCACTTCAGCGTCACACCAGTCCGCCAGCCCGCCTGCCAACAGTTCACCGAGGGCAGATGGACCGAACCAGTCGCTCGGATAACCCGGCGTGTCAGCGATGGTCACGTCGAGCAGCCGCTCGGCTTGGCTGTATTCTTCTTGTAAGGTCGAAACCGTCGCTTCATCTGTCTCTCGTTCCGTTAAGTCATGCAAACTGGCCCGCTTCTCGATGACTCGGTTCCCATCGAGGGTGAGTTCCACTTCCCCGACGTATTGCCCGTATTTGCCGGCCTGGGCGATCAAGACACCGTTCGTGACGACCCCATCATCGAGCACGTGATGGGTATGGGCCCCGAGGATGACATCGATTTCCGGAAATGCTTCGGCGAGCCGCTCATCTGCATAAAAACCGAGGTGGCTGAGGGCGATGACGATATCACAGTCTCGGAGTGTTTCAAGCGCACGTTTCGTCGCCTCATGTGGCGCTTCGATGGCCCAACCGAGTTCCGGATAAAGTTCTTCATACGGTGCCGTCACACCGAATAGCCCGATGCGGAGTCCGTCTCGTTCGACAACGAGCGTCTCCGTCGCCCAATCGGGTCTTGTGCCATCCGCATGATAGATGTTCGCGAGCAACACCGGAAACTCCGCTTCTTCGTATAGATGGGCGAGCCAGTCATGCGGGAACGTGATACCTTCGTTGTTCCCAATCGTGACCGCCGTCGGTTGGACGCGATTGAGCAGGCGGACGTTCACTTGTCCCCGCGTCACTTCCGTCGCCGGATGGGTCCGGTCGGCATGGTCGCCGAGATCGAAGACGAGCGTCTCTTCTGTCCGGTGCTCGTTCAAAAACGAGACGAGACGCGGCCAGTTATGAAATTTCGAATGTAAGTCATTATAATGATACATCGTGATCGTTCTCAAGACGATTCCCCTTCCTAGAACAGGCTGATTTGGCTCGGGGCGAGCTCATATTCGGCACCGAGGATCTCGATCAACCGTTTGGCGTTCGGTACCGCGTCTCCGGCCGAGTTGTTGTTGAAGTAGACGTACACCGACTTCGCCGCTGCGTCGACTTGTTTGAGCGCCGCCGCGATCTCTTGCAGTTCGTCTTCACTGTAACGATACAGACAACGTACATGACGCCACTCTTGGCTCGTCATTCCTGGTTTTCTAAGCCAGCCAGCCGTGTTACGGCCGTGTAAGCGCACGACAGCCACTTCCGGATTGGTCACGACCGGCACAAATGGGATGCTGCTCTCTTTCGTCTGCGGCTCATCACAGATCGTGTTGATGAACCGAAGTTCTGTCAAGAAAGCGAGCGTCCGCTCCCGGAACGCCTCGGAGAACCAAGTCGGGTTGCGGAACTCGATCGCGATGTCATAATCCTTCAACTCGTCGCGAATCGTCCGCAAATAATCGAGATGAGGCTTTGAGACGTCAAACCACGGCGGCAGCTGGACGAGCACGGCCCGGAGTTTTCCGGCCTGCTTCAACGGTTCGACCGAGGTCCGGTACCGTTCGAACAGTTCGGCGAGCGGTAATTTCGGTTCGCGGTCATGTCCGCTCATTTCCCTGGAAACTTTGACGACGAACTGGAACGTTTCCGGTGTCTCCTGGTTCCACTTCTCATAGTTCTTCACAGGTTGAATCGCATAAAACGAGGAATCGATCTCGACGGTCGGAAAATGCCCCGCGTAGGTCGACAGTTTATGTTTACGTTCTTCCGGGTTCGTATAGAGCAAATCGTGGTCGCCCCATCCCGTCACACCGACATAAATCATCATGTTCCCTCCTTACATCATTGTTCGAACGTGGCCGTCGCTTTCCGCTTCGACCAGTTCAACGTTCCGGCGAACGTCACGAGCAACAGGACGAGTCCCATCACGAACGGATAGCGCATATCGATATCAAACGCGATCCCGGCGAGCGTCGGGCCGACGATATTGCCGATGCTCATGTAGGCGTTGTTCATTCCCATCGCAAACCCTTGTTCCTTATCGGCCATCTTCGACACGAGCGTATTCAATACCGGTCGTAAAATCGACGTCGACAAGAAGATAATCAACGTGACGGCGAAGAAAATCGCGTAAGACCCGGCGAACAGCGAGAACAAGAAGCCGAGCGCGGCGAGCATGATGAAGATGAGCACGACTTTGATCTCACCGAGCAATGAAACGAGACGGTCGACGGCGAACAGCTGCACGATGACGCTGACGATGCCTGTCCCGGTGATCATGACCGCGATTTGTTGCGGTGTCGCGCTGAACGTCTCACTGACGAACAAGCCGAGGACAGATTCATACGCCATCAGACCGAACGCCATGACCAAGTTGATGACGAGCACGAAGAAATACGGCTTCCGTGTCGACGACACGAGTTGGCGCGGCAACGACTCGCTCTCGCTCGTTTGAACGTATGGCTCTCGATCCGGTTCCTTCAATAGAATGATCGACGAGATGACGGCGACGAACGAGACGATCGCCGACAAGAGAAGCGGCGCCTTCAAACCAAACTCAGCGAAGAAACCACCGATCCCCGGTCCGATAACGATCCCGAGCGACATTGCCGCGGAAATATAACTGTTCCCTTTCGCCCGTTGCTTGAGCGTGGTGATGTCGGCCACGTAGGCGAAAATCGCCGGAATCAATAGCGCGGCCCCGACGCCGCCGATCGCCCGTGAAATCAAGAGGACGCTCAGGTTGTCAGATAAGTAAAAGACGCCCATCGAGACGGTAAAACCGATCAGACCTAAAATAATCATCAGACGGCGCCCGTAAACATCCGCCCATTTCCCGGCGATCGGCGACATGAGCAACTGGGCCCCTGCGAAGACTGAGATCATGAGACCGGCAGCAGTGCCGCCTTCTCCGATCATCTTCAAATAATCAGGAATGATCGGAATGATGATCCCGAATCCTGCTACAGCGATGAACATGTTCAACATGAGAATCGCCAATTGTTTCTTTTGTTTAGTCGTCAATGTATGTCACTTCCTTTTCATCCTTTCATTTTACTTGTTGATGAATGGAATGAGCAAACGATAAGACAGCAAAACACCCATCCTTGACCAGAGGATGGGTGTTCGTTCACTTGCTTATGAGATGCGTGATTGAGCGAGTGATTGATTGGAACGTTGTTTCGGTAAGAAAAGCGTGATCACATACACGATCAACGTTGGAACCGCCCAGGCGAGCCCGATCTCAGCCATCGGCAAGTTCGTGATCCATTCGGTTGCAGCAGACGGCGCCAAACCGTGTGTCGTCTCAAAGAGCGAGAGCACGAGGGCCGTATACACTGTCGCCTTCATGGCGACGTGAGGGTTGCGTTGAATCCGTTCCGTGATCGACACGAGAACGAGTGCGATCATGACCGGGTACAAGAGCGTGAGAAGCGGTACCGCGATTTGAATCAACGTACCGAGTCCGACGAGTGAGATGAGATAGCCGAACAACGTCGTCGCGATAACGACCTGATAATACTTGAGTGATTCGAACGTGTTGCTGATGAAGCGTGAGAACTCAGTGATGAGTCCGACTGCTGTCGTCAAACAAGCGAGGAAGACTGCTGCCCCAAGGGCGAGCATTCCGACTTGTCCGAATGAAGAACCGGCGAACGCTTGAAGCAAGCTTGCGCCATCTGTCGTCCCCGTTTGACCCGTCATATTCGCTCCGATCGATCCGAGCGAGATATAGACGAGCATCAAACATGTGACGGCAAGTAAGCCTGACGAGCGGAGAAGCGAAGACGCTTCTTTTTGGTCTGTCATACCGTTCGCTTTGAGCGTGACGAGCACGATGGCACCGAAGACGAGTGCGCCGAAGACGTCCATCGTCAAGTAACCTTGTTTGAAACCTTCCCCGAGCGCACCGATCCATGTCTCATATCCTTCTGCTGGTGCGACCGGCTTCCCGAGTGGAGCCACGAGGTTCGTGATTCCGATTGCCGCAAGCAAGAGCAAGAGGATTGGTGTGATGATGCGTCCGATGATTTCAATCAATTTTTGAGCGCGTAACGTCAAGAAGAACGTTAATCCGAAGAAGACAGTTGAACTGATTGCGAGCGTGAGCGTAGATGGCGCACCGAGGAACGGTACGACTCCCATCTCATACGTGACGGCTGCCGTCCGAGGAATCCCGAAGAACGGCCCGATTGCCACGTACATTAATCCCGTCAAGACGAGAGCAAGACGCTTCGGAATATACCGAGCGATTTGGTCAGACCCACCGCCGACCCGCGCGACTGCGAAGAGCGCGAGTAATGGTAGCCCGACGCCGGTAATGACGAAGCCGACTAGGGCTGGGACGAGGTTCTGTCCTGCCATCGCACCTAGCATCGGTGGGAACAGCAAGTTCCCGGCCCCGAAGAATAATGCGAAAATCGTGAACGCTAACGGGAATAATGTCGATTTTTTCATACAACTACCTCCACATACATGTAATACCTTCCGTGTTACCCAATGAATCAAATGACTAAATTTTCTGACAATAAAGCGCTTGGTCTATTTCATTATACACACTTTCATTTTTTTGACCACCCTATCCTTAAAAATGATGTTTATTTTTTTGAAATGTGGATTTTTCATATGGAACCGTTCCCTCATTTTACAAATTATCGGCGAGTAAATGAGGAAGGATTGCTCTTTATGAGAGAAATGGTCAATAACGGATATCGAATTTCCGGAAGGATTCGATCGTCGCCTCTTCGGCTTCGATGCGTTCGACCCCGACAAAACGATTGCCGTCATATAAAGCACGTTTATAAGATTCGAGTCTCTCCGCGTCTCCTTCGATTCGAAGTTCGACCGTCCCGTCATTCAAGTTCCGAACCCAACCCGTGATGCCGTATTCAAGCGCTGTCGCTTGAGCGAAGTAGCGGAAACCGACCCCTTGGACACGACCCGATACGATGAGATGTTGTGCTTGTTTCATGCATGTATTCCTCCTTGTATGTGAAATAACAGGTTTAATGACGCTGTAGTTAGGAAACAATATTTAAGTAAAATAATGGATAGGAGTGGTGATGTGGAACAACTTGTGAATATGGTGACGACGTTTTCGGATTGGCTATGGGGAGTGCCAATCATCTCATTACTTGTCTTGTCTGGACTTTATTTGACGATTCGTTTAGGGTTCTTCCAATTCCGATACCCGCTATACATATTGCAACAAACGTTAGGCAGTGTCTTTAAAAAACCAAAAGGCGAAGGCGACATCAGTCCTCGCCAAGCACTCACGTCGGCCTTGTCGTCGACGATCGGTGCTGCCAATATCATCGGGGTACCGGCTGCCATCATGTTCGGTGGTCCCGGTGCCATCTTCTGGATGTGGGTCATCGCCGTCGTCGGGATGGCCATCAAGTTCTCGGAGAGCGTCCTCGCTGTCCGTTACCGCGAGAAAAACGAGGCCGGGGAATTTGTCGGCGGTCCCGTCTACTATATGGCCAAAGGATTGAAGTTGAAATGGCTCGCTTCTTGGTTCGCCTTCGCCCTCATGATTGAACTCATCCCGAGTATCATGGTCCAAGGGAACGCCGTCAGTTCGGCCGTCCGCGAGACGTTCGACGGCAATACGCTCGTGACCGGACTCATCGTCGCGGGCCTCGTCGCGCTCGTCGTCTTCGGCGGCGTGAAGCGGATCGCCAAAGTGACGGAGGTCATCGTCCCGGCGATGGCGCTCGTCTATGTCGGTGCCGGGTTCATCATCGTCTTGATGAACTTCTCGCAAATCCCGGAAGTACTCGGGCTCATCTTCTCGTACGCATTCCAACCGATGGCTGCCCTTGGCGGTTTCGCCGGTGCCGCGATTGCCGAGACGATTCGTTGGGGCTTCGCCCGCGGTCTGTATTCGAACGAGGCTGGACTCGGGACGGCACCGATCGCCCACGCGGCCGCCCAAACGGATCATCCGGTCCGTCAAGGCTTCTGGGCCGTGATCGGGATTGTCATCGATACGCTCATCATCTGTAGCACGACGGCGTTCGTCGTCTTGTCTTCCGGTGTATGGACAGAGGCCGGCGCCATGAACGACCCGGCCGCTCTGACGACGATCGCATTCCAACAGTACTTCGGTTACACGGGTAGCCTGCTCGTCACGATCTCGCTCATCTTCTTCGTCTTGTCGACGATCATCGTCATCATCTTTTACGGGTCGCGCCAAGCCGAGTACTTGTTCGGGTTGAAGGCCGGATTCTTGATGAAAGTCGTCTATATCGCCTCGATCGTCATCGGTGCGATCGGCGGCGCCCAAATGATTTGGAACTTCCTCGACTTCATGCTCGCGATGATCCTCATCCCGAACATGATTGCCGTCTTGATGTTGAGCGGTGAAGTGAAGCGCTTGACGACTGAGTTCTTCACGTCCGAGAAATATTATAAGAAAGACGTCGCCGAGAAGAAGGCTTCGTAACGACAAACCCGGCTGCAATCGCAGCCGGGCCTTTTTTTATGAACTCGATTCAATCTTGTCGATCGCTTGACGAATCCGTCCGACCGAGGCGTCGAATTGTTGTTGTTCCTCGTCCGTCAGTTCGATCTCGACGATTTGGCGGATACCGGTCCGATCGATCAAGGCCGGTACGCCGATATGGAGCCCAGAGGCACCGTATTCTCCGTCGAGATGAGCACCGATCGTCACGACGGAGTTCTCGTTCCGGACGATGGCGCGGACGATCCGGAGGAGCCCGAGCCCAATCGCGTAGTACGCCGCGCTCTTATATTCGATAATTTGATTCGCCGCATCGCGGACCCCTTGATAGATGGCGTCCAAATCTTCTTGGCGGTACGATTCATTCTCCTCAAGTAACTGCTTCATCGACTTCCCGTAAATGCGGGCATTGTCCCAGGCGACGAATCCTCCGGCGCCATGCTCGCCCATGTAATAGACGTGGCAGTTCCGTGATGACAAGTCGAAGTACTCACCGACTTTATAACGAAGACGGGCCGTGTCAAGCACCGTACCTGAACCGATGACGCGGTGCTTTGGCAAGCCGGACGCCTTCCAGGCGACGTGCGCCATGACGTTAACCGGGTTCGTCGCAACGACGATGATGCCGTCGAACCCGCTCGCCATGATTTGTTTCGTGACGTCACGGACGACGACCGCGTTTTGTTCGGCCAGGTCCATCTGGGTCTGACCGAGCTTTTGAGCGGCACCGGCCGTGATGACGACGAGATCGGCGTCACGGCAGTCCGAGTAGTCCCCTGCCCAAATGCGGACTGGGCTCGGCGCGAACGAGATGCCGTGGTTGAGGTCCATCGCCTCCCCTTCGGCCTTGGCGTGGTTCGAGTCGATCAAGACGAGCTCTTCACAGAGCGCCGCCATCGACAGTTGATAGGCGAAACTGATACCGACCCAGCCGGCGCCGACGACGGCGATGCGGGTGATGTCTTTTGGATCAATCGTTTCCATTCAATCATTCCTCCCTAATCTTTATAGTCTTGGATCAACTGGCTCGGCTTCCATCGCAAGTGTCGCCAGAACGCATTCATGATACCTTTCGAGCGATTCTCGCTCCACAAAACGTTTCACACCTTCTATCCCAAGTGCAAATTCACGCAAGGCGAGCTTTTGTTTCTTCGAGACGTTCCGTTTTTTTAATCGCTTCAAGTTGTTAGGTTCTAAATAATCCATTCCATAGATGATGGATAAGTACTTCCGACCACGTACTTTGATCGCAGGTTGAATCAGTTTCCCTTCAACTTGCGTCAAAAACCGCTCTGGTTTGATGACGATTCCCTCGTGACCGTCTTCAGTCATCGTTTTCCACCATTCAATCACATCAGTTTCAGTCTCGGCATCTTCAATGATTCTATAATCGGTCGCTAAAAACAGTTCATCCATTTCTGAAAATCTCTGATTCATGGTCATATGCCATTCATGCGTCTTATCAAAAAACGTTTCTTCGCTATGTGCCAACACATGGAAAGGTGCAATCTTAATCGCGTTAAGATCTTCAACGTCCCAACAATACGTTTGAAACGCCTGTTTAAATGTCTCGGCTTGTTCCAGCTTTTGACTCACTTCTCTATACCATTCACGAACGCCATCCACGCGGTCTACAGCTGACTCGAGCGAACGTTTTAATTGCTCTCGATCGAGTAACGCTTGCTCAGCGACGTGAGCATACTGATGACGAATCAACTCTCTCGCTTTCAAATTCCAAGGCAGGATTTCGGCATCAAGTAAGACAAACTCTGTTTGATGCGACGCGAAGTAATCGTTTGATGTCAACGACTGATGAAGTCGCGTAACGACTTCAAGCTCTTGCTCAGATTCAAAGAACCGTCTACCTGAACGCGTATAAATGATCCCCTTCGTTCGTCGGCCAATCGCTTGCTCTGCAGCATCCTCATTCTTAAATAGAAGTAGAATTGCACGACTCCCCATATGCTTTTTCTCAGCGATCAGTCGCGTAATCCCAAGTTCTCGATAATAGGCAATCGCTTCGTTTGGGTGCTCGAGATAACCCTCCTCAGCAGCTGGCTTCGGTGTCGGGCTCATCGTCGGTGGAATGTAAACCAACTCTTCAAGCGGGACGGTATGATGTGATACGAGATCAATGGACGGTAATGCTGTTTCTTTCGAGACCTTTACTGCACCGATGGCTTCCGTTTCTACCGTATAGCCATTCATAAACTTCCCGATATTTGGTGGGTCTAATCGTTTCGCTTCTAGCATCGCGAGCGGATTGTCATCGACTTGTGCATAATCTTGCTTTGCTTCCACTTGAACGATGGTTTGTTCCGGATAACGAAATGCCGTCAAGCGCCCACCAAAAACCACACCTTGATCGATATTAATGGTTTGATTGAGACGTAGTGGACGTGGACGCGGATCGTGTCCCCAAATGATTAACTTGTTCGAGCGATGATGCACCGTCCAATCTTTTCGAATCGGCTTACCTGCGTCATCAAATCCATCATTGTCACCGTAGCGACAAAAATCACTAATCTCTCGAGAGGACTTACCAATGAACTCGTCTCGAATACCGGCATGGACACAGACTGCTGTCGGAATATCGTGCTTGGTCAGAACATAGTGAGAGGGTGCATGTTTTAGCAGGCGCTTCATTGAAGACTTTAACGCCTCCGTTAATTCTGCGCCATTCTCCTCTTCGAATGCATGGAGTTCTTCCACAAATAGCTCATCCCCATGCTTCATCGTAACGTTTCGTCCTTCGAGCCAGCGCAACACTTTCCAGCCATGATTACTATCAATCATTTTCGCAACACCCGCTTCGACGTGCCGAATGAAGAACAAAATGGTGTCAAGTGACTTCGGACCGCGACTCGTAATATCTCCAAGTGACAAGAAGGTGCGTCCTTCTGGATGTACGTATAACCCTTCTTCGTTTTGGATGTATCCTAAGCGTCCGAGCAACTCGATGAACTCATCGAAACATCCGTGAATGTCCCCAATCACATCAATCCCATGATCCGCCGATATATGGAGAGGATTATTCATTTGGCGCACAAGTTCGACTTTCTCAACGTCTGCAACGATGTGAAGTTGGTCGAATCCTTCGCGTTTCATCGAGCGCTTTTCCCGATTGAACACTTGAACTTGTTGTTTTACACGTCGCCCCCCACGAGGGAAATCGCGTTGTTGATCACGCTCAAGTAATGTGTGTTGTTCGACGTCTAAGACTAGCGCGTAGATAGGTTGATGCAACCGTCGTGCCAATTCGATATAAGTTTTACGGTCAGACGCATAGAGGTGTGTCGCGTCGATTATCGTCAGTTTATTGAGTCGCGCCCTTGCTTCGATGAGTGAAGTCATCAGCGCAAACGCCTCTGTGGATATGTCTTGATACGCTTCATAAAGCGTGTCAGCTTCGTCCGGCGGATGTCCTTTCCAATCGATATGCTCGACATCCCCGACAAGTTTCCGGTAATCATCCGAACTGACGACTTCGCTCGGACGAATCGTTTCGTCTTCGATTAATTGTTTGAGCCATGTCGACTTTCCGCTATTAGACGGTCCGACCAATAATACAATTCCCGCATAAGGAAGTTGAATCCGCATTATAACACCTGCTTTCTTGTAAACTCGGCGAGTTGAGTCGGCTCTCCAAACGTCGGATGGTTTTCGCCTATCCCACTGAACGTACACGAGTAACCGAACAGCGCTGCTTGCGTCTCACAAAAAGACATGAACTCTGACCTCGTCCACTCGAAGCGGTGATCCGGGTGTCGATATGACGAATCGAGCCCATACACCTTGTTATACTCTCGATTTGGTGTCGTCACGAAGAGTGACTTCGGTCGGTACGTATCGAGAAGTGTGGCCATCATCTTAGGAATACGATCTTCATCGATATGTTCGATGACCTCACAAAGAATGAAGACGTCCGCTCCGCGTAATCGGTCATCCACATAAAACAGCGAACCGAACATCGACACCGGTTGATTAAATGTTTTATCTTCGGCATTTTTTTCATAACGTTTTAATGCCTTGAGTCGCTCACGCTCAGACGGTTCGACCGCATAAATCAGTTCAATCCCAGGCACAAAACCAAGTTTGCTCGCAAGCTTCCCTTCTCCGGCACCCATATCAATGACGACACGACGCTCTGGTAAGGCGCTCACTTTTCCGATGATTGCCTCATAACGCAGGTCGTTCAACCGCTGGTGATCCGCTTTTTGTACTTTAGCTACCGGCTCCTCTTCTAAGAGACGATATACGTCTTTGAAGCGCAATGCTTGTTTCAAAATATATGTACGTTGTGGATGAGAATCTAACCATCCTTCCCCGTAACGTTTGAGTTTTTCAATTTCTTTCTCATCGATAAAATAATGCTTATAATTGTCCATGACAGGAATCAAAACATACAATTGTCGCAATGCCGATTGAAGTGTCGTCATGCCTGACAATTGTAGCATTCGGGCAGAGTGTTTCTTCGTTAAATCTAAATCGTCGGTTGTCTCGCTATAGACGAACTCCACCTGATAACCGAGTGGTTCGAACAACTCACGAATGGCTCCATCACTTAATGCACTCGCAATCGGCCCAACAGAAATGTGTAACGGAAACGAATGATTGACCCATTCCGCATATTCTGGTTTTGGTTTACCGTTGAGCGCCGTGCCGAGGGCCGTTCGTAATAACGAGCAAAAAATACTGCTGACGGCAAATTCTCGGTCATTTATGTATGAAGTAATATCGTATTGGCCAGCATTGTTACGTGAAAGTTCGATTGGGTCGGGCGTTACGAAAAATGTGACGTCTACATGTTCAGCCTCAAAGCGGTTAAAGAACATCCGGACGAGATGACCGTTTTCAGTGCGTTCATATATATTGTTTGGATTTTTAGCAAGCAAATAGGACAAGACTTCTACGTGTTCGCCTGTAGCTCGGATGGAGAGTTGCATGGCTTCACCTGACTTTCTTTGAATGTATGTGTTCAATTTTATTCAAATATACCATATTTTTGAATCCTCTCGTACTCGCCATATGCTAGAATGCGTTAATCCCAATCACTGATCTCAACCTTCCCGTACTGGTTCATCATTTCTGTAAATTCGTCATTCCGACGCACGCTACCAAAATCGACCACTACTTCCTCCACAATCGGGTTTTCTAAAAGAGGTACATAATCTTTGAATTGCATATGCTTCGCAGAAAAATGGGAAAAATTGTCGTAACGAGGGTGCTTCACCTAAGCTTGAAAGATTGATCAGGCCTTGTAAATGTTCGATTTCTATTCTTTTCAAGTGATAAAGTTTACTAACATCAGGTAATTGTTGAACACGACGAAGCGACTGTAAATGAAGTGTTCGCAACTCGAGCAATTCAGAAATGACGGATAAATCTTCTAATCCCCGAATGTGCCGCAACCCCAAATGTTGTAGCGCTTTTAATGAGGAAAGTGCCGTCAAATCGCGTGTCCCGCCTAATAGGATGTTCAGTGTTGTCAGTTTTTCAAGACCGCCTAAACAAGAAAAGTTATGTAATCGTACCGACCGTAACGTCAGCTCTTCTAATTGAGGGAGTCTCCTCAACACATCGATGCCTTTCGTATGTCCTTCTATGCGCAAACGTTTTAGTCTCGAGAATCGACTAATCACCGATAAATCGGGCTTCGTCGACTTCGTCGCCCCGATCGAGAGGTCAATCAGGTGCTCTGTCACACCGTCTAAAATGTCTAAACTTTCTAATCGATAGACGTGTAACACGAGTTCAGTTAACGAACGAAGCTGATGAATGACGTTTAAATTCGTTATTCTACGATCAACGTCAACATATAACCTTCTTACTGACGGGACATACGCAAGATTAGATAAGTCGCACCGTGCAAAATCAAAGCTATGTGCACGCAACACGATGTCATCACGTTTTGAAAAGAGATGCGCTTCTAATAACATAAACGTTTCTTGTGATACAACATCAGAGAATTGAATCGTGTGCAGGGTTTCCAACTGTATGAGTTCAAGTACTTCTGACTCCGTTAACCGGTCCGTGATTTCGACTCGTCCGCCACCTATATCTTCATACATGTTTTAATTCTCCTCTCTTTCGAAAATCCCCGTATCTCGAACATAACCAAAAATACAAATAATCTCACCTTCCATTACAAAAGGTATCTTTAGTCGTCTCAATATGTGATGAAATTTATCGGTTACATCATGAATCTCTGGTTCCATGATAGAACCACGAGCTTCTTTGACGATAGGTAGAATCCGCATCCATTCGATTGAAGCGGTCGGATAAGGAAAGCCATCATCCCAATCACTTGAGAGATCAGCCGTCTTCGATAAAAATTCAGGACTTGGTGTGTCTTCTAATACATATTTGATTTGATAAGGCGCTTCAGATAAGCATTCAGGTGCCACCGCTCGTCTCAGTTCCTCCCACTTCGTCTTGTTCATCACGGATGTCAATTGCCGCTTTTCAATTTCATGTAGCCGTTTTTGTCGGTCCATCCCGGTTCATCCCTTCTCATATACGATCTCTAAGCGCTTGATTGCCCGCGACACGTCTTCTCGATTATGTTTTTGCTTCATCCACTTGGGCAAGCGACTCTCCATACTTCGGTTCGCGCCGTCGCTCGTCCGAATATCTGCTTCCACGTACTGTCTCATATACGCGAGGTGCTCCTGGTTATAAGCCCATAGGATATGACCACAGCAGTTCGTCTGTAAATAAAGTGGAAGTCTAAAGAAAGGATCGTAGGCGCCTCTTTCTACCCGTATGCCTTGATCCGAATACATCCGTACGTACCCACAGGCCAGACAACTAAGACGTACCTCTTCATGAACGATTATGTCGGCGCGCTGCTCACATCGAGGACACCGCACAAGAATCTGATGCATGAACGCCATTAATGTTTTGCTCTTTAACTGAAATCGCTTCACTCGACACGCACCTCCTCATTTGATTATACAAAAAACCAGCGAAGCTACGCTTCGCTGGTTACATGAATAGATTACCCGATTGATCCTTCCATCTCGAACTTGATGAGACGGTTCATTTCGACGGCATATTCCATTGGCAATTCTTTCGTGAACGGCTCGATGAAGCCCATGACGATCATTTCCGTCGCTTCTTCTTCCGAGATTCCACGGCTCATGAGGTAGAAGAGTTGCTCTTCTGACACTTTAGAGACTTTCGCTTCGTGCTCGAGTGAGACTTGGTCGTTCAAGATCTCGTTGTACGGGATCGTGTCCGACGTCGACTCGTTGTCCATGATGAGCGTGTCACATTCGATGTTCGAACGTGCGCCTTTCGCTTTACGGCCGAAGTGGACGATACCGCGATACGAGACTTTTCCGCCTTGTTTCGAAATCGACTTCGAGACGATTGACGACGACGTGTTCGGTGCGAGGTGAATCATTTTCGCGCCGGCGTCTTGGTGCTGCCCTTTACCGCCGAGGGCGATTGAGAGCGTCATCCCGCGTGAGCCTTCACCTTTTAAGATGACGGCCGGGTATTTCATCGTGAGTTTCGAACCAATGTTACCATCGATCCACTCCATCGATCCACCCGCTTCACAGATGGCACGCTTCGTGACCAAGTTGTAGACGTTGTTCGCCCAGTTTTGGATCGTCGTATAGCGGCAGTATGCGTCTTTGTTGACGAAAATCTCAACGACCGCCGAGTGGAGTGAGTTCGTCGTGTAGACCGGTGCCGTACATCCTTCGACGTAATGGACAGATGCGCCCTCGTCGACGATGATGAGCGTCCGCTCGAACTGACCCATGTTCTCCGAGTTAATTCGGAAGTAAGCTTGGAGCGGTTGCTCGAGCTTCACGCCTTTTGGTACATAGATGAACGAACCACCTGACCAAACAGCCGAGTTGAGTGCCGCGAACTTGTTGTCTGTCGGCGGAATCAATTTTCCGAAGTACTCGCGGAAGATGGCTTCATCTTCTTTCAAAGCAGTGTCTGTATCTTTGAAAATGACACCTTTCGCTTCGAAGTCTTCTTGCATGCTGTGATAGACGACTTCAGACTCATACTGAGCCGAAACGCCTGCCAAGTATTTTTGCTCCGCTTCCGGGATTCCGAGCTTGTCAAACGTACGTTTGATTTCTTCAGGAACCTCGTCCCACGAGTGCTCTGTCTTTTCAGACGGTTTGACATAATACGTGATCTCATCGAAATCGAGTGCCGTGAGATCACCGCCCCATGTCGGCATCGGCATTTTGCGGAACTGTTCGAGTGATTTCAAACGGAACTCGAGCATCCATGCCGGTTCTTCTTTCATGCGCGAGATCGTCTCTACGATTTCGTTCGTCAAGCCGCGGCCTGAACGGAAAATCGAGATGTCTCGGTCATGGAAGCCATATTTATAATCGCCAATGTCAGGCATGTTTTTCGCCATATCGGTCTCCTCCTTCTACTTACGCTTCCTCGTCGACTCCCTTTTCAAGCGCTTTCCACGCGAGCGTGGCGCACTTGATGCGAGCCGGAAACTTTGAGACGCCAGACAACGCTTCGATGTCGCCTAGGTCGAACGTGTCTGTATCGTAGTCTTTCCCTTGGACCATCTCCGAGAAGATGTTGGCCAATTGGAGTGCCTCGTCAACAGACTTGCCCTTCACGATTTGAGTCATCATCGATGCCGAGGCGAGACTGATCGAACAGCCTTCCCCTTCAAACTTGGCATCTTTCACGATTCCATCCTCGACTTGGAGTTGGAGTCGGAGTGAATCCCCGCATGTCGGGTTGTTCAAGTCGATCGTCACGCCATCTTCGATGACGCCACGGTTTCTTGGGTTTTTATAATGATCCATGATGACCTGTCGGTACAACATATCGAGATTGTTAAAACTCATAATTGAAATACTCCTTCGTTTGACGTAGCCCTTCGATGAAGCGGTCGACTTCTTCTTTCGTATTGTACAAGTAGAAGCTCGCTCGGGCTGTCGATGATTGCTTCAGGAGACGCATGAGCGGCTGGGCACAATGGTGGCCGGCCCGGACCGCGATGCCTTGCATATCCAAGACGGTCGCTAAGTCGTGGGCGTGCACGTCACCTAAATTGAATGTGACGAGTCCGACCCGTTCCTCTGGCCCGAAGATTTGGATACCTTCGATCGTCCGCATCTGTTCGATGGCGTACGTCGCGAGCGCCCGTTCGTGGGCTTCGACGTTCTCGAGACCGAGGTCTTCTAAGAAGTCGATGGCCGCTGCCAAACCGACAGCGCCGGCGATGATCGGCGTCCCTGCTTCGAACCGGTACGGGATGTCTTTCCATGTCGACTCATACAAGTCGACGTAATCGATCATCTCGCCACCGAATTCGACCGGCTCCATGTTTTTAAGCAACTGTTTCTTCCCGTATAAGACCCCGATCCCGGTCGGACCGAGCATCTTATGGCCTGAGAAGGCGAGGAAGTCGCAGTCGAGTGCTTGCACGTCAAGTTTACGGTGCGGTGCGCTTTGCGCCGCATCGACGACCATGACCGCGCCTTTCTCGTGGGCGAGCTTCGCCACGTCGGCGATCGGGTTGATCGTGCCGAGCACGTTCGAGACGTGACTCATGGCAACGATTTTCGTCCGGTCCGACAAGACGGCACGGACCGCGTCGAGCGTGACCCGACCGTCCGGCGTCAATTCGACGTAACGGAGTTTGGCCCCTTTACGCTTGGCGAGCTGTTGCCACGGAATCAAGTTGGCGTGATGCTCCATCGGCGTGAGGACGATCTCGTCCCCCGCGCCGACGTTGGCATCCCCGTAGCTTGACGCGACGAGGTTAATCGCCGTCGTCGTCCCGCGTGTGAAGATGATCTCTTCCGGGACGGCGGCGTTGATGAATGAACGGACGCGCTCCCGCGCCCCTTCATACGCATCCGTCGCGTGCGTCCCGAGCGTATGGACGCCCCGGTGCACGTTCGAGTGGATGCGGCGATAGTAATCCTCGATCGCCTCGATGACAGCAAGCGGTTTTTGGGAGCTCGCCGCGCTGTCGAGATAGACGAGCGGATGACCGTTGATTTCCTGATCTAAAATCGGGAACTGTTTACGAATCGAGGCATCGATCATCTTAACGTACTTTCCCTTCGATGACTTCACGGAGACGGTCTTTGACCGACTCGATCGCGAGTTGCTCGACGACCGGGTTCAAGAATCCGTGAATGATCAACCGTTCGGCTTCTTTACGTGACAGACCGCGGCTCATCAAGTAGTAGAGCTGCACGTCGTCGACGCGTCCGACCGAAGCGGCGTGACCGGCCATGACGTCGTCCTCATCGATGAGGAGAATCGGGTTCGCGTCGCCACGTGCCTTTTCAGACAACATGAGGACACGTTCCGTTTGAACGCCGTTCGATTTCGAAGCACCATGGTGAATCATCGATGTCCCGCTGAAGATGGCCGTAGCCGAGTCTTTTTGGACACCGTGAATCAAGATGAACCCTTCTGACGACTTCCCGAAATGGTCCGTCCGGATATTGAAGTTTTGTTTCTGTGCGCCACGACCAACCGTGACGGCTTTCGTGTCTGAGAACGTATTGTCCCCGACGAGGTGTGTCTTCGTCTCGACGAGCGAGTTGCCGTCATTCATGTGACCGAGCGCCCATTCAAGGCGTGCGTTCTCATAGACGACACCGCGGCGGTTCATGAACGAGAGGGCCGACTCAGCAAGCTGGTCGACGCCACCGAAGACGACTTTCGCGTTCGCGGCTGCGAACACTTCTGTCACGGCGTTGACCGTGTGCGGCTCGTTCGTGTTCGAGAGGAAGCTCTCGACATACGTCACTTCACTGCCTTCGTCCGCGACGATGATCGTGTGGTGATAGAGCGCGCCGTTCGCTTGTTCCATCGTGAAGATGGCTTGGAGCGGGTCTTTCAACTGAACGTTCTTCGGTACGTATAGGAACGCACCACCGTTCATGAGGGCAGCGTTCAACGCAGACAAACGTTCTTCGTCCACGCGGACACCTTCCGTCATGAAGTACTTCTCGACGAGGTCCGGATGTTGTTCCATCGCTTCGTTGATGCCCATGAAGAGGACACCTTCTGGCGTCGCGAGTTCGTTGTAGACGACATGACCGTTGCGTTCAACGAGCACGTTTGTACGGTGGTCTCCAAGAAGTGCTTCGATTTCAGGCGTCAAGCCGTCGTGCTTCGTGAGCTCGACGTCTCCAGAGACGAAGTCCCATTTATCAATCTTGATCTTTTCAACTTTTGGCAAGGCGAGAGTCGGCGCAAGTTCTGCTGCTTCTTTGCGACGGTTGACCATAAATGCCGGTCCACCGAGCGCCTCTGCACGTGCCGCTACTGCTTGTGCATCCAATTCAAATTGTACGGTCATCGTACAGCCTCCTTACGCTTCTGTGTCTACTGTCATTCCAAGATCTTGCTTCACCCAGTCGTAACCTTCTGCTTCGAGTCGTTGTGCAAGCTCTTTGCCACCTGACATGACGATTTTACCGTCCATCATGATGTGAACAAAGTCTGGCTCGATGTAGTTAAGGAGACGTTGATAGTGCGTGATGATCAAGCAGCCGAACTCTTCGTTGCGCATTTCGTTGACGCCTTTGGCGACGACTTTGAGCGCATCGATGTCAAGACCTGAGTCAATTTCATCGAGGATGGCGATGTTCGGTTTAATCATCATCATTTGAAGAATCTCGTTACGTTTTTTCTCTCCGCCTGAGAAGCCTTCGTTCAAATAGCGGTGTGCCATTTCTGAAGGGATCTCGAGGACGTCCATTTTCGCATCGAGTTCACGGATGAACTTCATGAGTGAGATTTCTTGTCCTTCTTCGCGGCGTGAGTTGATTGCTGAACGCAAGAAATCGGCATTCGTGACACCACTGATTTCAGCAGGATACTGCATCGCGAGGAACATTCCGGCTTGCGCGCGCTCGTCAACTTCCATGTCGAGTACGTCTTCGCCGTTCAAATCGACGCTTCCGCCTGTTACTTCATACAATGGATGTCCCATAAGTGCCGATGCGAGTGTAGATTTACCCGTCCCGTTAGGACCCATGATGGCGTGAATTTCGCCACCTTTAATTTCAAGATTAAGACCTTTGACGATCTCTTTTCCTTCGATTGAGACGCGGAGGTCATCAATTTTCATGTGTGGTACGTTAGACATTCGGATACCCCTTCCGTTTTCTCGCCATTTTTGGCGTAGATTAGATATATTCTAATCTTAATCTAGACAATTTTTTATTTCAAGCGACTCACCTTATTATTCATTCTCAATAAAACTTAAATGTTGAGAATGAGAATATCGGGAAATCAAGACTTTATCCAACTTTTTCCTCGATTAAGGCCAAACTTGCTTTCCGTTCTTTCAAGGCGCCGGCGAAGAAGAAGGCGCCGCAAGCCGTCAACACGGCCAAGCTTCCAAACACTGGCAACGCGGCGTTATCAAACCCATCGAGCAACACCCCACCGATGACGGGGCCGATCGTCTGACCGAGCGCCGTCAACCCCATCGCCCCGAAATACGTCCCGCGCAGGTGAGCCGGTGCCAATTCGTCCGTCAATACGTCCGTCATCGTGAACATAAGCACCTCACCGATTGTGAAGATGACCATCGCGATGAACAACACCCACGTCTCGGTCGCAAAACCGATGAGCAGGAGCCCCGTCGACAGCGTCCCGACGCCGAAAAAGAGTGACTTGATCGGCGACACGCGAATCCCGAAGCGCATGATCGGATATTGGACGACGAGGACGGTGATCGCATTGACCGTCAACAGATAGGCGAACAAACGTGAGCCATCACTGAAGCCGTCATGGAACGCGATGAACTGCGGCAACGTCGCATTGAACTGACTATAGCCGATGATGGCGAAAATCATCCCGATGATGACGTAGCGGAACGTCTTATCTTGCTGTAACACACGGAACGTCTCCGTCAAGCGCGGCCGGACTTTGACGCCGTCCCCTTCCTCGAACGGATATTTCCGGAACAGCGTCGAGATGACGAGACCGTATAACACATAGACGCCCGTGACGACGAAGAAGGCGCTCTTCGCCCCGGTGAGCGACAACACGACCGCGAGCAACGGACCGATCGCCGCCGCGATATTGATTAAAAAGTAGCGGACATTGTAGACGATGACGCGCTGGTCCGGTTGCGTCGTGTCGCTGATGAGCGCGCGGGACGCCGGTTCGAGGAACGACCGCGACACGCCCATAAGTACCGAGAACATGTAAAACCAAAATAATTCCGTCACGAGCGCGAACCCGCTGAACGTGATCGCGTTCAAGGCGATCCCGATTAGCATCAACTGTTTGCGCCCATAGCGGTCAGACAGCGTGCCCCCAAAAAAGCTCATGAATAACCCCGATAACGCCGAGATGGCGAACACCGTCCCGATGACACTCGCCGAGAAGCCAAGCGTCGCAAGATAAATCGCAAAAAACGGCATAACAAAAAATGTCGACAGCCGGGCAAAAAATGTACCAAATAAGACACCCAGCGTCAGCGGATGAATGTGTCGTATGTTCATCCGGATCCCCCCTTTTTCTACATATATGTAGTGTACTTCTATTGGTGCGTCAAAACTACTCCAAACAAAAAAGGCCCGGGATGTCCCGAGCCTTGACGACAATTATTGTTTGACCGGTACGACTGCACCTTTGTATTCGTCCAAGATCCACTGTTGTGTCTCTTCTGACGTGAGAACTTCAAGGAGTGCCTTGACGCGCTCGTCGTCTTCGTCGCCTTCACGTGTGACGATCAAGTTGACGTAAGGTGAGTCTTCGCCTTCGAGGGCGATCGCGTCTTCGAGCGGGTTGAGGCCGGCATCGATCGCGTAGTTCGTGTTGATGAGGACCGCGTCCCCTTCACCGTTGTTGAACGCTTGCGGGAGAAGTGCCGCTTCAACGTCCGTCTTGAACTCCAAGTTTTTCGGATTGTCGACGATGTCTGAAACCGTCGCGTCCGTCGTCTTGCCTTCTGCGAGCGTGAGTAAGCCTTCTGATTGGAGCATCGTGAGGATTCGTCCGTGGTCAGCGACTGACGAACTCATGATGATTTCAGCGCCTTCTGGCAGCTCATCGAGTGATTTGTAGTCTTGTGAGTAGACACCAATCGGCTCGATGTGGACGCCGCCGGCTGATGCGAATTTGTAGTCTTTGTTCTCAGCCATTTGCGACTCGAGGTACGGCTCGTGTTGGAAGTAGTTCGCGTCGAGTTCGCCGTCCGCGAGCGTTTTGTTCGGGAGGACGTAGTCTTGGAACTTCTTGATTTCGAGCGTATAGCCCTTCTCTTCGTAGTCGTCTTGAATGTGCTCTAAAATCTCAGCGTGCGGGACGTTTGACGCACCGACGACGAGCGTCTTGTCATCGCCCGAACCTGATTCTGAATCTCCGCCGCAAGCTGCGAGAATCGTGAGTGCTGAAGCTGCTGTCAATCCGAGTACTGTTTTCCATGATTTCATTATAAAACCCCTCCAAATTTTCTATTTAGATCAAGCGGAACGCTTGTCAATTACTGATACGAGTCGATCGCCGATGAACTGGATGACGAAGACGATAACCAAGATTAAGACGGTCGCGACGAACGTGACGTCACTCTGTGAGCGCTGGAACCCTTCGAGGAACGCCAAGTTCCCGAGTCCCCCGCCCCCAACGACCCCTGCCATCGCCGTATAACCGACGATCGCGACGATCGTGACCGTGATGCCTGACACGATGGCCGGCAATGCTTCTGGGAACAACACTTTATAGACGATCTGCCATTTTGTCGCACCCATCGATTCAGCCGCCTCGATGACGCCGCGGTCGACTTCACGCAGGGCGAGCTCGACCATCCGCGCATAGAACGGAGCCGCACCGATGATGAGCGCCGGCAACGCTGCCGTCGATCCGAGCATCGTCCCAACGACGAGTAACGTGAACGGGATGAGCAAGATGATCAAAATGATGAACGGGATCGACCGGAACACGTTGACGATTGCGCTGATAACCGTGTAAATCGGACGGTTTTTCATCATGAGCGGTTCGTTCGTGACGTATAAGAGCATCCCGAGGGCGAGACCGATGACGAAAGTCGCGGCTCCGGCGACGAGCGTCATATAGAGCGTCTCCCACGTCTGCTCGAGCATGACTTGCCAATCTACATTAGGAAACATCGCTTTCTACCTCCACTTCCACTGCCTGCGACCGGATTGAGGCGATGGCCCGCTCGACTTCAGCCGGCTCTCCGATCAATTGGATGAATAATGTCCCGAGGGCACCGACTTGTGACTGCGTCACGTTTCCGCCGATGATGTTGAAGCCGATATCATGTTGCTTCAACACTTCTGACAGAATTGGTTGCTCGGCCGTCTCGTTCAAGAATTTGAGCTTGACGATTTGACCGCTCGGATAACGCGCTTTCAAGTGCTCGAACGTGAGCGACATGTCTTCGACCGCGCCGATCTGTTTGACGAACTCTTTCGTGATCGGCTGTTCCGGATGTTGGAACACCTCGGCGACTTGTCCGGTCTCGACGACCTTCCCGGCCTCCATGACGGCGACGCGGTGGCAAATCTTTTGGATGACGTGCATCTCATGGGTGATGAGGACGATCGTCAATCCGAGCTTTTTATTGATGCTGACGAGCAGTTCGAGAATCGAATCGGTCGTCTTCGGGTCGAGTGCGCTCGTCGCTTCATCGCAGAGGAGCACTTCTGGATTCGTAGCGAGCGCACGGGCTATCCCGACTCGCTGCTTTTGACCGCCCGATAGTTGCGACGGATAGCTGTCTTCCCGTCCGCCTAAGCCGACGAGTTCGACAAGTTCTTGGACGCGGCGTTTGCGTTCGCTGGCCGGTACCCCGATGAGCTCGAGCGGGAAGCTGATGTTCTCAGCGACCGTGCGTGACCATAATAGGTTGAAGTGTTGGAACACCATCGAGACGTTTTTACGTACCCCGCGTAGTTCCTTCGGCGTGAGCTTCGTCAGCTCGCTGCCGGCGACCACGATTTCACCGCTAGACGGTGCCTCGAGTCGGTTGAGCAAGCGGATGAGCGTCGACTTCCCCGCCCCTGAATATCCGATTATTCCAAAAATTTCGCCGCTTTCGATGGTAAGCGACACATCATCGACCGCCTGGACCCGACCGTTTTTCGTATCGAACCATTTGGCCACATTGCGTAGTTGAATCAATCCATTTCCCTCCTGACAACAAAAAAAGTACGCACGTTTGAGCAAACGTGCGTACTTTATCGGTACGGACAACGATTGCTCTCATCTTCCAAGGTTTACACCTTGCTGGAATTAGCACCATTTCGGATTGCTCCGCGGTTGCTGGGCGTCATAGGGCCAGTCCCTCAGCCTCTCTTGATAAGAGTGGTTGCGTATTTGATTAGCCTTATCATAGCGACATATTATTTTCATGTCAAACTATTTTATGCAAAAAAATAAAAAAAGGTGCCATCCGAGGATGACACAGAACGTAGCACCTTGAGTCACTGAAGGACAACCCATAGATGAACCTCTTTTGCCCGATCAGAGCATTCATCCTTATATGGGGGATTTTTACCCGACCATCACTCGATCTTCGAACGGACCATGCAATTACGCGACCGGTGCCCCGACGCTTGATTTTTTTGGGGGACAATCGAAGGGAAGGTCCACCTGAAATCGCGTAAGCTCATGCAACGGTTGTTCGAAAACGTCTTGCTGACGGGAAAATCTCGTCCTATGTTGTGTTCAAGTAAGATGTTGTAATGAATATATCATTCGTGAACTTTCTGTGTCAACTGATTATTTAAAATTTTCAGATTATTCTAATCATCCTATCTCATTTGACGAAAGATAGGACGTGCTGGACGTTTTGAAACGCGTACAAACGATCGCGAACTTGGCCATTCTCCAGCTTCAATAGCGCCGGGACGCTCATGACCTGATACGCCTCGAGCTCGTTCGGGATAAAGTTGGCATCACGCTTTTCAATCTGGAGTTCGGGGTCGACGGCCTCGACGACCGAGAGCATCCGCTCGGCCACGGCGCATGTACCGCACATCGGGGCGTATATATATAAGAATCCGTCTGTCATCATTGTTCTCACCTCTCCTCTAAGTATATGAATCCGGACCGGTCGGTTCAAAAGTTGTGCTCAAATGGAAAATTCTGAACATTTCAACATTTTGTATTGACGCTCGCTAGAAAGAGGCATAGTATGGTCATTAACTTTATTGCTTTTGTACATAACAGCATACCAGTAGAAAAGGACAGGTGAATCCCCAATGACGGAAGAGAAGCTTACCGGAAAACAGTTTTTGATGAACGTCTTGAACGGCCTCAGTCTTGCCATCCTCATCGCCCTCATCCCGAGCGCCTTGCTCGGTGAATTAACGAAAGCCATCTTACCTTATGTTCCGTCCTTGCAGTTCATCTTAGATGCGACGACAATCGCGATGCGTCTCTTACCGGTCATCATCGGTGTCGCTGTCGCCATGCAGTTCGGACGCTCGGCACTCGAGGCCGGCACAATCGGCATCGCGACCCAGGTCGGGAGCGGCGCCATCCGCATCGAGGAAGGCGCGTTCCTCATGGCCGGAATCGGTGACGTCATCACGGCCGGTGTGACGGCCGCTCTCGCGACGTTCCTCGTCATGCAGTTGTCGCCACGCTTGAAGACATACACGGTACTCGTCTTACCGATGACGGTCATCGTCGTCGCCGGAGGGATCGGGGCGTTCCTGCTCACTTACATCTCACAAATCACGACATACGTCGGGACGATCATTATGACGATGACGGAACTGCAGCCCATCGTGATGGGCATGTTGATCGCCATGGCGTTCTCGCTCATCATCGTCTCGCCGATTTCGACGGTCGGCATCGCCACAGCGATCAGTCTGTCTGGTGTCGCGGCCGGGGCCGCCAACTTAGGGGTCGTCGCCGCCGGTTTCGGTCTCGCCATCGCCGGCTGGCAGATGAACGCGACGGGAACGTCGATCGCCCACTTCCTCGGGTCACCGAAGATTCAAATGGCGAACTTCGTCCGTCGTCCGATCATGATGTTGCCGGTACTCGCCAATGCGGCCATCCTCGGAGCGCTCGCAGGCATCCTTCGGATCGAAGGTACACCAATCAGTGCCGGTTTCGGTGTGTCTGGTCTCATCGGACCGATCAACGCCTTGCACCTCATGCCCGGCGGTTTCGCGCTTTGGAACGTCATGCTCGTCATCGTCTTGTTCGGACTCATCCCGATAACGCTCGGAATTATCTTCTACCGCCTGTTCAACCGGACGTCGCTCATCCAGCCTGATCATTACCGCCTCGATTTCGAATGAACAAAAAAAGCCCGGCTTCTCGTGAAGAGAAACCGGGTTTTGTTTAGCCTTGAATCATCGCTTCGTATTCTTCGGCTGACATGAGTTTGTCGACGTCTGACGCGTCGTTCAACTCGACTTCGATCATCCAAGCGCCTTCGAACGGTGCCTCGTTGACGAGTTCTGGTGAATCGGCGAGTGATTCGTTCACCGCTGTGATTTTTCCAGAGATTGGAGCGTACAATTCTGAAACGGTTTTGACCGACTCGACCGAACCGAACGGCTCATCGAGTAAAATCGTGCCGCCGACTTCAGGAAGTTCGACAAAGACGATATCCCCTAGTTCGCTTTGTGCGAAATCTGTGATCCCGATGCGGGCCACGCTTCCGTTCACTTCAACCCATTCGTGCTCTTTTGAATAACGTAGATTGGCTGGTACTTTGCTCATCTTAACTTCCCCCTCAAATGAATTAGACTCACACGAGTATTATAGCACTTCGCCCCAAACGTCTGTAAACGACTTTTCTGAAAATCCGACAGTTGATTTTTGACCATCTGTCACGATCGGGCGCTTCAAAAGCATACCATTACTCGCTAAAAGCTCGATTTGTTCGTCTTCTGATAGATTTGGCAACTGATCTTTGATGCCTTCGTTTCGATATACCTGTCCGCTCGTATTGAAGAATTTTTTAAGCGGCAGACCCGACTGTTTCCATAGCTCAGCCAACTCGTCTTTTGACGGTGTCGCTTCGACGATATGGACGTATGTATAGTCGATGCCGTTCTCTTTCAACCACTTTTCTGCTTTTTTACACGTACTGCATGGCGGATAGCCATATAGTGTCACCATGTTCATCACCTCTTCTATAAATGTAGCACATTCCGAATCAACCGTTCACGCCTGAAGCAAACGCTCGATTTCTCGCTTCAACACCGCGTTCACCGAATGACGCGCTTCGATATGTTCGAGGATGGCCGCAGCCGCCTCGACGGAACGTCCATAACCTAATACTCCTTGTTCGAGGAACGTGATCACATCAGGATGCTTCGCCTCAACCCGACGTGTCGGATTAAACGGGTCGCTCGTCTCCCCATATGCGAGTAACACGTTATTGACGGCCGACACCTGAATGAGTTCGAATCCGGCGAGCTGTTCACCGCGCCGTTCCCGGAGCAGTCCGACGTATAGGTTCGTCAACGCCTCCTCATAGCGGTGTGCGGCGTCTGAAGGATGCGTGATGACCTTCGGCGTCGCGAATGTATCGAGCGCCTCGTCGCGTTGCCAGACGACACGACCTGGCGTATAGGCGATTCCAGGCATCTCCACCATCTCGAACACGGCGAACTCGGCGTAAATGCCATCCTCATACATGACCTTATGCCCGTCTTTCGTATTTTGGAACTGATACGCCAACGGCTCGACGGCGAGCCAATCTAAATTGTCGATGAAGCGTGCCTTATACCCGTCTTCGACAATCAAAAAGAAATCGAGATCCGAATAGTCGTCAAGCCGATCCGTCTCGAGCCCGATCGAACCGAGCGCGAGTAACATTAATGTCCCTTCCTTTGTCGCGACCAAACGGCCGATTGCGTCCATCCGTTCTAACAAGTCATCTCGTCTCATATGTATCCCCTCCTTTTCCCATTGTACGGTGTCGGCAGGGCAAAAAGAAAGGGCCGACCGCGTCCGGTCCACCCTTTCTCTTGCTTGCTTACACGATAAACTTGTTCGCTTTGATGAGGCTCGCTGCGACTTCGCGCTTCGTGCCGATGACGTTGATTGGCTGATAGCGGCTGAACTTCTTCATCGCCGACAAGAGCATGCGCTGCTCGTCGCCCGATGCGGCCGCGTACAACACTTCTTTCGCCATGAGTTCGACTTGCTTGAACACTTGCTCGGCGAAGATTTCGGTGTAGCGAACTTTCTGTTGGTTCTTCTCAGCGCCTGTACGGGCGATGGCTTTCTCCGTCCGCGCGATGGCCGCTTCAAGCGCGTAGATGGCGCTGATGATGTCGGCGATCTTCGCGAGGATCTCTTGCTCGTTCTGAAGGTCTTGCTGATATTTCTGAACGGCCGTTCCGGCGATCATCAAGTTGATTTTCTTCATGTTCGACAAAAGCATCTTCTCGCGTGCGAGCGGTGAGCCGTCGAGCTCTTGCGGCATGTAGCTCATGAGCTCTTTTTGGAGCTTCTGCGCTTCGGCGAGGAGTGGCAAGTCGCCTTTCATCGCTTTCTTGAGGAGCGTTCCCGGCACGATCAAACGGTTGATTTCGTTCGTTCCTTCGAAGATGCGGTTGATGCGTGAGTCACGGTACAAGTTCTCGACTTCATATTCGGTCATGAAGCCGTAGCCGCCGTGGATTTGGACCGCTTCATCGACGACGTAGTCGAACGTCTCTGAGGCGAACACTTTGTTCAATGAACACTCGATCGCATATTCGGCGATGGCTTGGGCAACTTTCGAGCCGTCACGCATATTGTCGTCACCGAGCGCATCGAGGCTGTCTTGGAATAGACCGCCCGTCCGGTAAACCGAGCTCTCCATCGCATAAATGTTCGCGGCCATCGTCGCAAGTTTCTCTTGGATGAGCGGGAACTGACTGATCGGCGTCTTGAACTGTTTGCGCTCGTTCGCGTACTGGACCGAAAGATCGAACGCACGTTTCGACGAACCGACCGCACCGACCGCAAGTTTGTAACGACCGACGTTCAAGATGTTGAAGGCGATGACGTGGCCTTTGCCGATTTCTCCAAGGAGGTTGTCGACCGGGACTTCGACGTCTTCTAAGATGAGCGTCCGTGTCGATGAACCTTTAATCCCCATCTTCTGCTCTTCGGCGCCTGTCGAGACACCGTTGAAATCACGCTCGACGATGAAGGCGCTGAATTTGTCGCCGTCGATTTTCGCGTAGACGACGAACACGTTCGCGAAACCGGCGTTCGTGATCCATTGCTTCTCCCCGTTCAACACGTAGTGCGTGCCGGCCTCGTTCAAGACGGCCGTCGCTTTCGCACCGAGCGCGTCCGAGCCTGAGCCTGGCTCTGTAAGGGCGTACGCTGCGATCCATTCGCCCGTTGCGAGCTTCGGCAAGTACTTATGCTTTTGCTCTTCCGTTCCGAAGAAGACGATCGGGAGTGTCCCAATCCCAACGTGGGCGCCGTAGCTGAGGGCGAATGAACGTGCCTTGGCGAACCGCTCCGTGATGATCGATGACGAAATCTTATCAAGCTGATAACCGCCGTACTCTTCTGGCACATCCGCGCCGAGGAGGCCGAGCTCGCCCGCTTCTTTCAACAGTTCGACCGAGAGATCGAACTCGTGTTTCTCGATGCGTCCAAGGACAGGCATGACACGGTCGTCGACGAAACTCGCCGTCGTGTCGCCAATCATTTTGTGCTCGTCCGAGAAGTCTTCCGGTGTGAACAAACGATCCGCGTCGAGTGCGTCGATGACGAAGCTACCGCCTTTAATCAATTCGTGTTCTGTACGTTCCATTGTCAATTCCCCCTTATAGTAATTCGAAGACGCCAGCAGCACCCATACCGCCACCGATGCACATCGTCACAACCCCATACTTTTCATTGCGTCGTTTCATCTCATGCAAGATCGAGACCGCGAGTTTCGCGCCCGTGCAACCGAGCGGATGCCCGAGTGCGATCGCGCCGCCGTTGACGTTCACTCTCGACGGGTCGATGCCGAGTTCACGGATGACGCCGAGCGATTGGCTCGCGAACGCCTCGTTCAGTTCGAACAATCCGACTTCTTCCAACTTCACGCCGGCCATCTCGAGCGCTTTCGGGATGGCGACGACCGGGCCGATCCCCATCACTTCCGGACGGACACCGCCGACCGCGAACGAGAGGAATTTTGCCATCGGTTTCAAGCCTTGGCGTTCGGCTTCTTCACGCTCCATGACGAGCACGGCTGCCGCGCCATCGGACACTTGTGACGCGTTCCCCGCCGTCACCGAGCCCTTGATTTTGAATGCCGGGCGCAGTTTACCGAGCGCCTCGAGCGTCGAGTCGGCACGGACGCCTTCGTCATGTTTGACGACGAGTTCACGTTCCGCGACTTTCCCGTCCTCGCCGAGCACGTGCTCGACGACCGTGACCGGGACGATCTCTTCTTCGAACTTGCCGCCCGCGATCGCTGCCGCCGCTTTTTGGTGGCTGTCGATGGCGAACAGGTCTTGGTCTTCGCGCGAGATGTTATATTCGGCCGCGACACGTTCTGCCGTGTGGCCCATGCTCATATAGTATTCCGGAGCCGTCTCCATGATCGTCGGGTTCGGACGGATGACGTGGCCGCCCATTGGGACGAGGCTCATCGATTCCATACCGCCGGCGATGACCGCCGTCGCTTGACCGATCATGATTTTCGCTGCCGCGTCGGCGATCGCTTGAAGGCCGGACGAGCAATATCGGTTGATCGTGATGGCCGGTACTTCGTGCGACAAGCCACCTCGTACGGCCGCGTAGCGGGCGATGTTCATCCCTTGTTCCGCTTCCGGCATGGCGCACCCCATGATGACGTCGTCGATCGGTCCCGTGTAGCCTGACCGCTCGAGCGTCGCTTTAATCGCGTGACCCGCGAGTTCGTCCGAGCGAACGTTTCGGAACGAACCGCGTTTTGCTTTTCCGACCGGCGTCCGTGCGCCGGCCACGATGACTGCTTCTCTCATCTGTTAAGTCCCCCTTTTGTCAGTTCCGAAGTGGCTTGCCTTTGACGAGCATATGTTGCATCCGTTGCTGCGATTTCGGTTCCCCGATGAGGCTTAGGAACGCCTCGCGCTCGATGTCGAGGAAGTACTGCTCGTCGACCATCGTGCCGTATGCCAAATCGCCGCCGCTGATGACGTGGGCAAGTTTTTTCGCGATCTTCAAATCGTGTTCAGAGATATAGCCACCGTAGAACATCTCGTATGCCGCGAGTTCGAGTGTCGCTTTCCCTGTTTGACCGACGACCGGCAACTTCTCACGAACCGGTGCCGTGTAGCCGTCAGCGAGACCGAGCACCGTCTGTTTCGCGTCGAACGTCAAGTGGTCGCGGTTCATCGAGATGCCGTCGACCGGACGGTGATAGCCGAGCGCTTTCGCGTCATAGGCTGACTTCGATACTTTCGCCATGGCGATATTCTCGAACGTCTGTTGCGCCGCTTTCTCGATGTTTTGCATCGACTTCGGTGTCTGCTCGAGGAGACGACGGTACGTGTTGAGGTTTCCGCCCCCACCTGGGATGAGGCCGACGCCGACTTCGACGAGACCCATATACGTCTCGAGCGCCGCCTGCATGCGTGCGGCCGGCAAGCTGATTTCTGTCCCGCCGCCGAGCGTCATGCCGTAAGGTGCGACGACGACCGGGCGACCCGCGTAGCGAATCTTCTGGACGACTTGTTGGAACTTGTTGATGATCCAATCGAGCTCGTACCAGTTCTCGTCTTCCGCTTCCATGAGCATCATCGCGAGGTTGGCACCGACACAGAAGTTCTTACCATCGTTGGCGAGGACGAGTCCTTTGAAGTCGGTCTCGACGAGGTCGATCGACTGTTCGATCATCTGCATGATGTCGACACCGATCGCATTGTTCGGTGACGTGAACTCGAGGGCGACGACGTCGTCTCCGATATCGATGAGGCGGGCCCCACCGTTCTCGAGCACGATCCCGTTCGACTTGGCGAGCGGGGCGAGTTTCACTTCTTTCGGGTTGACGGTCTTCTCAACGTACGTCTGTGACGCTTGGTCGTAATACTGGTCTCCCTTATAGAAGGATGTGTGTCCGGCAGCGAGCATCTCATCGATCCACGCCGGGACGTCATAGCCTTCCGCTTTCATGCGGGCGACCGATTTCTCGACACCGAGTGCGTCCCACGTCTCGAACGGTCCGAACTTCCAGCCGAAGCCCCACTTCATCGCGTCATCGATGGCGACGATCGAATCACTGATCTCGCCTGTGAGACGAGCCGAGTAGACGAGCGTCTTCGCCGTGACCGGCCAGAGCAATTGTCCGACGCGTCCCTTGTTCAAGATGGCACCTTTCAGCTTCGCTTTTGAGCCTGGGAGCGATTTGATTTGGTCGAGCTCCGGTCCTGTAATCGCTTTCAATTGTTCGTATTCGAACGTCTCGAGATTCAGTTCCTGGATGACTTTTCCGTCTTTCTTATAGAAACCTTGTCCGGCCTTTTGACCGATCCATCCCTTCTCGACGAGCGTCTTCATTTCAGCAGGGACGTCGAACGTATCCTTCTCTTCACCGGCGTCGAGCGTCTCATAGACGTTTCCGGCGACGTGGACGAACGTGTCGATGCCGACGACGTCGAGCGTGCGGAATGTCGCCGATTTTGGCCGGCCGATGAGCGGTCCTGTGATCGAGTCCATCTCGCCGATCGAGGCGTTCTGCTTGAGCATCTCTTCGAACGTGACGAGGAGGCCATACGTGCCGATGCGGTTGCCGATGAAGTTCGGTGTGTCTTTCGCTTCGACGACGCCTTTCCCGAGACGGTCCTCAGCAAAGCGGGCCATGAAATCGATGACCGGGCGTGCCGTCTTCTCCGTCGGGATAAGTTCGAGCAGTTTCAAATAGCGCGGCGGGTTGAAGAAGTGTGTCCCGAGGAAACGTGCCTTCAAGCCTTCCGGCAATACGCTCGCCATCGCCTCGATCGAGATACCCGACGTGTTCGAGCTGAGAATCGCGTCTTCACGGATGTAAGGTGCGATTTTTTCGAACAGTTGCTGCTTCACATCGAGCCGTTCGACGACGACTTCGATGACCCAGTCCGCTTCCTTCAAGCGCTCGAGATCATCTTCTAAGTTCCCCACGTCGATGAAGTTCAAGTGCTCCGCTGTCGCGAGTGGTGCCGGGTTTTGTTTCAATAGCTTTTGACGGTTCTCAGAAGCGATGCGGTTCCGTACTTGTGGCGACTCGAGCGTGAGCCCTTTCGCTTCTTCTTTCGCCGTCAATTCACGTGGTACGATGTCGAGCATGAGCGAACGAATCCCCGCGTTCGCCAAGTGAGCCGCAATCCCCGCCCCCATTACTCCTGAACCGATGACGACCGCAAAACGAATGTTGCTCGTCAAACGGAGGTCGGCTGATTGTTCGATGTGACTCGTCATATTGTTCCCCCCTCAATGAGAATGAATAGTGATTCATTTCAAGCGTAAAAAAAATCGCAATCACCATCGTGTTTACTCTTCTATCATAAATGAATGACAATTCATTCGCAAGCGTTCATTTTTCAAATTCGTTCCAATTTCACCGAGGACGATTCATTTTTCGGTGACTGTGGTATAGACACAAAGAGTCAATTTTAGAAAGGGGAATGTATTCATGAGTGATAATCGTTTAAACACAATGGGGAACCGACAGGATTTTGAATCGTTCAAGAAAGACGGCCAAGAACAAGCCCATCAACCGGGAATCGATTCGAAGATGGAGCCGTACCCGATCTATGAACGTAAAGGATATAAAGGAAGCGATAAACTGAAAGATAAAGTCGCCATCATCACGGGCGGTGACTCCGGCATCGGGAAATCGGTCGCCATCTTCTTCGCCCACGAAGGCGCGAATACGGTCATCGTCTATAAAGACCAAAACGAGCTCGAGGACGCCGAGGCGACGAAAGAACGCATCGAAGAACTCGGTCAAGCTTGTCTATTGCTGCAAGGTGACCTCGGCGACTCGGCTTTCTGCCAAGACGTCGTCAAACAGTCCCTCGAGACGTTCGGCCATTTGGACATCCTCGTCAATAACGCCGCCGAGCAACATCCGCAGGAGTCGCTTCTCGATATCTCGGACGACCAGCTCGAGCAGACGTTCCGGACGAACATCTTCAGCATGTTCTATTTGACGAAAGCCGCCCTTCCGTATTTAAACGAAGGCGCAAGCATCATCAACACGACGTCGATCACAGCGTACGAAGGTAACGATCAATTGATCGACTACGCATCGACGAAAGGTGCGATCACGGCGTTCACGCGTTCGCTCGCCAAGAACTTGGTCGAGAAGAAGATTCGCGTCAATGGTGTCGCACCAGGTCCGATTTGGACACCGCTCATCCCGGCGACGTTCTCAGCGGAAAAAGTCGCCTCGTTCGGTGACTCGGCTGAGATGAAACGTCCGGGCCAACCGGCAGAACTTGCCCCGGCTTACGTCTATCTCGCAAGTGACGACTCGACGTACGTCAGCGGACAGGTCATGCACGTCAACGGTGGGACGGTCATCAACGGATAATCTTGTCGCAGGCCCAGTGTTCAGTCACTGGGTCTTTGTGTTGGAAAAATAATCCATCCTATGTTAGCGTTATTGCATGCTTCAACCTGTCATTTAGACGAAAGAAAGGAGCCAATGATGGATGATTCATTATCGATTGACACAAGATGATTTTTTCACGTTACAAAAGAACTTCATCAAAAACTCGGTTCCCGATAAACGAAAATCTATACTTGTCACGCTCATACTCATGTTACTGACCGCCTTTTACGGATTTGCCCTCGCGATTGTGTTGTTACCGCAAACGCTCTCCGCCCCTGTCATTCTCGCACTCGCCGCCAGTGCCGCTGTGGTCCCAGCGCTGCTCTTATTCCCGCTCTTCAAGAAAGTGTATTTCACGATGAGGTTGAGACAGTTGCGATCCATACTTCGACAGGACTCGAAATGGCCACGTGATGTCACTTTGTCAATCCATGAGAACGGGATTGAAGTCAATTCGCTCCACAATGCCGTCAACAAACGGGTTCAAGTCGCGTGGGAAGCGATTGAACGAGTGAACGAGGACGAGACACATCACTATATATTCATTGAAGCGACGGAAGCGATTATCGTCCCGAAGCAAAACCAGATGCTCAACGAGACGGAGCGAATTCGAATGAATGATTTGCTACAAAAACACTTAGGCATCAGACTCTAAGCGACAAAGGTCTTCAACCAGGACGTATTCATAATGAATCACAAAGGAGTAGATGCAATGGTCACCACCTATCAACTGACGCTTGACGATTTTTTAGCTTTCCAAAACGACATGATTCACCATTCCAATCAATATAAACGAGCTCGCGGCGTATGGTTGAGATATATGAATCTCCCGCTATTCGCTCTTGGGTATGCGGCTGCATTCTTCCTCGTACCGCGCCCCGAGTCGATCGGCTTATCTTTACTCATCACAGTCGGAATCGGGCTATTGTTCGCGCTATTACTCAGACCGCTGCTAAAAGATTTGCACGCCCCGCTCGCCCTTTGGCAAACCCGCCGCGTCCTCAACAAACAGGACACTTGGCCAAAAGATGTCACGCTCCAGCTTTCTGACACGATCGTCGAGATGCAGACCGTTCGTGGCAACGTCCATCGAACGACGCAAGTCCCATGGACATCCATTCTCAAAGTGAACGAGAACGAGACACATCGCTTCCTCTATTACGAAGAGGATGAGGCGTTGATCATCCCGAAAGTGAAAGACGGAGTCACGGAAGTCGAACAAAGTGAAATCGAGCGAATCCTCGACAAACATATGAACACAGAAAAGCACACGAGTTCACGTTGAACTCGTGTGCTTGTTTCATTTCTTGACCATTCCTTTTAAGACGAACGCGACGTTCGCCGGACGTTCCGCAAGGCGGCGCATGAAGTAGCCATACCAGTCACGGCCGTATGGCACGTAGACGCGGACTTTATAGCCTTGACGGACGAGCTCGAGTTGACGCTCGACCCGGATGCCGTACAGCATTTGGAATTCGAACTGGTCGAGTGGGATGTTGTTCAGTTTCACATGTTCGATGACCGCATCGATCATATGGTCGTCATGTGTTGCGATAGAGGCGTAGTTCCCGTTCGCCAGATGGAGTTTGACGAGCTTCAAGTAGTTGTGGTCGACGTCTTCTTTCTCCGGGAAAGCGACCGTCGCCGGTTCCTTATAAGCCCCTTTGACGATACGAAGGTTCGGCTTGAGCGGCGCGAGATGATTGATGTCATCTTCCGAGCGGTACAAGTATGACTGGATGACCGTCCCCAGGCCCTCAAAGTCCGCTTTCAATTTTTTGAACAAGTCGAGCGTCTTCTCGCAACGTGCCTCGTCTTCCATATCGATGGCGACGAACACACCGACTTCTTTCGCCGTCGTCAAGATTTGACGCATGTTGTCTTCGATCAACTCGTCCGAGATATCGAATCCGAGCGACGTCAGCTTGAGCGACATGTACGCGTCAAGCTTCTCTTCCGCCATGATTTCGATGGCACGAATGATTTCATCCCGGTTTTCGTTCGCTTCTGCGACCGTCGTGATGAATTCCCCTAAGTGGTCGACCGTGACCGATAATCCTTTCGCGTTCAACTCACGAATCGTCGGCACCGACGTCTTGAAATCTTCCCCCGCCACAAAGCGCGAAGCCCCGAACCGAAGCCCATATTTTTTAGCCAAACTGTTGAGTGTTTTGTTTTGAGACATGTAGATAAATCCATCGCGCAACACTTTTTCCATCTGATTTTCCCCCTTACGTTTACACCCATCTATCTCTATGACGATGTCTGAAATTATTATGACATACAAACGTCCATTCGTCTGTAATTTTGTAATCGTTTTCACCGATTCATTTCCTTAGATTTAGAAAAAAACAGACGCCCCGGAGGACGTCTATTTTACAGGCTCGTATTCGGTGCCACATAGAGCAAAATACTGAGGAAAACGAGCACACTTCCAGTAAGGACGAACATATGCCAAATCGCGTGGTTGAACGGCAGTTTCTGCCACATGTAAAAGACGATCCCGACCGAATAGGCGATCCCTCCGGCGAGGAGCAACATGAACCCGTTATGACCGAGCGACTCGTACAGCGGACGGATGGCGATGAGACAAATCCAGCCGAGGCCGAGATACGTCACGTTCGACACCCACATGTATTTCCCCGTCGAGAACAGTTTCCAGACGACCCCAAGCACGGCAACGCCCCAGACGATTCCGAACAACGTCCAACCGAGCGTCCCTTTGAGCGACACGAGCGCGAACGGCGTATAACTTCCCGCAATGAGTAAGTAAATCCCCGCATGATCGAACACTTGGAGCACGCGTTTCGCCCGGGGATGTGGAATCGCATGCATGAGTGTCGAGAACAGGTACAGTAAAATCATCGATACCCCGAACACGCTCACGGCGATGACGTTACCTGTGCTTCCCGTCTCCGTTGCCGTCATGACAAGCAGAACGAGCGCGACGATGCTGAAGATGACCCCGAGCCCATGGGTGATGGCGCTCGCAATCTCTTCCCCGAGCGTGTCGGCATGGAGCATGTCTTTTAGCTTCTCTTGATCCATTCAGGTCCCACCTTTCAAATCTATTCCTCTAGTATGGTCATTTCCCGATTTTGTTGCAAACAAAAACATGGGCCGAAGCGACCCATGTCTGTGGATTATGCGACTTCCTTCACTGGAACGTCACATTCCATATTTTGTGCCCGCATCGCTTTAGCGCGTATGTGGAACAAGACGAGCAGCGTGATCGTCCCAATCGTGGCGATGACGTACGGGATGACCCCATCCATCTTGAAGCCGATCGGTGCCGTCAAGATATAGAACCAGACCGCATACAACATGAACGTCCCCGGAATGAGCGCGATATAGTGGTTGCGCCCTTTGATGTAGAGGTACATCGCCCCGACGAACAAGGCGATGACAGCCGTCGTCTGGTTGGCCCAGTTGAAGTATTGCCAGAGCATCTGGAAGTCCATGTTCGTGAGCACGTATGAGATCGCGAAGAGTGGGAGCGCGATCCACAGGCGTGACGAGAACTTCTTCTGCGCGACTTTCATATAGTCGGCGATGATCATCCGAGCGCTACGGAACGCCGTGTCGCCTGACGTGATCGGCAAGACGATGACGCCGAGGATGGCGAGTGTGCCGCCGATGCTGCCGAGCATAAGTGTCGCCACTTCTTGGACGACAAGTGCCGGCGTACCCGTTTGAATCAATCCGAGCAGTTCGCCTGGCTCGAAGATGGCCATGGCGGCCCCGGCCCAAATCATGGCGATGACCGCTTCGACAATCATCATGCCGTAGAAGATTTCACGGCCGTTGCTCTCTTTCATCGTCGTCCGCGAGATGATCGGCGACTGCGTGGCGTGGAAGCCTGAGAGCGCCCCACACGAGATCGTGAAGAAGAGGAGCGGCCAAATCGGCAAGCCGTCCGGATGCATGTTCGTGAGTGTCATCTCTGGAATCTTGTAGCCCTGCGCGAACAGGCTGACGGCGATCCCGATGGCGCTGATCATGAGGAGCGCCCCGAAGAACGGGTAGATGCGCCCGATGATCTTATCGACCGGGAGCAATGTCGCCAAGATGTAGTAGGCGAACACGGCGAAGATGACGATCGTGAGCGTCGTCGCGTTGCCGTCGAACAAGTTGTTGATCATGTTACTCGGCGACGTGACGAACACCGTCCCGACCAAAAGCAAGAGAAGCAGGGCGAACCCGTTGACGACGTGGCGGAGCGAGCGGCCGAGGAACTTCTCGGCGAGCTGCGGCAAGTGCGCCCCGTTGTTCCGAAGTGAGATCATGCCCGTCAAATAGTCGTGTACCGCTCCAGCGAAAATCGATCCGAAGACGATCCACAGGAACGCGACCGGTCCGTAGAGCGCCCCCATGATTGGACCAAAAATCGGGCCGACTCCGGCGATGTTCAACAGTTGAATCATCGAGTTCCGTTTTTTCCCCATCGGCACGTAGTCGATGCCGTCCTGTGACGCGTAGGCAGGTGTCGTCCGCTCTTCCTTGATGCCGAACGTCTTCTCGACGTAGCTGCCGTATACTTTGTACCCGACGAATAGAATCGCCAAGGCGATAAAGAATGTAATCATGTGTGCTGTCCCCTTTTGAACGTATGTAGCCGGTCCCCACCGGCCCCGAAAAAATGAATCCCGTTGTTTTACACATATAATGTAAACGCTTACGTGATTGATTATACAGCAGTTCCCCTGTTTTCGTAAGAGGTTTCGTTCACTTTTTTGACACTTTTTCGAGCGCGCAAAAACGGCGCCCTGTTGGGACGCCGTCTCGGTTGAATCGCTTATTTCAATGCGAACTTCGCTTGTTTCGCACCTGCACCTGTGTAGTCGCTCGCGATGACCGCGTAGCTTCCTTTAGCAAGACCTTTTTTGAATGTGAACGTATACGTTCCGGCCCAGCTCGCTTTCACTTTGGCGACTTGTTTGCCTTTCGCGTCTTTCAAGACGACGACGGCACCCGGTGTCGTTTTCCCGATGAGCGCTTTCGTTCCGACCTTCACGCCTTTCGTGTTCTTCGGTGTCGCGATGGCCGCTTTCTTGAACGTGAACGCCTTCGCTTTGACGACTTTTCCGGTCACATCTTTAGCGATAACTTCATAGTCCCCGTAGATGAAGCCGGCGCGTTTCGTGAATTCGAACGATCCGTTTTTGTCCGACGTCGCGTAGGCGATTGTCTTGCCGTCACGCTTGAGCGTCAACTTCGTCTCTGGTGTCGTTTTCCCTGAGATGACGTTCGTGTTCGCGTACGTCAATTTCGAGGCGAGCGCCGGTGTGCCGACGAAGCCGGCACCGACGACTTTCGTTTCTGTCACGGTCGCGCCATCGAGTTCAGAGATGATGGTGAGCGATTGACGGAGCTTGAGCGGTTTCGTCACGAGCGTGTACTTGCCGTCTTTGTCAGCTTTCGCTGTCGCGAGCTCTTTCGCGCCGTCTTTCAATGTGACGTTCGCATTCGGTGTCGTCGTACCCGTCACGGCTTTCGCGCCTGGTTTGATTGTATTCACTGTAAGCGTGAGCACAACTTCCTCTTCCTCAACTGCTTGATCGAGTTCGATCGTGTACGTGCGGAACAGACGATCCGCTGCGTCCGGACGTGTCGTCTCGGTCGCTTCGATACCTTCATACAAGTCGACATATTGCTTGCCAGCGTCGGCCGTCTCAAATTTCGCTGTCCGTTTCGCGTCGGCGACAATCTTCCAGTTGTCATCCGCTTTGTATTCCAGTTTGCCTGAGACGATATAGTCCGAAATCACGTTCCGTGTCTCATACGCTGAGCGATAGACGATGTTCTTGCCGCCACCGAGTCCCGGGAACGATGTCGAGCCGGCGCGATAGTTGTTCGTCGCGACGAGGAACTCTTGGTCGAGCGTGATCGGTTTGCCGTTATACTTCACGTTCTTGACGCGGTTCGCGTCTTCGTTTTTCAGTGTTCCGCCTGCATCGAACTTGGCAGGACCGGTCACGTCGATTTCATACGTGAGGCCATCGAGGATATCGAAGTTGTAGCTGCGGAACTCCAAGTTAAGCAACTCATCGTTCGTATCCGAGACTTGTTTGTACGCCCCGGCTGACATCTCGAGCCAGTCCATCACGTCCGCACCCGTCACTTTGACGACTTCGAGTGTGTTCGGGAAGACGTATAGGTCGGCCACGTTCTTCAATGCAATCGAGCCTTTCGGGATGTTCGTGTAATAGCTCGCGTCCGTCAAGTTACGGTTACCTGCTTTGAACGGAGCCCCCGCCGAGAGGATTGGAAGCTCTTTATATGCCGCGAGTTCCGGGTTCGTCGCGAGTTCTCTCTCGACGTACCATTTTTGTGCGTTCGTCACGAACTGGACCGACGCGTCGTCACGAACGAGCGCGAAGTAGCTCTGGATGTCGTCTTGAATCTCACCGACCGGGCGGTTGATGTATTCAATCGTCGCCTTATGGTCCGCGTCGATGAGCGAGGCGATTGTCGGGTCGACCGGTGTGTCTGCCTTGACCGTGTCGAGTTTCGCGTTCGCGTCGAGCACGTTCCACTTGCCGTCGACGAGCTCGAGGTCGAGGTCGATGACACCGAGGTCTTTCCCTTGGTTGTTCGCCATGACGACCGGCTTGCCGTTGATCGTGCCTTTGTCCATGTTCACGTGCGGGAAATCTTTGAACATGCCGTTCGCGTCAGGGAAACGACCGTGCTGGTGACCGGTCATGACCATGTCGAGCCCTTCGATTTTCGTGAGCGTATAGCCGACGTTCTCTTCCCCGTCTGATTGTTCATCCGCGAGTGTCGCACTTTCCCCGATGCCTGAGTGCGCGAGCGCGACGACGACGTCTGCGCCTTGCTCTTTCAATTTGGCGACGGCCGCTTTTGCTGCCGGGACCATATCATCTGCCGTCACCTTGCCTTGGAGGTTCCCTGAATCCCACGACATGATTTTCGGCGGCACGACCCCGAACACACCGACTTTAATCGTATGTGTCTCGCCGTCCCCGTCGACGACTTGGCGTTCGATGATTTGGACTTCTTGTCCGTCCTCGTTATATTTCGAGACGATCGGCTCACCCGACAAGTCCTTCACGTTCGAGTTGACGAAGCGAAGCTTGCCTTTCGACCCTTGCATCGCGTCATACAAGAACTGGAGCCCAAAGTTGAACTCGTGATTCCCGAGTGTGACCGCATCGAACTCGAGTGCCGACATCGCTTGATACATCGGATGTTCGAACGCGCCTGGTGCTTTCTGATGCTGCTCGCGGACATAATCTCCGAACGGCGTCCCTTGAAGCGTATCCCCGTTATCGAATAGGAACGTGTTCGGCTTGCCTGCGTTTGTGCGATGTTGCTGAATCAACGTCGCGACTTTCGTCAACCCAATCGTGTTGTCGATTTTGTCTTGGAAGTAATCGTAGTTCGTGATGTTCGTATGTAGGTCGGTCGTCTCCAAGAAGCGCAGTTTGACGACGTCTTCGTCTTCCGCTGCTGCGTGTTGGAGCGGGATGAGTGTTGGGACGATAAGCGACGTAGCAATGGCCATCTTCGTAAATTTAGACATGATTTTTCTCCCCATTCATGTGGTGTGCATTGCGGACTAAATATACCATAGCCGGAATCTCATTTTAATGAATCCTATGTCCTATTTCCTTAAAAATTTAGTAAAGAAAGGTCTGGTTGTAGACGACTTTCCGAGAACATGGAAAAGGTATGAAACGGTATGATTTACCGGAACAGACGACTTCATTTCAAGCGGTTTTTTAGCCGGACTTGTTCAGAGGCTAGACTTCGCACAAGCAGTCCATTAGACCTAAAAAACCATCCCCGACGCGTGTCAGGGATGGTCATTTCGTCATGAACGGATGCGAATCGAGATCGGTCCGTCGCTGTCTCCTTCCGGCCGCTTGAAGCGGACGTGGAGCGGATAATCATGTTTCGGTAAAATCGGTTCGTTGAGCGTTGCGTCGGCTCGGCCGACGACCTCGTCCCGCTGCATCAACTCGAGCGGGAGGCGCGGGATTTGGAGAGCCTGCTCGAGGTACCCGTTCCGGACGAGGAGCGAGGCGCCGATTTCCGTGTCGGTCACGTCGAGATGGACGAGCAATAGATCAAACTGGCCTTCGGCGACCGGACGGCTGAGGACGTTCATCCGCTTCAGGCGGTGCCACGCCACGTCAGGGAACGCGTCCCGTTCGGCGTCGGAGATGTCTTGGAGCGGTGCCGTCGGGTTCATTTGGAAGGCGAGTTGGAGCGACTCGGTGTCGAGAGCGTCGACATCGGTGAACAGTTCCTCCTCGAAGAAGTCGAGATAGACCGGCTTACTCGTCATCGCCTCGAACGACGGCAAATCCATCCGGCTCAGCATCTTCTGGCCGAGCGGTTCGCGGCGCTCGTTCAACAAGAGCACCGGGATCTCGTCGAGCGAGAACTCGGTCGCGACCGTGTTGCGGAACAAGGCGACCACGGACAGGCCGCCCGGGTTCTTCGTCGCACTGAGCAATTCGATCGACAACTGGTTGTCCGCGAGCGGCGGCAACGTCGTCGCATGATAGCGGAACACGTACTCATCTTCTTTCGAGATGTCCATCCCTTCATCGAACACGAGGCGGAGCGCCCGCTCGTCGTCTTGGCGGATGATCGTCTCGACTTTCTTTCGTTTCAACAGTCCGAACATGTCACTGCCCCTCCTCTTCCCGTTGCGCAAAGTATAAATCTAGCTGGCACAGTTGAATCGTCACGTCGCGGGCGATATCGAGATACGTCTCTTGGAAAATCTCGAGCCCTTCCTTGCCGAACTGACGACTCGGGTCTTCCTGGCCGTAGCTGCGGAGCCCGATGCCTTCTTTCAAGGCGTTCATCGTCGTCAAATGGTTCGTCCAGCGGATATCGAGATGGCTGAGCAACTGTTGACGGGCGAAGGCGATGACTTCCGGGTAGCCCTCGATGCGCTGTTCTGCCGTCGCGACGATGCCGTCGATCCATGGGGCGACCGCTCGTTTCAACTCTTCTTTGTCCCCGACCGTGTCATCCCACGTCGGCGCCTGTTGCGTCAAATAGAGATAGTCCTCGATGAGCGCGTCCGTCGCCCACTCTTCCGGGACGAGGTCGGCCGCGATATGACGGTCGAGCGTCTCGTTGAGCGCGAGGCGCATCATCGCGAGCACGTTGTTCAAGATGGCCGTCGCATTGGCGTCGACCGCCTCATCGCGAATCGTATAGATGATGCGGCGCTGCTCGTTCAAGACGTCGTCGAGCTTGAACATGTAGTCACGGACCGACACGCCGACGCCTTCAATCGTCGTCTGGGCGTATTCAATGATGTCGCCCGCTTCTTTATGACGGACTTCTCCGTGTTCGTCCGGCGTCAGTTTGTGCTCGACACGTTTCAACCGCTCGGCGGCGTACCGCTTGACGAGATCATCCTCGAGCGAGACGAAGAAACGTGACATGCCCGGGTCGCCTTGACGTCCCGACCGTCCGCGGAGCTGATTGTCGACGCGGAGCGATTCGTGCCGTTCCGTCCCGATGACATACAAGCCGCCCCGTTCGCGCGCCGTCTCGTCTAAGACGATGTCGGTCCCGCGTCCGGCCATGTTCGTCGCGATCGTCACGTGACCGAGCCGTCCCGCCTCGGCGATAATCTCGGCTTCTTGGGCGACCGTCTTCGCGTTCAACAGTTCATGCGCGATGCCTTGTTTTTTTAGCTGTTCACTGACGGCCTCCGACTGGGCGATCGAGGTCGTCCCGATCAAAATCGGTTGTCCCGTCGCGTGGATGGCCGCGACTTCTTGACTGACCGCCGCATATTTATGGGCGATCGTATCAAAGACGCGGTCCGGTAGGTCTTGGCGCTGCTTCGGCCGGTTCGTCGGCACTTGGACGACGTCCATCTGATAAGTCTTCATGAACTCTTCACGTGACGTCTGGGCCGTCCCGGTCATGCCGCCGAGGAGCGGGTACATCCGGAAGTAGTGTTGAATCGTGATTTCCGCCGTCGTCTTGTTCTCTTCGGTGATGTCGAGCTGTTCTTTCGCCTCGAGCGCCTGATGGAGGCCTTCCGACAGGCTGCGTCCTTCCATGACCCGCCCCGTGAACAAATCGATCAACTCGATTTTGCCTTCTTGGACGATATAGTCGACGTCCCTTTCGAACAATACGTTCGCCCGGAGCGCCTGCATCATGTAGTGATAGAGGACGTGGTGCTCGGCGGAAAACAAGTTGTCGACCGAGAACAACGCTTCAATCTTCTCGATGCCCTTATCCGAGAACATGACGGCGCGCGCCTCGAGGTCGACCGTATAGTCGTCTTCCGTCAATTGACCGAACACGGTTTGGGCGAGACGTTTCAAGCGGACGTGTGACTCGTCCTTTTGGGCAATGATGAGCGGCGTCTTCGCCTCGTCGATCAAGACGCTGTCGACTTCATCGAGCAACGCGAAATGGAACGGACGCTGGACCCGTTCTTCCGGCGAGCCGACCAAGTGGTCCCGAAGATAGTCGAACCCGAACTCGGTCCCGACCCCGTATGTAATGTCGGCCGCATACGCCGCCTGTTTGTCAGCAAGCTCCATCTCCGGGACGTTCAGTCCGACTGTGAGCCCGAGAAACGTATGAATCTTGCCGATCTGTTCGGCGTCACGCATCGCCAAATAGTCGTTTACCGTGATGACATGGACGCCTTTCCCTTCGAGCGCCTTGACGAACGCCGGGAGAGCCGCGACGAGCGTCTTCCCTTCCCCGGTCGGCATCTCGGCGATATTTCCTTCGAGCAGCGCGAGACCGCCGATGAGCTGGACGTCATAATGACGGAGCCCGATTGTCCGGACGGATGCCTCGCGGACGAGGGCGAACCCTTCCTCCGTGATGGCGCGGACGTCCGCACCGTCCGTGAGCCGCTGTTTCAGTTCGAGCGCATACTGGCGAAGCGCCTCATCGTCTAAGGCGCGCATCGTCTCCTCGTACGCGTTGATGCGTTCGACTTGTTTCTTATAGGTTTTCAATCGTCGTGCCTGATCATTGGTCAATTGCTTCACAAAATCAATCACAGGATAGCCTCCATCGTCCGAAACCATATTTGTCTAGCTACCCTCTCATTATAACGGATTTTGTTTCCGCCTCGCTTTATTATTTCGGTAAATTCCAAAAAGATGGAATTTCATTCACCATCTATCCTTTTTTTAACTCTTTTCAAAATTTCTTTTCATTTTTCTATTTGAGACGGCGTGAGACCATGATACGATGAAAAAAACAGAACGTTTGTTCGTAAAAAGGAGAGGTGGCTATGCGACGTCGGATTTTTTGTATCGACAGCGTCTCGTTCTACGCCAGTTGCGAGTGCGCCGCCCGCAAGTTGAACCCGTACAAGACAAAGCTCGTCGTCTTATCGAACTTACAGGACCACGGCGCCCTCGTCCTCGCCGCGACGCCGCCGATGAAGCAGCTCGGCATCAAGACCGGGTCCCGGCGCTTTCACATCGACCGGTTGCCGTGGCACGAACGACGGCACATCATCTACGCCGAGGCCCGGATGAGCCATTATTTGAACGTATCCGTGCAAATCGTCCACATCTTGCATCAGTTCGCACCGCCTGAGGCAATCCGCGTCTACTCGGTCGACGAGACGCTCGTCGACTTGACGGGGACGGAGCGGCTGTTCGGGAACGATGCGCACCTCGCCCGCCTCATCCGCTCGACCGTCTTCCGCTATACCGGCATCCCGGTCACGATCGGCATCGGTCCGAACAACGTCCTCGCCAAGCTCGTCCTCGACCTTCATGGGAAGAAGACGGGTGTCGCCAGCTGTTTCCTCCACGACGTCGAACGATTAATTCACCCGGCCCCGATCGGCAAGATGTGGGGCGTCGGTGCGAAGATGGAAGTCCATCTCCGGCGGCTCGGCATCGACACGATCGGCGACCTCGCCCGCTATCCGCTCGAGACGCTCCATGAGAAATTCGGCGTCATCGGCGCCGAGCTGTGGCATCACGCCTGGGGCATCGATGAGTCGCCGACGATTCTTCCGCCGAGCTCGTTGTTCGGCGCGAAGCGCCAGCGGCCCCGGACAATCGGCCACGGCATCACGCTCATGAAAGACTATACGACGTACGCGGCCATCCGGCTCGTCTTACAAGCCATCGCCGTCGAGGTCGGGATGCGGACGCGACAGGCTGGACTCGTCGGCGGCAGCATCCATCTCGGCGTCCGCTACACTCGGACGAGCGAGCGGCGCGGCTTCAGCAAACAAAAAAAGCTCGCCCGCTTCACAGCGGACGAGCGCGAGTTCTTGCCGGTGTTGTTGACGCTTTTCCTCGACGCGTGGGACGAGACGGAGGCGGTCCGTTACGTATCGGTCGCCCTCGGCAAGCTCGAGCCAAGGAGCGACCACGTCCAGCTGTCATTCTTCGAGGACGAGTGGGCCCGGGCGCGCCGGTTCGACTTCCTCGACCTCGTCGACAGCTTGAACGTCCGCTTCGGGCGCGGCACGATCCGCCCGGCATCGAGTTTACTGAAAGACAGTCCGCTCCGGACGCGGCAACGCCTCATCGGCGGACATAAACAAGGAGGTGAATCGTCATGAGCCAGACCCGCTACAAAGACCGCGGTGAATTGAAATGGATTCCGTTCCTCATGCCCGAGCACGTGGCGCTGCTGAAGAAATATTACGCCCACGTCCAAAAGATTGAGCTGCCCGACTTGGATGAGCAGTTGCTCTACTTGTGGCAGACCGAGCTCGAACGCGCCATCCGTGAAGGTGACGCTGTCGAGCTGACGCTGTTCGACAACGGCATGACCCATACGGTGCGCGGCTACGTTCATGCCATCTATTATGCGGAGCGTGAAGTCGAGCTGTTCGACACGGACGTGCGCCGCATCCCGTTCGGTCAAATTCTGTCCGTCCGTTAAGACGCGTCAATCGCTTCCTGCGTCGTCTCGAACGTGTCGACGTACTCGAGCACGCCGTAATGCGTGAGTGTCTGGCGCACCGGTGTCGACAAGTGCGCAAAGACGACACGACGGTCGGCCGCTTTCAATTCCCGCATGACGCGGCGAATCTCTTCGACGGCCGTCACATCGATGACCGGACAACGGTGGAAGTTGAAGATGAACACGTCAGGCTCGTCATGGATATGATGCAACACATGCTCGAACATCTCGATCGCCCCGAAGAAGAGCGGTCCCTCGACGCTGAAGACGACTTGGCCGTCGCGCGTCACGTACCGTTCCGTCTGTTCGCGGACGTCAATCGTATCGGCCATCCGTTTCGCGAACAAGGCGAGCGCACAGATGACCCCGACCTCGACGGCGACGACGAGGTCGACGAACACGGTCAGCCCGAGCGTAATCAGCAGGACGAGCGACTCAGCCGACCGATGCTTGAGCATCTCGAAGACGTGGTGCCGCTCCGACATATTCCAAGCGACGCGCATTAGAATCGGGGCGAGGGCGGCCAGCGGGACGTAGCTCGCGAGCGGTGCCAACACGAGCACGGCGAGTAGCACCGTCAACCCGTGGATGACTCCGGAGCGGCGGCTGACGGCGCCTGCTTGAATGTTCGTCGCCGTCCGGGCGATGGCGCCGGTCGCCGGGATCCCACCGAAGAACGGGACGACGACGTTGGCGAGCCCTTGCCCGAACAGTTCCTTGTCCGGGTTCATCTTCGTGCCGGCCATGCCGTCCGCGACCGCACCCGACAATAGCGACTCGAGCGCCCCGAGGAAGGCGATGGCGAACGCCGACGGCATGAGCGTTGCAATCAAATCGAGGTCGATGGCGAGCCAGTTGAACTCAGGCAGTCCGCTCGGGATGCCGCCATAGGCGCTGCCGATCGTCGCGACTTCGCCAGGGATGACGAGGCTGACGAACGTCGGCACGAGCATCGCCATCAAGAGCAGCGGTAACTTGACGGGCAGTTTCGGAACGAGCCAGAGTGTCAAGAAACCGACGGCGGCAATGAAGACGGGCCAAAGACTCGCCTCCGGCAATGACGTCACGAGCTGAAGTAAGTTCTCGTGGAAGTGTGGCGCCTTCTGAAACATGATGCCGAACAGTTCGTCGAGCTGGTCGACGAAGATGACGACGGCGATCCCCGCCGTGAACCCGATGGTGACAGCGCGTGGCATGAAGCGGATGAGCCGTCCGACGCGGAGTACACTCATGAGGAACAACAAAATCCCGGCGAGGAACGTCGTCACGAGCAACCCTTCATAGCCATGCGCGAGCATGACGCCCGAGACGATCGGGATGAAGGCGCCGGTCGGTCCTGCGATTTGGAACGTCGAGCCCCCGAACAGGCTGACGAGGATCCCAGCGATGATGGCCGTGTACAGGCCGTACACCGGTCCGACACCTGAGGCGATCGCAAACGCCATCGCGAGCGGCACGGCGACGACCCCGACGGTGATCCCGGCCGAGATGTCTTTTTGCCATCCTTGGCGTGATGTCATGAAGTTGTCCATTCTTGCATTCCTTCTTTCCATTATGTCGAAAACGAGTTCAGTGTACGCCTGTCCCTGCCCTTTGTAAACGACTCCGGCAAAACGTTAACATAATCGACAAAACAAAGACGCATCGCGATGGATGCGTCTTCGTTAATTCGTCGGCGCTTCGACGACTTGGTCGCCCTCGTCCGCATCTTCCCCAAGCAGACGGACGTGACGGCCGAACAGCCACATGACGACGAGGTGGGCTTTCGCCTGCGTCTTCGTATAGAACCACCACGGCAGCGCCGGCACGAACTCATGGATGGCGACGAGCCCTTCGTCCGATTCCGGGAGCCGTCTGAACTCGAGTCGGCCCGTCTTGTCGTCTTCACTCAACTTCGTGAACAAGCCACCGTCAATTGCGAACGATGCCATATCGTCCGTCGCTTCGTCTTCGAGTGACAGATGGAGCGCGACGAGTGACGGCCGGAGGAGCGCAATCTCCCAATCATCGTCTTCTTTCGTCGTCTGGATGAGCGGGTACGCGAGCCGGCCGAGCCACTCGAAATACGTGTCGGCCATCCATAGCGCTGACTTGTTTTCGGGCAGGCCGAACCGTTGAATCGAGCGGACGGTATACTGTTGCGGCGCTTTTTTCTTCTTGCCGCCACCCGACTTCTGTTTCTCTTCTTCCTCGAGCGCGTGCTCGACCGCTTCCTTGAACGGAATCTCCCCTTGTTTGACGCCAGTCGTGTCTTTCGCGACCATGGCGTGGCCCATGCTCTCGACGAGCGGATAGACAGTATCTTTCGGTTCACCCGTCACGGCCATGACCCAAAGGCGGGACAATTTGATCGTCGGGAACGGGAAGTCGATCATGACGCGGCGTTTGCCCATGACGTCAGCCGTGTCTTCAATCATCTTCCGATACGTCATCACTTCCGGACCACCGATATCGATATGGTGGTCGTACAACGCCTCGGCCCCGACGACCGAGATAAGCGCTTGGATGGCTTCACGCAGGTCGATTGGATGCGTCTCCGTCTTCGTCCAGTTCGGGAGAATCATGACCGGCAAGCGTTTGACGAGCTTCGCGAGAATCGGGAACGACGAACCTTCCGGGCCGATGATGAGCCCGGCCCGAATCGTCGTCACCGGCACCCCTTGCCCACCGAGAATCCGTTCGACCTCGAGTCGGCTCTTCAAGTGACGTGACAACGTCTTCGACTCTTTCGGAATGATCCCGCTCAAGTAGACGATTTGTTCGATGTCGTTCGCTTTCGTCGCCCGGGCGAAGTTGTCGGCGATGAGCGCGTCCATGTCTTCGAACGTCGCCTGCGTCAATCCGCCGTCCGGAATCATCGAGTGGACGAGGAACATGGCGTAATCCGCCCCCTCGCACGCCTCACGTGTCTGTTCATACGAGAACAAATCGCACGACCGCCATGTGATGTGGTCCTCGTCTTCCTTGTTTTTCGTCGAGCGGGACAAGGCGATGATGTCATATTCTTCTTTTAAATGGTCCATCACGTTCGAGCCGATGTAGCCGCTCGCGCCCGCGATGACGATGGTTTTTCGCATAGTGGTCACTCTCCCCTTTATTTACACATAAAGGTACTGTACCCGTCTTGGACTGAGATTAAATCAGTCCCGCGCCCTACAGTATGTACTGGAAAATATATGTAAACTAAACTCAACTACAGGCAGAGGAGGAATGGCTATGGGAGTTTGGTATTTCTTGATGCTATTGATCGGTGGAGGGCTCGTGATTCGCGGCTTATTCAAAAAGAACACGAACGGACTGATGCGGTTCGGCACACTCGTCATTGGAGGGCTGTTGATTGCACTCGGCTTGTTCATGTTCCAAGACGGAAGTGATGCGATTGTAGCGGATCTGTTTAACTTGTGGTGACGATTTAATTCACTGATTGAGTTTATGTTGAAATCACACTTAAAATGAAAACGAGTCGAACCAATTTAATAAGGTTCGGCTCGTTTTGCATATTAGTTTGTAGAGATAATGTAGTGAAAAATTTTTCATGAGAAAAGTAATCTTAGAAACATTATTAAACTATTTTAATTGTCCAAGTAGATTCCAAAGATGCCTGTAAATCTTTATTCCAATCATCTACATGCATAGCAAAAACAAATAAATGTGTAACTCTACTCATGGCAACGTAAAATAAATTATGATCTGTATATATATACTCTTTAGCCTCATATAAACCATAGCGATGTAATAAAATTTTTGTTAAAAGTTTTTTCTCAAAATCCACAACTAAAGCAGATCGTAAAGTTTCTCCTTTTACCGAGTGGATAGTAAAAATATCATTTTTTTCTGATTCAGTAATTGATACTCTTTCTACTATATAAGAACATATAATTTTCTGAATCTCGTTAAATATAGGATGATTTAACTTAATCGAAGGCGCTCCACCCTCATTTAAAATACTATTTATAATATCGATTAAACTTTTTTTGTGTAAACTGGTGTCTCTTTCTTTGATTATGTTTATTAATACTATGTTCAAATCACTTATTTTTTCATGACTTCTTATCCACAATTTTAATTTGGTATCACTATTACCACTCTCTATGATTAATTTATGTAAAAAATTAATTATTATATTTTTGAGAGTAGTATTAGGATTTTCGCGTTTATTATTAACGTTGGCGTATACTTTACCTGGCTTTAATATCTTAGTCCAATGTCTAGCCCAGATAAGGACTTTATCTTTTTTTGTACTATTCCTGAAGTCTTCGTCTAAAGTTTCAAACTCACTTAAAAGCGACCTATAAGAATCATATATTTTCTTTTCATCGCTATAAATTAAAATCACAGGTTTAAACGACTTAATGTCTGGCGCCGATTCAATATTAGCTTTAGGCATTATAACGTTTAACGGTTCAGAAATTTGATTACCGAATCGGTTTGAAAGGTTCAAAAAAAACGTGTTTCTTTCATCCACAATTGGCATTGGCTGATTATAAAAAATAGTTTGAAAAGGATCACCGATTTTCTGGAAAACATTAAAGCTGTTGTTAAAAATCAAATCAAGTAAATTAGTTCCTAGTGGGTGTGTATCTTGAAACTCATCAATAAAAACGTATTTAAAGCGTTTTCTTAAAATTTCAATATGTTTTATAGATTTTAAAAAAACATAAGAAAAAATAAAAGTATCGTCAAATTGTAAAAACCCTTCTTTTTTACGAGCAATTATCGCCTTAAGCATTACTTTTTTATATTTATTAAATTTTTCTTGATCCCAATTAGTCGAATTACGGAGGTCTAATCTCTCCGTAACCTGGTTAAAATAAAATTCACTTTCGTAAGTTCTTTTAGCGACTGCTTTTATTGGACGTTCGCTCCAATTAGGAAATTTTTTTTTAGAAACTTTTCATAGAAAATTTCATCACTTGACTGTTTAGTATCAAAAAAAAGAGACTCGATTTTTAGTCTGTTTTTTAAAAAAGGAGTTAAACAGAATTTATTAAAAAATTCATGAACTGTACCTATGAAATGAGGATGATGCACTCCATTTATTCCGATTCTAGTCAAAGCATTGTTAATTTCTTCCACTGCAACATTTGTGTGTGTTATTATACAAACGCCTTCTCGACTTCCGGTTTCATGCAGTTTTTGTATCAACAATGTTATTTTAGCCACTAGCGCCGTAGTTTTTCCCGTTCCTGGACCCGCGATAATTGTCTTGGTTTCAAACAAATTGATAAACTCTTTCTGAAGATCGTTAAAATTATTACCATTTAGTAATAACTTCTCGACTTTTTGAAAATCTTCTAAGTTGAAAATCATATCACTCTTCTCCTATAACATGTTTAATAGCTTCAACTAAATGATTAAAACAATCATCTTTTAACAAATGATCTTTTAAATCCATTTGATTTTTTATAAGGAATTGAGCAAATTTTTGAGCAACTACTGCTTTTGAAATATTTCTTTTCAAGAGAAAATTGTATACAACTGTAGCTCTAAGATTAGTATCTTTGATTTTTCCCCACTCTTCGAGTTGATCCCTTCTATTCGCTACGTCTTTATAATTGGTGTCTAATATTATTTCTTCAAATACTCTTCCCAATGAACTCATGAGAATAGAATGTTCTAAGGTCCAGGGCGAAGAAATAAAAACTTTTGTACGTTCCTTATTATTGAAATAGCGTGTTTCAATTTCGTACTTTGTGCTTTCTTTGTAAGAGTCAAAAATACTTTCCTGATTAGCAATTAAAGCTTCTAATTCTGAATGGATAATATCAAATTTACTCTTTTGTTGTACTTTGTCTAGCTTTTTAATTTCTTTACCATATATAGTTTTAGATTTCTTGAATAAATCTTCTAATTGAATATAATTTCCTTCAAGGTCATTATTTGTGGCATCTACCTTGTATATGTTTGCAATTTTATTGTTTAAGTCTTCATCTATTTGAAAATAGCTAGGTCCATCATAATAATCGGAGGGTTTTAAGTCTAAATCTGTAATTATAGACACTGGAAAATTCATCAACCGAGTTACATCATTCCGTAAAAAAATCGAAGAATATCTTTTAAAAGCTAAATTCCCTACATTTACTATTGAAATTCCATATTTATATAAAGGAAAACCTATTACTTCTGAAATCGCCGGAAGAAGTAAATTTTCTGCATCTCCCTCGACAAAAATAATGCCTTGAGCAAAAAACATATTTGCTTTGGTAGCATCTAAAAATCTTTCTAAAAATTCATAATCATCATTTTCTAGCTTTGTATAGCCTTTTTTCATCGAAAAAGCTTGTTGTTCGTATAAAAAAATAATGCTTTCTAATGAAATAGAGGCAGCTAATACAGGACTATGCGATGTGAAAATGTACTGCATATCTGTATCACTAGAACTCTTTTCAAAATGTTTAATAACGCGTAATTGAGCTTGAGGATGTATATGTGCTTCGATTTCTTCTATGAGTGCTAGTTTAGGACCAATCTCTCCTTCCTTTAACAGAAGTAATTCAACCGCCATAAACAGTAAATTAGAACTTCCTAATCCAGTTCCTAGTTCGCCTAAATTCAACTCTAGTTTTCTTAGTATTTCTGAAAAACCCATTTCTTTATGTCTAATTGCTGGATTTTTTTGATTATTAAGTTCAAAAAATTCATTAACTGTACCACCTACTTTACTAAGTACTGGTTCATCAAGAATTTTTTTCAATTCATCAAAAGCATTAGTAAAAAGACTAATTATAGTATCTTGTTCCTCACTTCCATTTTTAAAAGAATTCAAGCTTTTTACAACCTGAGCAATTCGTGAGCGATATCCAGGACTAAGTTCTGAAGACGCATCACGTAATGGTTTTAAGTAAGTTATGCATAACAAATTTCTAACAACATCTTCCATGCCAACTTCTAAACCATCAGGTCCCGCTTTTATACTCTTTTTGATTTTTTGCTGCCCATTTATATCGTTATAAATTTCTGCTTCCAGCATTAAACGCAGTTCTGACTTTGTCTCATGGAAAGTTAACCATTCATAAAAAAATGCTTCTTCTTCTAAAGTAAGTTCATCGAATAAGCATTCAATTTTCAACTTAGAAGTTCCAACATGAAAATCTTGATCTGTAATCCAAGTTACTTCCTGACTATTAGTACCCAATATAATTTTAATTGCATCAATGATTGCAGTCTTACCTGCATCGTTTTCTCCAATTAGTACATTTAAACCTTTACTAAATTCAATTTCAATTCCTGGTAAACCACATTCTTTTTCAGAATATTTTCGCCAGTTCCATAACCTTAGTACTTTTAAATACACTATATAAACCTCCATATCCTTATATATATTAATTTTTATTTCTGTACATAAAATAGAAATTTATCAATAAAAATAAAATATATATTAAAAAATTATAGAATTATCCAAAAATGAATAAAAGTAAGGTTTCAAAATTACTATAAATTCAAATAATTATATAGTATAGGTCTTTCATAAATAAAAAATGGTAAAACCCTTTCGTCTAAAGGCATTTACCATTTTATAAAAACAAATTAAAAATTGTAGATAATAGAGACCTCGAAATCGAATTCGCGTCCAGAAGCTACAATACACCGGCTTTTTCAATCCCAAGCACTGCTATATCAACATTCAAAGTACTATACATTTGTGAACTTGATTAAAATACCTTATTGATTAAAATCCATATCAATTTGTCATCAAACCGAAAACTATTCTTCTATTAAATTTAAATTTTCATAAATCGTGTTTTTTAACATTATATGTTTTATTTCCTCAATTAATTTAAGTATATTTTCTACAATAGGCTCAATCTGATCAAACATTACAAGTAGTTCTTCACCATTCAAATGATGGAACTTATCATCTTTATCTGCATCTAATTCTTTAAGAACTGTATTCATCGTACTATCAGTCTCTCCAGTATCAATTTCATAGAAACGCTCCCATAATTTACTTTCCCTAGAATCCATAAATTCTTTAAAATCATTAATATTAGAAATAAATAAGCTTAATTGAACTTTTAAAGCCTCTTTAAAATTATTAGCTTGGCTATCATTGAAAAAACCGCTATATTCTTCACATATATTATCAATAGTCTCAAATAACTTTTCATCTAATTCAATAAATTTGTACCACTCTTCTTTAGGAAAACAAGCATCATTAATATCAAAAATTTCAATTTCAGGTATGTATGGAGGATCACCTACAATCGTAAAAATATTTGAACGCAGGTTTTCAAATACCCCCTCCATATTCTCCTTAATTTCTTCCATAACTCTAACGTAGTCCGATGTAGCATACCTTATAGAGTTAGATTTTATCAATTCAAATATATTATTGTTTATCTTTTCTATATCTCTTTTACTTTCAACAATAATTCCGAGTTCAATTTTCTCTGAACTGGCATCCGAAAAATTTTGAGAACCTATATACGCTTTATTATTTGTCATTATTAATTTTGCGTGATTTGAGAAGTTAAAATACACATTCAAATCGTTAAACTTATTTCTTTCTAAAGTTCTCAAATACCAGTAAATTTGTCTTGAAGCATCCGAACTTCCATAAGATTTCTTTGGTATATTCAATATTAAATTTACTGGTATTTCTAATGGAATATTTTTAATTAGTGTAACTAATTCCGATTCTCCAAAAGATGTAATATTATATGTCACAATATTTATAAATCTTGCTTTGGGAAAGTCATCTATAACTGCTTGGAATCCGTAACCGCTTTGTGATAATACAACATTTCCTGTGACAGATTCTACTATACTAAATAAAGAATTAGTGATAATCCCACCTACTTTTTAATAATTTTTCTTAATTACTAAAACAAATTGGATTTTTTGCACATGGAAATTCTTGATGTACTTCTCTGATTCTATAAAAGTTTTTGTTATTTTCTCAACACTAATGGCATCAACTGCGACATTAGGATTCAAAATTTTTATTACAAATTCCTGAAAAGAAGAACCAGACAAAACAAATATAAAATAACAAGTCTATTTTTGGAAGTACAATACTTAGCATAATTAATCATATTTCATGATTAGCGACGGCGAGAGTCGAAACCGCATCCGAAGGTATTTTAACACATGCTTTTACGTGTGTAGTTTATCAATTAAGTCTCAATGTAACACCGTTGATACATAGGTGGTGTCTCATACAGGTGGATGGCTCGTGATGCGTGGTCTATTCAAAAAGAACAAGAGCGGGCTCATCCGGTTCGGCACACTCGTCATCGTAGGTCTATTGATTTCACTCGGCCTGTTCATGTTCCTGGACGGCAGTGATACGACTGTGGCGGATGTATTTAACTTGTGGTGACTAGTAACTGAACAAAATCACTTCCTGCCCACAGAAGATATTTTTTCATTAGAACGATAAGATTAACGAGGTACCGCCATTGAGGATCTCCCCGTTTTTAGCGATATAGTCGACATGAACATCCGCATGGCGTAACATGTCACTCTCTTGTAGCGCCGCCATCCAGGTACGGACGAGTGCCTCATCCCCTGACGCTGGCTCCCGATGAATCGTCACTAAGATTGTCGGTACGACGTCGGCTGTTCTATAGGCGAGCGGGTTCGCCGCCGAGGCGTCGAGTTGTCGCACGGCTACTTCATCGTAAAAAACGTCGTACGTGACGTCGTGACCAAACGCCGTCATTACTGAATCTTCGATGGCATCCGTCACGTCGTCTTCCCATTTCGATGCGAGGAACGTGTCGACGACTTCCCCTGTCGTCTCATCCGCATAGACGAAAAACTCGGTCCCTGTCACGGAATCAACTGCAGTCGCCGCATATTCGAACGGGAAATTCCCCATGTTGTCGAACGTGACCTCTGTCGTCAATTCGGCATTGTCGAAACGCTCCGCTACATACGGCTCAGCGAGTTGGATTGCTTTTGCTTCTTCATCGGGATCGGACTGCATCGACTGGTTGAACGCAAAAACAAGTCCTCCTATCCCGACGACAAGTACTCCAATTCCGGCCAATGTCCATTTCCAAAAGCGCCTCACCTCGACACCTCTCCCAAACTCTTATTCATCGCAATCGAAGCTTGTTGGAATCCGAGGCGTGCATAAAGTCGCTGAGCATCCGGATTTGAGCCAAATACACTCAGCCCAATCGAAGTCGCCCCAAGTTCGTGCGCTGTAATCGTCTCAAGTAGTTGCAATGCCGCCGTCGCATATCCGCGTCTGCGATAGGCTTCGTGCATCCAAACATGATAAATGAAGACACGTTTTGATTCTTCCTGAAAGGCGTACCATAAAATCCCGACTCGCGTCGCACCGTCCATCACATGGACGACTGTTTGTCCCTCAGTCGGTTGATTGTCTGGAAACAGGCTACGAATCAATTGCGTCGACTCTTCTTGCGCCAGTGCAGCAGATAATTGATAATTGCGGGCGACGTCGTTCGCATAATCATCAATCAACCACGTCAAATAAGAAGTAAGTTCTCTTTCGTCCATCTTTTCAAAATGAATATTCATCATTGTTCCCCTCACAATCTTCTTCCCTTCAGTTTATCATACAATTTATGGGGAAATTATCGGATTAAATACTCATCCAATCTCTGTATCCTTTTGGACGTGTTCTGAAAAAGATTTATGTAAGAAGGAATAATCAAAAAATTAAAATGAATCGAACCTTACTCATCAGGTTCGACTCATTTTAATTACTTCGGCATCCAATTGGCTTCAAACCCATTTTGCACCGCATAGTCATACAGGTGAATTAATTTCGTCTCTTTGTATGTCTCCATCTGCTCTGCCACTCGCAACTCATGGTTTCGTTCCACGAGCGCGTAAAGATAATCAACCTTCGCCATCCGATTGTTCTTGCTCGTATTACAAGTCGGACAAGCGAGGACAAAATTCCATAGAACATCATTCTGTATGTAAGACCACGGGATAAAATGGTCGACATGGATCTGTTTGAGCGGCTTCATGCAATAAAAACAGACGGAATGACCGTGACTCAGTAAAATCTGTTTGAACTCGTCGAGCGATTGACGAGCCGAGACGAATTCGATTTTGTTCAAGATTCGCTCCATCGCTTCGCGTGTATTGTATTTTTCCAGAAAGACGGCGAGTTGATAATTCGTAACATTCATCAATACCCGTTTATATTTCTCAAAAAAGATGACGTAGCTCGGCACAAGTTTGACCCACTCTTCTTTCCGATTGAATGAATAGACGGTCCCCTCGAACGAGGTATAGAACGATCCGTACACGTACTTCTTATAGAACTGATTCACGTTTCGAATCAATTGTTGTTGCTGCTGAACCGGCAGACGATCAAAGTTCCAAGTGGACGGAATCTCATGCATCGCTTGAAATGCGAGCATTGTTTTTTCCACCGAACTCAATTTTCCAAGTTGATTCACTTGTCGTAATCCGTGCGTCACAATCAAATTCCAATACATCTTCGTCACGTGTTTCGAAATTTGCTGGAACGTCACCACACCGGAATCACTCAATTCGGTCGTGCATTCAAGTAACGCTTTCATGAGAATATGCTTGTATGTCGTCGTATGTGTCGCGTTCATTAAAAACTGTTGCGTGAAGCGCCACAAATCCGTTTCTGTTAAGTACTCACTTTTCGCTTCAGCGACTTCTAAATTCCAGCCCAATGACCTCACCCCCACTCATTCGTTACATCATCGATTATAACGAATGAGGAACAAGAACGGATCAAGGTGAATCAAACAGGAGCCGAAAACTCTTTTTTGATTTGTTCTATATCGATATTTGTTTTTTCATGAATATAATTGACTAACGTATCATGCTGTTCCACAGTATTTAGCTTTTTAAATTTCTCAACATCGCCTTCAAAGCCTTTGAAATACTCGCTTTGATATTCAGGATTGTTAAAGAGCTTTAGATATTCCATATAATCTTTCACGGTCATCTGGCTCACGATTTGAGACAGGATTGCATCCCACTCTTTTATCCGACTCTCATGAATCTGTTTTTTGATGACGATGTCCTGCGCCTGCTCGAATTTGATTTGTTGAATGCATTGCTCCACTTCCATCTTATACTTGAACAGTTCATCTCGATTTTGAGTGTTTAATGCGGGAACAACCTCAGCTAAATAATATTGATATCTCTTCTTTCGAGGATGCATGATTTTGTCTTTTGGTTTTTTAGGATTTGATTCTTTATTCGTACGCTTACTAAGTCGTTCCTTTACACCGAGTGCACCAATTGCTCCAACAATTTCTTTTTTATGTTCAAGTGCAAACTTTCCTACTGCCGGACCATACTTCTTGACTCCATTTATAATTAATTCCGTAGATTTTTTTGACATGATGATTCCTCCTATGATGGTTATATATTCTCGTGACAATTTTTAAAATAGCTCATAGTTTATATTCAACAAAGTAATATTCAATCCTTTGACACCATTCAAAAAACCAAATAATGGAATCGTACATTTACAAAGAAAGGATTATTGAGCAATCACTCAATAATCCTTTTTCGCTATAACGCCTCTTGATCACTCACCAGCTTGTTTCTTCTCTTTTTGCTTTTGCAAATATGCTTCTCGAAGCTGATTAAGTTTATCTTTTTTGTTCGAAACAGCTGGTTTTTTACCGTCTTGATACTTGGCAGCAGCCACCTTACTTTTCGTATCTAACTGATATTTTCCCATTTGATTCACCTGCTTTCATTTCATTGTGATTGAGTTGCTCCATAAAAATCAAAAGACCTTCTAATCTCAATGAAATTAGAAGGTCTTCATGAAATATCATTGATCACAGTCCATGTAGACTGTTTAAAAATGGAGACGGCGGGAGTCGAACCCGCGTCCGAAGGCATCGTAACGCATGCTTCTACGTGTGTAGTTTATCTATTGAATCTCAATGTGACACTGCCGATAAACAGGCGTTGTCGCATCCAGTCTGATTCATCTCTTCTTCGCGCCCTCAGACGGCGAGGTTGAAGCGTAGCTTGCTTAGTTTGAGACCCTGAAAGTCATCCACACAAGCGATGGATGTCAGGATCCGCAGGGCACTTAGGCTGCTGCGAGTTGTGTGTTAGTTTTGCCAGTTATAGGCGTTTGCGTTTTAACGAGGCCGACCCCTCGACACGCCACATACGACCGACCTACCCCCGTCGAATCCATAACGTCCCCGAGGTGGTAATTGGTACTACAACAACTATACCACAATCAGGTCTCGCTGTCAGTATTTTTGCCGGTCCCGGAGAGCCCGGTCGACATCGCGCTTCGCATCTTTCTTCTTCAAGTCGTCGCGCTTGTCATACTTCTTCTTCCCGCGCCCGATGCCGAGGAGACATTTGGCGAAGCCGTTCTTCAGATACACTTTGAGCGGGATGATCGTATATCCGTCACGCCCTTGCGCGCCGATGAGCTGATTAATTTGCTTCTTATGCAACAATAGCTTTCGGACACGAAGCGGCTCGTGGTTGAAGCGGTTCCCTTGCTCGAACGGGCTGATATGACAGTTATGAAGCGTCGCCTCGCCACCATCAAAGCGGACATACGCGTCGGCGATGTTGATCTTTGACTGGCGCACCGATTTAATCTCGGTCCCCGTCAACACCATGCCGGCTTCAATCGTATCTTCGATCGCATAATCGAAGGACGCTTTTCGGTTTTGCGCGAGCGCGTTCGAATCTTTCTTCTTGGCCATAGACATTCAGTCCTTTACTTCAATATAGAGGAGGGGTCGCCCCCTCCCGTCAGCGACGCTTCTTCGATCCGCGTTTGGCGTCGCCTTTACGTTTTTGACCGTCTTTCTTCTTCAAGTCGAGCACCGACCGTCCTTGCGACGACTTCGGCTTCTCGCCTGGTTTCGACGGTTTCCCGGCTTGGCCCGGTTTCCCTGGTTTGCCCGGCTTGCCGCGCTTCGGACGTTTGTCGTCACGGCCGCGGCCTTTTTTGTCATCCTTCTTCGGACGACCTTCCGTCGCTTTAATCGTCGTCGGTTGGCGACGGCGCGACTGTTCCCGCTTCGGCATGCCGACGACGGTGAAGTCGATCGTGCGCTCGTCCAAGTTGACGGCGTCGACCTTGACGCGCACCGCGTCACCGATCCGGAACTGACGTTTCGTCCGCTCGCCGAGCAACATGAGCTGCGACTCGTCGAAGTGGTAGTAGTCATCCATCGACTGGAGACGAACGAGTCCTTCGATCGTGTTCGGAAGCTCGATAAACATCCCGAAGTTCGTGACACCGCTGACGACGCCATCGAACTCTTCACCGAGACGTGATTCCATGTACTCGGCTTTCTTCAAGGCTTGCGTCTCACGTTCGGCATCGACCGAACGACGCTCGCGTTTCGACGCCTGTTCGGCGATCGAACCGAGACGGTCCTCGTACTTGGCGATCGTCTTCTCTGACACGTCGCCGTTGAAAGCATACGTGCGCATGAGACGGTGGACGATCAAGTCCGGGTATCGACGAATCGGTGACGTGAAGTGCGTATAGAAGTCGGTCGCTAGGCCGAAGTGACCGAGCGAGACATCGTCGTACTTCGCCTGTTGCATCGAACGGAGCATGATCGTGCTGATGACCGGCTCTTCCGGTTCACCCGAGATCGCCTTCAAAATCTTCTGAAGCGTCTTCGGTTCGACCTTCTGGCCTTTGAACCGCTCGATATGCACGCCGAAGTTCGCGACGAAGTCGAAGAAGAAGTCGAGCTTGTCCGATTTCGGGTTATCGTGCACACGATAGATGAACGGCACGTCCATCTTGTGGAAGTGTTCGGCGACCGTCTCGTTGGCCGCGAGCATGAACTCTTCGATCAACTTCTCGGCGACCGAGCGTGGACGCAAGACGATGTCTGCCGGTTTGCCTTCTTCGTCGACGACGACTTTCGCCTCGGCGAAATCGAAGTTGATGGCACCGCGTGAGTTGCGGCGTTTACGAAGTACTTCCGCGAGTTCGGCCATCAGGTCGAACAACGGGATGTACGGCTCGTACCGTTCGAGCGTCGCTTCGTCATCGCGTTCGATGATCTCGCGGACGTTCGTATACGTCATCCGCTCCGTCGTCTTGATGACACTCGGGAACAGCTCATGGTGGACGACCTTCCCGTTTTGCGGGGAGATCTCCATGACGCAGCTGAGCGTCAACCGGTTGACGTGCGGGTTGAGTGAACAAATCCCGTTCGAGAGACGGTGCGGCAACATCGGGATGACGCGGTCGACGAGATACACACTCGTCCCCCGTTCGAACGCCTCGACGTCGAGCGGTGACCCTTCCGTCACGTAATGTGACACGTCGGCGATGTGGACGCCGAGCTCATAGTTACCGTTGTCGAGTTTCTTGACGTGGACGGCATCGTCCAAGTCTTTCGCGTCTTCGCCATCAATCGTGAAGATCGTCTCGTTACGAAGGTCGACGCGGCCCATGAAGTCTTTCTCGTCGGCCTCGTCCGGTACGGCGTTCGCCTGGTCGATGACATCTTCCGGGAACTCCGTCGGGATGCCGTGCTTATAGACGATCGATAAGATGTCGACGCCTGGGTCGTTCTTGTGTCCGATGATGCGGACGACGTCACACGCTCCGGCGAAACGTCCGTCCGGATATTTCGTGATGCGGACGACGACTTTATGGCCATCGACGGCACCGAGCGATTTGTCCGGGTTGACGACCGGCCAGAAGTTGATGCGCTTGTCGTCCGGCTCGATGAAGGCGAACTGGTCGAGGCGTCCGCTCGGGAGCGTATACGTCCCGACGAACTCCGACAAGCCACGCTTCAAGACTTTGAGGAGCACGCCCTCGGTCTTGCCGCGGTTGTCCTCGCGCTTTTTGACGAGAATCGTGTCCCCGTGGTAGACGTCTTTCAATTGGTCGGGCGGAAGGAACACGTCCTCCGTCTCCCCTTCGACCGATAAGAAGCCGAAGCCGCGTTGGTGAATCGAGATGATTCCCGCTGCTTGGCCGAGCACGGCGAGCGTCCCGTAACGGTTCGTCCGTGTGCGGCCGATTAAGCCCTCTTCTTCGAGGGTGTTCAAGGTACGGATGAGCTCTTTAAAGGCATCCGTTGACTCGAGCGCAAGACGCTCGGTCAATTGGTCCACCGTCAGTGCTTTGTCACTGGCTTGGATGATTTCTAGTAGTTGGTCACGTAAATTCAACGTGACACCTCCTTTTTAGACTGACCAGTCTAACGTTTCGAGAAAATCGAGCACGTCCTGGTGCAGTTTCTCTTTTTCTTTATCGAGTGTGATCACGTGTCCCGACTCCTCATACATGAGCAGTTCTTTTTGGAACGCGTTGATCGCCTCGTAAATTTCGTGTGCAGATTCAGGATCGACCATTTGATCTTTCGCCCCTTGGACGACGAGCGCCGGGACGAAAATATCTTCGAGTTTTGTCGTCGTGTCACGGACGAAGGCACGGAGGTCCTTGAGCGTCGGCATCGGTTTGAAGTCCGCCATCTCCTGTTCGATCTGTTCAGGTGATTTGTCTTCTCGAGATTTATATTCTCGAGCGTAGGCTTTGACTCCTTTGTATAACCGATCTTCGGCATCGATTCCGGTCGGGGCGCACATCGGGATGACGCCTTTGACGTTTTCCTCCGAAGCGAGGCGAAGCGACATGACGCCGCCGAGCGAGAGGCCACAGACGGCAATCTCCTCATAGCCTTTATCTTTCAACGACTGGTAGGCGTTCAAGACGTCCTCCCACCAGTCCGCCGGTCCGTACTGAAGCAATTCTTCCGGCGGCACGGCATGACCCCGGTACTGGGGACCCATACACGTATAGCCTTCTTTTTGCAGGAAACGACCGAGCATGCGGACATCCGCGCTCGATCCGGTAAAGCCATGTAACATCAACACGGCACGTGGTCCGCCTTCAAAGAAGAACGGTTTCGGTGCTGTAATCTTCATTGCTAACGTCATCTCCTCATACAATCCATTATTCCCAAAAAATAATTGAAAAAAACAAAAGCCGACCGCCTCACGTAAAAATCGAGAACGATCAGCCTTTCATCATAATGATGCGACTAGTAATCCTAAAATGAAAAACAATGTGCCTAGTACAGCTGCAGTTCGGTTCAAAACAGCGTCGAAGCCGCGCGCTTTCTGGCGGCCGAACAACTGCTCCGCGCCACCTGCAATCGCCCCAAGACCTTGCGACCGACCTGACATGAGCAGTACGACGACAATCAATAAAACAGCCACGACGAGCAGGCTGATTGTAGCGATCGTTTGCATAGTAGTCAGTTCCTCCTTCTTTTTACACGCTTCTTATTATATAGAAGTTGGCGTCAAAACGCCAGCGTTCAAATTATCGGGATGGGTAGCTGAACCCTTCCCCGATAACCTCTTTCACTTGGTGGATGACGACGAAGGCACGCGGGTCGGTCACTTCGACGATTCGCTTGAGCGGACCGATTTGACGCTTGTCGACGATCATATACAACATGTTCTTGTCCTGCTTCGTGTAGTAGCCGTGGCCATGGATAATCGTTGCCGAGCGGCCGAGCGTCTCCGTCAACACGACGGCGAGTTCTTCTTGCTTGTCGCTGATGATGGTGACGGCCTTGCGGATGTTGAGCCCTTCAGCGACGAGGTCGATGACCCACGAGCCGATGATGATGGCGATCAATGTATAGAGCACGACTTGTTCCCCGAGGATGAATCCCGACGCCCCGACGACGATCGCATCGATGATGAACATCGACACGGCGACGCTCATGTGCAAATACCGCTCCATGAGGCGGGCGATGATGACCCCGCCCCCGGTCGTCCCACCGACGCGGAGCACCATGCCGATACCGACACCGATCATGATCCCGGCGTAGACGGCCGCGAGCAGTTTGTCCTCGGCCGGGCTGCCCCAACTATGGGTCAAGCTGAGGAAGAATGACGTCGCGATGACGGCAACGACCGAATAGACCATTGTCCGGCGGTCGAGCAGTTTATAGCCGACGATGAACAACAGACCGTTCCCGATGATCGACGTGACACCGAGGTCCCAGCCGAACAAGTAGTAGAGGATGATCGTGACCCCGAGCAGGCCGCCTTCCGAGAAGTCGTTCGGGACGGTGAAGTAGTTCACCCCGAACGAGAGAATGAATGAGCCGGCGATGATCCAGGCGATATCCTTCAAGGAAATCGATTGGAGCTTCTTCCAGACTTGTTGACGCAGTAGATGTTGTTGCTGACGTTTCATCAATTTTCCCCCTTCCATAAAAAAAGACCGCGGCACAAAGTCGCAGTCTTCATCTTACTGTTGAGCTGGCTTTGGCGCACCGTCTTTCATAATCGGCAACTTGCGGTCCACGACATTCGTGTAGACGTTCAAGAGTGCCTCTTTTTCCAAATCCCAGTTATATTGCTCACGCGCCGTCTTCGTATTCTCTTTGACACGGGCGTAGAGTGCTTGATCGTCGAGCAGGCGGTTGACGCCTTCGGCGATCGATTGTGGGTCGTGCGAGTCGACGACGACACCGACGTCGTTCCCGGCGACGACACGTTCGATTTCCGGGAAGTCACATGAGACGACCGGTACTTCGGCCATCAAATATTCGAACAGCTTGTTCGATGACGCCGAGTAGTGGTTGAAACAGACGTTGTTCAACACTTGGAAACCGAGATATGCGTTCATCGTATAGTACGGTAACGCCTCGACCGGTACTTTGTCAATCATCTTGACGCGGTCGCTGACGCCTTCGTCCTCGATCATCCGTTTGATGACCGGTTTGAGTTTTCCGTCCCCGATCATGACGAGCGTGCCTTCGTTGAAGTCCTTGACGGCGAGGATGAGCTGCTCGAGTCCGCGGCCGGCTTGAATGCCGCCTTGGTACAAGAGGATCTTCTCATCTTTCGGCAAGTCGAGGAGTGCATGCAAGTCTTTACGGAGCGAGAAGTCGAGCGGACGATAGAACGGATAGTTGTGGAGCACGTACGGATAGAAGCCGTAGAGCTCTTCGTTGTGCGCCGCGCGCGTGTGGTTCTCAACCATCATCGAATCGACGTACGGCAAGAGCCAGCCTTCGAGGTTACTTTGGATATAGCCGTAACCGGTCCGGTCCGTCTGGACTTCATGTGAGTCGTAGACGATCTTGCCTTTGTTGACGATTTTCCCGGCGATGAGCGCCTGCGGGAGCGTGTTCAAGTCGTTGGCGTGATAGAAATCGTACGACTTTTTCGTCGAAGTGAACACCATCTCGAGCATCGCGCTCGCGTTGACGATGTTTTTACGCACCGGCGGGAACAAAATCGCACCTGCTGCCGCACCGAGTCCGAGCATCGTCAATGGTGCGAGGATGAACAATCCCGCGCCGACGAGTCCAGCCCCGAGCTGGCGTGTCTTCTTCTCAGACACCCATGTCCGAATCGATTTGAGCGCCTTCATCCCATTGGCGAGAATCGACGGCTGACGTTTGACGCGAATGACGCGGAACCCTTCCGGACGCATCTCTTCTTTCGGGAGCGACGGATTTTTCGGGTCTTGAAGCGCAATCAAATCGACTTCATAGCCCGCTTCGGCGAGCGCCGAGCATTCGCGCAAGACGCGCGCATCATTCGTAAAATGGTTCCATACAAACATACATACTGACTTCATCGTGTTTCCTCCATCGTTACTTTTTCGATCACGTCTTCGAGGACGTGTATATTGTTTTCCCAGCACAGATTCTCTTTCACATAACGGATCCCGTTCACACCGTATTTCTCACGCAACTCGGGACGTTCGAGCAATTTACGGAGCATGTGCTCGATCTCATTGATGTCACGCTTCCGTGACACGTAACCGACCTCGGCCGCTTCGATGACATTCGCCGCATGGCCTGACACCGCCGCGACGATCGGTTTACCGACCGCCATGTAGTCGATCAGTTTGCCCGGGATGACCGTATCGAACACTTCTTGCTCAATCAGGCTGACGAACGCGACGTCCGCGTTCTTGATGGCTTGGAACGCCTCCGTCCGAGGCATCGCCTCGAGGAAGAGGAAGTTCTTGAAACCACGGGCCTTGATTGTCTCTTTCAACTCGTTCTTCCGGTACCCGTAGCCGATCAATTTGAAGTGAACGCGCGGCTCGTCACGGAACCGCTCCGCGAGTTCAAGCAAGAGTAACACGTCTTGGGCGAGGCCCATGTTCCCGGCGTACAGGATTTCCATCCGGTCGTCCTCGGGGACCGTCCGCTCGAGATTGCGCTCGCTCTCACGAATCGAGTTCGGCATGTAGTGGATCATCTCGTTCTCGACGCCGCGCTGGCGAAGATAGCTGCGGAACCCTTCCGAGTTGATGATGATTTCATCGGCCGATTTGTAAAGACGCTTCTCGAACCAGAACGCCGGGGCGAGCATCCAGTCGTGTTTGAACACGCCGACGCCTTTCACCGACTCCGGCCAGAGGTCACGCACGTCCAAGATGAACGGGACGCCGTACTTGCGTTTCGCATACACGCCGACGAACGCCATAAAAAAAGACGGGGTCGTCGCAAAGACGACATCCGGTTTCGAGTCGAGCTTTTGGACGGCGGCGACGCCTTTGATCATCTGTTCCAAAAACAAAGCGAGCCGGCTCACCATGTTCGACGTATGTTTGCGCTTCTTCGTGATGAGCCGCTTGATGAACGGCTGATTGTTGAGCGCCTTGTCATTCCAGAAGCGATCGTCTTTATACAAGTTGAAGTTCGGATACGATGGGGCGGCCGTGATGACCTCCACTTCGTATCCGCGTTCCTTCATGAGATGCGTGATATTTTGCATCCGGTTGCCGGCACTGCCGATCTCCGGATAATAGTTTTGACAGACCATTAACATTGTTTTCAAAAATAACACACCTTACTGTTGTTCGAGTTCGTCCACGAAGCGCTTCAAGAGCGTGCGGACGTTGGCTTTTAAATCTGGGTCGCACAGCGCGTGGGCGATCGTCGCTTCGATGAAGCCGATCGGTTCCCCGACGTCATAGCGACGCCCGTCAAATTCATAGGCGAAGACGGTCTCCACCTCGTTCAAGCGGGCGATGGCGTCCGTCAATTGGATCTCGCCTCCCGTCCCGACTTCTTGCGCCGACAACGCCTCAAAGACGTCCGGCGTCAAAATGTAACGGCCGAGGATGGCGAGGTTCGATGGGGCTTCACCGACGGCCGGTTTCTCAACGAACGTCCGGACCGGGATGAGCTTTCCTTCGACGGCAAGCGGGTCAATTATACCATATCGATTCGTCATTTCATACGGGACGCGTTGCACCCCGATGATCGAGCGCTCATACTGCTCGTACTGGTCGATCAATTGCTTCGTCGCCGGCACGTCCGCCTCGATGATATCGTCCCCGAGCAGGACCGCGAACGGTTCGTCGCCGATGAACTTCCGGGCACACCAAATCGCGTGGCCGAGCCCTTTTGGTTCCTGTTGCCGTATGTAGTGGATGTTGGCGAGGTTCGACGAGTGGCGCACCGACTCGAGGAGCTCGGTCTTGCCTTTTGACTCGAGGTTCTGTTCAAGCTCGATGGCTCGGTCGAAATGGTCCTCGATGGCGCGCTTGTTCTTCCCGGTCACGATAATGATGTCCTCGATGCCGGAAGCGACGGCTTCTTCCACGATGAATTGAATCGTCGGTTTGTTGACGATCGGGAGCATCTCTTTTGGCATCGCCTTCGTCGCCGGCAAGAAGCGGGTACCGAGCCCGGCGGCCGGGATGATGGCTTTCCGTACGCGTGTCATGGACGTCTCTCCTTTTTGTAGTCTGTATCTGATTATACCCAATTTTCAAGCGTTCACGCACACAAAAAAACGGCCGTGACATACGTCACGACCATTTCCGGTCTTCCATATACTTGTACAGGAAGTAACCACCGACACCGAGCGCAATGAGAAGAAGGAGAAAACCGCTGACCATCATGACGAACGCCTCCTTTCACCTACACTACTCTATTCCCGGAAACGGAGCAGAATATACTATCCGCCCTGGCGGCACCGATGCTTTCTGCAGGCAATCTACGGTGCCGCTTGGACGGAATCAGACGGTGGGCGACTCCTTGGGGAGAGTGATGCAAGGATGACCCCGTAAAGCGCGCGTGCGCTGCGGAGGCATCCGCATCACCCCAGGAAAGCGTCCCACCGTCTGATGAAGGTTATTCAAATAACAAACCACAAAAAAACAAGCCCGCACAAGGCGGGCCTGAAAACATCAATTATTTTTTGAGATTGTAGAACGACTTGATCCCGTCGTATTTCGCTACATCGCCGAGCATGTCTTCGATGCGGAGAAGTTGGTTGTACTTCGCGATACGGTCTGTACGCGAGAGCGAACCAGTTTTGATTTGACCAGCGTTTGTTGCAACCGCGATGTCCGCGATTGTTGCGTCTTCTGTTTCACCAGAACGGTGTGAGACAACTGCTGTGTAACCAGCTTTTTTAGCCATTTCGATCGCGTCAAATGTTTCTGTGAGCGTACCGATTTGGTTAACTTTGATGAGGATCGAGTTCGCGATACCTTTTTCGATTCCTTCAGCCAATTTCGCTGTGTTCGTTACGAAGAGGTCATCCCCAACGAGTTGAACTTTGTTACCGATTTTCTCAGTGAGCAATTTGTGGCCATCCCAGTCGTTTTCGTCGCAACCATCTTCGATTGAGAGGATTGGGTACTTGTCAACGAGTTCTGCGTAGAAGTCTACGAGTTCTGCAGTTGTAAGTGATTTGCCTTCGCCAGCGAGTTCGTACTTGCCAGTCGACTTGTCATAGAACTCAGAAGATGCAACGTCCATTGCGAGGTAGACGTCTTCACCTGGTTTGTAACCAGCTTTTTCGATCGCTTTAAGGATAACAGTGATCGCTTCTTCGTTTGACTTAAGGTTTGGTGCGAAACCACCTTCGTCACCGACTGCTGTGTTAAGACCCATACCAGAAAGAACTGATTTGAGGGCGTGGAATACTTCAGCACCCATACGGAGCGCTTCACGGAACGTTGGCGCACCAACAGGCATGATCATAAACTCTTGGAAGTCAACGTTGTTGTCCGCGTGCGAGCCACCGTTGATGATGTTCATCATTGGTGTTGGAAGTGTCTTCGCGTTGAATCCACCGAGGTACGTGTAAAGTGGAAGACCGAGCTCATCAGCTGCTGCGTGAGCTGCTGCCATTGAGACACCAAGGATTGCGTTTGCGCCGAGCTTCGCTTTGTTTGGTGTGCCATCAAGTTCGATCATTTTAGCGTCGATTGCATTTTGGTCGAAAACATCGTAGCCGATGAGTTCAGGTGCGATTGTGTCGTTTACGTTCGCAACGGCTTTGAGTACACCTTTACCAAGGTAGCGTGACTTGTCGCCATCACGGAGTTCAACTGCTTCGTGCTCACCAGTTGATGCGCCTGATGGGACGAGGGCACGGCCGAAACCACCGTCTTCTGTGAAGACTTCTACTTCGATTGTTGGGTTACCGCGTGAATCCAAAATCTCGCGTGCGTAAATTTCTGTAATCATTGACATATTGATTCGCTCCCTTTTATTTGGAAAGTTTTTTGAGTTACTTCGTGACGATTGATGTGCCGGTCATTTCTGCCGGTTGCTCTCCACCAAGCAGGTGAAGGAGCGTCGGGGCGAGGTCGCATAAAGCGCCTTCTAGAACTGGTTTCAGTTCCACCCCTTCTTTCGTGACGATACATGGTACTGGTTCCGTCGTGTGGGCCGTCATCGGTGAGCCGTCCGGGTTCGTGACGAGGTCAGCGTTCCCGTGGTCCGCCGTGATAATCGCCGCGCCGCCTTTAGCAATGAGTGCGTCCACTACTTTACCGAGGCATTCGTCGACGACTTCGACAGCTTTCTTCGTCGGTTCGAGCATACCGGAATGGCCGACCATGTCCGGGTTCGCGTAGTTGATGATATACGCGTCATACGTGTCCGATTCGATGCGTTCGAGAAGACCTTCCGTGAGCTCGTATGCGCTCATTTCCGGCTTCAAGTCGTACGTCGCCACTTTCGGTGACGGTACGAGGAAACGATCTTCACCTTCGAACGGTGTTTCTTGTTGTCCGTTCAAGAAGAACGTGACGTGCGGGTATTTCTCAGTTTCCGCAGCGCGGAGCTGTTTGTACCCTTGCGCGGCGAGAGTCTCACCGAGCGTGTTTTTCAAATCTTCTGGTGGGAAGACGATGTCCGTGTCGATTTCATCCGAGAATTTCGTCATCGAGACGAGCAAGATGTTCTCTGGATGTGTGTTCGAAAGTTCGAAGCCTTTGAAGCCGGTCTTCTCTTTGAACACTTTCGCGAGCTCGATGGCCCGGTCCGGACGGAAGTTGAAGAACATGATCGCGTCGTTATCTTTGATCGTCGCGACCGGTTGTCCATCTTTCTCGATGACCGTCGGTAAGACGAATTCATCCGTCAAGCCGTCTGCGTACGACTGTTTAAGCACGTCGACCGCACTCGTGCCGACTTCGCCTTTCGCGTTGACGAGCACGTCGTATACTTTCTCGACGCGTTCCCAACGGTTATCGCGGTCCATGGCATAGTAGCGTCCAGACACGCTAGCGACTTGACCGAGTCCGAGTTCAGCGAGCTTCGCTTCCGTCTGTTCGAGGAAGCCAGCGCCTGATTTCGGATCACAGTCACGGCCGTCCGTGAAAGCGTGAATGTATACTTTTTCGATGCCATGAAGTTTTGCGAACTCGACGATGGCGTACATGTGGTTGATGTGAGAGTGAATCCCACCGTCTGAGACGAGGCCCATGATGTGGAGGCTCGAATCATACTTTTTCACATGTCCGGCCAAGTGATTCATCGCTTGGCGGTCGAAGAGTGAACGGTCTTTGATGGCGTTGTTGACGCGTGAAAGTGACTGATAGACGACCCGGCCGGCACCGATGTTCAAGTGACCGACTTCCGAGTTCCCCATCTGACCTTCCGGAAGGCCGACGTACTCGCCTTTCGCGTTGAGGAGCGTATGTGGATACTGCTCCCAGTAGCGGTCGAAGTTCGGTTTGTTCGCCGCAGCGACCGCATTACCGAACGTTTCGTTCCGCATTCCAAAACCATCCAAGATGATGAGGGCGACTGGTCTTGCCATTTAAATCGCCTCCAACAACTTGAGGAACGAAGCAGCTTCAAGTGAAGCACCGCCGACGAGCGCGCCGTCGATGTCTTCTTGCGCCATATACTCCTTGATGTTCTCAGGTTTTACAGAACCGCCGTATTGGATGCGAACCGCAGCCGCCACGTCTTCACCGTAAAGACCTTTTACCACGTCACGAACATATTTGCATGAGCTTTGCGCATCTGCTTCGTCCGCTGATTTACCAGTGCCGATCGCCCAAACTGGCTCGTACGCGATGACGAGTTGTTTGACTTGGTCAGCTGAGAGGTCCGCGAGGCCACCTTCGACTTGCGTCTTGATGACTTCTTCGAACTTGTCGCCTTCGCGCTCTTCTAATGTCTCACCGACACAAACGATTGGCGTAAGACCGTGTTCGAACGCTTTTTTCGTTTTGCTGTTGATGAAAGCATCAGATTCGCCGAAGTATTCGCGACGCTCTGAGTGTCCAAGGATGACGTATGTCACGCCGAGGTCAGCGACCATGGCCGGGCTGATTTCGCCTGTGTATGCCCCGCTGTCTTTGTCGTACATGTTTTGAGCACCGAGCTTAAGGTTTGACCCCTTCGCTGCTTCTACCATCGGTGCGAGGAAAAGTGCTGGTGCACCAATCGCCGCGTCAACTTTGTCCGTTGACGGGATGTTATTTTTAACTTCCTCTACGAAAGCGACAGCTTCCGAGAGTGTTTTGTTCATTTTCCAGTTACCTGCAATAATCGGTTTACGCATCGATAACCCTCCTCTATTTTACTTGTCGTTCAACGCTTCGACGCCTGGAAGTTTCTTGCCTTCCATGAATTCGAGTGAAGCGCCGCCACCAGTCGAGATGTGGCTCATTTGGTCAGCAAGGCCGAACTTGGCTGCTGCCGCGGCTGAGTCACCACCACCGATGATTGAGTATGCGTCGCTGTCTGCGAGTGCTTGAGCGACACCTTTCGTTCCGTTAGCGTACTTATCGAGTTCGAATACGCCCATCGGTCCGTTCCAAACGACAAGTTTCGATTCGCGAATCGCTTCCGCGTAAATTTCGACTGTCTTCGGTCCGATATCAAGACCCATGTGATCCGCAGGGATCGAGTCGATATCGACTGGTCCGACGTATGTCTCTTCGCCGAATTCTTTCGCAATGACACAGTCGACCGGCATCAAGAACTTCACGCCTTTGTCTTCTGCTTTTTTCATGAACTGACGAGCGAGGTCGAGCTTGTCTTCTTCAAGGAGTGACGTTCCGACTTCGTGCCCGAGTGCTTTCGAGAACGTGTACGAGAGACCGCCACCGATGATGAGTGTGTCAACGATGTCAAGAAGGTGGTCGATGACCCCAATCTTGTCAGCAACTTTCGATCCGCCGATAATCGCCGTGAACGGACGGTCTGGATTCGAGAGTGCCTTCCCGAGGACTTCAAGTTCTTTCTCCATCAAGAGACCAGCCACCGCGTGGTCCACGTTTTGCGCGATACCTTCTGTTGAAGCGTGGGCACGGTGAGCCGCACCGAACGCGTCGTTGACGAAGATATCCGCGAGTGCCGCGAAACCTTTCGCGAGTTCTGGATCGTTTTTCGTTTCACCAGGGTAGAAACGGACGTTCTCGAGAACGACGACGTCACCTTCACCAAGTTTTGAAACGGCTTCTTCTGCGACTGGACCGTACGCCTCTTCAACGAGGGGTACATCTTTGCCGAGAAGTTCAGCGAGACGTTTAGCGACCGGTGCGAGTGAGTACTCGAGGTTCTTCTCGCCTTTTGGACGGCCGAGGTGGCTCGCCAAAATGACTTTCGCGCCGCCGTCGATCAAGTGCTTGATCGTTGGAAGTGCCGCTTGAATCCGCGTTTCATCTTGAATGACGCGATCTTTGAGTGGAACGTTGAAGTCAACGCGGCAAAAGACGCGTTTCCCTTTTACATCGATGTCACGAATAGACTGTTTGTTCATAACCTTCGCCTCCATATGTCGTGCGTGTCAATTTCATAAATAGAGCGGAGAACAATCTCTTGTTTCCGCTCCTATTTGATTCTATTTAGTTCACGAACTTACTTCGCGATTTCAGCGAAGTGCTTGAGTGTGCGAACCAATTGTGCAGTGTAAGACATTTCGTTGTCGTACCAAGAAACTGTCTTAACGAGTTGCTTGTCGCCAACTGTCATTACTTTAGTTTGTGTCGCATCGAAGAGTGAACCGTAAGTGATTCCGACGATGTCAGAAGATACGATTTCGTCTTCAGTGTAACCGAATGACTCGTTCGCTGCTTTTTTCATTGCTGCGTTGATTTCGTCAACAGATACAGTTTTCTCAAGAACTGTTACGAGCTCTGTGAGTGAACCTGTAGCAACTGGTACACGTTGTGCCGCACCGTCAAGTTTACCTTGAAGTTCTGGGATAACGAGGCCGATCGCTTTAGCCGCACCAGTTGTGTTCGGTACGATGTTTGCTGCTGCCGCACGTGCACGACGGAAGTCGCCTTTCGGGTGTGGAGCGTCAAGCGTGTTTTGGTCGCCTGTGTAAGCGTGGATTGTTGTCATGAGACCTTCAACGATTCCGAACTGGTCTTGGAGAACTTTCGCCATTGGCGCCAAGCAGTTTGTCGTACAAGAAGCACCAGAGATTACTGTCTCAGTACCATCAAGGATGTCGTGGTTTGTGTTGTAAACAACAGTCTTCATGTCACCTGTAGCCGGAGCCGAGATCACAACTTTTTTCGCGCCAGCTTTCAAGTGAAGCTCCGCTTTTTCTTTTGCTGTGAAGAAACCAGTACATTCGAGAACGATGTCAACACCGAGCTCGCCCCATGGAAGTTCTTCTGGGTTGCGGTTAGCAAGTGTAACGACTTTCTCGCCGTTTACGAGGAAGTGACCGTCGTGTACTTCTACTTCTCCGTCGAAACGACCTTGTGTCGTGTCATACTTGAGAAGGTGAGCGAGCATCTTCGTGTCAGTCAAGTCGTTGATTGCAACAACTTCGACTCCTTCGTTTTTGATGATCTCGCGGAATGCCAAACGACCAATACGTCCAAATCCGTTAATACCAACTTTTACTGCCATAGTTAATTTCCTCCTTAGGGTAGAAGCTATTTATTGAAGAGCCAACGGGGGTCAACTCTTTAATAACGATTTAATAATTCTGTCGCCGCACCTTCGTCTGTGACGAGGATGATGTTCGGCGTGTGTTTCGCATATGCGGCAATCGCTTGTGCCTTCGATTTCCCTCCGGCGACCGCGATGACGGTGTCCATGTCGTCGAGCTCCTCTAATTGGATCCCGACCGTCTTGACCCGATGAACGATTTCACCTTCGGCGTTGAAGTAATATCCGAACGCCTCGGCGACGGCATCATGCCGTTCGATCATCCGCAAATGCTCTGGTGACGCGTGACGGCGTTTCGCCATCGTTTCCGCCTCACCAATTCCATGTACCACAATTCGCGCCGCTCTAATCATTTCCAGGACATTTTTTATGCTAGGTTCCTCCACCATCCGTTCGAACGTCTCTTGCGAAACCTCGTCCGGAATGTGGAGTAAATGATAGTCGGCATGGGCCCGGTCGGCCATTCGAGAACAGACGGTGTTCGCCTGTAACTCAAGCGTCTCACCGAGTCCGCCACGTGCCGGCACGAAATGCATCGGTCGTTCTTTTTTATCGGGCGACATCATGGCCGCAACCGATGCCATCGTCGTTCCGCCTGTGACCGCGATGATATTGTCGTCAGGTGCCAGTCGCGCTTTTAGTTGCGTGACGGCGGCCCGACCGATATCTCGCTGGACCCAGAACGTCTCGTCGGAATCACCCGGTACGATGACGACTTGGCGAACGCCTAGTTTTCGCTCGAGTTCTCGTGCGACTTCCGAGATTCCTAGGATTTCTCCCATGACCTCGTGCAAGTCCCGGAGAACGTTTCGGCCCGATTCCGTAAGGGAAATACCTTGAGTAGCGACCATCAATAGACCTTGGTCTTTCAAAAAGTCAACTTCTCGTCTTAGGATTCGTTCCGTCAGCCCGAGGCTTGTGGCGAGTGTCCGGCGGCCGATTGGCTGCATCAACCGGACGTAATGTAAGATGTCGTAACGATGTCGGAGCGTATCGAGCATGTCGGGAACGATTTGCTTCTGAACTTGAATCAGCTGCTGGATCATACTCATTCCCCCTCGACTTAAAGCGTGGACAACTTTTGTCCCACTTTTATATTTGCGTCCCACCGCTACGACTTCATCTTATCAATGACCTTTCCGTCTTGCAACCCCTTCAAACGTTTTTTTTCGATGTAAGCGTATACTTAACAAAATCTTCAACTTTACTGTCATCGTATCGCCCTTGACTAATGACGCGCCCCTCGTGTAAGACGACGGGGATCTCGAACAAGTACTTTGCCTCGAGTTCTTCGTTGCCCGTGATGTCGACCTGCTCGAGTTCGAACGGATAGTCTTCCATGAGCCATTCGAGCATGACGAGCGCCTCCTCGCAGAGCGAACAGTTGGCACGTCGGTATAATGTCAGCACCATGTCAGTCCCCTCCTTTCCATAGTTGTCGTTCCCGCTCCCGCGAGTTTCCAAAACCGAGCGCCTCCCGATAGTTCGCCACGGTCCGTCGTGTCACCGTATAGCCGAGCCGGGCCAACTCTCGCATGAGTGCGGCGTCACTCAAAGGTGACGTCTCTTGTTGAATCAGTTCGGCGAGCGCCTTCTTCACCATGAACGGCGATTGCCCATGATCCGTGGACCTGACGAAAAAGTGGCGCCACGCCATGACCCCGCCCTCGGTCGCCACATACTTTCCTTGGATGGCCCGTCCGACGGTCGACTCATGCTTGCCGATCCGTTCGGCGACTTCTTTCCGCGTCAACGGATGCAAGACGAGTTTGCCGTCGAGCCAGTCCACCTGACGTTCCGCGATGACCGTCCATACTGAATGAAGCGTCGCATTCCGCATCTCGAGCGTCTCGTGCCACCACTTCGCCTCGCGGTCGTCCCCGATCCGAGTCGCATCGAGCGTTGGGCTGAACCATGTCGTCACAAGCTCATCGTCACGCCGGACGACTTCGAGTTCCGGGATGATATGCTCGGTTCCTTCATATAATATTGGTGTTTTCGGTAACGTCGCCACGATACGGGTCACCCGGTCGAACTCGGCCACCGAGATGTCGAGTCGTCCCGGGATGTCATCAACGTTCGCGTCGAGCGCCTCGAACACGTCCAAGACGAGCGGGTCGTCATGTTCAATCGCATGCCGATATTGGCAGTCCCGCTCATTCTTCGCCCCGATCCCCGTCGGTTCTAAAAACAAGAGCGCCTGGCGTGCCGCCTCAATGTCCGCCACATCGACCTCGAAGCGATGGGCGAGCACGAAGTCACTATCAGGTAAGAGGCCGCGGTGGTCTAGCGCGAGGACGAGCCGCTTTTGAAGCATACGTTGGACCTCGTTCCCACTTCCTTCCTCGATCTGTTCGAACAGACGGGACTCGAATCCGCTCGCCGTGTCCTCCACCCATTCGACCGCGCCGCTGCCGATGGCGATGTTCGGGTTCCGCTTTGACAAGCGGCCAAGCTGAAAAGCGATCGCGGTCCGGTCTGCTTCGAGAACCGGCAGACGCCTGACCATGTCCTGGGTCAGTTGTTGCTTTTGAAGTTGCTGTTGTTCTTGGCGTTGCATCGGTCACACCCCTCTCGTTTCCTATTGTAGCGAAAGGCGGGAAAACGCGCTCAAAAAAAAGTGAGACGAACAGGATTGCTTTTTTAAAAAAACAAATGTATAATAAATCGTGTCAGAGAACATGCACCCGTAGCTCAGGGGATAGAGCACTGGTTTCCGGTGCCAGGTGTCGGGAGTTCGAATCTCTCCGGGTGTATCAAAGAAAGAGGTCAGGCAGATGCCTGGCCTCTTTTGTCGTTTTAGAATCGTCAAACCGTGGAATAGGTCAAAAACGATGACTATCGTTTGACCAACATTGACTATAGCGGTATGATATGTTTACAACCTACATAAAGGAGGCAGATTCAATGTTAATTCCAACAGTTATCGAACAAACAGGTCGCGGGGAACGCGCGTACGATATTTACTCACGCTTGCTCAAGGACCGCATCATCTTGCTCGGAAGTGCGATCGACGACAACGTCGCCAACTCGATCGTTGCCCAGCTCCTCTTCCTTGCAGCCGAGGACCCAGATAAGGACATCTCACTTTACATCAACAGCCCGGGTGGTTCGATCACTTCCGGAATGGCGATTTATGACACGATGAACTTCATCAAACCGAACGTGTCGACGATTTGTATCGGAATGGCCGCATCGATGGGTGCCTTCTTGCTCCAAGCCGGTGAAAAAGGCAAACGCTTCGCGCTTCCGAACGCGGAGATCATGATTCACCAACCGCTCGGCGGTACGCAAGGTCAAGCATCGGACATCAAGATCCATGCTGAACGCATCATCAAGATGCGCGAGAAATTGAACCAAATCATGGCCGACAACACAGGCCAGCCGCTTGAAGTCATCGAGCGCGACACAGAGCGCGACTACTTCATGTCAGCTGAACAAGCGAAAGACTACGGTCTCATCGACAAGGTCATGACGCGTTAATCCAAAAGCGCCTTTCCCAACTCCGGGAAAGGCGCTTCTTTTTATTGGACAGGTAACCAAATTTCAATCAAGTCGTCAGCTCCGTCTTGCCCATGAATGTAGCGCTCAAAATCGAGTGCATCCCGCAACGTTACATCCGGCAACGCTAGAAGTTGATTATACGTCGTGGGGATGGCCGGGATTCCGCCTTCGACCGTGGCGACAAGGTAACGTCCTGCCGACAGTTCAACCTGTCTTCCCTCTTCTCCTATGACAGGATCAGTCATCCCTGCTAGATAAGCTTCTTCTTTCGCTAAACAGACGCCATATGATTCGTCTGTCGTCAGCTCTGGTTGCAGTTTTTCCCAAACGAACGGGATTGTGGTGAGTTCGGATACATAGCCGTTCACGATTTTTGGCCGGTCCCACATCTCATAACGTACTTTCATTGAATCTCCCCCTGTTTGCATCCATTTGATTTGTTGCTCGACTTGTCGCAACGCCTCGATTTCGTGTTGGACCTCATCAAGTCTGCTGTCGAGTAACTCGCTCACACTTTCTGCCGTCTGAATTTGTTCGAGCGAGATACCCATTTGGCGTAGTAACTTGATTTCGTTCAGGCGTCTTATTTCTTCCATCCCGTATAACCGATACTGATTATCTAAACGAGTCGGTCGGACGAGTCCTTTCGCTTCATACCATTTGATTGCTTTAGTGGACAACCCCGTTAGATGGACCACTTTTCCGATTTGAATCATTGGCGTCCCCCCTTCTCGTTGATCATAAAGCCGCCCGTAGCGGACAGGTCAACTCTTTTATTCCTTGACCTCGACCCCGAACACATAGCGGCTGTCCCCACGCGGCCACTCCCCGCCCGTCTCAAACAAATAGACACCCGGTGCGTCTGGGACGACGGGTTCAGACCGCACGAGCTCCCCGTCGATGATTTGATGGAATGAGACGTTCGACGGCTCGGCATGGAACTCGACATCAATCTCGGCACCCGGCTCGACCGGTACGAGCTGCAAGTCGTCCGCTTCCGGCAACCCGTGGTCTTCACATACCGCCTCGCCCCCATTGGACCAGCAGAACGTCGACTGTTTCACTTCGGCCGTCACCGACCCGACCCGGACTGTCGGGAGCGGCGGTTTGATCGAGGACTCCGACTTCCAAAATGAGGTGGCCAACAACGCGCCGCCGACGAGAATCAACCCAACCACGACGATCCATAACCCTTTTCGTCTCAACTCGCTCATCTCCTTTGTTCTTGTATTCCCCGTTCCACGAAAAAACGACCCACTTCCGTGAGTCGTCCCGTTCATTTCGGGCGTCGGAGCCCTTTCATCATATAGCCGCCTTTAAAGTCGATCGGATCGAATGCGACGAGGAACGCTTTCGGCTCATACTCCTCGACCATTTGCCGCAAATCTTTCATCCGTGTCCGTGCCGCCAAGACGTCGAGACGATATCGGATGCCGTCACGTCCCTGACCTTGGTAGTGCGTCACACCATAACCGCTGTCGCGCATCTTTTGGATGAGCTCGGCCGGGAACTCTTGCGTGTGGACTTGGATCATGTTGTAGCCGATGGCAAGCTTACGCTCGACGTAACCGCCGACGAGAATCCCGAGCCCGAATCCGACCGCATAGACGATCATGCCGAGCGTCGTCAAATCTTGGAACACGATCCCGAGCGCGAAGATATAGATCAGCGTCTCAAGCGTCCCGAACAGCCCCGCAATCATCGTTTTTCCTTTGACGAGCATGATGGTCCGAAGCGTCAGCACCGGTACGTAGACGAGTTGTAATACTAGGATGAGCAAGATTTGCCCCATAGGATCGACCTCCATTCGAATTCAATATAACCACTATTCCAAATTTTAAGGCCGGATGCAACCAAAAAAGGCTGACCGCAGTCAGCCTTCCGCAATTATTTGTCTAAGTTATCCACGCTCGTGAGCAGTTCATAATCTTTGCGGATGACCTGATAGATGGCGTTCGTGTCACCTGACAATACTTCTTCCGCGCGCAATTGGTTGAGGAAGAGGCTTGTCGCGAACGTGACGAGGGCGCTTTTCGGGATCCCGATTTGTTTCGCACGCTCCGTGATGACCTGGTCTAAATCAGCGTCGATCGTGAGCGAGATTCTTTTCTTTGCATTCGACATAATCATGAAGCTCCTTTAAGTTACATTTCTAAGTCCTATACACAATTGCTAATTATATAGGAAGAATGGTTTTGGTGCAACCGGGGTCACGATGAGCTGATTTCTTCACCGTTTCGCACCTTGTCCGCGATCTGGTCGATCTTGCGGAGCCGATGGTTGATCCCCGACTTCGAGATTGGTCCCGTCTCGAGCATCTCGCCGAGTTCTTGGAGCGAGACGTCTTGATGGGTGACCCGGAGCTCGGCGATCTCCCGGAGTTTGACCGGTAAGATTTCAAGCCCGACCGTGCGCTCGAGGAACTTGATGTTCTCGACTTGGCGGAGCGCCGCCCCGACGGTCTTGTTCAAGTTCGCCGTCTCACAGTTGACGAGCCGGTTGACCGAGTTGCGCATATCTTTGATGATGCGCGCGTCCTCAAAGTCGAGCATGCCGCGCGTCGCCCCGATGAGTTTCAGGAAGTCCGAGATCTTTTCACTCTCTTTGATATAGAGGATGTGCCCTTTCTTCCGCTCGAGCGTCTTCGCGTTCAAGCCGAAGCGGTTGGCGAGGTCACGGAGCGCCTGGTTATGGTTCTCGTACAGGCTGTACACCTCGAGGTGATATGACGACGTCTTCGGATGGTTGATCGACCCGCCGGCAAGGAACGACCCGCGTAAATAGGCACGGGCGAGGTTCTCGTCACGTGTCATGTCCGAGTTGAGCGTGCGGATCATCTCGTAGTTCTCCCCGAGGATTTCAAGGTCTCGAAGCATCGTCTCGGCACGCTGGGCGACCCGGACGATATAGACGTTGTTCTTCTTCAACCGCATTTTCTTCCGTACGAACAAATCGAGATGATGGTCGTACAGCCGTTTCATGAGGGAATAGATTCGACGTGCGATGGCGGCGTTCTCGGTCGAGACGTCGAGCGTCATCCCTCGCCCTAAAGCGAGCGAGATGACGCCGTTCATCCGGACGAGTGCGGATAGTTCCGCTTTCGCCTCGGCATCGGTCACGACGAGTTGCGTCAATTCTTTTTTGACGTCAGAGGCAAAGCTCATGCCGGTCCCCTCCTTTCTGTTCAATCACAACTTATTTCAGCTCAAGTTCTTGGAACGAGCGTGGTTTCTTGATGCGCAGGACGCGTTGCATGACGAGTCCGGCGATGGCGTCCGAGTCATGGCGGATATAGTCACGGTTATAGTCGACGATGTCCCCCGCGAGCACGTTCGTGCCGTAATTTCGAAGCTTCTTCCGATCGAAGCGGACTTCTTCCGAGCCGTCCTCGAGGTAACGCTCTAAATAGATGTCCTCGATCGGCTCGTTGTTGACGACGATCGTGTCGACCGTCGACTTGCCGAGATACGCCTCGATCGATTTCAAATGTTTCATCGCGTCATACCCTTTCGTCTCACCAGGCTGCGTCATGACGTTGCAGATGTAGACGACCGGTTTACCCGAGCGGACGATGGCGTCACGCACTTCTGGAATCAAGAGGTTCGGGATGATGCTCGTATACAAGCTCCCTGGACCGAGCACGATCAAATCGGCGTCCTCGATTGCCTCGACGACACCAGCCGCCGGCTTGATGCCTTCCTCGAGCAAGAACAGGCGCTTGATTTGTTTCTCGACGAGCGGGATCTTTGATTCACCTTTGACGATCGTCCCGTCTTCGAACTCGGCGGCGAGCGTCATGAGTGTCTCCGTCACCGGGAGCACCTTGCCTTGGGCGTTCAACAGCTGCGACAAGACGTCGACCGCCTTGACGAACGAGCCTTCGCAGATATGCGTCGCCGCCGTCAACATGAGGTTGCCGAGCGAGTGCCCTTCGAGCCCGTAACCGCTGTCGAACCGATACTGCAAAATCTTGTCCATGAGTGGCTCGACCTCGGACAAGGCGAGGATGACGTTCCGGATGTCGCCCGGCGGCAACATATGGAACTCGTCACGGAGGCGCCCCGAGCTGCCCCCGTCGTCCCCGACCGTGACGATGGCCGTGATGTCGAGCGGATAATGCTTCAAGCCCCGGACGAGCGTCGAGAGGCCCGTCCCTCCACCGATGGCCACCACTTTTCTGTCGCGTCTCATCTTATTTCTCCTTCGTCGCATGCGCGAGATCGCGATGGACGGTCTTGACGTTATAGCGCTCGGCGAAATGGGCCGATACTTTCTCGGCGAACGTGATCGAACGGTGCTTCCCGCCCGTACAACCGAAGGCGACGACGACTTGCGTCTTCCCTTCGCGCTTGTACTGCGGCAACAGGAATTCGAGCATGTCGATCAGTTTTTTATAGAACGCCCGCGCCTCGGGGTGCGACATGACGTAGTTCTGGACTTCTTCCGTCTGCCCGGTGAGCGGACGGAGTTCCGGGATATAGAACGGGTTCGTGATGAAGCGGACGTCGAACAACAGGTCGATGTCGAGCGGGACGCCGTGTTTGAACCCGAACGACATGAAGTTGACCGTGAACGGGATTCGTTCCTCGTTGAACTGGAGCAAGATGCGGTCTTTGAGCATCTGCGGCTTCAAGTCGCTCGTATCGTAGAGCGTATGGGCCCGGTCACGGAACCCTTCGAGCAACGAGCGCTCCATCCCGATGCCGACGAGCGGTGCGTCTTCCGGGGCGAGCGGATGCGACCGGCGCGTCTCCTTATAGCGGCGCACGAGCACTTCGTCCCGTGTGTCGAGATACAACAAGTGCGGGTGCACGTTCTTCTGTTCCAAGTCGTCGATGACGATGAACAGGCTGTCGATGAAGTCGCGCGTCCGTGTGTCGATCGCGACGGCGATCTTCGGCCGGACCGAGCTGATGACATCGATCAATTGCGGCAAGAGCACCGGCGGCAAGTTATCGACGCAAAAATAGCCGAGATCCTCAAAGCTATTCATTGCGACCGATTTCCCGGCCCCGCTCATCCCGCTGATGATGATCAATTCTTCCAATCCTTTAAAGTCTTCCATGTCACTGACGCCCCCTTAAAATTGACAACCGAGCCGTGTGTGCAGCTCTCTTCTGTCCTTAGTATAACGAACGTCCGAAAAAAAGAGAAGGGATTGCGGTCGCCCGCAATCCCTTCTGCCTCATGTCACGCGTTTTGTTCGTGCAACGCCTCGAGGAGCCCCTCGATATAGTGTTGCGCGTTTTGAGCGGCAATCGATCCGTCGTTCGTCGCGGTGACGACTTGACGGAGCGTCTTGTCACGTACGTCGCCGGCTGCGAAAATCCCTGGGATCTTCGTCTCCATCGCTTCGTTCGTGACGATATAGCCTTGCTCGTTCGTGATGCCGAGGTCTTTGACGAAACCAGTGATTGGGTTCATACCAATATAGATGAACACACCGTCGATTTCGTGGTCGGACTCGGTCCCATCGACCGTGCTGACGAGACGTGCCCCACCGACTTTACCATCGGCTTCCACGATCTCTTTGAGCGTGTGGTTCCAGATGAAGTCGATTTTCGGGTTGTCGAACGCCCGTTTTTGAAGAATCTTCTGCGCGCGAAGCTCGTCGCGACGGTGAACGATTGTCACCTTGTCAGCAAAACGTGTCAAGAACACGCCTTCCTCGACAGCTGAGTCGCCGCCGCCGATGACGAACAAGTTCTTCCCTTTGAAGAACGCCCCGTCACAGACCGCACAATACGATACACCGCGGCCGCCGAGCTCTTCTTCGCCCGGGACACCGATTTTCTTGTATTGTGCGCCAGAAGCGAGGATGATCGCCCGTGCTTTATAGTCACGGTTGTGCGCGTGGACGACTTTATATTCCGTCTCGTCCGAGATGCTTTGGACGTCGCCATAAGCGTACTCCGCCCCGAATGCTTTCGAGTGGTCGAACATTTTTTGAGACAAGTCTGGGCCGAGGATGCTGTCATAGCCCGGATAGTTTTCGATATCTTCCGTGTTCGCCATCTGTCCACCTGGGATACCGCGTTCGATCATAAGTGTCGATAAGTTGGCACGCGACGCGTAAAGTGCAGCCGTCATTCCGGCTGGGCCGGCCCCGATGATAATGACGTCATAGATTTTTTCTTCTGTCATAATGATTCCACCTCTGCATGAAATTGATTGACTTCAGTATAAGAAACCTAGGGAGGTATCGTCTATCTTTATGCTTGTTCGAGTGTCTGTTTGAACGAACGGATCGTCCCCGTCAGCGTCGCGACGTCGATTCCGAACGTGTCGGCGCAGTCGTCGAGGATGAGGGCATCCCGTTTCGCATAGAACATCCAGACGAGAGCCGCGGCCGATGCCGTGACGTCCTCGAACGATGCCCCGGCAAGGAGCAGGAGTGAGAACCGTTCATAGAAGTCGCCGTCGAGGCTCATCTGTTCCGCTTCCGTCACTTCCGTCTCGGCGAGCACGAGGGCCTCATACGCCTGAGCGATCCGGGCGTCACCGGTGAACGGTGCCCCGCAAATCTCAGCACGGCATTTCTCGGCGAAGGCGAGCACCGTCTCGTTGTCGGTGATCCCGTTCGTCAACGCGAGTGCTTCAAACGCCTCGTCGTCGGCAAGTTTCGAGATGATTCGGATGATTTCGATGCGAGCCGCGTCTTCTTCTTGGCGCAACCCTTGGACGAGTGCCGAACGGAACTCGAGGTTGTCGCGGATGTCATACGGGCTCGCTTCTTCAAATTGTTTCAACTCGTCACTGTTCAAATAGGTGGCCGCTTCTTCAAGACGCCCGGTCTTGTAGGCGGACACGCTGAGCCAATGCCCGAACAGTGAATCCCCACGGAATCCGCGGTCTTTCAAAAGGCGGAGTTCTTCGTACGCGCGGTCGTATTGACCGACGAGCGCGAGTGTCGTGGCGAGTTTATAGCGTAAGTCGAACTGGAGCGGGCGGACCCGTGTCAGCGGGACCGACAATTGGAGCGCCGCTTCTGATTGTCCGGCCTCATGCAACAACAAAATCGTGTTCAAAATCGCATGCAAGTTGCCCGGGTTTTCATCGAGCACGTACTCGAGCGTCTCGAACGCCGCTTCATCGTTGCCGAGATAAAAATTGACGATGGCCAAGTTGTTGAACGCCGGCCAAAAGCGCGGATAGCGGTCGATTAACCGTTCGAGCGTCGACTTGGCGGCGAACAAGCGGCCTTTGTCGATATGCTGCTGGGCCTCGGTGTGCCACGTGATCAACTCGTCTTCATCTTCGTCCTCGAGTTCTTGCTCGAGTTCGATCAGTTCTAACAGCGATTGGACCGAGTCCGCATAGCGCCCGTGTGCCTCGACTTCGAGGTAACGTTTCGCATACATCGCTGCTTCTTCATATAAAGAGATATAAGCGCAATTGCTCGCAAGGTGATACAAGGCCTCGGTTGACGTCTCATCGAGTTCTAGCACCCGTTTCCACACGTCATTGGCGTGATAGATCTCCCCTACTTCAAATAACAGTTCAGCGTACTGTTTGTGATAGTCGACGCGGTGCGCTGCAGCGGCAGTGGCTTCAGCCATGAAAAAAGTCGCTTCATCTAGGCGACCTTCACGTAACGCACGACGACCTCTATAGTAGTGGAGCTCCGCGGCGAGCGGAGATTCTGGTTCGGGTAGCGTCATTACTGCTTCATAGTTCGCTTCCATATTCTAAATCCTCCACATCATCTCTAAATCTATTTTTAGTTGCAGGGTTAAGAATACCGCACTCAAACAACGAGGGCAACTGAAAAACTTAAAAAAAATCGGGACTATATTCCTTCTATAATGAATATATTTTGCTAGGTCGTTCAAATGCTTTTCGACAAAAATATGGAGGTTTCATGTCAGCGCCCATAGACACAAAAAAGCGGTATCGCCTTTAAAAAAAGTGATACCGCCCTAGTAATTTTATGAGGCCCTACATGTCTTGACCTCAAAATGATTTCGCACTAAATTGTGTCTATTTTGTGTCGATGGTATGGAGCTTTGCCCCAACGACGCGCTCTCCGGGCGCGACGTCACGATGGACGACGGCCCCGGCACCGATGACGGCCCGATCGCCAATCGTCACGCCAGGTAAAATCGTCACGTTCGCCCCAATCAACACCTCGTCCCCGATGTGGACGTCGCCGATCCGATACTCGTCGACGAGATACTCGTGACAGAGGATCGTCGAGTTGAACCCGATGACCGTGTTACGGCCGATCGAAATCCGCTCCGGGAACATGACGTCTGGCGTCACCATGAGTGCGAGCGCACTATAGTCCCCGATTTTCATACCGAGGAAGTTTCGATACAACCACCGCTTCGCCTTGACGGACGGGAAATACCGCCCGATCAAGACGACCGTCGTATTTTTGAAGACACGCAGGAAGCGAATCGTCCGGTACATCTGCCAAAGCGGGTTTGGCCCGTCTAGACGAAAGCGTTCCGTCTTACGCATGGACGGTAACCTCATCGAGCCACGCCTCGAAATGTTCCATCGAGTCGATGATGACGTCCGGTTCGAGCGCTTCGAGGAACGCACGGCCTTTAATGGCCCAGCCGACAGCGACCGTCTTCGTCCCGGCGTTCTTGCCGCTGAAGATGTCCGTGTCGTTGTCCCCGACCATGACAGCGCGGTCCGCCGTCGATCCGAGCGCACGGAGCGCCCGTTCGACCGGTTCGGCGTGCGGTTTCTCATATTCCACATCGTCGGCCGTGACGACCACATCGAACAGATGGTCGATCTTGAACAGACGCAAGCCTTGCTCGACGACGGGACGGCCTTTCGAGGTGACGACGCCCATCTTGTAGCCTTTGGCGTGGAGGCGATACAGCCCCTCGATCACACCCGGATATTCGGCGACGAGCTGGTCGTGCATCGCGATATTGAAGCTGCGATAGAACGCCTGCATCTCTTTCCATTCCGGCTCATTGAGCGCCTTGAACGACTTCTCGAGCGTCGGTCCGATGAACGGGAAGATGTCCTCATCGCGATACGTCTCGTCCGGGAAGTAGTACCCGAGCGTGTGACGGAAACTCGCGATGATGAGCGGGTTCGTATCGAGCAACGTGCCATCCAAATCGAATAGAAGTGTATCCATCAATCAAACAGTCCTTTCTCTGAAGGGTCGTCGTATCGTTTCGCTTTGCGGCGGACGATCATCATGACGACACCGAATACGATCATCGCGATCGAAACGAGTTGTGCCGTCCGGAGATCGCCGGCCATGAGGCTATCCGTGCGGAGCCTTTCGATATAGAAGCGTCCAATCGAATACCAGACGAGGTACGATAAGAAGATGTAGCCGCGCGGCGGGTTACCGACCATACGCCAGACGACGAGCAAGATGACGCCGAGGATGTTCCAGACGCTCTCGAACAAGAACGTCGGCAAGTAATAAGCGCCGTCGATATACATCTGATTGACGATCCAATCCGGGAGGAAGAGCGTCTCTTTCAAGAAACGGCTCGTCGTCTCGGCACCGTGCGCCTCTTGGTTCATGAAGTTCCCCCAACGTCCGACCGCTTGCCCGAGCAGGAGCGACGGAGCGAGGATATCGGTGATCTTCCAGAACGACATCGACTTGCGCATGCAATAGATGATGACGACGAGCAGCGCTCCAAAGATGGCACCATGGATTGCAATCCCGCCTTGGCGGATGTCGATGATCTGTCCAAGGTTCTCACTGTAGTAGTCCCATTGGAAGATGACGTAGTAAATCCGGGCGAAGACGATACTGATCGGAATCGACCAGATGATGACATCGACGACCCGTTCTGAATCATAATTGAGGCGCTTCGCCTCGAACAAGGCGAGAACGAGGCCGAGCATCGCACCGAAGGCGATGATCATGCCGTACCAATAAATCGGGAGCGACCCGATTTCAAACGCGACGCGGTCAAACGTTGGCTCTACCATTATTCCATGTCCCCTTCGTTGTCATGGATGGCGTTCGCGAGACGTTCCGCGAACTCTTCGGCCGTGTTGATGCCCATGTTCTGCAGGCGATAGTTCATCGCCGCGACTTCGACGATGACGGCCAAGTTTCGTCCCGGACGGACCGGGATCGTGAGTAACGGCACTTCGCTATCGATGATTTTCATCGTGTTGTGGTCGAGCCCGACGCGGTCGTATACTTTGCCCGCATCCCAGTTCTCGAGGTTGATGATCAAGCTGATCTTCTTGTGCGAGCGGACGGCGCCAGCGCCGAACAACGTCATGACATCGATGATGCCGATCCCACGAATCTCGAGCAAGTGACGAATCAATTTCGGTGCCGAACCGACGAGCAACTGGTCCCCGGTCTGACGAATCTCGACTGAATCGTCGGCGACGAGGCGGTGACCCCGCTTGACGAGTTCGAGCGCGGTCTCAGATTTCCCGACACCGCTCTGTCCTTTGATGAGCACGCCGACGCCGTAGATGTCGACGAGCACGCCGTGCATCGCGGTCATCGGTGCGAGTTCCATCTCAAGGAAGTTTGTGATCTGTGACTCGATCGATGTCGTCATCGCGTTCGTGCGCATGAGCGGGACGTTCGCCGCCTCGGCTTCTTGTTCAATCTCTTTCGGGATGTCGAAGCCGCGCGTGATGAGGATGCCCGGTGTCAATTCCGTGCATAAAATCTTCGCCCGCTCGCGGCGGCTCTCTTCCGACAAGCTCGCGTAGAACGTGAGCTCGGTCTTCCCGAGCACTTGCAGCCGATTTTTCGCATAGTGGGTATAGTAGCCGGCAAGGACGAGTCCCGGTCGACTGAGGTCCGGTGTGGCGACGGGACGATGGAGTCCCTCTTCCCCGGCGATGACTTGAAGTTTGAAGCGCTCAACGAGTTGAGCCGTGCGTACGATATTTTGCATGAGTATCTGCCCCTTTCACGCTCATTATTGTATCATAGCTCTTCTGGAGAAGCGTCAACGAAAGTGAGCGAAACGTGTCGAAAAAAAGAGATGAAACTAATTCGTGGCGATTCCGTAGAACGGGTATAGAGGATTAGGGAGGTGAAATCACATGAATTCACTATTTTGGATTGCCATTGTCTTTATTTTTATCGTCGGGATCGCGGCGCTCGTCTACTTGGTCAAATCACTGTTTGACATGTGGCGCGAATATGCCGCGACGAAAAACGAGACGGTGTTGCTGTTGTTCATCTTGAACATCGTCGGCTTGTTCTTGTCCGGGTCGCTGTTATCGATGATCGTCGCCATCATCTTCTATTGGAAACGGTCGAAGACGATGCGGAACCTCGGGATTTTCTTACTCATCGCCGGACCGGTCCTGTTCATCCTGTTCATCATCGGCTCATTCACGCTGTATGACGGTCAAATGATGGATTGGGAACAAATGGAGTATCAAATGAATCTATGACATGACAAAAACCCGGAGGCAACCGCCTTCGGGTTTTGTCATGGATGTCTCATTCGCCCGGTACATAGCCGACCATGGTGTTCGTTTCCGTTGATGCTAAAACAAACCCGAAGGCGAGAGGCCTTCGGGTTGTCGGTCATTGCTGATGGAACGGGTTGTTCAAGTCGGCCGGATTGACCGGGTCGACTGGGTCGATTGGTTCCGTCGGTTCGTGTTTGTCCTCTTCGAGGAACGTCGACGGTGTGTGGAGCGAACCGTGTTCGAGGTCGATCGTGCCAGTACGCGTCCCGGCCTCGACTTCGATGCGCGGTGTTTGACCACGGCCCGACAAGAATTCAAGACGACGTTGAGCGACGTCTTTCCGGTCGCGGATGATCTCGAGCTCGTCCAAGTTACAGTGGAGACCACCGAAGTTCGTCTCGAGTTCTCCTTCGACCTCGACGCCGTGCGGCAAGACGAGACGGACGTTTCCGGCGAGCGATGCGAGCTCGAACTTGGCCGGACGTGCCGTCGCGAGTTCGGCGCGGATGTTCCCGTTGCCGGTCTTGAGCGACGCCTTGTCGTATTTGCCGTTCACGATGACGGCTCCGTTGCCGGTCCGGACGTGGACGAGTTCCGATTCGACCGCTTCGACTTCGACTGTTCCGTTCCCCGTGTTGAGGAGCAGCTCCGAGGCATGTACTTCATGAAGTACGACCCGGCCGTTCGCCGTCTGGATACGAACGCTCTCGACGTCGAGGCCGTCGGCACGGACCTCACCGTTGAGCGTCTGTACGTGTAGGTGATCGAAATGATGATGCGGGACGTACAGTTCGACGTGCGCCCGGACGAGCTTGTCGCGGAGTGACACGACGAGACGGTCACCGATGACCGAATGCTTGACCGCTGACTGGAGCTGTTCGAGCGCCTTGTCCGCGTCCTGCTGACGGAGCGGACGTCCGGTGACAATCAGTTCACACTCGTCGTTGTCCGACGAGACGATCGTCGCCGAGGCGTTGAACAAGTCGAGCGAGATGTCTTTCCCGGTGAACGGGAACGATTTCGAATACGTCACTTCCGGCCCGAAGTTCGAGCTGAACGTGAAGTCGCTGTCACGAAGTTTCGTCACGAGCCCTTCGACCGCCGACGTCAGTTTCGTCGTGAGCGACTCGACCGAATAGGCATCGACTTTCTCCGTATCTTGACGTTCCTCGAGCGCTTGGACACGCTCCGGCTCCAACTTCTCGAGCCGTTCGAGCTGGGTCATGCCTTCTTCAATCGTCAACTTCCCGTCTTTCACTTGCTGGAGAATCAGTTCACGCATTTCTTGTTTCACTGTTCGTTTCCCCCTTCGATTTGGTCACACGTCAATCATGTTCCCGTTTCTCATCATTTCTATACCTTACTTCCGTTTTCCTGCTTTCGGTTTCGCTCGGGCCGCATCCCGTTCTAACACCGGTTTCAAGTACTTGCCGGTATACGAGGCCGCGACTTCGGCGACTTCTTCCGGGGTCCCGGTCGCGACAATCGTCCCGCCGCCGTCCCCACCTTCCGGTCCGAGGTCGATCAAGTAGTCGGCCGATTTGATGACGTCGAGGTTGTGCTCGATGACGAGCACCGTGTCCCCGTTCTCGACGAGGCGTTGCAACACTTTCAACAACCGGGCGATATCGTCGACATGGAGTCCCGTCGTCGGCTCGTCCAAGATGTAAATCGTCTTGCCGGTCGAACGTTTATGGAGCTCAGAGGCGAGCTTGACGCGCTGCGCTTCCCCGCCGGACAGTTCCGTCGCCGGTTGTCCGAGTTTCATATAGCCGAGACCGACGTCAAAGATCGTCTGAATCTTGCGCTTGATTTTCGGAATCTTGTCAAAGAAGTCGAGCCCTTCCTCAATCGTCATATCGAGCACATCGGCAATCGTCTTGCCTTTGTATTTCACTTCGAGCGTCTCACGGTTATAACGTTTCCCGTGACACACTTCACACGGGACGTAGACGTCCGGCAAGAAGTGCATCTCGATTTTGATGATTCCGTCCCCACGGCACGCTTCACAGCGGCCGCCCTTGACGTTGAAACTGAAGCGGCCTTTCTTGTACCCGCGCATCTTCGCTTCGTTCGTCGAGGCGAACACGTCACGGATATCATCGAACACGCCGGTGTACGTCGCCGGGTTCGACCGCGGCGTCCGTCCGATCGGGGACTGGTCGATATCGATAACTTTGTCGATATGGTCGAGTCCTTCGATTTTCTTATGTTTGCCTGGCTTCGCCTTGGCCCGGTTGATGTGGTGGGCGAGCGATTTATACAGGATCTCGTTGATGAGCGTCGACTTCCCGGAACCAGAGACACCGGTGACGGCGATGAACATACCGAGCGGAATCGAGACGTCGACTCCTTTCAAATTATTCTCTTCCGCCTTCAAGATCTTCAAGAAACGCTCGTCCGGCACTTTCCGTTCGGCCGGTAGCGGGATGAATTTCTTGCCGGACAAGTATTGGCCCGTCAATGAGCTCTTGTTTTTCATGAGCTGCTTCGGCGTCCCGGCGGCGATGACTTCTCCGCCGTGTTCGCCGGCACCCGGTCCGATGTCGATCAAATAATCGGCTGCCATCATCGTGTCCTCGTCGTGCTCGACGACGATGAGCGTGTTACCGATGTCACGCATCTGTTTGAGCGTCGCAATCAAGCGGTCGTTGTCACGCTGATGCAATCCAATCGACGGTTCATCGAGGACGTATAGGACGCCCGTGAGCCGTGAGCCGATTTGGGTCGCGAGACGAATCCGCTGCGCTTCTCCACCCGAGAGCGTCCCGGCGGCGCGTGACAACGTCAAATAGTCGAGACCGACGTTGTTCAAGAAGCTGAGCCGCTCACAAATCTCTTGCAAGATGAGACGGGCGATGGCGATATCTTTCTCGCTCAACTCTGTCATGATCGAGTCGAACAACTTGATGGCGTTGACGACGGACAGAGAGGTCACTTGCCCGATATGGTGGCCCGTGATTTTGACGGCGAGCGTCTCTTCTTTCAACCGATAACCGCTACATGTCGGACAAGCGTGTGTCGCCATGTACGTCTCCATCTGTTCACGGATGTAATCGGACGTCGTCTCTTTATAGCGGCGCTCGATGTTGCGGAGCACCCCTTCGAAGAAGATCGTGTTCGTCCGGACTTGTCCGAAATCGTTCTCGTAACGGAACAAGAACGACTCTTCGTCCGTCCCGTGCAAGACGAGGTCTTGGTCACGCTTCGACAGACGTTCGAACGGCACGTCCATATCGATGTCAAAGTGTTTGCACATCGAGGCGAGCAGTTGCGGATAATATTGCGAGCTTGTCGGCTGCCAGGCGACGACGGCGCCTTCCTTCAGCGTCTTCGACGGGTCCGGGATAACGAGTTCCGGGTCGACATCAAGCTTCGTACCGAGCCCGTCACACGTCGGACAGGCACCGAACGGCGAGTTGAACGAGAACATACGCGGCTCGAGTTCGCCAATGGAGAAGCCACAAATCGGACAAGCGTGATGTTCGCTGAACAGGAGCTCGGTGCCGTCCATCTTGTCGATGATGGCTCGGCCGTCGGCGAGGCGAAGCGCCGTCTCAAGTGAATCAGCAAGACGGCCTTCGACGTCAGGGCGGACGACGAGGCGGTCGACGACGACTTCAATCGAATGTTTCTTATTCTTATCGAGGTCGATCTCATCGGTCAGTTCGATCGTCTCGCCGTTGACACGGACGCGGACGAACCCTTCCTTTTTGAGCGAGTCGAACACTTTGACGTGCGTCCCTTTGCGGCCCGAGACGATTGGCGCCAGGATTTGCAGGCGCGTCTTCTCCGGCAGTTCCATCACTTGGTCGACCATCTGTGAGATGGTCTGGCTCGAGATTTCGATACCGTGACGCGGACAGACCGGTTTCCCGATGCGAGCGAACAAAAGACGTAAGTAGTCATAGATTTCCGTCACCGTTCCGACGGTCGAGCGCGGGTTACGGCTCGTCGTCTTCTGGTCGATCGAGATGGCCGGGCTCAGCCCTTCAATCGTATCGACGTCCGGTTTGTCCATCTGTCCGAGGAATTGACGGGCGTAGGCCGATAGACTCTCGACGTAACGGCGCTGCCCCTCGGCGTAGATGGTGTCGAACGCGAGTGACGATTTACCGGAACCGGACAAGCCCGTCAAGACGACGAGCTGGTCCCGTGGAATATCGATATCAATGTTTTTCAAGTTGTTGACGCGCGCCCCTTTGATGACGATCGCATTTTTCTTTTCAGCCATTTAATTCCCTACCTTCAACTCCAAGATTAAGTCACGCAATTCGGCCGCCCGTTCGAACTGGAGGTCGCGGGCCGCTTGTTTCATTTCTTCTTCTAGCTTGGCGATGGCTTCCTCACGTTCAGCCGGCTTCATCGAGCTGAGTGATTCGAGCACATCCTCCTCGGCGTCGACCGTCGCGCGGATGACGCCGCGTACTTCTTTACGGATCGTCTGCGGCGTGATGCCGTGTTCTTCATTATAGGCTTGTTGAATCGAGCGACGACGATCGGTCTCTTCAATCGCGCGCGTCATCGAGTCGGTCATCTTATCAGCGAACAAGATGACGTGCCCGTTCGAGTTCCGCGCCGCCCGCCCAATCGTCTGAATGAGCGATCGGTCCGAACGGAGGAACCCTTCCTTGTCGGCGTCTAGAATCGTGACGAGACTCACTTCCGGGATGTCTAGTCCTTCCCGCAGTAAGTTGATTCCGACGAGGACGTCGTATTTTCCGAGACGCAGGTCACGGATGATCTCAATCCGCTCGAGCGTCTTGATTTCAGAGTGCATATAGTTGACCTTGATGCCCGCTTCACGCAGATAGTCCGATAAATCCTCGGCCATCTTTTTCGTGAGCGTCGTCACGAGGACGCGTTCGTCCTGTTTGATGCGGTCGCGAATTTGGTCCATCAAGTAGTCGATTTGTCCTTTGATCGGATGAATCTCGATCGTCGGGTCGAGCAGTCCTGTCGGCCGGATGATCTGTTCGATCATGTGCGGGGTATGCTCGAGCTCGAACGGACCTGGTGTCGCCGAGATAAAGATCGCTTGCGACAACTTCTTCTCGAACTCGTCGAACTTGAGCGGACGGTTATCTTTAGCTGAAGGCAGGCGGAACCCGTGGTCGACGAGCACTTGCTTCCGGGCCTGGTCACCGTTATACATGCCGCGTACTTGCGGGAGCGTCACGTGCGACTCATCGGCGACGAGTAGGAAGTCTTTCGGGAAGTAGTCGATGAGCGTGTAAGGCGTCGCCCCTGCCTCGGTCAAGTTCAAATGACGCGAATAGTTTTCGATGCCTGAACAGTAGCCCATCTCACGCATCATCTCGAGGTCATAGTTCGTCCGCTGTTCAAGCCGTTGCGCCTCGAGCAGCTTCCCTTCCTCGCGGAACTTCTCGAGCTGTTGTTCGAGCTCGGCCTCGATGTTGACGATTGCTTTTTGCAGCTTCTCGTCGCGGGTGACGAAGTGGGATGCCGGGAAGATCGAGACATGCTCGCGATCGGCGATAATCTCGCCGGTGAGCGGGTCCATCTCGCGGATCCGGTCAATCTCGTCTCCGAAGAACTCGACGCGCAAACACTGCTCGTCGCGTGACGCCGGGAAGATCTCGACGACGTCACCTCGGACACGGAACCGCCCGCGTTGGAAGTCGATATCGTTCCGCTCATATTGGATGTCGATCAACTTGCGGAGCATCTGATCACGGCCCAACTCTTTACCGACGCGGAGACTTAAGACGAGGCTGTTATATTCTTCCGGGTTACCGAGACCGTAGATGCACGACACGGAGGAGACGATGATGACGTCATCGCGCTCGAACAAGGCCGACGTCGCCGAGTGACGAAGTTTATCGATCTCATCGTTGATCGAGGCGTCTTTCTCGATGAACGTGTCCGTCGATGGGACGTACGCCTCTGGCTGATAGTAGTCATAATAACTGACGAAATATTCGACGGCGTTGTTCGGGAAGAATTCCTTGAACTCCGAATAGAGCTGTCCGGCGAGCGTCTTGTTGTGGGCCAAGACGAGCGTCGGCTTCTTCACTTCTTGGATGACGTTCGATACGGTGAACGTCTTCCCGGTGCCGGTCGCCCCGAGCAACGTCTGGTACCGGTCGCCGCGATTGACGCCCTCGACGAGCTGTCGAATCGCCTCCGGTTGGTCGCCGGCCGGCTTATATTCTGATTGTAAGTCGAACGGAACGCTAATCTTATCCATATATATTCCTCGCTTTCTGTTCCTTGCATATTGACTTGATTATAGCACATACACGAACAAATATTCGCTTCTGACACGCTTCCCAAATCGTTCCGCTTTTCGTTATCATGGAGAGTGAATCTAAGTAGAAACGAGTTGGTCGTCATGTGGTCACTTCTCTTCATCCCGCTCGGTGCCATCGTCGGCGCCTTGTCCGGATTCTTCGGCATCGGCGGCGGGGTCATCATCGTCCCAGTGCTGCTCTTTAGTGGTTATTCGGCAGCAGAGGCCGTCGCCACGTCGCTCTTGTTCGTCGTCGGGACGAGCCTGTCCGGCGCGAAGAAACATACGTCGCTCGGCAACGTGTCTTGGTCGACCGGCATCACGGTCGGACTGACCGGCGCCGTCACGGCACAGCTGTCGAGCCGCCTCGTCCTCTCGATCTCGGGGACGTATGATTGGTTACTGAACTTATTTTATCTGGCTATCCTATCTTATTTTGCCGTTACGCTATTAAAGAAAACATCGAAACCGCAGAAGCCGAAAAAATCGACCGTTCTCGCGGGGATGATGATCGGAGCGATGGCCGGACTATTGTCCGCCCTCCTCGGCATCGGCGGCGGGTTCATCATCGTCCCGCTCCTCGTCAGTTGGCTCGGCTTCACGACACATCGCGGGGTCGGGACGAGCCTCGCTGCCGTCCTGTTCATCTCGCTCGGCGGACTCGTCGGCTATCTGCCGTCGCTATCGCTCGATTATGTGACGCCGCTTGCCCTCGTCCTCGGGGCGTTCATCGGCGCGCCGATTGGGGCATCCCTCACGGACCGTTACGACGATAAAGAGATTTCGTTGCGCCTCGCTTGGCTCTACCTCACCGTCATCGCTTCGATCCTCCTCGACCTCGGAGCCACGTGGTTTCCCCCGCTCGCGTACGTGAGCTTGATGGTCCTGCTCGTCTTTCTCGTCGGGATCACCCTCGACTTCAGACGCCGGATTACCAATCAAAACCACTTTTCATGAGAAAAGTGGCTTTTTTTGCATATTCGGTTTTGAAACGCTTTCATTTGGGGCATATAATGAAGTGGTAAGCCAAATTTAATATGGAAGGAAGGGAGTATCACATGTCAGCATTCGTCAGCGAAATTATTGGTACAATGCTACTCATCTTGCTCGGTAACGGTGTCGTCGCCGGCGTCGTCCTCCGTCATTCGAAAGCGGAGAACGCAGGTTGGGTCGTCATCACGTTCGGTTGGGGCTTCGCCGTTATGATCGGGGTATACGCGGCCGGAATCTATGGAGGGGCTCACTTGAACCCTGCCGTGACGGTCGGTCTCGCGACAGCAGGCTCATTCCCTTGGGCTGATGTGCCAGCGTATATTTTGGCACAATTCATCGGGGCGTTCATCGGGGCCGTCCTCGTGTATGTCCATTACAAGCCGCACTATGATGCGACCGACGACCCGGGCGCCAAATTGGCGACGTTCTCGACCGCACCTGGGATTCGTAGCACGCCGTTCAACGTGATCGGAGAAATCATCGGTACGTTCGTCCTCGTCTTCGGAATTTTATCTTTCGGGGCCAACACGTTCACGGACGGTTTGAATCCGCTTATCGTCGGTTTCCTCGTCGTCTCGATCGGTCTCTCGCTTGGTGGTACAACGGGATATGCCATCAACCCGGCGCGTGACCTCGGACCGCGGATTGCACATGCGATCCTTCCTATCAAAGGCAAAGGCACGTCGGACTGGGGCTACTCATGGATCCCGGTCGTCGGACCGATCATCGGGGCGGTCATCGCCGCATTGCTATACGGTATTCTCGTACCATAATCTTTCTAATTTCTAAGGAGGCTCTCTCATATGGAGAAAGAAAAACGCTACATCTTAGCACTTGACCAAGGAACGACAAGCTCACGGGCGATCATCTTCGACCACGACGGAAAAATCGTCACGACCGCTCAGCGCGAGTTCAAACAGTACTTCCCTAAGCCAGGCTGGGTCGAGCATAACGCCAATGAGATTTGGGGTTCTGTCCTCGCCGTCATGGCCGAGGCGTTTGGTTCGGCCGACATCGATCCAAAAGAGATCGCAGCTATCGGAATCACGAACCAACGGGAAACAGCCGTCGTCTGGGAGAAGTCGACAGGACGTCCGGTCTATAACGCCGTCGTCTGGCAATCGCGTCAAACAGCCGGTATTTGTGATGAGTTGAAGGAAGCCGGTCATGCCGACTTGTTCCGCGATAAGACAGGCCTCTTGATTGACGCCTACTTCTCAGGCACGAAAGTCAAATGGATCCTCGACAACGTCGAAGGCGCCCGTGAGAAAGCCGAAGCTGGTGACCTCCTCTTCGGAACGATCGACACTTGGCTCATCTGGAAACTGTCAGGCGGCCACGCCCACGTCACGGACTATTCGAACGCGTCACGGACGCTCATGTACAACATCTATGAGCAAAAATGGGACGATGAGTTGCTCGAGATCTTGACGGTACCAAAGTCGATGCTCCCGGAAGTCAAACCGTCGAGTGAAGTGTACGCCAACACGATCCCGTACCACTTCTTCGGCTTCGAAGTTCCGATTGCCGGCGCGGCCGGTGACCAACAGGCAGCCCTCTTCGGTCAGGCCTGCTTCGAGTCAGGAGAAGGTAAGAACACGTACGGAACAGGTTGCTTCATGCTCATGAACACGGGCGAAGAAGCCGTCAAGTCGGACCATGGTCTGCTCACGACGATTGCATGGGGATACAACGGTAAAGTAGAATATGCGCTCGAAGGTTCGATTTTCGTCGCCGGTTCGGCCATCCAATGGCTCCGTGACGGGCTCCGTATGCTCAAGTCGGCGAAAGACACGGAACAGTACGCCAACCGCGTCGAGACGACAGACGGCGTCTACGTCGTCCCAGCCTTCGTCGGACTTGGTGCCCCGTATTGGAACTCAGACGTCCGTGGTGCCATCTTCGGCCTCACGCGCGGGACGGAGAAAGAACATTTCGTCCGGGCGACGCTCGAGTCACTCGCCTATCAGACACGCGATGTCTTGACGGCGATGGAACAAGATTCTGGCATCGAGTTGAAGACGCTCCGCGTCGACGGCGGTGCGGTCAACAACAACTTCCTCATGCAGTTCCAAGCGGACATCTTAGACGTCCCGGTCGAACGGCCTGAAGTGAGCGAGACGACGGCTCTCGGTGCCGCCTATCTCGCCGGTCTCGCCGTCGGGTTCTGGAAAGACCAAGCAGAGATCAAACAACAGTGGAAACTTGACCATCAATTCGAACCGAAGATGGACGAAGCACACCGCGAAAATCTGTATAAAGGCTGGCAACACGCAGTCGAAGCGACAATGGGCTTCAAACCATCAAAACTTGAACTTTAATTGAACGCACGAAAGGGAGCATCCGCCAAGGATGCTCCCTTTTATAGTTTCCGTAACCGCAAACGCGGGCTCGCCGGTTCGGCGACGAACAAGATGCCGAGCTCGTGCGGGTCGGTCTCGTACATCGCCCGTTGCACGAAACGGATGTCCCCGTTCAAGTTGAGCACCTCGAGCTTGATGTACGGTTTATGCAACTGGAGCGCCTCATAGAAGCTGCTCCCGCCCGTGATGACGGTCCCGTTCACTTTGTAGATCGATTCGCCCGGGATGAGCTGCATCGCCTCGCCCGGTGAGCCCGGGAGCGTGTCGATGATGACCGCTCCTCGGTTGCCGTTGATGAACACCGGCGTCGTCCCTCGATTCTCTCGCTTGATGAGTTGTAGCGCCAACTCATACAAGACGAACAGACCGAGCAAGATGTAGGCCGCGTACGGGACGTCGATGGCGTAGGAAGCCCCGAACAAACCGATGGCGATGAGCGCGAGCAGGCCTCGATACAGGCTCAAGCGGCCGAGGAGCGTCCCTGGGAGTGCTCCCGTCGACAGCAGGCTGACCCCGATCGGGATCGGCAAGATGATCGGCACTGGGCCGTCGAGACCGAAGGACGGGGGTAAGAAGACGACAAGCGGGAAGAACCAGAGCCGTTTGACGACGTGCCCGCCGATGAACTGGCCCCGTTTGGACAAGATGAGCGTCGGTGACGTCTCGACCGGACCGTTCCACCGTAAGAGGATCGCCTCCGCGAGCGTCACGATACCGAACACGAGCGCATACACCGGCCAGTCGACCTCGGCCAATCGATCCATCCACCCTGTCAGTCCGCCATACTCGATGACGTCACGAAGCGCGACTGCCGTCAGCATGATCAAAAACGGGAACGCCGGGCTACTGAAACGCGGGTGCATCGTCAAGACGATAAGCGCGTACAGCACGCTGAACGTCACGACCCATTCCCAGTTGACGGTCGTCTCGAGCAGAATCAGCGCCGCCGAACCGATGACCGCAAGGAGCAGGCTCGGCCATAGAAAATGGCGCCAGTCCGATTTCGGCGAACGCCGACGCGAGCGAAACATGCCCCGCTCCCGTTTGATACGCGTCATGGATATGTAAGCGAGGGCGACGAGCGTCGCCCAGAGTAGCGGACTACCGATCAAGGTCAACAAAGCAGTAAAACTCATTCGTAGAACGTCCACACTTGTCCAATCCTTTCCCTAATCCTTATTTTGCAGCTTCTTCGAGCGCGCGATTCAATTGGGCATCGTTCGCCTCGTCTTGAATCTCCTCGAGCAAGCGTGACTCGAGCGCCGACGCCGTCGCTTCATTGACGATCCCGTCTTCCGGCAAGTTGTTGTCGGCTTGGAAGGCACTGACGGCACGGCCCATCGTATCACCGAAATAGCCCGGCTGTCCGCCCGGCTCATAGCCGATGCCCGTCAACACGGTATGCAAGTTCGAGACCGCTTCCCCGTAGTCCCCGACTTTGAGCGAGTCCGTGTCGGCGAGGATGCGGTTCACCCCGAAGTAATCCGGTTGATTGACCTCGACGTCCGGCTCGATGCCTTTCTCGTTAATCCAATTGCCGTCCGGCGTGAGCCATTTGCTCGTCGTCAGCTTCAAGTTGCTGCCGTCCTCTAAATCGAACGCCGTCTGGACAACCCCTTTTCCGAACGTCTTGTTGCCGATAATCGTGGCACCGGCCCCTTCTTTGAGCGCACCAGCCAAAATCTCAGATGCCGACGCCGATCCTTCGTCCGTCAAGACGAACAAGTCGTACGGCTTCGCTTCTCGGGCGCGGCCGCTCTGCGACTCGCGTTCCCCGTCCGCATTCTCGATTTGGACGACCGGTTTGTTCGTCGGGACGAACCCTTCGGTCATCTCGATGACGGCCGGAAGCAAGCCACCCGGGTTCCCGCGCACGTCGATGATAAGGCTATCGATGTCTTCTGACTCGAGCGTCTCAAGCTGCTCCAAAAACTCATCGGCCGTCGGCTCAGAGAACTGGGTCACCTCGATATAACCAACCTTTTTCCCGTCCTGTTCTTTCACTTCCGAGTAGACGGTCTCGATTGGAATCGTATCGCGTGTGATCTCGTAGTCGGCCTCTTGGCCGCCGCGCTGAATCGTCAGCGTAACGACCGTCCCTTTCTCGCCCCGGATGAGTTGAACCGCCTCTTCGACGGCCATCCCTTCAATCGATTCCCCGTCGACCGCTGTGATGACATCACCGGACCGAAGACCTGCCGCTTCGGCTGGTGCGCCTTTGATTGGAGCGACGATTAAGATGTCTTCTCCTTTCTTCTCCAAAGTCGCGCCGATTCCTTCAAAGCTCGACTCGATTGAGTCGGTGAACTGTGACGTCTCTTCGGCATCGAGGAAGTCCGAGTACGGGTCGTCGAGCGCTGCCGTCATCCCGTCGAGGGCACCGGTCAATAAATCCTCTTCCGAAATATCCTTCAATGAATGCGTCTCGATCAATTGCCGGACTTGGTCGACCTTGTCCCAGCCTTCTGCCTTCGGTTGAATCGGCAGCGCCGTATCCGTAAACGCCATCGTCGCGAGCCCTGCACCGGCCCCGGCGACGAACGTAGCGCCGGCTAGTAATCCTGCGGTTGTATTTTTCACGGGTGATTCCCTCTTTTCTCTTTGTCAGTCTTTCATTCAGTATAGCAAAAAGTTCAGAAAAACGGACGCGTTCCACAAATTTGGAACACGTCCGTCTCATCAGTAACCGATATAAGGACCCGGGTCGACCGCATTCGGTTGCCCTGGCGCCCATTGTCCGCGATGTAATTCGAAGTGGAGATGCGGTCCCGTCGACCAGCCCGTGTTGCCGAGCGTACCGACGGTCTGGCCAGCGGACACCGTTTGCCCAGACGAGACCGTGATCGAGTCGAGATGGGCATATACGGTCGTCCAGACGGCCCCACCGACGATGTGGGAGACGAAGACGACGTTGCCGTATCCTGTCGCCGGCGCCGCCTTGATGACGATGCCTGGTGCCGCCGCGACGATCGGGGTCCCGGTCGCATTGACGAGATCGATGCCGCGATGCGACTCCGCCACGCCTGTCAATGGGTTTTGGCGAGGACCGAACGGGCTCGACACGTAACCGGACACCGGACGGACGAACGAGGTCGCCGGCCCCGACACGTTCGTCGGGGCTTCCGCAGGCGGTGGGGGCGTCGGTGCTGGTGAGGCCGTGGCCTTCTCGTCCGACTGTCCTTTCGCTTCCGCTGCAGCTGCGGCTCGGGCCTGCGCTTCGGCCGCTTCTCGTTCCGCCGTGGCGATCGCTTCGAGCTGTCCGGCGATGATGCGGCTCTGTTCGTTCATGAGCGCCTGCTCTTCGGCACGGCTCATTTTTTCAAGTTCGAGCAGTTCGACCTGTTCGTTCAGCTCCGACAACAAGTCGCGCTTCTGTTCGGCGGCGACGTCGAGCGCTTGTTTCGTCACGACGAGCTCACGTTCTTTTTGTTTCAAGAATGACAGCTGCGTCCGTTGCCGTGCCTCGAGCGTTTCGAGCCGCTCGACTTCATTCATGTAGGTATGTATGAGGTCCCGGTCCTGCTCCGCGATCGTCTGCGCGGTCAACAGCCGCGTCACGAAGTCTCCGAACGAGCGGGACTCAAAGACGACTTGGAGATAGGACCGGTCCTCGTGTACTTGAAGCACACGAAGACGCTCACTAAGGAGCGCCTTCTGGCTTTCGAGGTACTGCCCATGGGCAGCGAGTTGATCACGGGTTTCCTCGAGCTCGGTGCGCGCCGCGTCCGCTTCTTCCTGCTGGACGGCGATCTGTTCACTTAATCCCTCGAGACGTTCATTGACGGCGCGAATCTCTGTCGCTACCGCGTCGCGTTCCGCCTCGGTGATGTCGAGCTCGGCGTCCGTCTCGTCTTGCGCTTTCTTGGACTCCTCCAATTGATTGGATAGACGATCTTGTCGTGCTTTCAGCGTGTCTTTCTCCGTCGCCATGACCGGCGAGGCAAGTAGCGTCAAACTTAATCCAAGCGCAAGCGAACGTTTCATCCGCCAACTCCTCCTCATATTTAAATTAGATTAGACTTTCAAGAACCGACCGAGTGATGTTGTCGAGCCCCAGATCCCGATGAAAGCACCGAGCGCCAAGAGGACGAGCGACACTTGTGTCGTCAGTACCGATGGATCAATCAATTTAAATATATCACTATTCAGTTGATCTAGCGATGGTTGTAAAGCACTATATGCGACGTCATAACCGAAGTAGATGACGGCGATCGGGATGAGCGCGCCGAGCACACCGAGGAGAAGTCCTTCGATGAAGAACGGCCAGCGAATGAAGCTGTTTTTCGCCCCGACGAGGCGCATGATCTCAATCTCGCGACGGCGTGAGAAGATCGTCATCTTGATCGTGTTCGAGATGAGGAACATCGCCATGAGTGTGAGACCGACGATCAACACGAGTCCACCGATGCGAATCCCGTTGAAGAAAGCGAACATCTTGTCGATATAGTCCTGTCCGTATGTGACCTTATCGACGTTGTCGAGTGATTGCACGGCGTCGGCGACCGTCTCCGTCTCGAGCGGGTCTGATGCCTTGACGATATAGCGGTCATGGAGCGGGTTGTCTTTCTCGACCGTTCCATAGGCGTTGGCGTCTTCCCCGAGCTGGTTACGGAAGTTCTCCAGTTCATCCTCTTTCGAGCTGAACGTGACCGATGCGACGCCTGGAATCTGCTCTATATTCTCGCCGAGCTTCTCGACGTTCGCTTCCTCCGCGGTCCGGGTGACGAATACTTGGATCTCGACGTCGTTCTCGACGTTCTCCGAGATCTCATTGACGTTGAACATGACGAGGGCGAACACCCCGACGAGTAACAAGGTGATGGTGACGGCACTGACAGCCGCAAACGTCATCCACCCGTTGCGAAGTGTTCCCTTGAACCCTTCGCGCAGATGACGGATTCCACTTTTAAATATCATAGCCATATGCTCCTTTCTCTTCATCGCGGACGACTTTTCCGTTCTCGATCGCGATGACGCGATGACGGATCTTGTCGACGATATCACGGTTGTGCGTCGCCATGACGATCGTGGCCCCGCGACGGTGAATCTCTTCAAATACTTCCATGATGCCCCAAGCCGTGTCCGGGTCTAAGTTACCGGTCGGCTCGTCGGCGATGATGAGCTTAGGCTTATTGACGATGGCACGGGCGATCGACACACGTTGCTGCTCCCCACCCGACAGTTCGTCCGGATAGTTGCGCGCCTTGTGCTTCAGGCCGACGAGGTTCAACACGTCCATGACCTGTTTGCGCATCGTGCCCGTGTCGGCTTGAACGACCTCGAGTGCGAACGCGACGTTCTCATATACCGTCAAAGACGGCAACAACTTGTAGTCTTGGAAGATGACGCCGAGTTGACGGCGCAGTTTTGGGACGTGGCGGTTTTTCAGTTTGCCGACGTCGATCCCGTCAATCATGAGCTGACCACTCGACGGTTTCTCCTCCCGATAAATCATTTTCATGAACGTCGATTTCCCGGCGCCGGATGGTCCGACGACGTATAAAAATTCGCCGTCTTCGATCTTCAAATCGAGGTCGTCGACTGCGACGACGCCGTTCGGATATACTTTGCTGACTTTTTGCATCGATATCATAACGTATTCCCCTACCCTTTTTATATATTTTCCATGCATCTATGACGAATTCTGAATTGGTTTCATCGAATTGATTCGTTAAGTGAATATTTTCGCCTAGCCTCTGTTCTACACGATAAGCACTCGTCCTGTCAAGGGACCCTGTTCGTGCCCACCTATCCAAAAAAGGCGACAGGCGATATTCTTCAAGCGCCTACAATTATAGCAATCGGACTTTTAAATAACCATTACAGGAATGTTTCAGTTGGATGGAGTTCGGTGTGAAATTGTCGAAATGAAGATGGGCTTCACGAGATCGACACAGACGGTGAAACGCACATTCAAAAAGGCACTCGCGTCCGCGAGTGCCTGAGTCAAACCACGAGTGTCTCCCGTGCCCTGATTATTTTTTCTCAGCGAGCCAAGCCGCGACCGCTGTGATTTCTTCGTCTCCCTCGATCACGTTCGCAGGCATGGCGCCTTTCCCGTTTTTGATAATTTCTTCGATTTCACTAGCCGACAGACGTGAACCGACGTCCGAAAGTTTCGGACCGCTCATGCCTTCTAAGTTCGCGCCGTGGCACGCCGCACAGTTTTGGGCGTAGACCGCTTCCGCGTCGACCGACGCCGTGTTCGCGCCGTCCCCGTTGCTCGTCGACTCTTCTTCATCGCCACCGCCGCACGCACCGAGCGTGAGCATGGCGCCAAGTCCGATCGCCATCATCCATTTCTTCATAATCAGGTTCCCCTCCTATGTCGTAGAAATAACCTACTTTTACCATTATAGCCGTTATGAACCGCTTTCTAACCTAATCTCATGAAAAATACACAAAGATTCCACAACTCAAGGCACGTTGATATAGCGTTTGTCGGACGTGAACCCTTGCCCCATCACCTCGTGCGCCTCGCTGAAGATGAGAAACGCGTCGGGGTCGATGCGACGGATGATCTCTTTCAGACGGCTCACCTCGTTTTGGCGGACAACGACAAGGAGCATTGGCCGCTCGAGACGCGAGTACGCCCCGATCGCTTGAATCTCTGTCGCGCCGCGGTCGAGCTCATCGAAGACGGCACGCGTGATGACGTCCCGCTGCTCCGAGATGACGTAGGCCATCTTGTCCTGCGTGAAACCGAGCTGGACGAAGTCGATCATCTTGATCGTGATGAACAGGGCGATGAGTGCATATAGCCCCGTCGTGAACGAGAACGTGACAGCGGCAACGAGGACGACCGCCCCGTCGAGGATGGCGATACAGAGGTAGAGCGGGATATGGGTGAATTTATGTAAAATCTGCGCGAGCAAATCCATCCCACCGGTCGAGGCGCGCCCTCGGAAGATGAGGCCGAGCCCGATGCCGACACCGGCCCCGCCGAACACGGCCGCGAGCAGCGTGTCATTGACGGCGGCACCCGCTTCGATCGCTTCATAAAATAAGATCACGCCCGGCAAAAAGATTGACCCGACGAGCGACTTGACGCCGAAGCCGAGCCCGAGGATCATCCAGCCGACGAGGAGGAGCAACACGTTCGACACGAGCTGGAACGCCCCCGGCGAGATGTTGAACAGCTCGTACGTGATGATCGAGATTCCGCTGACGCCGCCCGAGGCGAGGTTGTTCGGCAATAGGAACAAACTGAACGCCGAGGCGACGAAGACGGACCCGGTCAGTAAATAGATATAGTCTTTGACGATTTGCTTCATTAAAGGTTTTCTCCTCTACATACAACGTGGCCCAAAGACGTGAGTCCTTGAGCCACTTGCATCACATATTTGTCTTGCGGAGGTATGCGTCGATGAAGCCCATGATGTCTCCATCCATGACGCCGCTCGTGTTCCCGACCTCATAACTCGTGCGGTGGTCTTTGACCATCGCGTACGGGTGGAAGACGTACGAGCGGATTTGGCTGCCCCAACCGATGTCTGTCTTCTCGCCACGGATCTCATCGAGCTTGCGTTGCTGCTCGTCGAGTTCACGTTGATACAGTTTCGCTTTAAGCATCTTCATCGCCGCTTCGCGGTTCTTGATTTGCGAACGTTCAGCCTGACACGAGACGACGACACCTGTCGGCACGTGCGTGATCCGGACGGCCGAATCGGTCGTGTTGATGTGCTGACCGCCGGCACCCGACGCGCGGTACGTGTCGATGCGGAGGTCTTCCGTCTTCACTTCGATCTCAATGTCGTCATTGAACTCCGGCATGACATCACACGAGACGAACGATGTATGACGGCGGCCTGACGAGTCGAACGGTGAGATGCGGACCAATCGGTGAATCCCTTTCTCCGCTTTCAAATAGCCGTAGGCGTTATGCCCGACGATACGGAGCGTGACCGACTTGACGCCGGCCTCTTCGCCCGCAAGGTAGTCGACCGTCTCGACTTTCCAGCCTTGCTTGTCAGCGAAACGTTGATACATGCGCAGCAGCATCGATGCCCAGTCTTGCGATTCGGTACCGCCCGCCCCTGGGTGCAACTCAAGGATGGCGTTGTTCGCGTCATACGGTCCGTTCAAGAGGATCTCAAGTTCGAACGCGTCGAAATCGGCCTTGAGCGCCGTCACCATTTCCGAGAGTTCTTCTTGCATCTCGGCGTCCGGCTCTTCTTTGATGAGTTCGAGCGTGACTTCGCCGTCCTCATGGCCGTCCGCAAGCTGTTGATACTTGTCGACCATCGCTTTGAGCGCGTTCGACTCGTCGATGACTTTTTGCGCCTTCTCTTGGCTGTCCCAGAAGTCCGGGTACGTCATCTCGTTCTCAAGCTCGGCGATGCGGGCCTGCTTCTCTGTCAGGTTGAGCGATTGGCGATAATTCTCGAGGCGTTTCGCCATCGCCTCGAGTTCGTTGCGAATATCTGAAATTTCCATAGTGTAGGTCACCTTTCCGTAGGAAAGAGGCGAGCGGGCTCGCCTCTTTCAAAATTAAGCCTGTTGTTTGCCGTGGCAGTTTTTGAACTTCTTGCCTGAACCACACCAGCACGGGTCGTTGCGCCCGAGCCGTTGGTCTTCAGAGCGACGGACCGGCTTTTTCTTCACCGGCGTGTCGTCCTTGCCAGACACCGCCACTTCCTCCTCGACGACTTTCTCGCGTCGGAGGTTGTCGCCGACTTCGGCACGGAGCACGAAGCCGGTCACTTCTTCGGAGATGGCCGCGTTCATCGCATCGAACATGTTGATCCCTTCCGCCTGATACTCACGGAGCGGGTCGTTCTGCCCGTAAGCGCGCAAGTGAATCCCTTGACGAAGCTGGTCCATATGGTCGATGTGCGCCATCCAGTGCGAATCGACGGCACGGAGAACGATGATCTTCTCGAACTCGTTGAAGCGTTCCGGCGGCGCGAGTTGGCGTTTCGCCTCATACTGCGCGTTCGTGCGTTCGCTCAACAGCTCGATGATCTCTTCGCGCTCTTTGCCGAAGAAGTCCTTGCCTTCGACCGGTTGCTCGAGGGCGAGCGTCTGGTTGGCCCAGTGCGCGAGTTCCTCGATGTTCCACTCTTCCGGCACGAGTTCGAGCGGCGTATATTGCGCCACGCCCGTCTCGACCGTCTCTTGAATCATCGAACGGACGATGTCCGTGACCGATTCGTTCTCGAGGATGCTGGCCCGGTCTTTGTACATGACTTTCCGTTGGTCGGCCATGACGTTATCGTAGCCGAGGAGCTGCTTCCGTGCGTCATAGTTGTTGCCTTCGACACGTTTTTGGGCCGACTCGACCGCTTTCGAGACCATGCGGCTCTCGATCGGTTGCGTGTCGTCCATGCCGAGGCGCTCCATCATGCTCTGGAGGCTGTCGGTCCCGAAGCGGCGCATAAGCTCGTCTTCGAGTGACAAGTAGAACTGGGATTTACCCGGGTCCCCTTGTCGTCCGGCCCGTCCACGGAGCTGGTTGTCGATCCGGCGTGATTCGTGGCGCTCGGTCCCGACGATGTATAATCCGCCGAGCTCGATGACGCCTTCGCCGAGCTTGATGTCGGTACCGCGTCCGGCCATGTTCGTCGCGATCGTGACTGAACCTTTTTGTCCGGCGTTCTCGACGATTTCGGCCTCACGCGCGTGGTTCTTCGCGTTCAACACTTCGTGTTTGACCTTCTTCTTCGAGAGGAGCTTGCTCAAATACTCCGACGTCTCGACGGCGACCGTCCCGACGAGGACCGGTTGTCCCGTCGCGTGGGCTGCCATGATTTCGTCGACGACGGCTTTGAACTTGCCTTCCATCGATTTGAAGATGAGGTCCGAACGGTCTTCCCGAAGGATCGGTTTGTTCGTCGGGATCGTCACGACCTGCATGTTGTAGATGTTACGGAACTCTTCTTCCTCCGTCTTCGCCGTCCCGGTCATCCCGGCTAGCTTCTCATACATGCGGAAGTAGTTCTGGTACGTGATCGTCGCGAGCGTCATCGATTCGCGTTGAATCTCGACGCCTTCTTTCGCCTCGATCGCCTGGTGCAACCCTTCCGAGTAGCGGCGTCCGTCCATGACCCGACCCGTGAACTGGTCGATGATCATGACTTGGCCGTCGCGGACCATATAGTCGACGTCATGATGCATGACGGCGTTGGCACGAAGGGCGAGCCCGACGTGGTGGTTGACCGAGACGTGCTCGATCGCGAACAAGTTGTCGATGCCGAAGAACTTCTCGGCGAGGTCGACCCCTTTGTCCGTCAAGAGGACCGATTTCGTCTTCACGTCGACCGTGTAGTCGTCCTCGATCTTGAGCGTCCGCACGAACGCGTCGGCCCGTGTATAGAGTTCTGTCGATTTTTGAGCCGATCCCGAGATGATGAGCGGGGTCCGTGCCTCATCGACGAGAATCGAGTCGACTTCATCGACGATCGTGAAGTAGAGCTCGCGTTGCACACGGTCTTCTTTATAAAGGACCATGTTGTCACGCAAATAATCGAAACCGAGCTCGTTGTTCGTCGAGTACGTGATGTCACAGTTGTATGCCGCCTGCTTCTCGACGCGGTCCATGTTCGACACGTTGAGGCCGACCGAGAGACCGAGCGCGAAGTAGAGCGGTTCCATGAGTTCTTTGTCACGGCGGGCCAAGTATTCGTTGACCGTCACGACGTGGACGCCGCGGCCCGTGAGCGCGTTCAAGTACACCGGGAGGGTCGCGACGAGCGTCTTCCCTTCCCCGGTCTTCATCTCGGCGATGTCGCCGTTATGGAGCACGTAGCCCCCGATGAGCTGGACACGGTAGTGGCGCATGCCGAGCACGCGCTCGGACGCCTCGCGGCAGACCGCGAACGCTTCTGGCAAAATATCGTCAAGCGTCTCGCCCTTGTCCAAACGCTCCCGGAACTCAACCGACTTCGCCTGAAGTGCTTCATCAGACAATGCCTTGATCGGTTCGGCGAACGACTCGACGAGGTCGGCCGCTTTTTCTGCTTTTTTCAATACTCGTTTCTGTGGAGCAAATAAATCTTTCAAAAAGTTCGCCATACGCTTTATCTCCTCTGCATTCACTGAAAAAATGCATGTTTTTTCCCTAATGTACAGTTTAACCGAAGTGACCCTTGCTTTCAAGGAAAGGCAAAAGGAAACGGCCCTCCGAGTCGGAGGGCCGTGTGGTTTCAAGGTTGAATTATTCAGGTTCGATCAAGCCGTATTTGCCGTCTTTACGACGGTAGACGACGTTCGTGTTGCCCGTCTCTGCGTCTGAGAAGACGAAGAAGCTGTGACCGAGCATGTCCATCTGAAGAATCGCTTCTTCCGTGTCCATCGGTTTGAGCGTGAAGCGCTTCGTCCGCACGAGTTCGAGTTCTGCCTCGTCCTCGTCATAGACGACCACGTCTTCGGGACCTTCGAGTGATTTGAAGTACTCGCCGATACCGCCATCTTTGGCACGTGATTTACGGTTGAGTTTCGTTTTGTGTTTACGGATTTGACGTTCCAATTTGTCGACGACGAGGTCGATTGCCGCGTACATGTCGAGGTTGGTCTCCTCAGCACGGAGCAACAAGTTCGGCATCGGGATCGTCACTTCCACTTTTTGTTTCTCATTGTACACTTTCAAGTTGACGTAAGCCGTCTGTGCATCCGTAGGAGTTGTGAAATACCGAGTCAATTTGTCCAGCTTTTTCTCGACATAGTCTTGGATGGCTGGTGTGACTTCAATGTTTTCGCCGCGAATGTTATAAATCATCTGAACTCCTCCTTAAAATAACCGCTTGACCCAATGATTCGTCAGATTGGACCGAATCTCCTGCTTCATTTCTGAAAAGAAAGTGGAACCAGGTGGCTCATATATAGTATACCCCGAATCCGAATCGTTTGAAAACGTTATCATCAGAAAATAATGACAATTTTGTTCCGACAGGTCCGTCTTCCACGTGAATCGGTGGTATAGAAACAAACTACCCGTTCTGTCCGTTCTTAAACGCGATTTTGATTGGGAAGGACATTATGTGAGAAAAACAAAAAAGTCGGCCCCGTTAGGAGCCGACTCGTGGTTCGAAATTATAATTTTGTAACGTTAGCCGCTTGTGGGCCACGCTCGCCATCAACGATTTCAAACTCTACCTCTTGACCTTCGTCAAGTGATTTGTAGCCGTCAGTTTGGATTGCTGAGAAGTGTACGAATACGTCTTTGCCGCCTTCTACTTCGATGAATCCAAAACCTTTTTCTGAGTTAAACCATTTTACTTTACCTACCATGTGTAAATCCATTCCTTTCACCATTGAAGAATACAGAGGCTTTCCCTCTATCGGTAATCTTACCACCTTCTTGCAGGCGTGACAAACACTTTCTCAAATTTTTGCAAACGAATTCGCGTTTGGCTTACATTGGAATTATATTTCCCTACTTTTCATATCGTCTTATTGAATTTACATATTTTGTGATATATCATGGAAGGGATGATTTAGGTTTGTGTTCCATCTGTTATGGCCGAGCCTGAAAATCCAATACGAAAAGGACGGTGCAGCTGTATGCGCCCCTACCATTCCGAGGAGAAATACCGGATCACGAAACGGACGGTGGCGATTTTGCCATGTCGAGACATGACGATGCAATCGCGGATCATTCTCGAGGACGGATCTGAGATCATGACGCCGCTCCGGCCCTACCAGCTGTTGCAGCTCTCGTGCCGCCAGTACAGCAGTTCGATCGAGGAACGCATCTTCGTTGCCAAGCGCGTCGCCAGTGTCAAAGGCAAAGTGCCTGTCGTCATCGAACCGACGTCCGGGCTCGTCTTCTTCCCGACGAAGTCCCCGAAGCGCCCTGATTGCGAATGGTACGCCTGGTCCCACATCCGCGACATCTCGAGTGACCCGCTAGAGCCGAACGGCTCGGTCGTCACCCAGGACGGTCACCGGATCCAAACGAACGCGACCGCGTACGTCCTCCGCAACCAACTGAAAGCGACGGGCGAACTCGTCGCCCGGTTTCAACAATTGAACCAGAACGCCTTGCTCGAATCCTGACCCTTCCGTCGTCCGACGGGAGGTTTTTTTCTGTCGGTTTCGCTTCACTTTTTGAAAAAGAGGTCGATATATTGGTCGAGGTGACAACTATGCAAATCCAAGCCCCATTGACCGCGGCCGTCGCGGTCACGGCCGGTATCCAGACGAACCGGGTCTATAAGGCCGAACTCGTCAAACAGACCGGACCCGACTCCGGCATCGTTAAAATCAACGGCGAGCACGTCGAGGTCACGTTCGAAGGCGGGCTCCCGAAAACGAACCCGTTCCAATTGACGCTCGCCGAACAAGACGGCCAGCTAATCGGGACGATCGTCGTCAAGCCTGAGCCGGAGACGCCGGACACTTCGAGCGGCCAACCGGTGAAACTCGATACAAAAATCCAAGCGTTGCTCGCGTCGCTACCGCCCGAGGTGCGGAGCGCCGTCAGCCGCCTGCTCCAATCAGGACGGTTACCGATGAACGAGGACACGGTGCGACTGCTCGAAACCGTCTTTAAAGGTGACCTGCGCGATGCGGTCCTTTGGCTAAAGACGATCGAGGCACCCACGCTCCCGCGTGACGTCGCCCGCGACATCGCCGTCGCGTCATTAGATGAAGCGAGACAACTGGTGACTCGTCCGGCGCCCGACGCCCCCTACCCGCAGAAAGAACGCTTCATCGAGCACGTCAACTTGTCGCGTCCCGTCAGCGAACGTTTGACGCCGACACCGGAGACGGTCGACCGACTCATCAATGAATTGCCGGAGCCGCACCGGACGCGAATCGAGCCGCGCGAGGCGTTACCGCCCGTCCTCGGACGACCGGTGCTCGTCAAAGAAGTGACGACACATCTCGCGACCGTGACGAACACGTTCCGAAACGAGCAAGTGACGGTCACAAAACAGCTCGGCCAAGTCGCCGCCCTCGTCGAGACGAACCCGCATCAGGCGCGCCCCGCGCTCGAGACGGTGTCGACCCGGCTGACGCAACTCATCCAAAAGACGGACGCCTTGCTACATACGAGCGCGACCCAAGAGAAGGCGCTCGTCGCGATGACGGCGAAGCTCGACGTCGCCCTCGGGTTGCTGTCGACGAAACCTGCCGAGAGCGCCGCGCTCATTAAAGAAGTGCGCGCCAGCTTAAACGAGTTCCGCTACGTGCCGAACCATGTCCGGCTCGAATACATCCCGCACCAGGCGACCCGCGCCGGCGAACTGCCGCGCGTCACGCCATTCAAGGTCGATCCGAACTTATCCGGCCGCGTCATCCAAGAGACGGCGCAGCGCGTCCAGGCGTCGACGTTGTCATTGAAACCCGACGCGGCGACACCTGAAGCGCAGCGGCTCGCCTCGTTCTTCCAAGTCCAACAGACGTTGAACCGGCTCGACGGCGGGCAGCTCCAGCAGCTCATCCTCGCCTTGCCGGCGAAAGTCCAAGAGATCGACACCGGTATCCACGTCCATATCCAAAACCGTGAGGCCGGGGACGTCGTCGACTGGGAGAACAGCGTGCTCTATATCCGACTTGAGACACCACGTCTCGGAGAGATCGGCGTCAAACTCGAGGCGATCGACCGGAATCTGCGACTCACGCTCGAACACGATGACCCTGTCGTCGAGACGCTCGCCAAGCCGCTTCTCGGCAAAATCGAGACGACGCTCGAAGCGATCGGTTACCGGAGCGTGACCACCCAGTTCCGCCCATTGACGAAGACGGACCGACCGGAGATCGAGCGTCCGACGCTCGAGACGACCGGCTATGATTTCCGCATCTAGGAGGCTGTTATGTATCAACGTATGGATTTGACGAAACGCAAGACGGCCGCCGTCGTCCGCTATGACGAGACGATCGACCGGGCCCCGGTCATCGTCGCCCGTGGAACAGGCGCCGTCGCCGATAAAATTTTAGATGAGGCAAGATCGCGCGGCGTCGCCATCGAGCACGACCACTCGCTCCTTGGCCACCTGCTCGACCTTGACCTCGGGGATGCGATTCCCCCTCAGCTGTATGACGTCATGGCCGAAGTGCTATTACTGATCGAAGAACTCGATACCATCAAAGGAGACCCATCATGAATTCGAACCGACTATACGAAATGAGCCCGCAAGAGCTGACCCAAGCGATGCTCCACGCGCTCGTCTACCACTATGAACAAGCCAGGACGGCGACGATCGCCGAACGCAACCGCCACTTGCGTCAAGCACGCGAACTGCTCGCGAAGCTCCACCAAGGACTTCACGACGGCGGCGGCATCATCTCGGCCCAACTTGACGAGCTTTACCTCTATATGGCGAAATCGAGCCTCGAGGCATTGATCGAACAAGACATGGACAAGATCGAGGAGCTTCACGGCCTCGCAAGTGAGCTCGACAAGACGTGGGGCGAGGCGATTGAGAACGCCCGACTTCAACCCGTACCGGCAGGAGGAAACCGTTATGAAAATTACCAATAACGTGCAAGCGCTCAAAGCCTACTCGTCGCTCACGGTCAACCAGGCGACGATGAAGAAGACGATGGACCGCCTCTCGAGCGGTATCCGCATCAACAAGGCGTCCGACGACGCGGCCGGGCTCGCCATCTCCGAGAAGATGCGCATCCGGCTCGACTCGCTGTCGATGGCCGAGCGCAACACCCTCGACGGCATCTCGCTCACACAGACGCTTGAAGGCGGGATGAGCGAGACGCATTCCCTCCTGCAACGGATGCGTGAGCTGTCGATTCAAGCCGCGAACGGTACGCTCAGCGGTGATGACGCCAAAGCGATCCAAGACGAGATCACGACACTCACGGATGAAGTGACCCGAATCGCCGAGACGACCGAATTCAACTCGAAGAAAATCATGAACGGCGACTATATTGCCGGCAACGAGACACTCTTCTTCCAACTCGGGGCCGGCAGCGGTGAAGGTGTCGTCTTGAACGTCGACGACATGCGCGCCGGCGCGCTCGGAATCGATGGCCTTGACGTGACGACGCAAGGTGGCGCCAACGAGGCCATCGCCAAGTTCGACGCCGCGATTCAAAAAGTGTCGCTCGAGCGCTCGAAACTCGGTGCCATCCAAAACCGGCTCGAGGCGAACGTGAGCGTCGTCACGATCGGGTCCGAGAACTTGACGGCTTCCGAGTCACGCATCCGCGACGCCGACATGGCGCGCGAGATGATGGACTTCGCCCGCCTCAACATCTTGAACCAATCCGGCATGGCGATGATTGCCCAATCGAACGCATTGCCGCAAGGCGTGCTACAATTATTGAACTAACTTAAGGAAGGACGGATTCTATGGATATTCGTCGTATCATGGAGACGCAGTCGCTTCACGGCGCCGGCAAAGCGAAACGCCCTGAGGCCGAGCCCGGCGTCTCTTTCCAGAACGTCATCGGCCAAAAGCGTGAGGACCGCGAGCACGAGCGTTTCCAGCGCCAAATCGCGGCCATCCACGAGAAAGGCGAGCTCCTCGCCGAGAGCCAAACGGTCGAGTCGCTCGCTGAATATAAACAGCTCATTAAAGACTTTATGAAAGACGCCGTTGACGCGGCGCTCCGCCTCGAGGACAAACGCGGCTTCAACCGCCGCGGCCGGGCGAAGATTTATAAGATTGTCGAACAGGTTGACCAAAAGCTACTAGCGCTGACGGATCAAGTCATCTCGGGTGAGGCGTCTCGTTTGTCGCTCCTCGACCAAGTCGGTGAGATTCGCGGACTGCTCGTCAACGTATACGTGTGAGGTGAGATGATGGCAGAACATATCTTTTCGAAAAAAGTGAAATGTCCGTATTGTTTGAAACAGAGCGAGACGCCACGCGTCCTGTCGCGCCACATCCGGCCACAGGAAGTCGCGAAGGACGGATACACGACGTACGACGGTGCCAACCCTTATTTTTATGAGCCGACCGTCTGTAGTCACTGTCACCTCGTCTTTCACGACTCATTCGACAAGGTGCGGAAGACGAATCGCGAGGCGCTCGAGTCGGGCTACTTCGACCGGGTGAACGCCGAGGCGCTCACGGGCGACCGCTCGGCCGATCACGTCATCCGACTATACAAGTTCGCCGTCATAACGGCCCAACTGAGCGGACAGAAACCGTCCGTCGTCGCCATGCTCGGTATGCGACTCGTCTGGATGTATCGTCTGATGGGGAATGAGGCGTCTGAGAAGGAATGGATGAAACGGACGCTCGACAAGTACAACGAGGTACAGGAGGCGTACACGGACCAAGTCCGGACCGGCCTCCCTTATGACCAGCTCATGTTGCGGATTGCCGACTTGTCGGCCGCGCTTGGTCTGTATGAGGATGCCCGGCGCTGGTACGGCATCTTGCTCGGCAGCAAGGAAGTATCGGAGCGGATCCGGACCCAGGCCCGATCACACTGGGAAGACTTTAGAATCGAACATGCCTAAAAGGGAGAGCCGCGGCTCTCCCTTTTCGTATACAAAAAAACCGCGCTCATCCACTCACGGACAAACGCGGTCGGTTCTCTTCACGGATGAACCCCCAAACCGAAAGGAGATATACGTGACATGAATCATGTCAAAACCTAAACAGGGCATCCAAGAACCGATCGCGCGGTGGCGTCTTGCACGGTTCATTCTTATTATAATTCGGATTTCTCTATTTTACTATTATTTTTATCACGTTCAGATTGGTGTATGGTTAATAGGAATCCAAAGGAGGTCATTCCATGTTCGAAACCAGATACATCGAAACGGTACGCTCGATTTTTCAGGAACAGAAACAGCTCGCCGAAGACGCGTTGAAGCAAGTGAACGACGAGGATATGCATCGCGTGCTCGCGAAAGACACGCTCTCGCTCACGGTTATCGTGCAACACATCTCAAACAACATGAAGTCACGCTGGACCGACTTTTTGACGACGGACGGCGAGAAGCCGGACCGGAACCGCGACGCCGAGTTCGAGGACCAACAACAGTCTCGCGCCGAACTGATGACGACGTGGGACGAGCGTTGGCAACTGTTGGACGACGTGCTCTCGAGTCTCACGCCGGAAGACCTCGGCAAGACCGTCTTCATCCGCGGTGAAGAGAAGAGCGTCATCTGGGCGATTGAGAAGCAAGTGTCGCACTATAGCTATCACGTCGGGCAGATCGTCTTTCTCGCGAAACTGTTCGCCGGCGAGAACTGGAACGTGTTGACGATTCCGTTGCCGCATCAACGACAATAAGAGAATGCGCATCTCGAAGATGCGCGTTCCTTTATTTGGTGACGTCGATCGTGTATTCATAGCGCTCCTCGGCAATTTTACGGAACTGATCATCATATGGTCCTTCCACAACAAAGCGGACTTCGGTCAATTCTTCAGGCATCGACTCGACATGGAACAGTACGCCGCCTTCTTTCTTCACTTTCCCTAAAAACTCCCCGCCTACATCCTCGGAGATGACGATGTCAGCATCAACCTGTTCGCCTGTGTTTGTGACGAGCCTGGCTTGGTTTGGATGAAAGCTGACCGTCTCATCACTCGTGTTTTCGACGATGATATTGAATGAGACAATAGTCACTTCTTTTTGATCATCGAAGAAGAAACGATAATCAGAAGCGACTTCTAGACGCAGCGTTTGCACCTTATCGATTTGAAAGATGATTGGCCCAATCGTTTCTTCAATCCCAAGATTTCGATTCTTCATGTAAATTTGACTGCGACCAATCTCATCTTCCTGTACTTCAAACTCTTCATCTTGTACCGTTTCTGCTTCTGTCGTCTCTTTTTGGCTGTCTGTCGACGGAACGCTTTCACTTTGGCTGGTAGGTTCGGTAGTAGTCGATGATGGCTCCGTGTCTCCACATCCGACTAACACGAGCAAGGGAATGGCTAAGATGAATCCGTACGACTTCAATCCAATCCTCTCCTTTACCTCAAGACTTTTCCGACTTATATAAATCTTATTCCCCATTTTTAAAAGGGCATTCGAGGTAAACGTTAAATTTTTTGGGTGTTACTCTGGACATAAAACGGCCGCACCAGTTCCCTGGCGCGGCCATTGTTTATTTCTCGACGTTGATCGTATATTCGTAGCGCGATTCCCCGATCGACTCATAGTTCGCGTCCGCCGGTCCATCGATGACGACTTTCACGTCCGCCAACTCTTCTGGCATCGCTTTGACGAAGAAGAGGACGTTCCCTTCCTTCTTCACTTTCCCGAGGAACTCGCCGCCGACGTCATCCGAGAACCACAAGTCGGCTGACACTTGTTCGCCCGTGTTCGTCACGAGCGTCGCTTGGTTTGGATGAAAACTGATGGTGTCGTCAATCGTATTCTCGACGATGACATTCATCGCGACTACTGTCACTTCTTCTTGCCCGTCAAACGAGTCGCGATACGCTTCGTTGACAGTGAGTCGGGATGTCTGCACTTTATCGATGGCGAAGTTGACAGAGCCAATCGTCTCTTTGATGTCGAGCGCCTTGTTCTTCATGAAGATTTGGTTTGAACCAAGTTCACTCTCCTGCACTTCTGCTTCTTCTTTTGTGTCTGCCGCTGGTTCTTCCTTTTTCTCTGCCTCTACAACTTCCTCCGTATCGGTCGCTGTCGTCTTCAGTTCATCGGCCTCTCCACAGCCTACAAGTAGTGTTAAAGGTAAAGCGAGGATCAATCCATATCGTTTCATGTTCATCTTAGTTCTCTCCTTTTTGTATGAGTGGTGGTTGATAAGATGAGCATACTGGATTGTCTAGTCTGACCGGTGTAAGAAAACGTATAGGGTCATCACCCTGAATAAATAAAAGTCAAGGTCCGCGATTGGACCTTGACTTCAACTGATTTATCCTCGTGATTTGAGCTCTTCTTCTTCATACGGATCGGGCCCGTCCTCGATTGGCGCATCGTCTTCGATGTACGCTTCAAGTTTAGGGTCACGTTCCACATACTCATCGTACGCCCCTTCTGGACCGTAGACGAAGTAACGACGATCTTTCGATGACTTAGGCTTTACCTTTTTCTCACTCATCTCGTTTCCCTCCCCTTTCCAGAACAGAAGCAACGGTTACAGTGGTATTTACCCGATTTTATACGAAAACAGGCGTCTTTGCATCCTTACATCCATATTAAAACTTTTTCCAAATCAAATCGTATACAAAGACAACACATGAATGAGGGGACGAGATAGATGAGTTTATTGAAAACAGGATTGGTTCGTGGCGTGAAGTGGTTCATGCTATTTGGGTTGCTTGCGATGTATCAATGGTGGAGCGGAAATATGGAAGGTGTACATAATATGCTCGTTTACGGTGGGATGGCATTCTCCCTTGGTTTGACGAGTGTCATCTATGAAGTGAGACGTTGGTCATTTCCAAAACAGATTTTGATTCATTGGATAACAATGCATGTGACGATTCTGCCGCTCGTCATATTCAGCGGTTTTCTTCCGGTGACGTCGGTTCAAGATGCCCTGTTAGTTTACTTGAAGTTCAATATGAGCGGGTTGTTCTTATTTAGCGCATCCTATGTAATACAAAAGGCACGACGACAGGCTAAAACTTTATGAACGAAAACAGCTCGAAGGCGCGCCTTCGAGCTGTTTCATGTCTGTTGATCGAATAATCCCGAGAAATTCGAATCGACATCCTCGTACGGGTCGACATACGACTTGACCGTCTTCCGTTCTTGCCGCGCCGTCCCGAGCGTCATGCCGAGCCGTTGATGCTCGGCCTCGATTAAGCGGGCAATCTGTTGGCTGTCGTCGACGAGTTGACGAATCACTGTCTGATCAGCGTCCTTTAGGTCCGGTCCGTGCGCCGCAAGCAACTGCTCACGGTCGTCAAGTAGATCATGGATTTGATCCATCCATGTGTCATATGTCGGCTCTTCCGGCACTTGCGCCAACAGGTCTTTTAATCGCTGTGTTTTGAAGATAATCTCATCAATTGGTCTCATGCTTGCTTCGCGAGTTTCATCGCTTCCTTCCACGTGTCGCGGAGCTCAGTCGTAAAGTCGAGCACTTCGTCGAGGATGGTCGTGTCGTTTTTGACGTTCGCGTCGACGAGACGGCGCCACATGTACTCATACAGCGAATCTAAGTTCGCCGAAATCGCAACGTCTTTATTTAACGTCAAGCGCATCTCTTGAAAGATCGCTTGAGTCTTTTGGATATTCGTGTTCTTTAAATCTGTGTTCCCTTGCTCGATGGCGAGTTTGGCGAGGCGCATGAACTTGAGCGCCCCGTCATACAGCATGAGCGTCAGTTCTTGTGGGTTCGCGGTCGTGACCGCATTGTTTTGATATGCTGCATATGGATTGGCTACCATTTAAATTCCTCCTCTTACATGCCTCCGCCTAAGAACTGTTGCAGTGAGGCGGCTTGTGAGTTCGCCTGGTTCATCGCCGTCTCCATCGCTGCAAAGCGACGGTAATAGGCGTTTTCTTTATCGATTAACAAGTCATTTAATCTCTTGATCCTGTCGTCTATATCTGTCATTTCACGTCCCATCGAGTATGTCGGAGCACCTGACCCCTCGGTACCAGCGATTCGAGTAATAGAAGCACGTGAGTTCGTCGCAGCATCACGGATTTGTGGAAGTAATCCACTCTCTGCGTTCGTGAACAATTGATACACTTGTTCCGGGTCTTTTTCGATGGCAGCTTTAAGCTTTTCTTCGTTTAGCTCGATTTTTCCGCCGTTCGTAAAATCAGAACCAGTTGCAAGGCCGATTTGGAAGAGTTGCTGCAAATCCGCATCGTTCGTCGATACGCTCGTGCTAGACCAGTTCCCACGGAGCGTATCCATCGCCCCGCGGACGATTGTATCGCCACGAAGCATCCCGCTCATCGCTTTTTCTTCCCACTTCTTGATTTCATCTTCAGACAGTTCATCCCGCTGCGCTTGCGTAAGCGGCGCGAACGAACGGAATCGTTCTTCTCGCGTTTTTTTGTTCATGAGATCAATCGTCTCATTGTATTTATCGACAAAGCCTTTGATGTTATCAAAGATTTTTTGTGTGTCGGTGGCGGCGGATAAAGTGACCGGGCCGTCAGCCGCAACAAATTGTGATTTTAACGTGACCGTCATGTTGTCAATGGTAACTGTGTTTGAGCTCTGTGTCATAGGGATGCCGTTGACGACGAATCGTGAATCGGTTCCAGCTTTAGACGCATCACCAGCCGCAATCCCAAGAGCCGCTTGCGATGTGGTATCGAATTCAATGACCGCATTTGCCCCTGTCTGTTTTTGCGTTAGGGCTAATTTCCCTGAGTTAGGCTCAAAAAATACTGAAATACCTGTGTCTTTTCCATTTAGAGCAGAAATCAAGTTATCCACTGTTGCATCTTCTGCGACTTGAATTTTTTGCATATCGCCGTCTTTGACAGTCCGCAAGTTAAGTTCATATCCAGAAGTGAAGATTGCCTTCGTACCAGCCGGAATATCTGAGCCGTCCGTCATCGTCACTTTCCCACTCGCGTCTACAGCGTAACTTCCATTCACGAACGGAATATCACTCGCATCACTTAGCACCAAACTTCCTGATTTCGGAGGAGGTGTTAATGACCATTCTTTCGAGGCTGTATCAAGCGTTACCGTTCGAGACGTTGCTTGAAGTGATAAGTTCGATACTTTTGTCGTTCGTGTCACCGGTCCATTCGCACTAGTCAGCGGAGTCGCTGTCAATGTGGCAGCTGTCGCCAAATCAGATACCGACTCGATGCGAATCGCGGTGTTCCCATTAGAAGGTCCCGCTACAACGGATACTTTCGACGCATCCGACGTGCTTGCCGTTTTCGCATAGAAGTTTCGGCTGAACATGAGGTCGACCGCGCTATTACGAAGCGTCATGAGTGAGCGGTTAATCTCGCGATAAGCATCGCGCTTCCACTCAGTCGTTTGTTTTTTTTGTTCAAGCTTATCGACTGGCATACGCTCAGCCTGCATCAATTGTTTGATAATTGTATCGGTATCAATTCCACTGGCAAGTCCGCCAAATCGGATAGGTGTCGTCATGAGGTACCTCCTTTATACACGTTCATCGAAAAGTTGATTGAACTCCATGAATGCCGCGAAGAAATCAAGTGACTTCTTACTTGGGATTTCGCGGATTACTTCGTTGTTTGTGTCCACAATTTGAATATAATAGTCGTTCAATTTTTCATGTTTCATAAACTTTAAACCGGTACGTTGTTGTTCTAGTATAAGATTCGCCTTCTCGACAGCCGCTTCTAACTTTGTCACGTGTTGAGGCGTCGGGAGAATGACAATCCCTTCGTCAGCTAACGCTTTTTGATTCGCTTCGACGAACACGTTTTTCGTTTGTTCATACGGCAAGACAGAAGATGGCAAGTGAAGCCTTACTTCAGAAATGATCGGATTCATAAGCTTCTGCTCCTCATTTACTAATTGTTCTCGTTTACTATATCGACATGTTTCCCCATATTTTGTAGCAGTTTATCGAAATGTTATCTGTATCTCTGAAAAGAACAATTTCTTATTAACTGATTCTAGTCATGTGAGTGAACTAAAGAATATGTATTTTTCCAACGGTACAATTTAATGTTTCAGGTCTTTTGACATAATCGGGAATATATTCAGTAATGATTTTTAAAATGAGGAGATGAGACGTAATGGATTGGGGAGGACTGACAGACGAGCAAGTCGCAATCTTACTAGCGAGTATTTTAGGCGATGGAGAGATTACGAAATGTTATCCGTACGATCGCCGTATTAACAACAGTTATCGAGAGCATTTTAGTATGGGGCAATTAAGTTATCGGCAATGGAAACAGAGCAAACTTCCAGACTTATTTTACTTACGCGGCGACAATCTAGTATCACGTTCAATTCCTCTCATGACAAGTTTGTTCCCGCTCTTCTATCCAAACAACAAAAAGCACATTCCGTTCGAACTACTCGATGGCGTGCATCATACCGCATTTTTACTCACTCTTTATCTTGATGATGGTTCACTTCTACTCAGCAAACGATTTAATCATCGCAAAAAAGAGATTCAATTCACACCGCATATCGCCTTGTATTTACAAGCATTCTCAAAAGAGCAACTAGAACAGCTAGCCCGATTCTTATTTGAACGCTTCAATGTTAATGTCAGAACTTCAGGTACTCCAAGCGGAACGGGATACTATCTTAAAACGACCAAAGTGATCGATACGTTTCAAATCCTTGATCTTTTGTCTCCCTATCTTATAGAGTTACCAGCATTCGCATATAAACTAGATTGGGAAGCACGTCTTGCCTCTGAGATTGAACAAAACAAATTGATACATCCTGATTACACAGTGAGGGTCTCTGTTCCTGCTCGTCCCTACACAGCTGATGAAGTAACTTCGTTGATTGAGTGGAAACTCCAAGGAATTACTGATTTAGAAATCGCCTATCGACTCAAACGAACATACTGGTCAGTCGTTTATAAATGGCGAGACGTGAAAAACCGTGAAGCATAGCTTCACGGTTTTTAGTATAACTTTTAAATAATCAATCGCTATATTAACGGAGCAATTGAAGTACAGCTTGAGGCTGTTGGTTTGCTTGCAGATACCCACATTTTTCAATATGGACCAGACTATATCTTCACCCTTTTACAATCTCAGTATAAAGAATAAGTTATTGTAAAATAGGGGCTGGGCACTTCCCTCGCCGTTGTCGAGGTACGGATCTCATAACCATTGACGTGAAGTCGGTAGGTCGTACATCCTAGTCGTTGAACCTTCATCACAGTTTCCTGACAGATGCTTGGCTGCTGATTGTCCAATCCCATCCTTTTTTCAGAACGCTCACGCTCACCGTTTCCAGTCACGTTGTCGTAAGGAGGGCTCTAAGGAGTCCCAGCAATTCACCCAGTGGTACTCTTATCCGTTACCAGATAAGACGCCCGAAAATCTTACCGAAGAAGTTGAAGAACCGCTTCTGGTTGAGATTTAGATTGAGCCATCATTGCTTGCGCAGCTTGGTTAAGGATGTTGTTCTTCGTGAAGTTCATCATCTCTTTCGCCATGTCTACATCACGGATACGTGATTCAGCAGCTTGAAGATTTTCAGCACCTACATTTAAGTTGTTAATTGTATGTTCAAGACGGTTTTGAGTTGCGCCCATCTTAGAACGTTCGGCTGATACAGTTTCAATCGCATTATTAATAGTGGTAACTGCTGCACTTGCAGAACCTTGATTAGTAACGTCAACATTTGCAACGCCAAGTGAGCTTGCTCGCATATCATTGATGCTCACACTAATATCTTGGCCAGCATTTGCTCCAATTTGTAATTTTAGAGCATTGTTTGAGTTAACAGTAATACTTACGTCTGCATCCGCAGTTAACGTGAATTCAAGTCCTTTACGATCTCCACTAGTGACAGTCACTTTGTTACCGGTAGCGTTGTAAGAACCTCCCAATTCAGTTAGGTCGACTACTGCATCGGTTCCTGTAGAATTGTTAGTTGCAGTTGTCCCTGCAAATGTTCCTGTTCCAGTTCCGAATTCAATTTTTGCTGATGAACCTTCAGCTACAGATTCAAAAGAGAAACCTGTTCCGCTTGCCCATTCTGCATTAACACCTGTTGCAGTTGCCTTTTCATTTATCACATCTAAAACATCTTGAACTGTATCAGTCGCTGCGAAACTAAATGTTGTTCCATTAATTTCAAGTGTGCTTGCTGCACCGATAGCTGTTGTAGCATCTGCAAGACCTGTAGACGTTGCATCCGTATGTGAAGCTTTAGATGCCAATGTAGTATTGGCGGCCGTCAAATTGATTACACCAGCTTTAGTATCGGCAGTACCTGTAACATTCTTAACCGTAGTATTAGAAGCTGTAATATCAACACCTGCACTACCATTTAGTAACTTTTTAGTGTTAAATTCTGTATTTTCACCAATTCTATCAATTTCCTGCGTAAGTTGATTAATTTCTTTTTGCATTTCTGTACGGTCAGCATCAGTGTTCGTATCATTTGATGATTGTACTGATAATTCACGCATACGTTGAAGAATTGAGTGCGTTTCATTCAAAGCACCTTCAGCTGTTTGAATTAAAGAAATTCCATCTTGAGCATTCTTCGAAGCCATATCCAGTCCTCGAATTTGTCCACGCATTTTTTCAGAGATTGCAAGACCAGCTGCATCGTCACCAGCACGGTTGATGCGAAGACCTGAAGACAATTTCTCCATCGCTTTTCCTGTTTGCGCAGTGTTAAAGGCCATGTTGCGGTGTGCGCCCATAGCATTCATATTGTTGTTAATAATCATTGTAATTTCCCTCCATAGGTTTGAGTTTTTTCCGCTCTTCCAAATCCATTTGTCCGAGCATACAAGGCTTAGGCCGGCCCCTCACCTTGTATTAGTTGGAACGTTTTATCGTTTCCATACTCTATATCGGAGTCATCTCGAATCTGTTTAGTGTTTTTGACAAATTTATTCTCAAACTGTGTACTTCTTCTCATTCCGTGTACAAAAAGAGATCTCGCATTTCAGTTCCGGCACAGCCCGAATCTTTTAACTTCCTTTTTTCACAAGCCCTTCAACAATAAAAAACGAATGCTTCCGCATATGCTCTACTCTCATTATTCAGTTATAGTTACCACTTCAGGTGTCAATTCTTCAAACAATTCTTTCGCTGCCTTCGCAATTACTTTTGTCGTCGTCGCATCATATGCGCCGCCGATGACCCCTCCAACAAGCGGAACCATCTTACCTAGGTTAACCACACCGGTACTCCCAAACTTCGTCAACAAGCGAAATCCGACCTTCTGATTAATTTTTGTGATGGTCGATCCAGGAATCTTCTTAATCATATTGACGGTCAATTTCTTCCCGACTTCAACTCCGGCTTTTCTCATCACCTCTCCAGCTGCCTTTCCAGTCAACGCGATGTAGACGAACGTCCGGATTTGATCATCCTTCAAGTCATACCCTCGCATGACAGCAATCGTAGCAATCATACGCATTTGAATATAGAGGACCGACCCGACATTCGCTGGGATTGCGACCGGCATGAGAATCAGACCGCTCACTCCCGCCAAGAAGCCGCTCGTCCCGCATGCGGCCAACTGCGTCGTAATCAAGCGATCAATCCCTTTTTCAACACCATACTTTCTCGTGTACTCCTCAGCAAGTTGATACGCCGTATCCATGGTCGGGACACCATTCAACGACTTCTCATATGTCCAATCGAGTAATTCATTCATCTTCTCGACGGTTAACTCGTTTACCTTGCCAACGCTAAATTTCTCCACCCTGGTCACCCCTCACTCACGAATATGCTAAGTATACGCCATAAATCTTTTCCGAACTCTCTTTCATAGAAAAACGACCCATCACTGGGCCGCCCCTCCTTACACTTCTACCTTCACTTGCTCCGTCTCATTCTGCAAACTCTCCGCGACACGAACGAGTTCCGTCATCGCGCCGTTCACTTCACCGAGACTCGCCGCTTGTTGGCTCGCCGCTGACGTGACTTCTGTCGCATAGCGTGACGCCTCTTCGACCATGCCGACAATTCCGGCCGAGTTCGTGACGACCGAGTCGATCTGTCCGCGCGACTCATCCAAGAGCGCATCGACCGAATGGACGTGGCTGTACACTTCGTTCGCCGAGTTGTGGATTGATGCGAACGCACCGCCCGCCTTCTCGACGAGACCGACGCCCGTCTCCACTTCCGCTTTCACGTTCGCCATCGATGACGACGTGTCGCCGACCAAACGTTTGACGTCGACAATCAAATCCGTGATCTCTTGCGTCGAGTTCGCCGTCTGTTCGGCTAGCTTCTTGACCTCGGCCGCGACGACCGCGAAGCCGCGTCCATGTTCGCCGGCGCGTGCCGCTTCGATCGACGCGTTCAAGGCGAGCAAGTTCGTCTGCGCCGAGATGTCGCTGATGACGTCCGTGATACGCGAGATTTCGCCTGTCATCTCTGTCAATTTGCTGTTGAGCGTCGACGACTGCTCTACTTTGCCAGCAATCGCATGCATCGCATCGACCGACGACGAAGCAAGCCCTTTGCCGCTCTCCGCCTCTTGTTGCATCTCACTCGCTGATTCGAGCGCAGAACCCATCTCTTGACGAATGTTCTCCATCGTCCGGGCGACGGCACCGAGTAGGTCCATTGAACTGTACGTCGCATTGACGTTATCTTCGAGCATCTTGTTCAAGGCGTCCATCGCTTGGCGAATGTTCTCGCCGGCGACATTCCCTTCTTGGACCGCTGCCGCGATCTCTTGCGCCGAACCGGTGAGCTGGTCCGCCGTGTAGCGCATGTTCGTCCCTTGTTCCCTCAGGTGTCCGACCATGTTGTCCATCGACAGTAGCAGACGTCCCATCTCCGACCGGTCTGTCGTCGTCTCGCTCGCGAATACGACCGTCAAATCGCCATTACCGACCTCGACCGCCTTATCCGACGCCGACTCGATCGCCTTGAGCGGACGACGGGCGATCAAGTAGATGACAGCTCCACCTAAACCTGAGATGAGCAAGGCCACGGCCGTCCCGACGAGCATGACCTGTCCTTTCGCCATCTCAAGCTCCGTGAGCAATAAGAGCGTGATCCAGCCGACCGCTCCGCCCGTGATAAAGGATGTGACCAAAATCCAAGCGAGCAGTTGGGTCGTAAAGTTTTTGAATAGCTTCACTATAAGTTCCTCCTCTGTGTAATTCATCACCTACTATATCGTCCGATTGCCAGCTTTTGTATAGCGTTTTCAGTTGAAGTTTTGGTCAATGAAAAAACGCCCCCGTCTCCGAGAGCGTTCAATTCAAAATCGGTCGTCTTCTTTTGTCATGTGCACCTGTTCGCGCGGTGTCAAAAGCGCGTCGATTGCGAGTGCGAGCGCGGCCGCCCAGTGCAGCATCATGCCGAGGAACGGGATGAACCCGAGCACCGACGCCGTGATGCCGACAATCGGTCCAACCGAAATCCGCTTCAGCCGCGTGATCGACAAGACGAGCACCACGATGTGGAACACGAGCATGAACCCGAGCGGTGTGTAGCCCATGCTGATGATGAACAACCCACCGAGCGCCGGGATGCCGAGCAGCGCCTCAAAGGCGGCACCCATCCATTTCAAATTTCGAACCATTTGTCTCACCTCACAGTTCTAATAGATAAAACTCATAGCCGCCGTTTTCAGCGAACCCGGCCCGCTTGTAAATCTCGAGCGCGGCCTTGTTTTCCGTCTCGACGTCGAGCTCGAGTTTCGTCCGGCCCATGCGGAACAGTTGCTGGACCATCTGTTTCAACATCTTCGTGCCGTATCCCTTGCCTTGCTCGTCCGCCTTGACGCCGAACGCGTGGATGCTGCCGGCATCTTCACCGGCAAGCAGGGCACGGATGATTCCGACCGGACGACCGTCGACTTCACCGATGTACGTCACGCGGTCCGGTGTGTCGATTTGTTGATAGATGTTCTCCGTCACGTCGAGCGGATCGCCGAACGCTTCAGAGAGCGTCTCGATGATGAGCGGACGGTCGGCATCGGTCGCCTCTCGGAGCGACACCTCGTCCGGCTTCAAGAACAGCTCGGCTTTTTTGAGCACCAAGTTGTATTCCGAGAACTGATACGCCGCGCCAAGACGATCGATGACCGCCTTACCGTCCTTCGATTTGCGGTCGATGACGAACGTGAACGCCTCACAACCGTTCTGTTTCGCATCCTGTTTCGCCGTTTCAAAGAGTGCCGTGAAGACACCTTGCTTCCGGTAGTCCGGATGCACGAGCGCATTCACTTCATACTCGTTCGGGAGATATGGGAAAAGCACCATATACCCGACGAGCGTATCATTGTCATAGACGGCGTAGTCGTTCTGACCGACCGCCACATGTCCGAGTTTCACGTCAATCTTGTCAAATGCATTGACCGCTGCCTCGAGCGCCGCCACCTGTTCTGCTTGTCTCACTTCTTCTACTGTCCAATTCATGTGATCACCTCACGTCATATTGTAGCATAACCGAAAAAGCCCGCCGTAGCGGGCAGGCTCATAACGTACGGAACTCGAGCTCCGGAAGCGTCTCAAGCAGCTCCGCGATCTCATCCGTGTGCGCCTCGGCACCCGGGACGGCCTCGGTCGGTTCGACCCAGAAGAACGTCTTGTCGCTCGCTCCGAGGTAGTTGCCGTAGCCGACTTCCTCCGCGAACGCCGCTTCCGATAGTTCACGGTCAATCAAGTCCAAATGGAACAACAACTGGTCGTCGCCGTCCTCGACGTTATAGTAGAGATCGAACGTGCCGTAGCTGTTCTGATCGCCGACATCGACGACGTCCTGCGCCTTCTCGATATAGACGTCCCCACGCTCAATCGCCTCGACGATTTTCGACGGGAGAATGATCTCATAACCGAGCTCACGGTCACGGATCGTCTGCGTCGTATCGTCAGTCCGTCCCCGGGACGAGACGACACCTACCGTTGCGACGAGGGCACCCGTCACGCCGAGCGCGACGGCCCATTTCATTGTTTTGTTCATGTGGATTCACTCCTCTTTAGTCTTGCCATGAGACGATTATCGCACAAAATGTCCTTAAATCATTAAATATTCTGAAAAAATGTTTAGCGATGCGTTGACGCACGTTCCGCAATCCCATACGATAAAAGTATCGCATTATAGAAAAGAGGAACCGACATGTCAAACGAACAACAATTGTCACGCGCACAGCTCGACGCGCTCTTGAAAAACGTCTTCGCCCTTCAAATCCCGGTCATCGAGAAGTTCATGACCGACCTATTTAAAAAGTACGTCTCGACGGCGTCCACGTTCAAACAGGACATGGACACGATGAAAGCGACGGAGTGGCATAAACAGTTCTTCGGTCAAAAAGTGATGCCGCACTTGTTCATCGAGAACCTCGGCTTCGGTGCCTCGTTCCGTCACCAGGAACAAGACAAAGTCGTCAAAATCCCGGACAACATGACGGTCGTGAAACCAGACTCGGACGACCAAATCGAAGAGATCCTCCAAAACCTCGACAAGACGCTCGCGTCGATGGACGGGATCAAAAACAAAGGACTCGTCAAAAAGTTCTATAAAGAGACGCTCGAACTCATCTGCCAGCTCGGCAGCCGTACCGGGATGATGGACGAGTTTTATGAGAAAGTCAAAGGCAGCTTGACGAAAGCTTGACCCGCCATCCACGTCCTCGGACGTGGATTTTTTTAGTTTTTGCTTCTCGGCTCGAACACGGCCAAGCGTTCGATGTTGGCCAAAATCGGCTTCGCCCGTCCGATCAACGTCTGCGTCGTCTCAAGCGACAGCGACTGTTGATGCGCCTCGACACTCTCCCATACCTCATAGACGACGATCGACTCGTCGTCGAGCGACGCCGCGACTTGGTACACGCAACACGTCGCCTCTCGTTCCATCGCCTCGGCCGCCTCGAGCAAGATGGCGAGCAGCATCTCACGCTCGCCCGGAACGGCCGTCAATTTGCCGAACAATCCATACGGTTTCATCTTCATCCCTCCTTGTCGTATCGATTCGCCGCCGGCATCGTCTTCTCCTTTACACGGAACTGGCTACGGCTGTGGAAGACGACCCCAATCATGACGAGCGAGATGCCGACGAGCGACAGCCCGGACGGCAGATGCGCTTGGAGAAAAATCAGCTCGCCGATGAGCGCGAACAACACCTCGAGCGCCTGCGTCGCCTCGACCGTCGCCAGTTTCCCCATGTCGTGTTTGACGAGGTCGGTCGCCTTGAAGAAGAGTACCGTCGCGACGACGCCCGATAACAGTGCGACGAGAAGCGTCTGCGTCAATTGCGAGCTCGATGGCGCCCCCGTCGTCAGCCCGTAGCCGAACAAGAGGAGCCAGATTGGGAGCGAGCCGATACACATCCCGAGGATGCGCTCGAACACGTCGAGGTCGGTGTGGGCCATCATCTTCCGGTTGCCGAGCGGATAGGCGAACGCGGCAATCAATACCGGCACCACCCCAATCCATAGGAAACGCGGCTCAAAGTCAGCAAAGAACTCGACTTGCATCAAGACGACGCCGAACAGGATGAGTCCAGAGAAACGGAGCGCTGTCCACGGAATCCGTTCCCGCGTCCCGTCACCACGACGGAAGAGCGGCGACAACAGTGCCCCGGCGATAATCGTCACTTGCCAAGTGCCCGCGATGAGCCAAGGCGGGGCGACCTCGGCGGCGAGACAAATCGGGACGTAAAACAGACCAAACCCGACCGTTCCCCAGACGAGCCACGGCCCCGGCTGTTCGACGAGCGCCTGGTGCACTCGGGTCATCCCGCCCCGGACGTAGACGACGAAAGCGAGGAGCGGGATCATGAACAGGAAGCGGAGCGAGGCACTGTACGCCCAGTGACCACCTCCGACTTGCATCGATTCGTTCAACACGAACGTGCTCGCAAAAAACAAGGCGGCGAGTACACCTAACAGAAGCGGACGCATACGTACTCTCCTTTCCGAATCCCCATGTGTTCCATAACTTGTGTCAGATTTCCTGCCTCATCCACTAAATTCCGTGTGAGGTTTGCTATACTAAAAAGAAAAAAGGGAGTGAACCCCGATGCAGCGTCCACCGATGCCTTCCCCGACCCCGGAGGAAGTGCTCCGTTTGAAACGTGTCCACAATCCGATCAAACCAACCGAACTCCTCGCCAAGGGGCTGCTCCTGTTGATCGGTGCCTTCATCTTCGCCATCGGGCTCGAGGCGTTCCTCGTCCCGAACCAAATCATCGACGGCGGCATCGTCGGCGTCTCAATCATCACGTCGTATTTGACGGAGACGAAGCTCGCCATCTGGCTCGTCCTGTTCAACTTGCCGTTCATCTACTTCGGCTATCGTCAAATCGGGAAGACGTTCGCCGTCGTCACGTTGATCGCCATCATGCTCATGTCCGGCTTCACGATTTTGCTCCACTCGATCGAGCCGTTCACCGATGACCTGCTGTTGTCGACCGTGTTCGGCGGCTTCTTGCTCGGGGCCGGCATCGGTCTCGTCATCCGGGCCGGCGGATCGCTCGACGGGACCGAGATTTTGGCCGTGTCGTTCACGGACCGGTTACCGTTCTCCGTCGGCGAGATCGTCATGTTCTTCAACATCTTTATCCTCGGGACGGCGGGCTTCGTCTTCAGCTGGGACCGGGCCATGTACTCGCTCATCACGTACTTCGTCGCCTTCAAGACGATCGATATCGTGCTCGAGGGACTCGACCAGTCGAAGGCGGCATGGATCATCACGACGGCGCCGGACGACATCGGTCAGGCCATCATGGACCGGCTCGGTCGGGGCGTGACGTATCTACACGGCGAAGGCGCCTATACGGGCGACGGCAAGAAAGTCGTCTTCACCGTCATCAGCCGATTGGAAGAGACGAAGCTGAAAGACATCCTCGACGACTATGACGAGAAGGCGTTCCTCGCCATCGGCAATATTCATGACGTCCGGGGCGGCCAGTTCAAAAAGAAAAATATCCACTAAAAAATCGGCCCCTTGGGACCGATTTTTTATTTACCCGATTTTAGCTTGGTCACGCCCGCTCGTCTTGGCGTGATAAAGGGCGGCGTCGGCCCGTTCGAACACGAGGGTGCCCGGTTCGGCCCCGGCGAGCGAGGCCCCGAGCGATACCGTCATCGAAATCATTGTCCCTTCAAATGAGAACGGTGTATCCCGGACGACGGTGACGATGTCGTCGGCGATCGACCTCACGTCTCCGACGTCCTCGAGCACCATCAAGAACTCTTCCCCGCCGTAACGGCCGACGAAGCAGCCCTCCGGACAGTTCGCCTGTAACGTTTGGGCGATGTGGTGAAGCGCCGCGTCACCGGCCCGATGTCCATATGTATCGTTCAACTGCTTGAAGCGATCGACGTCGATGACGAACAGCGCCCAAGGGAGACCCGACATCTCGACCTCGTTCAACCGCTCGAGCGTCATATAGCGGTTCGGAAGCCCGGTCAGTTCGTCGATCGTCGCCCGCTGCGTATGGAGCCGGAACATGCGTAAGTGCGTCTCGATCTGTTTCGCGACCCAGTAGCACATCCACCCGCCAAGGAACGTGATTGCAAAATACGGCAAGAACACGGTCGTGAACGCATGCATCGGGACGTTGCCGGCGATGCGGAACAAGACGAGCACCGTCCCGAAGACGAGATAGGCCGAGTATAAGTGGCCGCGCCGCAGCACCAATCGATTCAACACGAGCGACAAGACGAGAAACAGGCCGAGCGTACCGAACGAGCTGACGAACTGGTCGGTCATGCCGTCGAGACCGAAGCGACCAAGCAGGGTCAGCCCCATCGTGACGGCGACACCGATCGGTCCGGCATAGGCGCCTGACAGCGCGAGCGGGATTATCCGGAGGTCGACCCGTGCCTCTCCGACTTGGAACGAGTTGACCGTCAACAGCACGGCCGCGAGCCCCATGGCGAGACCGAACCAGATGCGGACCGCGTAGGGCGAACCCGTCTGGATCGGCAACAATTGGCGCATGAGGTACAACGTCAGCGACAAGACGAGATAGATGATACTGATATTGATAAAAAAGATATTGATGACTTGACCCAAACTACCTCGTCCTTTCCCGCCGTTTCTTTCTCCCTATCCTATCGTACAAAAGTGACGCATGTCACCCTATCCAAATTTTAGGACAGCTAAAAAGCCGGAAGCTCACGCCTCCGACTTGTTTTGCATCATCTGTTTCATCAAGTTGGCGCTGTCCCGAGCCGATTCGTTCTCGGCTTGCATCTGGACGTACACCTCATGGCGATGGATATCGATATGGCGCGGGGCGTCGATGCCGAGCTTGACCTGGTCGCCTTCGATGGCGAGCACGGTGAGCGTCACATCGTCCCCGATATGGATCGCCTCGCCTTGTTTTCGTTTCAATACGAGCATCAGCGCACCTCTTCTTTCTGACCGCCGAGCGGGAACCGGGCCGGGTAGACGTCATCCAAGATGACTTGCTTCCCGCGGCGCTCTTTTGTCTCGATGACGATCGGTGCCTTCAAGTTAAGCGTCGAGGCGTCGAACGGCTCACGGAGCGTCACGATGGCATATACCGAGACGTGCTCCGCCTCGTCGATGCCGAGCTGTTCTTTCGCGCCGTCGGTCAATTCGAACGCATAGTCCGGCTTGTGCCAGAACGGGTTCGTCACGACGAAGGCACAGGCCGGGTCCTCGAGCGACTGGAGCGACCAAAACGGGAGCTCGTCCCCATACGGGATGAGGGTGAACGTCTTCGAGTGCGGGAATCCGGGAATCTCGCTGACGAACGAGATCGTCTCTTCTTCATTTACTTCGATTTTGCCAAAATAGTCTGTCTCAATGAACATGGGTTGTCCTCACTTTCAACGCGTCTCATCATACATGCCACCGACCGGCCACATTTCGAGCGACGCCTGCTGACGGAGCGAGATGTCCGTCGTCCATGGCGTGAACGAAATGTCGGCCGGGGTGAGTGATACATCAATCTGTGCCGGCGTCAGGTTCCACTCGATTTTGACATCCGCCGGCGTATACGTCAACTTCACGCGGTCGAGCGATTTCGGCATGAAGTCCATGTCGACGACCGGGTACGGGGCGCTCGTCTTCTCAGCAGCCATCGCGGCGATCGGGTTGCCGTTCTCGATGCGCATGAGCCGGTCCCCGTCCCTGGCCGTGGTCGATGTCGCTTCCCGGGCCGCCTGTTCCCCGAGCTGACCGAAATGGCGCCCGAGCTCGAGCGCCGCCTTTAGGTTGCTTTCACTACGCGCGACCGACGAGTCGACCTCGAGCGTACCACCTGTCGTCTGTTGGGTCATCTCGACCTTGCCTTGCGTCATCGACACATCGGCCCGACCTTGCCTCATCTCGAGGTGGGGCCGGTTCGACGTGATTTGGATAGCGGCCTGCGTCTGCCGCATCTCAAGCCGGGCGATGTTCATCGCTTACCGGAGGAAGTCGAGGAGCGTCGGTTGAATGATTCGGGCGCCGGCCGATAGTGCGGCCCGGTGCACCGTCTCGTGAGACTTGAGCTCCATGATGACTTTTTCGATGTCGATGTCTTCGTTATCAGACATGATCGTCTTGGCGATAATCTCATGTTCTTGCAGGCGGTTGTCGACGAGCTCCAACCGGTTGGCGCGCGCCCCGAGCTCGGCCCGTTCCGTGATCAAGTTTTGGGCGATCACGTCGAGGTCGGCGAGCTCGTTCGAAAGAACCTCACCGGTCGTATTCGGATCGGCCAGTTTCGAGACGAGGTCGTGGAGCCCGGCGAACACGTCACTCCCGAACACCGTCTCCGGCTGCATGTTCACTTGGACGGTGATGCCTTTCGACACTTCGAAGGCGACTTTCCCGCTTGCGGCCGGTGCCCCGCCCGGATAGATGCTGTTGACGTCCCCGTTCGGGTCGGCAAGGAACGCCTTCAAGGCGTCCATGTCGACGAGCGGTTGGTCCGTCTTCGTGCCGTTGTAAATATATTTCTCGCCCGACTTCGCGTTCGCGAGTGAGCCGATATGTTCGATCAACTGATTGACCTCACTCTGAATGATTTGACGTTGCGAAGACTCGTACGTGTCGTTCGCCGCCTGCGTCGTCAGTTCGCGAATCCGTTTGACGGCCTCCGTCACTTCGTTCAACGTCGAGTCGGTCAAGTCCATCCAGCTCGTCGCTTCGCTGACGTTGCGGCGGAACTGGTCGACCTCGCGCACCTCGGTCCGGTAGCGCATGCCTTGCATGGCGACGACCGGGTCTTCCGAAGCCCGTTGAATCCGTTTCCCGCTGATGAGCTGTTCTTGCACTTGGGCGAGCTTGTTATAGCTGCTCGATAAGTGTTTCAAGTTCGTCTGTGTGAGCATCGTCTGTGTGACTCGCATCAAGCATTACCTCCCTACGACACCCATGCCGTTGATGATTTTGTCGAGCATCTCATCGACGGCCGTGATGTTTCGGGCCGCCGCGTTATAAGCGTGTTGATATTGAATCATCATCGTCATCTCTTCGTCGAGCGAGACGGCGCTCACTGCCTGGCGGCGCTGGTCCGAGCTCGCCATGAGGGCGAACGTGCTGGTCGCGAGTCGTCCGCTCTGGTCGGCGGCGACAGCCATGTTCCCGATGACGTTCTGATAGTACTTCCCGATCGACGTCTCTGTCTGAACCGATCCGTCGAAGCTGAGCGTGGCCGACTTCAAGTTCGCCAACGCAAGTGCCCCGCTGCCGTCCCCGATGTTGCCGTCTTGAGACGCGGCAATCAAATCGAGGTTGTTCATGACGGCGTCGCTCACTTTGATCGTCGCGGCGCTCGCCGTCCCTTCGAAGAAGTTCGCCGTCCCGGCGTTGCCTTTAGCGTCCATGTTGTTGCTGTGGGCTGTGTTGAAGGCCGAGGCGAACTGGCCGGCCATCTCGTCCAAGTCTTTCAACATCGTCGCGTACGCGCCGTTCACGCTGCCTGATTCGGGCGTGTCCGTACCGTACATCTCGACGAGCGCTTTCCATTTACCGTTTGGCATCGATGCATGCGTGAGGGCCACGTCCGCTCCGCTCGCATCGGTCATGTCGAGACCGTCGAACGAGCCGACCGTGCCGTTGATCCCATCGACGAGCTTATGGTCGACGCCACCGATTGTGACGACGATGTCAATCCGCCCTTCAGCAACTTTCTGTGAGTTCCCGCGCGATTCCCCGTTCGTATAGTCGACCGGGACGCGTTTAAAGTCCATATATTGGGCAAGCTCGTCCATGTAGCGGTCACGCTCGTCATACAGTTCGTTCGGGAGCACGCCGAGCGGCTCCGCGTCACCGATTTGACGGTTGACCTCACTGATCTTCGTCATCAAATCGTTCACTTTCTTGACGACGACGTCACCTTCAGACGCCAAGTCGGCCTGCACTTTTTGGAGCGAGGACGACATGTAGTTGAACGTCTCCGCGAGCGTCATCGCCCGTTGGCGCACGACGCTCCGCGCGCCGGCGTCGTCCGGGTTGACCGACAAGTCTTGGAGCGAGGCCCAGAACAAGTCGAGCGATTTGGCGAGTCCCGTCTCGGACGGTTCATTGACGATGTCCTCCATCCGGCCGAACGCCGCCTCTTTCGTGGCGTAGTAGGCGTTCTTGACCGATTCGTCACGATATTGCTGGTCGATCATCAAGTCACGAATCCGAGCGAGCGTCTCCCCGCGGACACCCGTCCCGAACTGCCCGGCCTTCGTTCCGCCGAAGTTGACGCTGAGCTGTTCGGTCATGCCGAGCGATAGGCGCTGGCGTGAGTAACCCGGGTTCGAGGCGTTGGCGACGTTGTTCCCCGTCGCCTGGAGCGCCCACTGGTGCGTCGTCAAACTGCGGCGCGCCGTCTCTAATCCCATAAATGTTGAGCCCATTAAACTTCCTCCTTATACATCCCGGCTGAACGAGCGCGTCTCGAGCGCCTGTTGACCGTACGTGAAATCATCTGCCTCTGGCAGGAGCATATCCAAATGCCATTCGATATACCGGAGCGACTGTTCGAGCAAGACGGCGTTTAATTCATTTTGCCGTTTCAGCTCGAGGACGACCGGTCGTAACGCTTCTTTCTCTTCATCGTCCAAAATGTACGTTCCTTGAAGTCGTTCCGCCTCTTTTTGTTTGATTTGTCGGACGAGCGTCGCCTCTTCCTTGACGAGCTCGCTGAACGCGGGCATATCCCCGTTGACGAGCAGTCGTTCTTTTTCATAAGCGATTTCGAGTAACCGTGTATGTAATGTGAGCATAAGTCTCTCCTTTGTCCAAAAAAAGAGCCGACTAAAGAAAGGGTGTCCCTTGTTTAGTCAGCTTCCGTGCCATCATATTTATGCGAAGGTCTCCCTCGGACCTCGCTTTCATTCATCCTTGTAGAAAGCGTTTGGCGATCTCGCGCGCGTCCCGTGAATACGTCCCGGCGTTGATTTCCGCCTTCAAGGCGTTAATCTTCTCCAGGCGCTCCGGATGTTTCACCGGTTCTTCAAACCGGGCGCGGGCTTCGGCCGATATCGATAGTTGGTCCGTTTGGCGTGTCAGCTCGGGCTTCGTCTCAGGTTGCGTTTTCTTCTCATAAGTGTTCGGTAAGTGTACCCACTTTGCAGAATCGATGCGCATACGTGTCCCCCCTCTTCTCAGTTGTTAGTCCAAACGATAAGCGCGAACGCTTTGTTTCGTGACGGTGGCTTGTAGCCCTTTCAGTTCTTGCTGCATGTCGGTCTGACAGTCCGCGCATACCTTTCCTTGGTTCGTCGGATTGCCGCAGCGCACGCAGGCGATGTTCAGGGACGGGTTGTCCTTGATGATCAAGCGTCCTTCATGGATATATCGCGTGATATCAAGTTCGGAGACGCCTGTCGCTTCGACAAGGGCCCCGATCGTCGTCTGTTTGTTGGCGGGTTCGCGGATGAAGTCCCGGACTTTCAAGAAGTTTTGGAAATCGACTTCCGCGCAGGATGGGCAGTAAGGCGAGCGGCTTTGTTTCATGAACAGCCGTCCGCATGTTTGACAAGTTGTTGCTTCCACAGTCATTCACCTCTGCCCTTTATATCGGACGCATTTTTGATTTGTTTAGCGTCCGGAACAGGCAAACGGCAGAAACTTGTTCCACGCCGGCCCGGCGCAGGGTGAGCGCCGCTTGATGCAACGTCGTCCCGGTCGTATAGACGTCATCGACGAGGACAATTTTGCCACAGCGCGGTAACCGCTGTACAGTGAACGGGTTCGCACGGTGCCGCCTTTCTTCTTTCCCAAGTTCACGCTGACTTGAAACCTCGGCTTTCACGAGCACCTGTTTCGTCGGCCCGATCATCCGGGCGAGCACCTCCGCCTGATTGAAACGCCGCGTCCGCAACCGCTCCTCACTGAGCGGGATTGGCACGTAGACGACACCTGGTTCTCGTAACTGTCGGAGTACTGAGCGCAGCTGGTTGGCCAGGACGACGTCACCGCCGAATTTATAGCGATGGAGCCAGTTCGCACCCGCCTCGTCATATGCATATAGCGAGTGGACGGTCAAATCGAGACCGAGGGCAAGCCACCGGACGCAATCGTCGCATGTCGCCCCGTCCTCGGTCGGATGGCCGCAGCGCGGGCAGACCGAGATGATCGGGGTCAATCTCCCCTCGCAGTCCGGGCAGACCCAGTCCCGGTTTAGGAGCGTCGCCGGGCTCCACGGAATAGCGAACGGTTTTCGGCAGACGAGACAGTTCATCGCCGGTTCGCCTCCTCGATCTCGCGGATGGCCCGGTCTTGCCGGAACGTGCGCTCGTGGTAGAAGAAGACGACGTCCCCGGTCGGCGCGGTCGGTTTCCGACCAGCCCGTCCGGCCATCTGGACGAGGGCGCGAGACGAGAACAAGGCGTGGCTGCTGTCGAGGACAGCGACGTGAACCCCGGTCACGGTCATGCCCCGCTCCCAAATCGACGTCGCGAGCACGATCCCGTTCGTCGCTTCGAGCCATTCGAGCGTATCCGTCCGCTCGTCCGTATCGGCCGAGACGGCTTTGCAGGGGAAGCCGTTTGTCTCAAGCAGCTCCCTGTATCGGGCAAGGTCCGGCTTCGTCGGGACGAACAGCAAACGTGGGGACCCCTCGTATTGCCGACAGAAGTTGAGGATGGCTTGCCCCGTCTCACGCACGAGTCGCGGCACCGGCAAGTCGTGGCCGTGATAGCGACGCGATAGATGCACGGTCGGGAACTGGCGCTGCCAGACGGTCGGCGTCGCCGTCACAAACAAGAACAGGCCTTTCCCGGCGCGGCGTAGTGTCCACCAAAGTGCCAAATCGAAGGCGAACGGGAAGGCATCAGACTCATCGACGAGGACGTAATCGAACACATGTCGTAAGTTCACGAGCAGCGGCGCCGTCGCGACCGTGATCATCCCAATCGTGTCCTTATCCCCGCCCCCGTAGCGCCGGGTGACCGGGACGGAGAAGGCGGCCTCGAGCCGGTCGACCCATTCGATGGCGACGTCACGGCGCGGCGAGACAATGAGGACACGCTTCCCTTCATTGACGACGCGCGCGATGACCGGGAATGTCATCTCCGTCTTCCCGGCCCCGCAGACGGCATGGACGAGCCCGCTCGTCCGAGATTCCCACCAGGCGAGCAACTGCCAGCTAATGTGTTGCTGGTCGGCCGACAGCTCGAACGGCATGACGAGTTCCGTCGGTTCGACCGGTGTCGTGATGTCTTCTTCCCCGAGACGGTCGCACTGACAGACACGGCCGAGATGGAGGCAATTCCGGCAATAGCGGCACGCACCGTGGTGGCACGTGAACGAGCGGGTGTCCGCGCTCAGACAGCGTTGACAGATGCCGAAGCGGATGGCGGGCGTGCCGGTCGGAGCGATGATGAGTTGTCCCAATACAATCAGTCCTTTTTGAATGAGGATATCATGTGAGAAGCCGCCGGACATGAGGCGTTGTCAGCATGTAGCGTCACCATTCCCGTACGGAACCTGAGCCATTTGCGACTTACGACCGAGGCGAACGGTGCAACATCTCTTTTATACTAAGCGTAGCCCAATAATTGGAAAGCAGGTGTCCGATGCACAAACGACCGCTTCATAACGTCTTGACCGTACTCGGAATGATGGCCGTGTTCTGTCTCGGTTGGTGGGTGTGGTATGTGCTGAACGGCAGTGAGGCGGCCGAACAACGAGCCGTCCGAGCAGCCGAAACGTATGTCGACACGACGTATCCCGAGATGGAACTCGTCATGACCGACGTGACGTACTTATCCCTGTACGATGCGAAGTATTACGTATTGTTCGCGTCCCCGTCCCATGCCGAAGCTGAGTTGTGGGTGCGCGTCACTCGAGCCGGAGACGTCGTGGACGACAATATCGGGGATGTCGCGAACGTCTCACGGTCATTGGACCGACGCGACGCCTTCGACTAACACCTATAATCAAAAAACTCGCCAGACGATTTTTCGTCTGGCGAGTTTTCTCGTTATACGTTCCGTTTGTAGAACATGATCGCCTCATACGCCCGGAGCGACAACGTCGTCCCGTCGAGCTGCGGCACGTCATAGTTGTGGCTGACGACCTCGGCCTGCGTGAAACCTGCCGGGATCTCATACGTCGTCTCAGGGCCGTAGAAGTTGGCGACGACGAGCACTTCCTCGTCTGCCGTCTTCCGCGTGTACGCCCAGACATCGAGCGCGTCCGGTGTGAGGAGCGTGTAGTCCCCGTCCGTCAACACGTCGAACTCTTTGCGGAGCGAGATCAAGTTCTTGTAGTGGTAGAACACCGAGTTCGGGTCGTCGAGCGCCGTCTCGACGTTGACGTCCGGATAGTTCGGCGCCACATTGATCCACGGCGTCCCGCTCGTGAAGCCGGCGTGCGGCGTCGCGTCCCACTGCATCGGCGTCCGCGAGTTGTCGCGCGACTTCTGTTTGATGGCGGCCATCATATCCTCATGTGACACACCCTGTTCGCGCTTCAAGTTATAGGCGTTGAGCGTCTCGATGTCACGATACTCGTCGAGCGAGTCGAAGCCCGGGTTCGTCATGCCGATCTCCTCGCCTTGATAAATGTACGGCGTCCCTTGGAGGCCATGGAGCACGGTCGCGAGCATCTTCGCGCTCTCGACGCGATGGTCGGTGTCGTTGCCGAACCGGCTGACGACGCGCGGCTGGTCATGGTTGCACCAGAAGATGGCGTTCCACCCCTTGCCGTGCATCCCTTCCTGCCACGTCGACATGATGTCTTTCAATTGGATGAAGTCGAACGGGGCAGCGACGAACTTCTCGCCGTTCGGATAGTCGACTTTCAAGTGATGGAAGCTGAACGTCATGCTGAGCTCGCGTTCGTCCGGGCTCGAGTAACGGACGCAATGGTCAAGCGTCGTCGACGACATCTCGCCGACCGTGATGACATCATGTCCGTCGAACACCTCGCGGTTCATCTCTTTCAAATATTCATGGATACGCGGCCCGTCCGTATAGAACTTGCGGCCGTCCGAGTCGTCTTCCGGGAAGTCCTGCTGCTTCGAGATCAAGTTGATGACGTCGAGGCGGAACCCTTTGATGCCCTTGTCACGCCAGAAGCGCATCATCTCATAGACGTCCTCGCGCATCTGCTCGTTCTCCCAGTTGAGGTCGGCCTGGGTCACGTCGAACAAGTGGAGGTAATACTGTCCGCTCTTCTCGTCATACTTCCAGGCGTTGCCGCCGAACTTCGACTCCCAGTTCGTCGGCTCGTCGCGCCAGATGTAATAGTCGCGGTAGCGTTCGTCGCCGGCGAGCGACTTCTGGAACCACTCATGCTCGGTCGACGAGTGGTTGACGACGATGTCCATCATGAGCCCGATGCCGCGCGCCTCGGCCTCACGGACGAGCTCATCGAGGTCATCCATCGTCCCGTACGAGGGGTCGATCGCGTAATAGTCGCTGACGTCATAGCCGTTGTCGTTTTGTGGTGACTTGTACACCGGCGTCATCCAGATGTATTCGATGCCGAGCTCGGCCAAATAGTCGAGCTTGGCCGTCACGCCTTTGATCGAGCCGGTGGCATTGCCTTCCGGGCTATAGAAGCTTTTCGGGTAGATTTGATAGACGACAGATTTGCGCCAGTTTGATGGTGTCATAGGTGTAGTCTCCTTTTGTAAGAGTTTTCATTTGTACAGGAAAAGGGGAAGAACCTCCGTCCCTCCCCTTGTCAGTCATCTTCTTATGCTACTTTATTTTCTTCGATTTCACCTTTCTTCATATAGCGCTTCGACAAGACGAATGTGAGCGCGAACGGCACGACGATCGCGATGATCATCCCGACGATGAAGAGTAAGATCTTATCAGTGAAGATGGAGAGGAAGCCAGGTAGACCTCCGACCCCGATTCCAATCGCTTGGACGTCGTTCAAGGTGATGAAGACGGCGGCAATCGCCGACCCGATCATCGCCGAGTAGAACGGGAACTTGTTCGGCAAGTTCACCCCGAACATGGCCGGCTCGGTGATCCCGAAGTAAGCCGAGATGGCTGATGTCGACGCCATACTCTTTTGTTTCGCGTTGTGCTTATAGACGAAGAACATGGCAAGTGCAGCCGAGCCTTGGGCGATGTTCGACAAGGCGAGCATCGGCCAGATGAACGTACCGCCCGTTTCCGCGATGAGCTGAAGGTCGATCGCGATGAACAAGTGGTGCATCCCCGTGACGACGAGCGGTGCGTAGAACAATCCGAACAAGAGCGCACCGACGACCGGTACGACTTCGAACACGTTGACGAGGCTCGTCGCGATGACGTTCCCGATTCCGCGTGTGACCGGTCCGACGATCGCGAGCGCGAGGAAACCGGTGACGACGATGGTCGTGATCGGTACGACGAGCAATTGAATCGCGTTCGGGACGTGTTTTTTCAAAAACATCTCAATATGGCTCAAGATGAAGGCCGCTGCCAAAATCGGAAGAATCTGACCCTGATAGCCGACTTTCTCGATTTCGAACAAGCCGAGGATGTTGAATGTCGGGACGTCGCCTTCAAGCGCCGCCTGCCCATAACCCCAGGCGTTCAAGAGGTCCGGGTGGACGAGCAAGAGACCCATGACGATCCCGAGCACTTCGCTGCCGCCGAACCGTTTCGTCGCCGACCAACCGACGAGCGCCGGGAGGAAGACGAATGCCGTGTTCGCCATCATGTTGATCAGGTCCCAGAGTCCTTGCAGGTTCGGGTACGCCTCGATCAGCGTCGCATCATCGACGAACAGCCCTTCCGACGCGAGCAAGTTGTTGATCCCCATCAATAGACCGGCGACGATGATGGCCGGGATGATCGGCATGAACACGTCCGAGAACACTTTGACGAGTTTTTGGAGCGGGTTCATCTTCTTGCCGCCGGCCGATTTGACCTCGGCGACCGTCGCCGCTTCGAGCCCGGCGAGTTTGATGAATTCGGCGTAGACGCGTTCGACGTCACCGGCCCCGATGACGACTTGATAGACACCCGAGTTTTCGAATGCCCCTTTGACGAGATCAGCTTCTTTCACTTTTGCTTCATTGACGAGCGACTGGTCTTTCAACGAAAGACGGAGCCGCGTGACACAGTGTGCCGCTTTGTCGACGTTATCCTTGCCCCCGATGGCTTCAAGGATATCCGCGGCGATTTGACGATAATCTGCCTTCATATTTGTTGGCCTCCTTTGTTTGAAAGCGTTTGTTGAAAACGGTTACTTATGAGTACAAACAAAGTTTAACTTATATAGACGAGTTCTGTCAACAACTTATCTATATAAGTTATGCGTGACAAATTCGTGACAGGCGTTCACTATTTTTGTTCCCTCTCCCCTCGATTCAAAACGAAAAAAAAAAGACCCCTTCGAAAGAAGGGGCACTAGCGGCGCGCCACGTCACTGAACTGAAACTTGTCGAGCCGGTGGCGGGACTCGGTATACTCGAACTGTCTGCCCTCATAGAGGAACGTGTCGTTCGTGATGACGATGACATACTCGTAATCGTGGAGGTCGAGCCTCATCCGGTCGAGCTCGGTCACATCCTCGGCCGCGATCTTCCGCTTGGCGTAACTGATCTGGAGCCCGAGCTCATGCTCGACGTACTCATAAATCGAGCGGGCGGCGATTTCTTCCGTCAGTCCCGGAACGAGGTCTTTGACGAAATAGTTCACGTCTAGGATGACGTCCTCCCCGTCGAAGTTCCGGACCCGTTCGATTCGGTACATCCGCGTCCCCGGGTCAAGGTTCATCCGGTCGGCGAGCCAAGTCGGCGCCTCGATGTCCTCGAACGAGGCGACCGACGTCTGGATCGAGCGGCCGAGCAAGGAAGCGTACACTTCCGAGAAGCTGACGATGCCGTTGAATTGGAACTCGATTTGGTCGCGCCGGAGCACGAAGACGCCTTTCCCGTGATGCTTCCGGACGTACCCGTGCTCTTGGAGCAGGTCGAGCGCTTTCCGGACCGTGCCTCGGCTCGCCTCATACTCATGCATGAGCTCGGTCTCGGATGGCAGCTTCGACTCCGCCGCATATTCCCCGGTCTTCATCCGCTCGGCGAGGCGCTCATAGATTTGACGATATTTGGCCACAGGCTCACTCCTCTCTATCGAAAAAGACGACCGGATGGCCGTCTTTTGTTTACCACTCGCGGCGATACCACGTGATGCCGATCGCACCAGGTCCAAGGTGTGTCCCGATGACCGGTCCGAAATGACCGCCCGTGACATGGGCCTGTGGAAAATTCTGTTTCATCGATGCGATCTCCTCGGCCTGACGGTCCGGGCAATTGGCGTGGATGATGCCGATACAGTAGCCTGCACCGTCGCCCTCGATCGATTGTTCCATCATCTCTTCGATGCGGCGGACCGCCTTCTTGTACGTCCGAATCTTTTCGAACGGGACGATCAACCGGTCTTGGAAATGCAACACCGGCTTGATTTGAAGGAACGATCCGACGAGCGCCTGTGCCGCGCTGAGTCGTCCGCCTCGTTGGAGGTGGTCGAGGTCATCGACGACAAAGTACGCACGAATCAACTCGCGCATCTTTTCAAGGTGAGCCATGATCTCCTGTGCCGACGCACCTGCGTCGCGCAGATGGATCGCTTCTTCGACGAGGAACGCTTGAGGCATACATGAGATCTCCGAATCGAACGCGTGGACGTTGACGTCGACCATACCGTTCAAGGCGATCATCGACTGGTACGTGCCGCTGATCCCGCTCGAGAGGGTGATCGCGATCACATCCGTCACCTCGTCCGGCAAACGTTCAATCAATTCGATCGTTTCCCCGATGCTCGGTTGGGAAGTCGTCGGCAAGTTCCCTGCCTCGATCCGGTCATAAAACGCCTCGGTCGTGATGTCGACGGCTTCGCGGAATGACTCCCCGTCAAAGATCACGCTGAGCGGGGCGACGTGGATGTCGTGCCGCTCACAAAATTCGGCCGGCAAATAGGCAGTACTGTCGGTCAAAATGGCTATGTTTCCCATGCTATATCCTCACTTTACATCGTTTCGTTTTCCAATTGAATGTGGATTCCATTCCATATTGTAGCATAAAAACGATGTATTGCATCGGTAGAGGTCAAATCTCAACCCATCCGCGGCGGATGGCGTCGACGACGGCTTGTGTCCGGTCGTTCACTTCCATCTTACGAAGCACTGACGAGACATGGTTCTTGACCGTCTTCTCACTGATGAACAGCATGTCGCTGATGTCGCGGTTCGAGCGGCCCTCGGCGAGCAAGTGCAACACTTCGACTTCACGGCGCGACAACAATTGGTAGACCGGATCGTCCGTGCGATTCTCGACGTTACGGCCGGCCTGCTCCCCTTTGAATTGGAGCAAGCGACGGTATTCCTTCAAGACGTTCGTCGTCACTTTCGGGTGCAGGTACGCCCCGTCTTTCGCGACCGAACGGACCGCCGAGATGAGCTCGGTCGAAGCCACTTCTTTGAGCAGGAAGCCCGATGCGCCCGCTTCGAGCGCATGCGTGATGTACGACTCGTCGTCATGAATCGACAGGATGAGGACACGCGTCTCCGGTGACAGCACCGACAACTGTTTCGTCGCCTCGATCCCGTTCAGTTCAGGCATGTTGATATCAAGAATCAAGATCTCTGGTTTGTGGTCGGCGGCGATGCGAATCGCCTCGGTGCCGGTCCGTCCTTCGGCGACGACCGTGAATTCATCCTCTAAATCAAAGATCCGTTTCAAGCCTTCTCGAAACAGCTCATGGTCATCCACGATCGCGATGCGTGTTTGTAATTGTTCCATCTGGATACTCCCCCTTGTTCTTGTCTTACGTGATTGGAATCGACATGCGGACGACCGTCCCTTTGCCGACTTCCGAATCAATGGTCATGCTTCCGTTCACAAGCTCGATCCGTTCCCGCATCCCAACGATTCCGAATGACTCCTCGCCAATCGTGCTCGGCACGAATCCGACCCCATGGTCCCGTACATGAATATGTATCGCGTCGTGCGCTTGCTCGACGTTGACGATGATCTCCGCCGTCTTCGAGTGTTTGATCGCGTTTTGGACGGCCTCTTGGACGAGCCGGAACACGTTGATCTCCAGTTTCTCAGGCAATCGGGCCCGAGACCCCCGGTAGTTGAGCCGTGTCTTGATGGTCGTATATTCCTCGGTCTGATGGAGGTATCGCTCGAGCGTCGGCAAGAAGCCGAGGTCGTCAAGTGACATCGGACGAAGGTCATAGATGAGCCGCCGGACGTCGACGAGCGCGCCGCGGATGAGGCGTTTCAGCTCGTGCAGTTCGGCGAACGCCTCGTCTTTCCCGCGCTTGTCGAACGTCTTCTCGATCAAATCGGCCCGAATCAAGATGTGAGCAAGCGATTGCGCCGGTCCGTCGTGCATCTCACGGGCGAGGTGGCGCCGTTCCCGTTCGGCCGCCTCGAAGACGCTGATCGCCATCTCTTGCTTCTTCATCATGTCGGAGTACTCTTGCTGCAGGTCGTCCCGAAGGAAGTTCAGCACGACGGAGACGCGGCTGACGAGTTTGTCGGCCCGTTCGATCGTGTCCTCGAGGACGAGCAGGCGACGTTCGAGGTCGTTGCGACGCTGCTGGCCGGCCATCTCTTCTTTTTGGATGAGGAAGCGTTCGAGCTGCATTTGATTGGCGCGTTCATACGCCTCTCGAATCTCTTGCTCGCTATGTATATGAAACTTCTTGCTCACTTGGACGAGTTTGTTCTTCGCCGCTTTCACGAGCAGGTCGAGCCGTTCCGACTCCTCGATATAAAACTCGATCTTTTGCGTCAACTCTTTCAGTTCGTTTTGAATCAACGAATACTCGTTGGCCGAACTCTCGGTAATCCGGACGATCTCCTCTTTACTTTCCGTCACCGTATCAATCATATTTGTTATGATATGTTCTAAAGCTGTACGATCGGTAATATGATTCACGATGCCATCCCCTAATAATTCGGTAGTAAGTCTTCATCTATTCCTATTATCGACTGCGGAACGTTCGTTTACAGTAAAAAATGGAGGCTCTCCTTCCCATTCGCCGCACCAGGCGTTGACGCCTACTTGAATTTTAAAAAAAATATTCAAAAATAGAAAGGAGAATTTTCAGAAATGTCTACTGAACAAAATTATACTATAAAACAAGACGGAGAATACGAGGTCGTCATTCAAAAGTCAAAATTTATCGCCCACTTCAAACGGGTCACCTCTGAAGCAGAGGCACAGTCGTTCATCCAAGCCATCAAAAAGGCCCATTGGAGCGCCAATCACAACTGTTCGGCCTATATCATCGGCGAACGGAACGAGTTCCAAAAAGCAAACGATGACGGCGAGCCGAGCGGGACGGCCGGGCTGCCGATGCTCGAGGTGCTCCGGAAACGCGAGTTGAAAGACACGGTCGTCGTCGTCACCCGCTACTTCGGCGGCATCAAGCTCGGCGGTGGCGGACTGATTCGCGCATACGGCGGCACGGTGAGCGAAGGGCTCGACGCGGTCGGCATCGTCGAGCGCATCCCGATGCAACGCTTGACGCTCACGGTCGATTACGGCTGGATCGGCAAGGTCGAGAACGAACTGCGGCAATCGTCGTACCTCCTCGACGACATCGTCTACGCGGACACCGTCACGTTCCACATCTCGGTTCCGGTCGAAGAGACCGAGGCCGCGATGGCATGGCTCGTCGATTTGACGAACGGTCAAGGGGGACTCGAGACCCAGGACCAGCGCATCATCGAACGTGATTTTGTGCGGTAGGTCACGTATACTAAAGGAAACGAATGAAATGAGGAGACGACATGGAACAAGACTCCCGCAAGAAACGCCCCGTGTGGAAGATCGTCCTGCTCGTGCTCGGCCTCGTCCTGTTGATTGGCGGGTCGGCCTTCGGCTACTTCGTCTTTAAGGCGAACGAGACGGCGGAGAACACGAACAGCGAGCTGACACGAGGTGACAAGTCGGACCGTCGGGAAGAGACGGTCGACCTGACGAAAGATCACTTCTCCGTCCTACTCGCCGGCGTCGATGGCGGTGCCTCGCTCGAGGAAGGACGGACCGACTCGCTCATGGTGGCGACGTTCAACAAGGAATCGCGCCAAGTGACGCTCGTCAGCATCCCGCGCGACTCATACGTCGACATCGTGACGACGGACGGCGAGTTCAAAGACAAGATCAACCACGCCTACGCCTACGGCGGCATCGACACGACGATCGCGACGGTCGAGAAGCTGTTCGACATTCCGATCGACTACTACGCGACGATCAACTTTGACGGCATCGAGGATCTCGTCGATGCGGTCGGCGGCGTCGAGGTCGATGTGCTCGTCCCAATCTCGGGCCGGGCGACCGGTAACGTCGAGCTCGAACCCGGCGTCCAAATGTTAGATGGAAAAGAAGCACTCGCCTACGCGCGCATGCGCAAGGACGACCCCGAGGGTGACGTCGGACGGGCGAAACGTCAACAGCAGGTGCTCGAGGCCATCATCAACGAGGCGACGACGATCAATTCGTTCACGAAGCTCAACCGGATCATGAATGCGGTCGGCGATAACATCCGAACGAATATGTCCTTGTCCGAGGCGTCACAGCTGCAGCCGTATACGAAGTCGCTCCGCTCGTTCAACCAAGAGACGCTCGCAGGCGGTGACTTGACGCTCGGCGGTGTGTATTACTACGAACTCGACCCGGCCGATTTGAGCGAGAAGCGCACACTCTTGAAGAGCGAGCTCGGCCTGCCGGTGACGGCGGAAGAAAGTGACAACGGAACCGGCGACGGCTTGAATGAAACGGAAGACGGTTTCAGCGAGACGACGACGTACTGATACCAAAAAACGACCGGGGACGCGTGTCCCCGGTCGTTTTCATATGGTCACATCAGGCCTTCGGCCGGCCGAGCAGGCGTCGTGACGTCTGGATGATCGGCTTATAGTTCGGATGGATCAACTCGGTCGATTCGACGATCAGCTCGATGACGATGAGCACGATGACGAACGTGATGACCGCCCCGAGCATCGTCGTCTTCGCGAACAGAATCGAGGCGATGCCGAAGAAGAATGTCATCCCGTACATGAGCAGAACGGCCTGCCGTGTCGTGAAGCCCATGTCGATCAACTGGTGATGCATGTGCGACTTATCGGGCGACATCGGCGGACGGCCTTGCACGAGCCGGCGGACGATCGCGAAGATCGTGTCCGAGATTGGCAGACCGAGCAAGAGCACCGGCACGACGAGCGAGAACAACGTCACGTTCTTGAACCCGATGAGCGAGAACACGGCGAGCATATAACCGAGGAAGAGCGCCCCGGTGTCTCCCATGAAAATCTTCGCCGGATAGAAGTTATGGACGAGAAAACCGAGCGTGCTCGCCAGAAGCAACAAGGCCATCATCGTCAAATAGACGTTGCCTTGGATGATGGCGAGTAGGGAAATCGTCCCGAGGGCGATGCTTGACACGCCCGCGGCGAGCCCGTCGAGCCCATCAATCAAGTTGATCGCGTTCGTGATCCCAATCAGCCAGAGCACCGTCACCGGGATGCTCCATGAACCGAGATAGAGCTGCTGGTCGAACGGGAGGTTAATCAATTCGATGCGCATACCGGCGTTCAAGACGATGACCGTCGCGATCATCTGCCCCATCAGCTTGACGCGGGCCGTCAACTGGAACCGGTCGTCGATGAAGCCGGTCAAGATGATGACGACCGCCCCGATCAAGATGGCATCGTTATATCGACTCGTCGGCAGCAACAAGGCGTAGCCGATGAAAAAAGCGATGAAGATGGCGAGGCCGCCGATCCGTGGCATCGTCCGTAAATGTACTTTTCGGGCGTTCGGGTGATCGACCGCTCCGATCAGAAAAGCAAACCGGCGAACGAGCGGCGTGATCAAGATGGCCATCACAAAACTGACCAACATGGCAATCCATAGCATGGGCCAACGTTCCTCTCTCATAAAAAAATAGACTCTGGCGAATTATAGCATATTTCCCTTGAGGCGAGACGTATCAGAAATGTTACAACGAAAAAATCCCGACGAGGTCGTCTCGTCGGGTCACGTTCAGGCGTGGGCCGGATGCGTCGTCACTTCATCCGTGGCCTCGTATGTATACAAGCCGCGGCCAATCTTTTTGATGTCAGGATTGACCGATTCGATTTTCACCATCAATTGGTAAATATTGCTAATGTGATGTCGATAGCGCAATTCGAGCTCCATTTGGATGTCCCGCACGCTCATCGTCTTCCGTTCTTTCAACAGGTCTGTTACCTGATGGACGTAGACCTCGAGCGGATAACGTTGATTGACGCGACGCGGGCGCAGTCGTTTCGCCGGATCGAGGAGTGATTCCTCTTCGCGCTTGTTTCGGTTCAACTCTGAAATCAAGTATTCCGCCCGGCGTTGCAACTGACGATATGACTCTTCGATCTCCATCAGTTCCCGATAGATATTCTCATTGACGTCCGTAGATTCCATGCACAAGTCCTCCTCTACACTTAATTGATGTTCCCCATTACCCAATTTCATCAATTATTGCCAGTTATTACTTATTCCCAATTAAAAGTGTAACGGTTTTGTAATGTGCTTGTCATCTGTTTTTAGGCACTTTTATCTATTTAGGTCTTTTGACCCAACACAAAAAAGATGACGACTGTTCGGGGCAGTCGTCATCTCACGGAAGATGATCGTAGTCTTTACGCGCCGACGCGTTCGAGGATGCGTGCGAGCGAGAGTTCGTCGGTCGAAGCGACGATGAGGTCTGCATGACCAAGCATCGATTCTTCCCCGACGGCGACAGCAAACATGTTTGCCGCTTTGATTGCAGTCACGCCTGCGGCTGCGTCTTCAACACCGATGGCATGTTCGGGTTTCACGCCAAGGGCAGAGGCAGCCTTCAAAAACACTTCGGGATGTGGTTTCGATTCGGCGACAGTTGCTGCATCGACAATGTGATCGAAGTAATGACGGACACCAAGTGCGTCTACGACCGCGAATGCGTTTTTAGAAGCCGAGGCCATTCCGATTTTGAGACCAGCCTCTTTGATTTCATCGAGGAATGAAATGATGCCCGGCAACAAATCGTCTGAAGAGATGTGTCGAATGAGTTCAACGTAATGCTCGTTCTTCTTCTGTGCGAGTTCCGCTTTTTCATCCGGTGTGAAATCGTCCTGTCTCCCACCGAGCGCGAGGATGCGCTCGAGCGAGTCCGTCCGACTCACGCCTTTTAGCGTCTCATTGAACTCGCGGTCAAACGGAATATCGAGCTCTTCTCCGAGTTGTTTCCAAGCGAGGTAATGGTACTCCGCGGTGTCAGTGATGACACCGTCCAAATCAAAAATGACTGCTTCAATCGTCGACATACATGCTTTCCGCCTTTCCTTCTAATGTTTCTGTCGTCAGACTACATTAAGGGAACTTGACAAGTACCCGTTGCACGATTGGTCATTGATGCAAACGGTTGCACTTGTTCGATTTCTATTATAAATGAAAAAGCCATCATCATGCAACCGCTTTCGCAAAAAAATAAAAAAGCAGGAGAAGCATTCGCCTCTCCCACTGCTTACAACTGGATGCCGACGACTTTCACGTTGACCGATAGCGGTGTCATCGCGAGCATCGTATCCATGTCTTGCGTGATGCGTTCTTGTACGGCTGTCACCGTCTTGACGATCGATTGACCGTAAGCGATGTAGAGCGACAAGTTGATCGTGACGCCTTCTGACGATTCGTCGACTTTGACGTGCTTCATGAGCGCACGCTCCGACAGTTTCGTATCTTCTTGCGTGAACGACACGTGTTTCGTCTCTTTGACCGCGACTGCGGCGATCATTTCGACGACGTGACGTGAGACGTTGACGTCTCCTTCTGTGCTATGCATTCCATTTTCGTATGGCATGGTGTCACTTCCTTAACTCTAGTTTCGCTTCCCTTTATAAAGTGTAGCGGAAAACGTCCGTTTAGAAAAGGGTTTACGGTTTTGCATCTTTCACATCTTGGGCACGGCGGACGTCGATCTCGACGAGCGGCTTCAATAGCTTGACGACCGGCGGACTGATGATCAATAGGACGATCAAGAAGGCGACACCGAACAAGACGAGCAATTGGAGCCATGACGTCGGCATGAACCCGGCCGGCACGAACGCCTTCCAGGCGACGACGAGGAAGACGTGCACCAAATAAATGTAGAGACTGTACTTTCCGGCCCGAGTGATGACCGGTAGCTCGCGCCCCGGGATGATGAGTGCGAAACTGATCGCCATGAGGATCGATACCGTATAGACGATCAAGAAGGCGAACGGCCCGCTCCAGATCGCCTCCGGCACCGCCGTCTCATAGGCGAACCGGAACTTGAACAAGTTGCCGATATGATAGAACGCGCTCTCGCTCTGAAGACTCATCGAGGCGAGTAGCCCGAGCGTGAGCGTCGTGAAGACGGCGAATCCACCGATCCGATACCGGTTCCGTTGCTCGGCCCGCTTCGGCAGTTCGAAGAAGTTCATCGTGTTCCGCGCGCTCATCCAGTTCCCGATCAAGAAGAACGGATAGAACATGATGACTTTCCGCAGGGCGAAGAACCCGGTCGATTCAGCTTGGAAGCCGAACAAGAGCGCGAATAGGAGCGCGTACAGCACGTATCCTTTCAACTGGGTCACATACGGGGTGATGACGTACCAGATGATGATCGCCATCAAGTACCAGAGCGCCCAATACGGCTTCAATAGAATCAGTCCCGGGTTCTCGAGCGACAAGAGCGGGATGCCCTCGGTGAAGGCAAACCATGAGCCGAGGATCACTTGCCAGATGACGTAGACGACGAACAGCTGGATGACGCGCAAATAGCGGTTCTCCCGGAAGAAGTAACCGCTCAGCATAATGAATAACGGCATGTGGAACGTGTATAAGAATAAATAGACCCATTTCGGCAAGATGTCGTCATAAGCACCGCGCACATCGGTCAACAAGTGACCGAACACGACGAGTAAGACGAGCACGCCTTTAATATTATCGTACCAATGATTTCGCATGATATTCCCTCAAGTTCTATAAATCAATATTGTTGTTTAGCCAATTCTTTTTGACGATTCCAAAAAGCAATCGTTTCTTTCTTCCGTTCAATTGGAAACTCCTCGAGCATCTCCCCCACTTCGTCTTCGAGTGGCAACAGCAATCCGGGGTTTTCCTGAGCGCACCGCATAATCTTTTCAAACTGCGTAAAGAACACCTCGAGTTCGCGAGGAGCCTGCGTTTCGAGCAGCTGTCCAGCTTCCGCGACATATCCGCCAAAATAAGTGAGATAGAAGATGCGCACCCGTTCCGTGAGCACCGGATCCGTGAAACGTTCTGCTTCTTTGACGATGGCCGCCCCTTCACGCAACATGTTAAAGTTCATCAAAAAACGATTCGTTCCCTTGTCCCCTAGTCGGACAATCTCTTTGATGAGCCGAAGCATCTCTTCAGCTTCGAAGCCTTCGCTGAAATAACGGTTCAACGTCGTCTTCACGTCTGCGTGCTGTTTATACAGACCGACGATGAGCTCAATCAACTCGTTTTGGTCGAATTGCTTGAGCTCGGCCCGCAACTCGCCCACCTTCATCTTCTTCATCCAATTCCCTCGCTTCATTTTTTGCCTCATTCATCATAGCCGATTTTTTGAACGGGTGAAATTACGTTTCCACAAAAAAATGATGACGTCACTGTCATCATTCCCCGGATTTGCCCTTCGCAAGCCGAAACGTCAAGAAATCTTCATCCGACAGCATGTTTCAAGCGTATTCAAATAGACGAGAGTGGGTACAGTATAGTATAGTAGTCTTACCAAATAATCAGAATATTCTAATAAAAGGAGGTGTGGAGAATGGCTTCCGTCATTCGTAACCGTCACCACATGGTACATGACCCGAAACGTTCATTCTCTAACTTCGGATTTTGGTGGTTCACCGGCGCCTTTTCCGTCGGACTGCTCATCGTCGCCTTCGAACCAATCCGGGAACGATTCACCGCCATCCATCCGATTCTGTCCGTGCTGTCCTTTGTGTTCCTTTCGTTCTTCATCGGTGTCGCCATGAAACTCGCGCGTGACGTCTGGTGGCTCAACTACCTGCTCGAACGCACATCGAACCGATACATGTACATCGGAGCCGACACGCTCCGTAGCTGGCAGTACACGCTCGACTCCATCTGGTTATTGACCCGCACGTCACAAAAAAAACTCGGCCGATTGTATATCCAAATCGACCGAACTGTCCGTTCTGAAGAGGCAAAACGTCTGTTCGCCGCCTATTTGATTGATCGTGGTGTGCTCGTCGTCTACTCGAGACCATCGAAACCGAAGAAGATGGCTTAACCGAGATACGGCGCCAGCCAGGTCTGCGCTGCCTCAACTTCTTCCATACGCAGCTCGTGCCCGCCTTCGTGATAGAAGAGTTCAACGTCCGCTCCGGCACTTCGGAGCGTCGATGTGAGCTCTTCTGTTTCTGTTTTCGGGCAAATCGGGTCACGCTCCCCGGCCGAGATGAACACGTTCGCCCCCGTAAGGTCTGGCAATGTGAGTGAACGGTCGGGCACCATCGGGTGGAACAAAAGTGATGCGTGGAACGCATTCTTCCGGTAAAGCGCCGATCCGATCAAGTTGGCCCCGTTCGAATAGCCGAGCGGGATCATCTGGTCGCGGTCGATGCCATACTCCGCCGCCGCATCATCCAAGAACGTCAAGAACCGTTCCGTCTGCTGCTTCAAGTCCTCTAGGTCAAGGACCCCTTCCGCATGACGCCGGAAGAAGCGGGACATGCCGTTCTCAAGCACGTCCCCTCGGAGCGTCAAAATGTTCGCCTCGGGAGCGAATCTTCGTGCGAGCGGAATCAAGTCCTGCTCCGTCCCTCCTGTGCCGTGCAATAAAACGAGTGTCGTCTCGGTCGTGCCTTGAATGAATTGATGTATCATGTCATGTCTCCTCTCGGGATTGTAATTGTCGGTAACGTACGGGTGATCGCGTCACGGTCTTGTTCGAACCATGCCGGGAGCTGGAGCGTCGAGCCGAGGCCCTCCAAACTCTCATCAATCAAAAAGCCGGGCGCATCGGTCGCCAGTTCATGTAGAATTCGGCCGGCGTCATGGAAGTAGACCGAGCGGAAGTAATGGCGCTCCTTCACTTCGGTCGGACGGAGCCCGAGCTCGAAGATGGCGTCTTGCCACGTCGTGTAGTCTTCCCCGTCGCCAATACGCCACGCGATATGATGGACCGTCCCCGAACCGGGCACCCCGTTCGGCAGGATGGTCTTTTTCACGTCGATGACGTTGCCGTAGTCGGCAGAGGCTTGTAGGCGAATCCATTCTGAATCTTCCCCTACCGCCTCAAAGCCAAACAGTCCCGTCAACAAGCGGACCGTCGCCTCAGGGTCTTTCGACAACAGCGTCGCCCCGGCAAAACCGGTGATCGCTTCAGCTGCTGTCACGCCCGGCACGACCCAACTCGTCTGTTTCGAACTCGCCCGGGCGACGAGCTCGACGACGAGTCCGTCCGGGTCTTCAAACAAGAGCGACGGCTCGCCGAACCGTTCGGTCGCGACCGTGCCGACGCCATGGTCGTTCAATCGTTTCTCCCAAAACAAGAGACTGTCTTCCGGGACGAGATAAGCCGTGACCCCGACTTGTCCGCTGCCGACGCTGCCTTTGCCGACCCCTGGAATCGGGAAGAACGTGATGACCGTCCCCGGTGACCCTTGCTCGTCCCCAAAGTAGAAATGGTACGTGCCCGGGTCATCGAAGTTGACCGTCTGTTTGACGAACCGGAGTCCGAGGACATTCCCGTAAAAGTCTAATGTGCGTTGTGGGTCTTTCACCATCGCCGAGATGTGATGGATACCCGCTGATTGCTTCGTCATCTCATGTCCTCCTTTTTATTATCTTGATTTCAAGATAAATCATTTTCGAAGAAATGTGAAACTTTTTGCTCAATATGGCGTACGCTAATAGTAGACACCTATAAGGAGGTACATATATGACGTTACAAATCGATCGTGTGTCAAAACAGTTCGGTGACTTCACCGCTGTCGACGACTTGAGCTTCCACGTCCCGAAAGGCGAGATGTTTGGCCTGCTCGGGGCGAACGGGGCTGGGAAGACGACGACGTTCCGCATGATTCTCGACATTCTAAAACCGAGTGACGGGACGATCCTCTGGGACGGCCGAAAAGTCGACCACCGCATCGTCGGCTATCTGCCGGAAGAACGGGGCCTTTATCCGAAGTCACCCGTCCGGGACCAGCTCGTCTTTCTAGCAAGCTTGAAAGGAATGCGCCAAGCCGAGGCGAAACGGGCGGTCAAGTCATGGCTCGAACGACTCGAAATCCCGCAGTATGAGACGATGCGCGTCGAACAACTGTCCAAAGGGAACCAGCAGAAGATTCAACTCGTGGCCGCCCTGCTCCACAACCCGGAGCTGCTCATCCTCGATGAACCGTTCAGCGGGCTCGACCCGGTCAACGTCGAGATCTTGAAACGTGAAGTGCTCGCCCTCCGCGACGCTGGGACGACGATCGTCTTCTCGAGCCACCGGATGGAGCACGTCGAGGAGCTGTGCCAACACATCGGCATCTTGAAAGGCGGCCGCGCGGTCGTCAGCGGCGACGTTCCGACGATCAAGGAACGTTACGCTGAACCGGTGCTCTTTATCGAGACGGACCGACCTGACGTGCTCCAAGCCCTCCCGGTCGTTCGGGCGATCGAGTCGCATAAAGATGGTCTTTTCGTCCGACTCGACTCATTTGAAGACAGTGATGCGGTGCTCGGGGCCCTCGTCTCGAACGGCGCCACCGTCAAGACGTTCATGCGCCAACCCGTCTCATTAAACGACATCTTCATCAAGGAGGTCGGTCAACATGTTTCATAACTTCGGACCACTTTACTCGTTCACGTTACGCTCGAAGCTGCGCTCAAAGGCGTTCCTCATCTCGACGATTTTAACGATCTTGTTCATCCTCGGCTTCACGAACATCGACCGTCTGCTCGCGAACTTTGAGGATACCGACCAGGCCCAAGCCATCCTCGTCACTGAAAACAACGACCTGACGACGCTCATGCAGTCGCTCGGTTATGAAGACATCGAATCGGCCGCGATTTCCGAGTCCGAGGCGCGTGCTGGTCTCGACAATGGGGATTATGAGATTGTCGCTTTCATCGAGGGCGATTCGGCCCGCGTTCTATCGGAACGTCCAGAACCGGACTTCACGACGGTCCTCCAGACGGCACTCCGCGAAATTCGGAACGCCGAACTGATCGAGACGTCGAACATCGATCCGGCCGTCCTCGCGGCATTGAATGAGCCTGTCACGGTCGAAGAATCATATCTCGGCCGCGGCGGAGAAAACTCGGACGAGCTGTTCTCGTCGTTCGCGTTCGTCTACGTCATGCTCATGTTACTCTACGTCTCAATCATCACGTACGGCTCGATGATTTCGACCGAGGTCACGACCGAGAAGTCGTCACGCGTCATGGAGCTAATCATCTCGACGACGCATCCGGTGACGCACATGCTCGCCAAAATCTCGGCCATCGGGACGCTCGCGTTGCTTCAAATCGCGATTTTCCTCGGCTTCGGGTACTTCAGCGCCCGCAGCAACGAGATGGCCCAGTCGGTCATCGATAACGCCGGCAACGTCCGCGCCGTCGTCTATCTGTTGACGTTCTTCACGCTCGGCTATCTGCTCTATGCGGCCATGTTCGCCGTACTCGGCTCACTCGTCAGCCGGGTCGAAGAGTCGCAACAGATGACGATGCCGGTCATCATGCTGCTCGTCGCCGGGTTCCTCGCCGCCATGTTCGGCTTGAACAACCCGGAAGCACCAATCGTCACGATTTTGTCGTACGTCCCGTTCTTCACGCCGATGCTCATGTTCCTTCGTGTCATGCTCGTCGATGTGCCGGTATGGGAAGTCGCGTTGTCGATTGGCATCATGATTGCCACAATCGGTGTGATTTTGTGGGTCGGTTCGAAATTTTATCGCGGCGGCGTCCTATTCTACGGCAACAACGCGATTAAACAATGGCGACAAATATTACAGAATCGACAATAACGTTTACAGCATTTTCGTTTTCGTATACTCTAAAGAATGTGCAAAATGAGGAGGAAACGAACAATGCGATCACGATTACTCGCAGCTTTAATCTTTACTTTCATGACGACGCTCACGACGTTCATCTGTTATACCGTCTTCTTGGACGCCGATGCGCTGTGGCAAATCTTGCTCGCATACGCGGGAAGCACGTTCCTCGGGACGCTCGCTTTTTGGTATCCGGTCAGCCGGCGTCCAGAGACGTCGCGGTTCGGCGGCGCGTGGATCGGCATCTTGATCACGACGACGACGCTCATCGGATTCACCGCGATCCGCTTCACCGTTCGTGGTGACGCCGCGTCCTTACTCGACTGGCAGACGATGCTCGCGAGCCTCGCCTATACGTTCGGTTACGTCGGTTGGGTGCTCACGATTCTCAACATCGTGCTCGGCTTCCTACTTGCCGGGACACGACCGAAAGTAAGATATGACTCGCGCATGGCGCGTTAATATCGACAAAAGGAGCCAAGACAATGTGTCTTGGCTCCTTTTGTATTTATCCTTTGCTCTGTTCCTTTCCAATTTGCTGATGATATAACATCGACGCATCAAGTAGTTCATCAAGTTTAAGAGATAGCATCATTTTCTCTCGTTTGCTTAATTTCTGTCCATAAAACATCAAGTCTCTAAATTCACTATCCGCACTTCGATAACTTTTACCTAATTGCTCCCTAGAGCTTTTCATTGTTTCCACCATCTCCATATCTGTACCTCCTCCCTAACTAAATTAAAAAAACACGAACTTTTAGTCCGTGTTGTTCACTGCAATTTATACGATTTATCGACGACCCCGAACTCCGTGTATTGGAACGAGTTGTCGACGAACTGGTCCGGTACGAGCTGCTCGATATAGCGGGCGAACGGCACGATCCGATGCGTCGGTTCGTGCGAGCGTCCCAGGTCGAGCACAGCATCGACGAGCGCCTCGAGCGCATGATGTGACGTCGGTTCCTCGTCCTCGGCGAAGATGCGACGGAGTTCTTCCTCATGCATGAGGTCGAAGATGCGCATCCGCGCCTCGAGCTGCCGCTGCATGTCCTCGGTCGACTTGCCGTGCATCGCCTCATCGTAGGCGAGCTTCATTTGTTCAAGTTCTGGGACCGTCCCTTTCATGAGCACTTTGAGCGACTCGCCCGTCCAAATATGGCGGGCCAAATAGTTCGCGTCGATCTTGAGCGCCTCGGCGAGCGCCTCTATGTAAGGCATCGTCGGGTAGACTTCACTCAGTTCGGTCCGGCGAATAAAGTACGGGGCGACGCCGATGCGGTCGGCGAGTGCCTCGACCGAGATGCCGGCCCGCTCACGTAATATTCGAATCCGATCCCCATAACCCCGGTACGGTGCGTTTTTTCCATCCATGTCTCTCTCCCCCTCTCTTTTTAGTATAGTTCCCGAATCCATAAAAAAATACTCGGAAGCATACGCCTCCGAGTAAAATGTTCAACTTATTTTTTCGTCAATTCGACGACTTCTGTAGAACCGGCTGTGACCGTGTCGCCTTCAGCAACGAGTTTGTTCACGCCGAAGCTGTCGTGGTTCGTGATAATCACCGGTGTGATCGTCGACGGCGCGTTCGCTTTGATGAAGTCGAGGTCGAACGTGACGAGCGTGTCGCCAGCTTTGACGGCTTGACCTTCTGTCACGTGCGTTTCGAAGCCTTCACCTTTAAGGTTGACCGTGTCGAGACCGATGTGAATCAAGTACTCTGCACCGTTGTCAGCGTTGATTCCAATCGCGTGTTTTGTCGGGAAGACAGTCGCGATTGTACCGTTGACTGGCGAGACGACTTTGCCGTCTGTCGGTTCGACGGCGATGCCGTCACCCATCATTTTTTGCGAGAACACTTGGTCAGGAACGTTCGTGATGTCAATGACCTTCCCTGTAAGCGGTGAAACCGCGTTAAGTTGTTCTTCTTTACCACCAAATAGTTTTTTAAAGAATCCCATAGCTTAATCCCTCCAACATGTTCTGTTAATCAAAGTCTTAGCTTTTATACCCGAAAAGCTTCCTCTTCAATCCCTACCCTATAAACGGTATAGTTGTAATAAGGTAGTGCGAATTCGTTTACACATCGTAAGAATACGAGTGTGCAATCGCTTTTGCAAGCCCTTTTTACACTTTATAAAAATTTCACATGATGGAGGCGCTTACAATGACGACTTTCACAAAATTGTCATATGAACGGCCCGACTTGGACGCTTTGAACAGCCGATTGTCGGACTATTCAGTCGAATTGCAACAAGCGAGCACACTCGAAGAGGCGAACGAATTGATTCGCCAAATCAACCAGGAACGGAACGCGTTCGAGACGCAAAGTCAACTCGTCGCAATCCGCCACTCGATCGATACGCGTGATGCGTTCTACGAGGCTGAGCAGACGTTCTTTGACGATGCGTTACCGGTTTACGAGAAAGAGGTCCAAGCGTATTATCGCGTCTTGACCGAGCACGACCTGCGCAGCCAACTCGAACAGGAATGGGGCAGCCAGTTGTTCGAACTCGCCGAGCGTGCACTCAAGACGTTCGAGGAGTCGCTCATCCCGAAACTGCAGGAAGAGAACCGATTGGCGACCGCCTATCAGAAAGTCATGTCGGCGGCCCAAATCGAATTCGACGGCAAGACGCTCAACTTGTCCCAGTTCGGCCCGTATCTACAATCCCCTGACCGTTTGGTACGAAAAGCGGCATCCGAGGCCCGTTATACATATCTGGCCGACAACGGGGACGAACTCGACCGCATCTACGGCGAACTCGTCCGCGTCCGGACCGACATCGCGCACGCGCTCGGCTTCCCGTCGTTCGTCGAGCTCGGTTACGCCCGGATGCAACGCGTCGGCTATGACGAGTCGAACGTCGACAACTTCCGCAAACAAGTGCGCGACGTCATCGTCCCGCTCGCGACGACGTTAAAAGAGAAGCAGGCGAAACGGATCGATGTCGATTCGCTCACGTACTACGACGAGTCGTTCGTCTTCCCAGACGGCAACGCGACGCCACAGGGCGACGAGGCGTTCATCATCGAAGGCGGGAACACGATGTATCGTGAACTCTCAAAAGAGACGGACGAGTTCTTCCAATTCATGCAACAGCGCGGCGCCCTCGACTTGACGGCGAAACCGGGCAAGGCCGGCGGCGGTTACTGCACGTACCTCCCGTCGGAAAGTCTGCCGTTCATCTTCTCGAACTTCAACGGGACGGCCGGCGATATCGACGTGCTCACGCACGAGGTCGGTCACGCCTTCCAAGTGTACGAGAGCCGTCATTTGACGACGCCAGAATACGCGTTCCCGACATACGAGGCGTGTGAGATCCACTCGATGTCGATGGAGTTCTTCTGCTGGCCATGGATGGAACTGTTCTTCGGCGATCAAGTCGACAAATACAAGTTCAATCACTTGGCAGGAAGCATCACGTTCCTCCCGTACGGCGTCCTCGTCGACGAGTTCCAGCACGTCGTCTACCGCAACCCTGACATGACGGTCGCTGAGCGGCGCCAGGCATGGCGTGACCTTGAGAAGGTGTACTTGCCGCACCGTGACTATGAGACGAACGACTACCTCGAGTCAGGCGCTTGGTGGCACCAACAAGGACACATCTTCCAGAGCCCGTTCTACTATATCGACTACACGCTCGCGCAAGTGTGCGCCTTCCAGTTCTGGGTGCGCATGCATGAGGACCGTGAGGCGGCGTGGAGCGATTACCTCACGCTCTGCCAAGCCGGCGGCAGCCGCTCGTTCCTCGAGCTCGTCGAATTGGCCGGCCTCAAGTCACCGTTCGAGGACGGCGTATTGAAACAGACGGTCGGACAGATTGAAGACTATCTATTGAAACACCCGCTCGCGAACTAAAACGAACCCACTCACATCAGCGTGAGTGGGTTTTCTCGTTCCAGCCCGAGCATGGCGCCGACGTATTGCGAGGCCGTCATGAAGGCGATAAAAGCGCAAAGTTCACTGATCTCGGCATCTGTGAAGACGTCTTGGAGCACACGGATCGACGAGGCCGGCGTGTCGCCTTTCAGTTGTAAAAACACATCGGCGAACCCGACGGCGAGTGCCGTCCGTTCGTCGAACATATGCGGTTCAGGCTTTCCTTTCGCCTGGCAGTAGTCACAGCCGTTCTGTTGGGCGAGCGTCCGTCGTACCTGCTCTTTCAGCTCGGCGGACAGTCTCCCCTCGCCCGTTAACATGTCTCCGAGCATGGACCACTGTCGCATCACACCCTCGTCATGCCCGAGCAATCGTTCGAACGGTGTCTTTCCGATGACAGCTGGTTGGATTCGACTCATTTCAACACCTCCTGTATATAAGTATAGAAGGTGCCCATGACGTTTCCCATTTCATTCATAACGGAATCCAGGTACAATACATGCCATATAATACGAAAAAAAGGAGAATTCATTTCATGCTAAAAATCGACGATATCGACCGTCTCCTCTTACATGAACTAACAAACGACAGCCGCCTCTCGATGAGCGAACTCGGGCGCCGCATCAATTTATCGGCTCCGTCCGTCGGCGAACGCGTCCGCCGACTCGAGTCATTTGGCGTCATCAAAGGCTACACGATTGATATCGATCATGAATTGCTTGGTCGACCGATTCAATGTCTCATCGAGGCGACCGTGAAGAACGGGAACTATGAGGCGTTCACTCAGTTTTTGGGTCAGCAGTCGAACGTGTCATTCTGTTATCGCATCTCCGGGAGCGCCTGCTATATGCTGAAGATGCAATTCGCGACGTTCGCCGAGGCCGAGCAGTTCATCGATGCGGCCATCCCTTACGCCCAGACCGTCACACATTTCATCTTCTCCGAGGTCAAGACGCAACAACAGGTGAGCCCGTGAGCCCACCTGTGTCTTCAAATCACATCTAATGGTTCTTTTTGGCTCGGTGGCGGGAACGCCTCGTCAAGCGCATTAAAGTCATCCTCGGTCAAGTTGAGGAGCAACGCCGCGCCGTTCTCTTCGACGTGCGCTTTCTGCCCCGCTTTCGGGATAGCGATGACGTTTCCGCTCCGCACCGTCCACGCGAGCAAGATTTGGGCCGGTGTCGCACTGTACGCCTCGGCGATCCGGTTCACCGTCTCGTCGTTGAAGACTTTCTCTTTCACGTCGCTGCCTTCGGCGAGCGGGGCGTAAGCCATCATCGGGATTCCTTGCTCCTGTAAAAACGGCAACAAGTCGTATTCGACGCCGCGGCTGCCGAGGTGATAGAGCACTTGGTTGACCGCGCAATGTTTCCCTTTCGGCAAGGCGAGCAGTTCTTTCATGTCGTCGACATCAAAGTTCGAGACACCCCACGCTCGGATTTTACCGTCCGCCTTCAACTGTTCGAGCCCGTCGACCGTCTCCTCGAGCGGGATGTTCCCGCGCCAATGCAGGAGATATAAGTCGAGGTAATCGGTGCCGAGCCGTTCGAGCGTCGCGTCACAAGCTTGGACGAGTTTGTCGCCCCCGGCGTTATGCGGATACACTTTCGAGACGAGGAACACGTCTTCCCGCCGGTCTTGGATCGCTTCACCGACGAGCGACTCCGATTTCCCTTCCCCGTACATCTCCGCCGTATCGATGACGTGCAACCCGCAGTCGAGTCCCGTCCGGAGCGCCTCGATCTCGGCATCCCGTTTCGATTCGTCTTCTCCCATGCGCCATGTGCCTTGCCCGAGAGCCCTCATTTCACGCCCGTCTGGCAGTTCAGCCACGTGTTGTTTCAGTGTCGCCAAAATTAATGTATGTGGAATGCGGTTCATGCCATCTCCTCCTTCGTCCATTGTTCATGTAACGGCCCGGTCGTCCCAAAGACGGGATCGGTCGCCGGTTTGTCGACTCGTTCGATCCGTTGCACACTGTCCGGCCGTTCTTCCGGTTTCCCTGTCAACGTGTCATAATCGCGTCCTTCCGGATAGGCACCGACGATGGCGAAGTCTTCACTCGCCTCGAGACGGCGATGTCCCGTCCCGGCCGGCAAAATCAAGACGTCTCCTGCTTGAAGCGAGACGAGGTCCCCGGTCGCACCGCCAAGTTGGACGGTCGCCCGGCCCGACTTCACGCCGAGCACTTCATGCGTGTTGCTATGGTAATGGTGATAATCGAACACCCCGTTGACCCAACTGTTGCCCCAACCGTTATGTTCGAACGTCGCCTGCATCCCGTCCGTCTCATCGAACACGCCGCGATACAACAACACCGGGAAATCCGGATTGTTCGGGATCGAGCCGTCATCTTCAAATCGATATGTCAACACATCCATATTGTTCCCTCCTTGTCTCTGTCTTTGTACCCGAGTTGACGCCCGATTAACCTGTGAGCCAACTCACGGTGAAAAAGTTCAAAAAGATAATTCAAAAAACTTAGTTTGTTCGATAGACAAACTAAAAAGTTTGATGTATTCTATTCCTGAAAACGATTACAGAAATGAGGAGGATGAATCGCATGTCACAAACTCAAACGAAAAAGGAATACTATCAAGGTGTCGGACAAATCAAATTTGAAGGTACTTCTTCTACAAACCCATTCGCCTTCAAACACTACAACCCAGAGGAACAAATTGGTGGGAAGTCGATGGAAGAGCTGCTCCGTTTCGCCGTCTCATATTGGCATACGTTCACAGCCGATGGAACCGATCCGTTCGGCAAAGCCACGATGATCCGACCGTACGACCGCCTTTCAGGAATGGACCTCGCCAAAGCCCGTGTCGAAGCGGCGTTCGAGTTCTTTGACAAGTTGAACGTGCCTTACTTCTGCTTCCATGATTTCGATATCGCCCCCGAAGGAAGCACGCTCGCTGAGACAAACCGAAATATCGATGTCATCGTCTCGATGATGAAAGAATATATGAAAACGAGTAAGACGAAATTACTTTGGAACACAGCGAACATGTTCTCGCATCCGCGCTGGATTCACGGAGCCGCCACGGCACCGAATGCAGATGTGTACGCCTACGCAGCAGCGAAAGTGAAAAAAGGATTAGAGGTCGGGAAAGAGCTCGGGGCCGAGAACTATGTATTCTGGGGAGGTCGTGAAGGGTATGAAACGTTGCTCAACACCGACATGGGACTTGAGCTTGATAACTTGGCCCGCTTCTTCCACATGGCCGATAGCTATGCCAAAGAGATCGGCTTTGATGCCCAGTTCTTGATCGAACCGAAACCAAAAGAGCCGACGAAACACCAATACGACTTTGACGTGGCGACGGGTCTCGCCTTCTTGCAAAAATATGACTTGGCGGACCGCTTCAAATTCAACATCGAAGCCAACCATGCGACGCTCGCCGGACACACGTTCGAACATGAGCTCCGCGTCGCCCGCGTGAATGGGATGCTCGGGTCCGTCGACGCGAACCAAGGTGACCCGCTCCTCGGCTGGGATACGGATGAATTCCCGACCGACCTCTATTCAACGACGCTCGCCATGTACGAGATCTTGTTGAATGGTGGGCTCGGAAGCGGTGGGCTCAACTTCGATGCGAAAGTCCGCCGCGGTTCATTCGAACCTGAGGACTTGTTCTATGCCCACATCGCAGGCATGGACAGCTTCGCCGTCGGTGCGAAGGTCGCTCAACGCTTGATTGATGACCGTGTGTTCGAAAACGTCATCCAAGATCGCTACGCAAGCTACAATGAGGGAATCGGAAAAGACATCGTCTCCGGTCAAACCGACTTCCACAAACTTGAGGCCCATGCGTTCACGCTTACTGACATCCAAAATAAATCGGGACGTCAAGAACAGCTCCGTCACATCCTCAACCAATACTTGTTGGATGTACAACGCCCTTAATCGCGAAGCCCAGACTCCATGATGGGGTCTGGGCTTTTAAATCAAACCGGAAAGGATGAACCTAATGAAATACGTCATCGGAATCGATTTAGGGACGAGTGCGGTCAAAGCCATCCTCGTCGACAAAAACGGGCAACTTTGCGGGGAAGCGAGTCGCGCCTACCCCCTCATCCAAGAACGAGAAGGCTACAGCGAACAAGATCCGTCAGCCTGGGTCGAACAGACGGTCAACGCCTTGACCGAGCTCGTTCAACAGTTCGAAGGACGTCCTGAAGACATCGAAGGCATCAGCTTCTCGGGACAAATGCATGGGCTCGTCTTACTCGATGCGCAACATCAGTTGCTTCGCAATGCCATTCTTTGGAACGATACGCGGACGACGGCTGAATGTGAGGAGATCAAAGATCGACTCGGACCGCTACTCCTCGACCTCACTAAAAACCCTGCGCTCGAGGGTTTCACGCTCCCGAAACTACTATGGGTGAAACGGCATGAGCCTGACTTGTTCCGTCAAGCTGCCGTCTTCCTGCTCCCGAAAGACTATGTCCGCTATGCGTTGACAGGTCAACTGCACATGGATTATTCGGATGCAGCCGGAACGCTTCTCCTCGATATCGCTAAAAAGGAATGGAGCGACGAAATCTGTGAACGGGTCGGTGTGCCGAAATCCCTCTGTCCCCCACTCGTCGAGTCGTCTGATCAAATTGGGACGCTCAGCTCTTACTACGCGACGCGCACCGGCCTTTCTTCGAGCGTTAGCGTGTTCGCCGGAGGTGCGGACAATGCCTGTGGTGCCATCGGGGCCGGTATTTTGAACGATCAACAAACGATGTGTAGCATCGGCACGTCGGGTGTCGTCTTGGCCTATGAACCAACCGCCCGGCTCGATTTCAAAGGGAAAGTCCATTATTTCAATCATGCTAAGCCAGGTGCCTATTATACGATGGGTGTCACCTTGGCAGCAGGACATAGCTTATCCTGGTTCAAGGATACGTTCGCACCAGATCAATCATTCGAGACGTTGCTCGCCGAAGTGAAAGACGTACCGATCGGGGCGAACGGCCTCTTGTTCACTCCTTATCTCGTCGGTGAACGGACCCCTCATGCGGATGCCATGGTGCGAGGAAGCTTTATCGGGATGGACTCCACCCATCGCTTGGCCGATTTTTCACGGGCCGTGCTAGAAGGGATCACGTTCTCCTTAAAAGAATCCCTCGAGCTGTTCCGTGCGGAAGGAAAAGTGATCACGTCGATCGTTTCGATTGGAGGGGGCGCCAAAAACGAGGCGTGGCTGCAAATGCAGGCAGACATCTTCGACGCCACCATCATCAAGCTTTCCAACGAGCAAGGCTGTGCGCTCGGTGCCGCCATGTTGGCTGCTTACGGCTGTGGGTGGTTTGACAGTCTCGAGGCCTGCAGTGAGGCGTTCATTCAGGAAGCGAAGCGATACGAACCGATTCCAGAAAACGTCACACGCTACCACGCCTTGTTCGCACTCTATCAACAAGTCTATCCGGCCACGAAACAGCTCTCTCATGGCCTGTCCGCATTTCGGAGAAAGTGAGACGACGATGAACTATACATCCGACCATTACGGGACCGTGGACGGTATCCCCGTCTCGCGTCACCGCGTATCGACAGACTCGTTCAGCTTTTCTTGTATCGATTATGGGTGTACCATCACGGAAATTGCCGTCCCCGATCAACTGGGGAACATCGAGAACGTCGTATTAGCGCTTGATTCGCTTGAGGAATATGTCTGTCACGATTATTATCTAGGTTGCGTGGTCGGACGGGTGGCCGGAAGGATACAGAATGGTCAGTTCACACTCGACGATCAGACCGTTCACCTGCCTTTGAACGACGGTCCCAACCACCTTCACGGTGATCACTTCCATAAGGTCGTCTGGAACCCATCCATCGAACAGACGGATGATGGCGTGACCATTCGATTTGAACGGTCGTTTCCGCATGGCCATCACGGATACCCTGGGAATATTGACGTGTCGGTCGAATACACGATTACTCCCCACGCCGTGGCGATTCGCTATGAGGCGAAGACCGACGCGCCGACCGTCATGAACATGACGAATCACACATACTTCAATTTATCAGGGACGTCCATGCCGATTTCTGACCATACGCTTCAGCTTATGAGCGACTCGTTTTATGAACTAGACGAGACCCTCATTCCGCGCCGCGTGAAGTCCGTCATGACCTCCCGTGCATTCGATTTTAGAGAGGCGAAACGAATCGAAGATGGTCTAAACGATACAGATGCACAACTTGACCTCGCCGGAGGCTTTGACCACCCGTTTTGCCTGTCCCAAACGGAACGTCCTCAAATCGAGCTTCGTCATGCTTCCGGCCGCAGGCTTTCCGTCCATACGACCGAGCCGTGTGTCGTCTTCTATTCGGGCAATATGCTTCCGAACGGGCTGAGACGGACCGGCCTTTGTGTAGAGACCCAACAAGCACCGAACCTGTTGGATCCTCGTAGTGTATTACGTCCCGGCGAGACGTACGTCGCCGAGACGACGTGGACGTTTGCCCCATAACAATAGCCCGCCACCTGAAGGTGACGGGCTATTTGTCATTGCATCATTCGACGCTGTAAAAACTGCTCGATGGCAAGCGAGGCCATGCCGATCGCTGAAGCGTGGTCGCTCAATTTCGACGGGATGAGCTCGAACGAGTGGTCGGCTTGCGCATACACGCGCGATGAGATGGCCGTGCGAATCATGTTGAGGACCATCGGATGCGACTCGATGACCCGACTTTGAATGATGATCGCTTTCGGATTATAGACGTTCAGTACCGTATTCAACCCGATCCCGACGTAAAAGCACCATTTTTGTAGTTCATTCAACACCGATGCCTCATTGGCCTGTAAACTTCGTTGGAGCGTCTCGACCGTGTGCCCCGGCAAATACTTGTCCCATAGTACTTTTTCCGAGGCATACAACTCCCAACACCCGCGGTTGCCACACGTACATTTCGGCCCATTGTATTCAATCGACATATGCCCGAACTCGCCAGCGAACCCGTCCTCGCCTCGATACAGTTCCCCGTGTAAGATGATGCCCGTTCCGACACCGGTCCCGAGACTGACGAAGACCATCTCCTCATGGTCTTTCCCGGCCCCGAACCGTCGTTCTCCGTAAGCCCCCGCATTGGCCTCGTTCTCTAAATTGACGGGTACATCATAACGGTTCTCTAAATCGTGTTTCAAACTCGTCACGTCAGGACGGAGGTTCGGGACAAAAATGACTTGTTGCTCCCGATTGATGAGTCCAGGCACCGAGACGCCGATCCCAATGAGCCCGTATGGAGAGGACGGCATCTTACCAAGCAACGCATCGATGGCAGCTCTCACTTTCGGTTCCGCCTCCTGGTCCGCCTCGGCCCACTCGGTCGTCAACGACTCCACGACGTTGCCTTTTAAATCGGTCAATACCGCATTGATCGCTTTCACGCCTAAATCGACTCCGATGGTGAATCCTGCCTGCTGGTTGAACACGAGCATGACCGGGCGACGCCCCCCGCTCGAATCGCCTTGTCCGATTTCAAAGATCAGTTCTTCATTCAAGAGAACCCCGACTTGTGCGGATACTGTCGATTTGTTCAATCCCGTCACTTCTGACAGTTTTGCGCGTGAAATTGGATAACTACGAATGATTTCATTCAACAATACGGTTTTATTCATTTTTTTCACAAGCTGTTGATCAGCGGTCACATCTAATTTTGCCAATGACTTTGTCTCCCCTTTATACGAAGTGATGTCTCATCCATCGTTTAACTTTCGTTCCATTCCGTTTACTCTCAAATTCATTATACAAAAACTGAAAAAATATAGTTGAGAATTCGAGGCTCATTTTGTATGATAAGGATAGTTAGTTTATCCGTCAAACAAACTAACTTATTTTTTAACTTGATATTGTAAGCGTTACCAATTCCAAGGAGGGCAAAACGTGATGAAACAAAATCAGAACACGCTATACCTCATGACCATCACACTCGTCGCGACATTAGGTGGCCTGTTGTTCGGTTATGATACTGCTGTCATCTCAGGCGCAGAGAAATCATTGGAGAAGTATTTTATTGACGGGCTGAACTTAAGTTCGCTCGTACACGGGGCGACCACTTCCTCGGCATTGATCGGTTGTATCATCGGGGGGATCATCTCCGGTATATTCGCAAGCCGATTTGGTCGTAAAAAATCATTGATTTTCGCGGCCACTCTTTTCTTCTTGTCCGCACTGGGATCGGCTTATCCCGAAGTCCTCTTCTTTACGAAAGGCGAACCGACAATTGCCCTTCTACTTACGTTCAACTTGTATCGCATCATCGGCGGAATCGGCGTCGGACTTGCCTCGGCCATCACGCCGATGTATATCAGTGAGGTCGCTCCAGCTGCGATTCGAGGACGGCTCGTGTCGCTAAACCAATTCGCCATCATCCTCGGGATGCTCGTCGTCTACTTCGTCAACTGGTCGATCACAAGTGGGCAAACGGTCGCCTGGATCGATGACATCGGTTGGCGGTATATGTTTGCCTCTGAAGCCATTCCGGCCCTCCTTTTCGGTTCGCTCTTATTGATTGTTCCGGAAACACCACGGTATTTGGCGCTCCAAGGCGAGGAAGAAAAAGCTCTCCACATCCTCAGTCGAATCAATGGCAAAGAACGTGCCGAAGCGATCATGCAAGACATCAAATCGTCTGTCAGTCATTCTTCAGCCAAGCTGTTCACTTACGGAAAACTGGTCATCACCATCGGGATTCTACTATCGGTGTTCCAACAATTTGTCGGCATCAACGTCGCATTGTACTATGCCCCACGAATCTTTGAAAGTATGGGTGCCGCTAAAGACGCTTCCATGATGCAGACCGTCGTCATGGGGCTCGTCAACGTCGTCTTCACCATCGTCGCCATCTTGTTTGTCGATAAAGTCGGTCGAAAACCACTGCTCATCATCGGTTCGGTCGGCATGGCAATCGGGATGTTCGGTGTCGCTTCGATGGCCTACACGAATGCAATCGGAATCGGTACACTCATCTTCATCATCATCTACACAGCCTCATTCATGATGTCATGGGGACCGATTTGTTGGGTACTCATTTCGGAGATCTTCCCAAATAAAATCCGAGGGCAAGCGGTCGCGATCGCCGTCGCCGCTCAATGGACAGCCAACTACTTCATTTCATCGACCTATCCGATGATGATGGAATTTAGTGGCACGATGACATACGGATTTTACGGGGTGATGAGCGTATTGTCCGCCTTGTTCGTCTGGAAGCTCGTACCGGAGACGAAAGGCAAAACGCTCGAAGAGATGGAGACGTTATGGAGTCGCAAACAAGCTGTCTCAAAAGACGCATCCGCCTCATAACGATAAAAAGACAGCGGTTCTCTCATTGAAGAGCCGCTGTCTTTTCTGATTTAGGAAATGACATCTTCCCCGGTCTGTTCAATATGCCCTTCTCCCCAGGCACACATCGCATCCAAAATCGGTTGGAGCGACCAGCCGTAGTCGGACAGGGAATAGACGACTTTCGGTGGGACTTGTTCATACACCGTGCGAATGATGACACCGTCCGCCTCGAGCTCGCGCAACTGTTGCGTGAGCATTTTTTGCGTGATGTTCGGCATGAGCTTTTTCAACTCGCTCGTCCGACGTTCCCCTTTAATCAAATGACACATGATGACGACTTTCCACTTGCCGCCGATGACGTCGAGCGTCGCCTCGACCGGGATGTTGTATGGCATGATGGTTCCTCCTTATGGACCGGGATAGGTACTTTTCGGTGCCTATCGTACTTGAAAGTGCGTACTTCCCAATTAAATTCGATGGACTTATGATAGCAACTGTAGCTCAGTTATACAAGTTCATCTCACCAGTAACCGCTTCTTGAGACAGTAAGGATCTTTTTCGACCGTACTGGACAATAGAGAAGATGGGAGATGCTCGAGCTGCCTCGAGATGAAGGGCCCTCATCTCAACAAACATTCTTAGGAGGAATTACTCATGAATCAACCGTACACCCAGCCTGTCGACGAACAGGCACCGAAAAACGGAGGGCTGGCACTGCTCGCCCTCGCCATCAGCGCCTTCGGCATCGGGACGACCGAGTTCGTCCCGGTCGGCCTGCTCGCATCAATCGCCAGCGACTTGAATATTGGCATCACGCTCGCCGGTCTTATCATCTCCGGTTATGCCATCGGCGTCGCCGTCGGTGCGCCGATCTTGACGGCACTCACGAACCGGATGAATCGCAAGACGTTACTCATGGCACTCATGGTCGTCTTTATCGGCGGGAACTTGGTATCCGCCTTATCAACCAGTTTCGAACTGTTGATTGCCGCCCGATTTATCACCGCGTTCGCACACGGTGTCTTCTTCTCCATCGGGGCGACGATTGCCGTACAGCTCGTGCCACCGCATAAAAAAGCGAGTGCCATCGCACTCATGTTCACTGGCTTGACGGTCGCGACCGTGACCGGCGTCCCGCTCGGCACGTTCATCGGTCAAGCGTTCGGATGGCGCGCCACGTTCTTCGCCGTCGCCGCACTTGGGATCGTATCGATCATCGCCAGCTTCTTCTTGATTCCGAAAGATTTGAAACAGTCGCCACCAGCGAAGTTCTCCGATATGAAGAAATTGCTCACGAACGGCCGAATCATGCTCGGCTTCTTGATCACAGCACTCGGTTACGGCGGAACGTTCGTCGCCTTCACGTACTTGACGCCAATCATGCAGGACGTGACGAACATCAGTCCGAGCTTGATTAGTATCGTCCTACTCGTCTACGGGATCGCCGTCGCCATCGGCAACTGGGCAGGCGGAAAACTAGCCAATGAAGACCCGGCCAAGGCGTTGTTCTATATGTTCATCGTCCACGCCGCTGTCATGATCGTCATGTCGTTCATGATCCCGTTCAAAGTCGCGGGACTCATCGCCATCGTCTTGATGGGACTGCTCGCCTTCATGAACGTACCTGGCCTTCAACTATATATCGTGCAGTTGGCAGAGAAGTATGTACCGGCCGCGGTCGATGTCGCGTCGGCGCTCAACATCGCCGCCTTCAATATCGGTATCGCGCTCGGTGCGACCATCGGTGGGATTGTCGCGGACTCGATCGGTCTCGTGCATACGCCTTGGGTCGGTGGCATCATGGTCATCATCGCTGTCATCTTGACCGCCGTCTCACGTCGTTTGGAAGCGAACTAAGGAGGACACCATGTTCAACAATCATGTCAGCTACAATCGGATGTATCGGGAGGGCGAGCTCACGCTCGGCCTCCACATCCCGTTAGAAAATTTCAAGATGCGCACCCCGACGCTCGAACGTCAAGTCGAGCTCGCCCAACGAGCAGACGACTATGGCTTCACGGCGCTCTGGCTCCGAGATGTCTTGCTGAAAGACCCGAACTTCCTAGACCCGGCCGTCGGACAGATTTACGACATGCTCATCTATGGGACACACTTGCTCGGTCAGACGAAACGCATCGCCCTCGGCACGTCCGCCCTCGTTTTGCCGCTCCGGCACCCGCTCCGTTCGGCGAAAGAAGTCGCGACGATTGAAGCGTTGTTCCCAGAACGTTTGATTCTCGGCATCTCGTCCGGTGACCGTCGAGCCGACTTCAAAGGACTCGGGGTCGACCCTGCGACACGGGGCGAGCAGTTCAAAGAGTCGCTCCGTGTCATGGAGCAGGCGCTCTACCACAACTATCCGACCATCGATTCGTCGTACGGTGAGGTCCATGAGGCGACGCTCGTGCCCCGTCCGAAAACACGCATTCCGACGATGATCACCGGTTTCGCGCAGCAGGACATGGACTGGCTCGGGCAACACGGGGACGGGTGGATGTATTATCCGCAGGCCCCATTCGCCCAACAGCAAGTTCTGAGCGATTGGCGCGAGTCAGGTCAGACGCATGGAAAAGGGTTCCGCCCGTTCTCGATGCCGATGCATCTCGATTTGGCGCATGACGCGGACGAGCTTCCGACTCCAATCCGGCTCGGCTTCCGTGTCGGTCGCAATCAATTGATCAAACTGCTCGAGGCGTATCGGGCCATCGGCGTCAATCATCTGTTCTTCGCCTTGTTCGACGGGCAACGTCCGGCCGACGAGGTCATCGAGGAGCTCGGGGAATATGTGCTCCCCCATTTCCCGCCGCTTTCGTAAACTCCAGGTATTCAAAAAGACGACCTCCCCCCGTGGAAGTCGTCTCTTGCGTTACAGCCAGTGGCTCGGTCGCGTGTAAACGGGCGCCAATTTCGTATGCCGGTCCCCGTTCATCGCGTTCACTTGCATCTGTGTCAAAAACAGACTGTCGGTCAACGTTGCTCCTCGCACATCCAAATCTCGTACGTCGGCCCCCATGAAATCGACATAGGACAGGTCTTGCCCACGTAAGTTAGCACCAATCAACAAGGCGCCTCGATAACACGTCCCTCTCACGTCATGCTGACTCACGTTTCGACCAATCAAATCGGCCCGGTCTTGCTCGTGGCGTGACGTCAACGTCAGGCCGTTATGTTTCAACCCTTCCGCTCGAATGTGCCGACTGAGTCGGACAAACAATGGGCGGGCCCGTTGTCGGAATGCCATCAGTGCCGTACCGCTCAACTGTTCAGGCGGTAACTCACGGAAAGCCAGTAGCTCTTCCAATAACGTCTCGAGTAATCGTGCATCGCGCTTTGGGATTACTCGGCTCAGGATGTCGCTTATGTAGAACAACAGCTCATGGACTTGACTCATGATGGGTAGCACCGTGAACATACGCGTATCGTCGACATCCGCCTCCCGCCAGCTTCGTCCGTGAAACGTCACTTGTGACACGAACTGCCCGGCCCCGAGACAGTCGTACACCGTACATCCTTTGAAGCCCCGCTCGCGCAGTTCGGAATGGATGTTGCAGGCATACGAATCTGCCAAATGGACGCACGGCTGTCCTGCGGGTTTATCAATCGGGAAATCCTCAGATTTCAAGTAGTGGAACGCCACACAACAGAGACCGAAACAATTCGCACAATCCGGTTTGAGCGATTCACGCAGCATATGTAAATCGGGCATCGCCATTCATTGTCACTCCTTCCTTGTATGTCTTGACTCTATACGTAAAAGTATAAGGAATGTCCCTATTTTTCCATAGCCTTTATTCAATCAATTAGCGTTGCCTTCATCCTTTTCCCCATAAAGCAGTTGCTCCCTCGTTCGCCTTTTCTGCTCTGCCTCGGATATTTCTTTGTAAAGAGCAATCACGGCATCGAACGAGCTTTCGACGTCGATTCGTTGTTCCAACAGTTGATCAACATAAAATCCGTGACGCAAATCTTCGAGATAGAGTTCCGTTGCTTGATCGAACATCATCTCAAACTGCTCTTTTGCGTCTCGAATCTCGTCATAGGGTTCCTTATCCGTTAAAAGTTGCTGGTCGAAAGGGTCTGTTGAATGAATGAGCTCGTCCCACGCTTCCGGTGACAGTCTGGCTTTCCAATAATCATAGCCCGATTCAAAGCGTTGCAATGGTTGACCGGACGGAAACGACTTTTCGGCATACGCTTCGTACAGCTTAAGCCAATGCTCGAAAAACCACTTGATGATCGCCATGTCCCAATCCATAAACATCTCTGATTTGTCATGTTCGACATATTGGACCCTTCCGCCTTGATACTTCACCTCGAAACGAATCGTCCCTTGAATGGACTCGTCGCGATAAAACATGTCATCGCGATACTCGATGTCATCTAAATCGAGGTCTGCCGGTTTCTCATACGCTTCGAGTGCACTCGCAAGCGATTGGACCGCTCCTGTCGTCAAATCGGTGAACGTCACTTCAATCCGCTCGATAGTTCGGGGTGTCTCGATGATTCCTTCGTTGTAACAGACGGCCAACACGAGCGGTCGTAGGCTGTCCGTCGAATCGGGAATGACAATCCATTTCTGCAGCAGCGGGTCATGGTAATATCCCTCTTTGATTAACGCTTCTGTGTTGTGGGCATCATTTTCAATAATTGAATACAACAGAACGTCAAGTGGTTGAACTTCACCGTAAGGGATGATCCCATAGAAGTTCTCTTCTATCTCGTCACCTGTCCGGAAGTCTCGACCACTGCGCCACTCCACGACAAAACGCCATCGTTCGATGAGCCACCATACCCACTCACCGCCGCTCATACCGGTTTGCCATTCATTCCGTTCATGGGCGACCCACTCGTCTTTATCGTACAAGACGGACTGAGAAGTCCCATCTTGGTAGCGGACCTGATAGGTGAAGATGCCATGTAACGTGTCTCGGTGAAGCAAAGAATAGGCGGATTCATTCAAAAACAACATAAAGTCGATGAAGTTCACCGTTTCCTCAGACCCTGCCTCTTGAAACCATAGCTCAATCGATTCAATGACTTGTGCTTCCATCTATAGCTCGCCTCCCCGTTGCTTGTACTCACACATACAAAAACCAACCCGCTTTCACAGGTTGGTCCATTCGTTCAGTTCACTTTATTCTCGAGCTGTTGCAACTTCGTCGAGTAATACTCGATGATGTCGCGGCGCCGGATGATGCCGATGAAATACTTCCCGTCATCGACGACCGGCACGAAGTTTTGATCGGTGATCGCATCGACGAGCTCCTCGATTTGCGCCGTGATGGCGACCGGCTTATACCGTACGCGTTGCTTGATGTCTTTCAGGCGTGTCCGGAGCACTTTTTCGTAGTCTTCTTCCCCGCGAAGCTGTTCGGCGAGTGCCCAGAGCAAATCTCCTTCCGTCATCGTGCCGGCGTAAAAGCCGTTCTCGGATACGAGCGGCACCGAGGTGAAGCGATGATGTTTCATCTTCTCGAGCGCTTGACGCACCGTCGATTCCGGGTCTAAATATTTGACGTCTTCTTTCGGATATAAAAAGAAAGCGATATTCATGTACAATCTCTCCTCAATCTAAAAATCCACCTCTCCATTGTACCATGTATTAAGGTCTAGTCAGCACAAATTGACCATCTAAATGTCATCCGTTCTAGCAAAAGGAGGCTTATTTCTTTTTTCTTGTGAAGCGTTTCCAGACGAGCTATTCGAATTGTGTGAGAACACAAAAACAGGCACGGTCCCGAGCGGCTTTTCCATAGCCATCCTTGACCGTGTGACGAACACCAACGACTCTATGTCAAAACCTCGACATACAGCAAACTTGTTCAATCTCAACTCGAATAAAGTGCTTCATTTTAGCTATACCCGTGTACAAGTCGTTCTAGCCTCAAAATCCGTAACAAACATGCTACAGATGGCCATCAAAAAAAGCCTAGGAACGTCCTAGGCTTGTCACACACTCAAATAAATTCGAGCAACGTCTTGTTGAACTTGTCCATCTCGTCGAGGACGGTACCGTGACCGCTCTCCTCGAATCGCTCGATCCGGGCGTTCGGGATCCCTTTTTCCATCTCGAGCGCGAACTCGAACGGACAAATCTTGTCATGGACGCCATGGATGATAAGCGTCTCGACATTGACTTTCGGCAAGTCCTCGCGCAAATCCTCATCACGGAGCGCTTTCGCCGAAGCAATCGTCCCGTGGCTCGACGCGACGAGCGACAGATGATGGAACCAGTTTTGCATCGGTTTCGAATGTTCTTTCTCGAAGAAAATCTCACCGAACCCTTCGAGCATCTTCGGACGGTCTTTCAGCGTATCCTCAATCAACGCGTCGACCTCGGCTTGCGTCATCCCGTACGGATAGTCTGGACGTTGCGTGAACACTGGTGCCGCTGCGCCTGAGAGGACGAGTTTCTTCAACCCGTCATCCGGGAAATCGACGGCGTAACGGATGGCGATGGCCCCGCCCATCGAGAAGCCGACGAGCGTGAAATCTTTGATGCCAAGCCCGTCAACGACCATGTGCACGTCCGACGCCATCGTCGCATAGTCATAACCTGTCGCCGGTGCATCGGACTTGCCGTAGCCACGATAGTCGATCCCGACGTAGCGATAGCCTGCTTCGAGCAATGCATTCTTTTGATACTCGAACATGTTGTTGTTTGCCGGCCAGCCGTGCAAGAAGACGACGGCATCGCCTGTCCCGACGTCTTCCACGTAAATACTCGTTCCGTCATGTGCGGTAATATAATTCCCCATTGGTCAAAACCCCCAGTTGGATTGTTGAGCGGCATGCTTGTTTGCCCACAACCCAACTTTTCCCGTTTGACCGATGTGGAAACCTATCAACTGTCGCGCCAGAGCGATTCGCCTTTCAAGACATGCTCAATCGCCGCCGCTCCTTCGCGTAATACGGACGTCCGCCACGACTCGTCTTCCGGATAAAACATCGCCATGAACTCTTTTCGAATGCCGTTGCGGGCTTCCGGGTCTTTCGTCCCTTCAAAGTAGAGCCGGTTCTCGAGGATGATCGTCAAGAACTCGCGAATCGTCGCTTTCGTCGACGTCCCGAATGTCCCGAACTCGAACAACGCCGAGACGAGTTGTTTTTCCGGGTGATGTGTGTCGCGCACATAGTAGAAGTGGTTCGTCGAGTCCCCGAGGACGTCGGTCGGGTCATACGTCTGGATGTTCTTCAACCCGTAAGTCCGTTTCAACTCGTCGACGTCACGCCCGTCGCGCTCACTGATGACCATCGTCACTTCGTTCGTCGGACCGAGCGCCGTATGCCAATCCATGTGGACGACGCGGTCATAGCGATCAAGCAGGTCATGTTGAATCTCCTTCAAAAAGATGGCGGACGGCTCATCCGACTCACCGCCATAATAGACGCCTTTCGGGAACTGATATTGTCCCATCCCTTTCGCCTCGGTCATCGCCTCGAAGCCGTCGAGCTTGATACCAGAACCGAGGAACGAGTAAATATGTTCGCGCGATTCATGGTAGTCATCGATGACGCCGTCCGGGACGAACAAGTGCCGCATAACTTCATACTCTTTATTGACGTTACGCGGGAGTGATTCCCGGTCGATGACGTAGTTGCGGTTCAAGTCAACGTTATGTTCATTGACGCGGCGGAAGTGCTTCATCCCCCACGGATTGACCGCATGGATGAGACAGATCCCTGTCGACTCGTGCCGAAGGTTTTCGAGTTGCGTCTCGATGAACTGGTGTGTCACCGCGGCCCCGGCGTATCCTTCGATGCCGTGCTCCCCGATTGTCATGAGAAGCACCGCTTCGCGTGATCCCGCAGGTTCACCGATGATGACATCAATCGTGTCCTCCCCGATCGAGTGGGACATCACGCGGGCCGTCGGATAATAGGGTTTGATGCGGTCGAGCAGGGCGAGAAACTTCTCGCGCGACTCTTCGTATGACGATGAAAAATACTGACTCATAGCGACTCCCTCCATTCTAATCTTCTGTATCCCATTCCCATTCCACGCCAGACTAAAAACGCCTCCCTAAGGAGACGTTTTCTAAATTTAGTGGGCCCCGGCTTTCGTTCCACGGTTTTGACGCCGGAACTCGAACAAGTAGACGAGCGGAGCGAGCAGAACGGCGCCGAACACCCAATACGCGCCCGGGCTCACAAACAACATCTCGAACGCCCGGAAAAACCAGGCGACGAGCGAGAAGCCGACGACGAGTTCGGCCGTCCAAATGACACTACGACGAACAGCAAGCGTAAGCGTGTTCGTTTTTTGGAAGAGGGCCGCGAGAAAGGCGATCAAAAAGGCCGGGAAGCTACTGAGCCAAAGCATCCGGTTCATCGTGGACTCGGCAAAATACGTGTTGCCGAGTGATACCGTGATCACATAATGCGCAACGAGCACCAATAAGACGACAATCCAACCCATGAGGACGTCACGTTCCCATTTTTTCATCATTCTCCCTCCGTTCCACACAATAGAGCTACCCTTATATTTACCCGTTTTGCGAACGCTTCGGACAATTCTGCGTCAAAAAAGACGCGTCCCGTAAGGAACACGTCAGATTATTTGTCCATCAAGTGACGGGCCCATTCGGTCGCCCGCTCGAGCTCTCCGTCTTTAAGTGGTCCTTCTTTATCAAGGACGATGAACGATTCTTTCAGCACCGGCTCCGCTCCTTTTTCGAGCAATAACTGCTCCATCCGGGTCGAGGCGTGACCGAACCATTTGACGATTTTCCCGACGAAAAAGCCTTGATCTTCTTCGGCCATACTCGTATCGAAGGCTGCAGCTCGCGTACCACGCAGTGCATGGTCCGATAAGCCGTCGAGAAACGTCTTCACATCCTCGGTTTCGCGCCCTCCGTGAGTCGGCGAACCAACGATGAACAAATCAAGGTTGGCGAGGTCGCCGTATCCGACGTGGCTGATCTGCATGATGTCGACGCGGTGTAAGTCGCTGAATCCGTCCTTGATGGCATATGCGACTTTTTCGGTACACCCGTACATCGAGTCAAAGATGATGAGGATTTTCATGTTTGTCCCTTCTCTCTCCAAGACTGGGTAACCCCTACATGAATCTGTTCCCCATTTCCATACTTGATTATCAACTTACCAACTTTCTTCTGTTAACACTTTCGTGAACTCGTCCAGGTGCTCCAAATCACTAGCCTCGGCGTGCGTGCTTCTAAACCGATTGATTTGGTCGATGAGAAACGTCTTATCTCCTTCATAGATGGGGACAATCACTTTCAACAATTGAACATGAACGTCATTGTAAACGGCTAGATGCAGTTCATGCCACATCAAAATGAAACGTTGAAAAACCATGTCTCGTTCCGCCTCTGGGATTTCCTCAATGGCTGACACCATCAAATCAGTGACTTCGTCCCGCACAGCGAACAACAAGTGAAGAAATATATCACATCTCATGATTGTCGGAGTGACTGTATCAAGAAATGAAATACTATTGAATAAGCGTGATACAGGATTTTCATCTGACTGAATCACATCTATTTTACGAAACAGATAACGTTTCAAGGTCTTCATTTCTTGTTGATTAATCGTGCCGTTTGAAAACTTTTCGGCAATTTCTCGCTCACAGACTTGAACGAATGTTTCTGGGTTGCTTGATGGCGGTCCGAGGTCGTGTGCCAAACGATGGTGAATATCCGGGTCATGCGCTAGCTTTATCATCACATCGATGAGGTCGGCTTTCTTCAGCTTACCGAGTTCTTTTGCTAAATCAAATGGTGCCCCCGGTGTAAGCCGATCGCGTAACCAATAATAAACTGCGACTTCATGTTTACACGTTCCTTGATTATAGGGGCAATCGCATGACGATTGAATCATCCACTCGTTCGCACATGTAACCCCCACTCGATAAACGCTACTGCCATATACATCAAACCAGTACGTATTTCGAGTTTGTGACACTAATTTGAGGTTCCCACTCATATAATAACCGTAGCCACGGTCCTCGATTCGCCGTGATACATATCTTTCAAACTCAAATAAATTCATCTTGTCCCCCTAAATCGATACATAACAAAAAATACGAGGCCGAGTCCGACGAATCCATATGCCACCTTATCCAAATGGTCACGCATGCTGAACGGGGCGTCATGCCGATATTCGGCCCGCTTCCACCCAGACCCATCCTCGACCGCGAGCACGTCCTCCGTCGCTTCCCCGTTCACTTTTCGATAGGTCGTCCCGACCGGATACATGTTCGAGGCGTCCCCATAATAGCTGCCATCCATATCGTCGGCCATCGTCTTGACCTCGCCGACGACTTCTCCCAAGTCAGCCTCCAATACCGCGACGTCCATCACTTCATACACCCGTCCATCCAACACGACGAACGCATACGCCCAAGATAAGGCTTGGGCTGACATTGAAACCGATAGGAACAGCAGCACCAATCCGATGATACGCCTCATCGAATCGCCCACACGAACGTCGCCGAGTCACTCAAGTCAATCTCATCCGGCTCGAGTTCTGGCATTGCCGCCTCCGAGAAGAGAACCTCGTCATGGAGCGTGAGACGCGTCGGCGAATAAAGATGAAGCTCGCCCCACGTGTAATCGATTTGAAGCAAGTCACCGAGCGTCGCCCCGGCCCCTTTCGCCAACAGTTCGGCCCGATGACGCGCGTTCGCCGCCGCGCTCGCGAGCAGTTCGTCTTGGATTGTGTCCGCATCCTTGATCGTAAACGAGATGGACAGCTTCGGCTCGGCTAGCGAGTTGCTGACATGTTCGATGACCGCTGACAATTGTTTCGTATCGAGCGAAAATTCGAGTTTCGTCTTCTGCTGACAGACGTAACCCCGGAAACGAGACTTGTAGTTACCTTGTTTGTCGCGGTAGCTCTCATAGTCGGTGTCAATCGAGAAGTCGGTCGTCTTTAAATCCGTTTTCGCGAAGCCAGCCTGCTCAATCGCTTTTTGCAGACGTGTGACGGCGAGTGCCGCCCCGTTCATCGTCTCCTCATAGCGGACGGCTCTTGACGACAAATCCATTCTCACGACAATCAAATCAGGCTTGGCCGATACTTTCCCTGTGCCTTTGACAGTGATGGTGCGGTCCATATGATTTCCTCCTTCATTGTTGGCGATTTAAAAACGGCACACTGCTTTTAGTTCACGAAAATGCGCAATAACGCATAATTTCGATATTTACGATTTCTCCGCTCTGTGTTCGAAGCGTATAAAAGTTCTTTTTCCACAAGTTGATGAAGTGCTTTTCGAACCGTGTTCGGTGAATAGCCTGTCATTTCGACACCTTTCGCCACCGTCAAGATTGGTTGTTCAAAGCTCGTAATCCATAGTTTACGTTCCGCTTCGTTTTCAATTAGCTGTTCACCTTCTGACAGCAAGCGATTGGCTTTATTCAATTGATCCAACAACTTTGTCGCCATTCGTTCTGAAGCATCAACGAAAAACAGTAACCATTTCCCCCAATCCGACTGGTCTCCACGAACACCGTTGAGCAAATCGTAGTAGCGGGCTTTTTCTTTCTCAAGTTCTTCACTCACAAAAAAGATGGGGTGCGTAATCACTTTTTGCTGCAGGAGGTAAAGCACAATTAGAATCCGCCCTAAACGCCCGTTCCCGTCCAAAAATGGATGGATGGATTCAAATTGAGCATGCATAATTCCTGTTTTAAGAAGTGGAGCCGCTTGTTCATTAATGACATATCCGTCTGACTTTAAGTGGTTCTGCGGTAGCAATCGTCCGTAAGAATCAGTATTGATAAATTTTTCTAAGTTCTCCATGTATTCGTTAATCAAATGAGCCTCTACCGGAATATAAGAAGCATCTTCTAATCGATTCGTCGGCCCGATAAAATGTTGAATTTTACGGAACTCACCGGCTGAACTGACTTCGCCTCGACTTCCTTTCATCAAAATCTCATGTAACTGCTTGATCAATCGCGTCGTCACCGGATAACCATTTTCGACAGATTCATACCCAAACTGCAAGGCCCTCATATAGTTCTGAATTTCGATAACATCGGAATCGTCACTTTTCTTCAGCGAAGACTCCATCATATCCGTGAACGTCACCTGTGATCCTTCGATTTTCGTTGATTCAACGGATTCTTGAAGCGATAAGAGTTGCATTAATTGCTTACTTGCTTTCGAATGCGTCAATTCACCATCGAGTTTTCCAAGTAGCGTATTCACATGCGCCAGACGTTCAAGTAATTTGATGGCTTGTGTGATTTCTATTTTGACAGGTAATTTGGTTAATCCTTGTATCGCCATGACACTCATCCTTTAAGTCATATTTATTATAATATTGACTTAATAATAATCTATCAGCTTTTAAAAATCAAATATACATGAAATGTGACTTATTTAAATTTAGTCATCATGAACTCCTCTATGTCATCAAGTGTTTCAGCGCCACGTAGCGACGGATAGGCATCTCGACTGAAGACGAGTCCTTCGTCCGTGTTCAAGAACATGTACCGCTCACCGTCCGGAAATCCGTAATCACTCACATCCATCACTTGAAGCGTGGCTTCGTTTTGTGACCAGATGTGTGACGCATCGTATGGGATCGGCATAAAAATCCCTTCCATCCCAAGGCGAAGTTCAGAGATGACGTCCGCATCCGACTGAAGCACTTCAGAACCGACACCGGCAACGGTAAGTACTTTCATCTCACTCCCAGGCTCAACCTCACCCCGATAGACGTCTGTCACGCTAATCGTCACAATCGACTGATATTCCGCTTGTCCGTTGAAGTCGAGCTCGATGTGGTCAATCTGTTGCACGACGCCCCGTACCACCGCAGGTTCCCATTTCGAGAACAGCTCGTCTTCACTCATCTCGGCAAGGTTTGCCGATGACATCCCGACGTCGATGTCCCCTTCATCGATATAAGCGACCGACATATTGCTCGAGCTGTCCGACAGCGGAATCAATTCTTTAAAACTGTCCCATGTCACGACAAAGAGTGTGACAGCGGCTGCTGCGATGAGACCGCCCATCCAACGCCAATGTCTTCGTTTCTTTACCTCGACTTCCATCGATTCCTCGACGAAACGATCATCGACGTCCCCCATCAAACGTGTAAGTCGATCTCCATTCATAGCGCCACCCCTTCCGCTTCGAGCGCTTGCTTCAAGTCATTACGGGTCCGCAGCAGCACCATCTTGACCTTGCTCTCACTCACCTGGTGCATCTTCGCGATGTCTTTGATCGATTGAAAGTAAAAGTAACGTCCCATGAAAATCTGCCGGGTCTCTTGCGATAACTGGGCCAAAAAGTCGTTCAACAACTCGACGACTTCTGAATCGGTCGCGACGGAGGAGGCGAGACAGTGCTCGAGCTCACTGACAATGAGCGGGACTTGCCCCGCTCCACGCTTCTTGGCGTTCGCCTTCTCATACTTATGGAGCGAGACGTTACGAACAAGCTTCGCCAAATAGGCGGCGAGTCGTGCTGGACGTGTCGGCGGAATCGCTTGCCACGCCTTCATGTACGTATCATTGACGCACTCGTCCGCGTCCTCTCGGCTATTCAAAATATTATAGGAAATCGTATGACAATAGCCGCCGTACTTTTGGGCCGTCGCCTCAATCGCCCGTTCGGAACGTTGCCAATACAAATCGATAATCGCTTGATCGTCCAATCGAATCCCCCTCTCGATGTACTTACATCTTTATGGACCGGAAATGAAGTCCATCGGTCACAACTTCTGTAAAAGTTTTTTGGAGCGGCTCTTCACGGCCGGACTCCCTGTCTCGAGCTGCGACTCGAGCAATGCTTTCAGCTCGTCACGGAATCGCGGATGCACGGCGCTCAAGTCGAACATCGCCTGTAGGGAGTTGACGATGACGATGTTGCTCGTCTCCGTGGCAATCCAATCGGTGAGCACATGAACGATGTCGGCCGCCTCGTCTTCCGTCCACGTCAGCCGTGGCATCACTTGCGCCAAGTGCCACCTCACTTCTTGTTGAGTGGCACGATGTAACTGTTGGAATAAGGACGCTTGATGCGCTTGAAGCAGCTTTGGATGACGGCGTGTCACTTTCTCCATCGCGTCTGCGCTCCGCATCCGAACGACGGGACGGTCATCGGTCAAGCCGGTCATCAATTCGCTGAATCGGTCCGGGTCGTTCCCGACGTAGGCGACGACCGCATCGACATGGCCAATCGAGCGCAAATCCCCACCACTCAATACTTCTCGGATGTCCATTCTCCCACCTCTTTCTTCTCTCTCATTTTACAGAAAAAGGGACTCAGTAGACACTGAATCCCTTTGCATGCATATTAGTTATTCTCTTGCTTCAACCGGTCGATGATATTATCCGACTTCACTTTCGAAATCGCGTACAGCATCGAAGAACCAACGATGAGGAAGATTACGACCGTGACGAACAAGATATCGCCCCACGGCAACGTGAACGCTGCTTCGAACGTGTTGATTTGCGCTCGGTAAATGAGGTACATGATGAGAATACTGATCGGCACTCCATACGCCAATGCTTTCATGCCGTAGAAGATGCTCTCATAGTACACCATCTTGTTGAACCCTTTCGGTGTCATCCCGACCGACCGTAGCATCGCGAATTCGCGGCGTCGGAGTGAGACGCTCGTCGAGATTGTGTTGAAGATGTTCGCCACCGAGATGAGCGAGATCAAGACGATGAATCCATAGACGAAAATCGATAACAGCAACAAGACCTGCTCTTGTTGTTCACGCTGCTCCGACACGTTGAAGATGTATTGGTCCATATTTTGTTCCGCCTCAATCACTTGTTGCGTCGCCTCAGGATTACTCGTGTTCAAGGCGATTGATGGACTTGATTGTTTCATCAATTGACCAATCGCATCCTCTTCAAACGTCCCTTCCCGAACGATCACATCAAGCCATCCAAGTGAGCTCGTCATCACACCGGTCGGGGGGACGTCGGTCATGGCGCCGATTTTGATTGTTTTGAGCGGTGCCGTCTCGTCCGTTGCGTTCTCGTCCCGGAGTTCAAGCGTATCGCCGATTTCGGTCTCAATCGTCTTCGAGTTCACAAATTTCTTCTTGTCGACGTCTTGATACGAAATTTCATCAATCAAGACGGCACCCGGCATCTCCCCGTCTTCAAAATTGCTGGCGGATGCCCCGATCTGCTTCAAGTACGCATCGAAACTTTCATCATCTAATTGATAAAGAGAAACGTAGTACACAAATTTCCCATCGACGAACGTGGACACCAAGTCTTCATTCTCGGTGACCGCGCTCGGTAACCGCGCTTCGTCAACCACCGTCTGGACGGTCGTGTTCTCGAAGTACGTCCCGCTCGTCACATGGTCCAACGTCTCATAGCGACGTAAGTCATCTTTACTGAGATGCGACCCGTTCACGAGAATGTCGAACTCGTACGTGCCTTGTGACATCTCGAGTGACTGTTCGAGTCGATCCGTGAAGTAACTGACGACTAAAAACAGCACGATACTGATGACGAGCGAGAACACCGTCGCCAAATACCGTTTCCGGTTGCGTTTTGTGTTTTTCAGCCCAATCTCCGCTTCCAATCCGAAGATCCGTCGCACGAGTTTCGAGGTCTTCACGTTCTTCGACGTCAGTCGCACGTCCTGGGTCTGACGAATCGCGTCAATCGCAGAAATCTTTGATGCGCGGCGAGCCGGCAGATAACACGAGATGAAAATCGTCACGCTCGAAATGAGCACCGTCAACAGGAGCGTGATTGGTGTGACGACGACTTCAAACTTCTCCGTCACGTTGAGCGCCTTCTCCGCAAAGGCATTGATGAACAGGAACGTGACCCCGATTCCGGCCACCCCGGCAATGATACCGATTGGGATGCTGATTCCTCCGATAATCAATCCTTCAAAGAAGACCGAATTTCGTTTTTGCCGTTTCGTCGCCCCGACACTCGCGAGCATCCCGAGGTAGCGTGAGCGCTCAGATACGCTGATGGCAAAGGCATTATAGATGAGCGAAATCGAGCCGATGACGATGACCGCCATGATGATGCCACCGAACCCGTACAGCGTCTTGCGCAAGCCGTCATCATCGGTCACCCCATAATAGCGAAGCAACGACGCGTTATAGGCAATTCCTTCAATTTTCTGTTCGCGCATCAGTTGTTTCGTATCTTCATAAATCGAACCGTTCACGTCGTTCAAGGCGACGAACGTATCGACGGTCGCACCGTTCAACGCTTTGTCGTCAATGTATCCGACGACCGTATACCCCGGCGACCAAGTCGGCTCCCAGGCCGGGCGCGTCATTGTGCCGACGACGGTCAACGTTACCGTATCTTCGACCTTCAACTGTTCAAGCATTGTCTCCCCTTCGCGGATCAATCCATCGTTTTGGGTCAACACCCGACCGGACGACTCGTCCACGCGCTCACCGACATCAAGCGTCAATTGATCACCGATGTTGTACGTGACTTGCGCATTTTGACGGATGGCCTCGGAAATGACGACTTCGCCTTCTTTGTTCGGCAAACGCCCGTCCGTCAATTCGATGGGAAAGTTTTTCAGCCCCGACGTGTTATAGTTCCGGACGTATAAGTAAGGTTTATACGCATTCTGCGATTCCTTTAATTCCGCATAGCCGTCACTTGATAGGATGACGTCCTTCGTCGATGCATCATTCCGGATCGCCTCGACCTGCTCCTCATTCGTGTTGATGTATTGGACGTGCCATTCCCCATTGTCCGCGATGTCTTGACGGATCATCAAGTCCAGGAACGACGAACCCAGTGTCGTCACGGCCGTGATCATCGCCACCGAGATGATGACCCCGATGATAGTGACGAGCGAGCGCCGCTTGTTCTCGCGCAAGTGGCGAAGCGTCATTTTATTGATGATGTTCATGAGCGGACGACCTCGTTCTTCGCAATCTTCCCATCCTCAATCGAGATGATGCGGTCGGCCTGCAAGGCGATTCGTTCGTCATGCGTGATGATGATCAGCGTCTGATTGAACTTCTTGTTGAACAGTTTCAGGAGGCTCATGATCTCTTCACTGTTTTGACTGTCTAAGTTCCCCGTTGGCTCATCGGCCAAGATGATGGCCGGGTTGCTGATGAGCGCCCGACCGATGGAGACCCGTTGTTGCTGCCCGCCAGACAGTTGGTTCGGCAGATGCGTCAACCGGTTCGATAGCCCGAGGATGCCGATGATGCGCTCCAAATGGGCGGCGTCGACTTTTTGTTCGTCCAACAACATCGGCAACGTAATGTTCTCCTCAACCGTCAAAATCGGAATCAAGTTGTAAAACTGATAAATCAAACCGATTTGACGGCGACGGAAGATGGCGAGCTGCGTCTCGTCCAATTTATAAATATCCGTGTTGTCGATCAACACGTGTCCACTCGTCGGGACATCGACGCCGCCGAGCAAATGTAACAACGTCGACTTTCCCGAGCCCGACGGTCCGACGATACAGACGAACTCACCTTTTTTCACGGTGAACGACACGTCATCGAGCGCCCGGACTTCCATCTCGTCTTTCCCGTATACTTTTGATAAATTTTGCACTTCTAATATATTCATGGTTGCACCCTCCAGTACTTGATCTACTTTGAGTGTACCGAGCGAGTGTGACACGTCCGTGACTCGAAAGTGACTGTTTCGTCACTTAAGCGATTAGACGATTGCTTTGTAGAATCGAATTTGAAACGCAGCCCCAGCTCCGCGTTCACTGCGGACGGTCAGTTCACCTTGCTGGCTCGTGATGATGCTGTGAGCCATGGCGAGCCCGATGCCGACGCTGTCGTCACTCGCATTCATACCCTTATAAAAACGTTGGAAAATATACGGGATGTCTTGCTTGGCGATGCCATTCCCCGTATCGCGAATGACGATTTCCGTATACAGTGTGTTCTCACTGTAATCGATGAACAGCTCGCCTTGTTCCGGTGTATGCTCGACGCAATTCTTTAAGATGTTGATGAGCGCCTCGGTCGTCCACTTTAAATCGCCTTCGAACGTGACGTCGCCCTCACCCGCGATTTGGAGCCGTTGCATTTTAATATCGATCGGCACGAGCATCGGTTCCGTCACGGCTTGAACGAGCACGGGGACGGACACCGGTTCCTGTTTGAACTGAATCGTCCCGGCATCGATTTTAGACAGCTTGAGCAGTGACGAGACGAGCCACTCCATCCGCTCGAGCTGCACCTGCACGTTATGCGTGAACTCTTGACGCTTGTCATCTGACAGCCGTGGGTCACTGAGCAAGTCCGCCATGACGGTCATCGAGGTAAGCGGGGTCTTCAACTGATGGGAAATGTCGGAGATAGCATCCGTCAGCTTCTGCTTGTCCTCTTCGAGATGCGTCCCTTGCTCGGACAGCATCTTCGTCACTTTATAGATTTGGCTCTTCAATAGACTAAGCTCGCCTTCACGATTGTCGCGGACATCGAGTTTATAGTTACCGTTGCTGATTTCTTGCAGGTAGCTCGACAGCTGATCGATCTCCCGATAGCGCCACGCCGTGAACCGATATGTCACGATCAAGAACGCAACCGACAAAAGGAGGACGAGAATGACGGCCTCCATCGATAGGAACAAAGCTGCGACGATAGAAGCCACCCCAATCAGCAGCAACAGACTGACTAAATAGATACGGATTTCTCGATTGCGCAACATGTCAGCGTTCCACCTTATAGCCAATCCCGCGAACCGTCTTAATCAACGTCGGCCGTTGCGGGTCATCTTCGAGTTTCTCGCGTAATCGTTTGATGTAGACGGTCAACGTATTGTCATTCACAAAGTCCCCGCCCATGTCCCAAATCTGGTCGAGCAGCTGGGCCCGTGACAACACTTGGCCCGTATGTTTCCCGAAGATGAGCAGTAAACGATACTCGAGCGCTGTCAACAGGATCTCGCTTCCATCTTTTTTGACTTTCGCGTCTTGCGTGTTGATTTCGACCGACCCGATTGTCAAAACGGGCGAGCTGACCTGTTTATGGTAGCGGCGCAACACCGAATGAATCCGCGAGATAAGCTCACGGACCCGGAACGGTTTCGTGATGTAGTCGTCCGCTCCCATATCGAGTCCCATGACGACGTTCACTTCATCATCGAACGCCGTCAAAAAAATGACGGGCGTATCCTGTTGTTGCTTCACGAGCCGACACAAGTCATAGCCGCTCCCGTCCGGCAACGACAAGTCGAACAGACACAGGTCGATCGTATGTAACTGTTGTTCAATCAAACGTGTCGCGTCGGTCGCATTCTGGCACAACGTCGTCGTGAATTGTTCTTGTTCGAGCGAATATTGGAGACCGGAGGCGATTGTCCGGTCGTCTTCAACGATTAAAATGTGCATCTGATTCCCTCCTGACTCTTCTCTTCATAATATAGCAGTCTTTTTCAAGTGAGGAGACAAAACAAAAAACCGAACGAGACATCTCGTTCGGTCAGGTTATGCTTTTGTCACGCGAAGGCATTCCGGCCGATCGAACCCATCTGTACCTAAAAAACTTAGCGCATCAATCGTTAACGCATCGAGCGTGATCGATTGAACGTTTGGTGCTGTCTGTTCATCGACCCACACTTTCCAAATCTCGACTTCCTCCGCCGTCTTCAAGTGGTCGGTTATATACTCGATGAGCTGTTCGGCTCTCACATCGGAATAGCGCCAACGCAACTCAACGACGTGCGGTTTTATGGAATACGCCTCGACGTTCTCCACGTCATAGTACAAGTCTCGCTTGATCTCAATGTCGTCGAGCTGCTCTTCCGACTCGACGTTCATCAAAATCTTTTCGTCACGATCGAGGTCCTCGTCGTCTGTGAGCATCTCAGGCAAGATGACGCCTTTTTTGATGGCCTCGTTGATCGATAAGAACTCGATATATGGATTTTCGACTTCTTTCAGTGGTCGATCGCTCGTTATAAATTGAAATTCACTCATGTAAAAACCTCCTGATCTTTGATATCCTGCTCGTTATCGCTTCATCGCACGAATGGAAATGAGGAGTCCAATCCAATATCCAATGATTGAACCGATGACAATACCATACATGGACGGAAAATCGAGTAAGACAGAGATGAGTAGTCCGCCCGCCGTTCCAAACGCAAGGCCAAGACCGACCGCTGATTCACGCCATTCGTTCATGTTTACCCTCCCCTTCCACCCACTTCATACGAAGCAGCCCGTCCAAACGTTTCATCGCCCATCTACTATTTTTCATATAAAAAAGGGACCCAGTATACACTGAATCCCGGTAAAACTTATTCAACTGTCGACGCTGCCTCGGCAAGCGCAGCTTCTTCTTTATGATAGTTCTCGACGAACGCATCAAGGTGCGCCCGCACTTCGTCTGTCGATTTCGTGTCCATCAGTTTCACACGGAGGTCGCTCGCCCCACGGAATCCTTTCACGTAAATCTTGAAGAAGCGGTGCAAGTTTGAAATCGAACGCGGCACTTCTTCTTGGAACTTATCTTGCAAATCGAGTTGGAGACGAAGCAAGTCGAGGTACTCTTCCATCGAGTGCTCACGCGGCTCTTTCTCGAACGCGAACGGGTTCTTGAAAATCCCGCGGCCGATCATGACGCCGTCGACGCCATATTTCTCGACGAGTTCTAACCCCATTTGACGGTCGAGGATATCGCCGTTGATCGTGATGAGCGTATCCGGTGCGATCTCGTCACGCAGTTTGACGATATCCGGAATCATCTCCCAGTGCGCATCGACTTTACTCATCTCGTTGCGTGTGCGCAAGTGAATCGACAAGTTGGCGATGTCTTGCTTCAAGAGATGCGTCAACCAGTCGCGCCACTCATCGAGTTTCGCGAAACCGAGACGCGTCTTGACGCTGACCGGGATGCCGCCGGCTTTCGCCGCTTGGATGAGTTCCGCTGCGACGTTAGGACGGAGGATGAGCCCGCTCCCTTTCCCGCGCTTCGCCACGTTCGGCACCGGGCAACCCATGTTGATGTCGAGGCCTTTATAGCCCATCTTGGCCATGCCGATGCTCATCTCGCGGAAGTAGTCCGGATTGTCACCCCAAATGTGGGCGACCATCGGCTGCTCGTCTTCGGTGAACGTCAAGCGTCCACGCAGGCTGCCTTTCCCTTCCGGATGACAGTAGCTGTCCGAGTTGGCGAACTCGGTGAAGAACACGTCCGGTCGGCCGGCATGGGCGACGACGTGGCGGAAGACGACATCGGTCACGTCTTCCATCGGGGCAAGTATAAAGAATGGACGCGGAAGGTCGCGCCAGAAGTTTTCGTTCATCGTAAAATCAGTTCCTTTCATCCATACAGTCCAACAAAATCACTCATCTATTCTATTATGTCTGTCGGATTGTATCAACTGTTTCACCACACCGTTCGATATAATAAAGGAACAATGACAATGAAATGAGGAGTAGGAATGATAATATGGATTAACGGTGCATTCGGTTCGGGTAAAACAACATGTGCCAAGATACTCGAAAAACAGTTGCCAAACGCGTTTCTGTATGACTCCGAACAGGCCGGCTTTTTCATTCGGGACCAATTACCGAAGAGCCTCCAACAGCCTGATTTTCAGCATCATCCGGAATGGCGTGAGTTCAACTATCAGATGTTGTTGAAGATTGCCACATCCTTTGATGGGGTCATCCTTGTTCCGATGACACTGGTGAACGCAACGTATTTAGATGAGATTATAGGTCGTCTGCAACGGGACGGCATCGATGTACGACATCTAATCCTCGAAGCAAATCGACAGACTCTTGTAAAACGCTTGAATAAACGATTCGAATGGTTCAACTCCTGGGGGAAATCTCAAATCGACCGCTGCCAATTCGCATTCGAATCTGAAATCCATGCAGAAAAAATTATAACGGATTATCAATCAAAACAAGACGTCGCGAGAGCAGTCGCTCAGCATGTAGGACTTAGGCTTTCTTCAAAGTGATTCAGATTCATATATTTCTTCCACGGGTTCGTCTTCCCATTGGATGACGAGGTCGCTTGCATGGGAGAGATTCAACTCCACCGTCTCACATGTCGTATCGGTCAACCACATGCAGCGGAATAACAGCTGGCGATAACCATACAACTCATCGACAATCTCGAAACGTCCACGTTTTACAAAGTGGCTCAACTGTTCAATCGGACCCACAGTATAAGTCGATTCATCAAATCGTGTAAGTGAAGAAGAATCTCGATCTACGTTCGAAATCGTGACGATGGCACGTACTCTCCAAACCGCTTCATTCTTGAACAAATCACGGATTCCATCTGCAAATACGAGACGTATCGTCGAACCCATCACGGTCGCTTCCGTGATGACAGCGTCATGTAAGGAAATCGGGACGCTTCGGTTTCGAATCGTATATATCATTCTACAACCATGATTGTTTTCAGAAACGACTAAACGGCTTGAGCCCTGTCGAATATAGGGCTCAAGCCGCCTAGGCTAGTTTTCATTATTTGCCCTGTCTACTTGACGGGGAGCAGTTCAGAATCAATCGAAGGCATGATAAATTGATCTTATTCTACTTTCTTCATCACGCAAGTCTCTACATGCGAAGTCACATTAGTTTTATACAAATTATCAAATCAAAGTTCACAAAAGGTTTAATTGACTGCCTCCCCCAGTTCTTGATTAAATATAGTCTATTTATTAGATTAATCAAACTATCAGTTTTCCAAATACTGAATATATTCCTCGTACCATCCTGTATCCCAACCTAGTTCTTCACATAAAGCATAAAGCTCTTCCTCATCATTTATTGAATTTTCCGTTATAATATCATGTGTACTTTTGTTGACTACATGTCCATTAAAAATATTATCCATCAAGTTGGGATATACGCTACAGCTTCTAATATGAGAAAACTCGCTTGTTTTTTCAATTAATGGTTTATTTGTTAATTCATCGTATTTTATGTTAAATTTCTTAATACGCGCCTTTTTAAGTTTTTTTACACAATTTTTTATACTTTCATAGTACTCTGCTCTCAACAATTTTGCAGTGTCTGAATCTCTTATTGCTGAATACATATGATAAGAATATCTTAAATTCTTTTCCTTACCTGTCCCACCAGCATTTTGTAATCTTGAATCTATAAAAGGAATTATTGCGAATCCTCTAATATAAGTAACCCCACCATCTTTAAACTTATTCGATTTTTCTATTTGTTGAACATAATACTTAGCATTATCTTTTGTTGTCCGTAATATCGAATGTAGATGTGTGTCTACAATCCATAAATTACCCCCTTTATCAACTACACAGGAATTATCCCACGCGTCTTTAATTTCTTTTACAACTCTTTTATTTTCTATATACTCGTCATTTGGCGAAATATACTCAATATCTTTAGCAAATGAATGTATAGGGTTTAAATAGTTGCCGCTCATTTAATCATCTCCTTATACATTTCATTTAACTCAGCCGTCGCTTTTCCCGCTTGAGGATGCATACAAACATCAGGATGTATTACTTTTAAAATCTCATTTCTCCATTTATCAGAAACCTGCTTCTTGCTATAATGAATTCTATTAACCCCAAGTTTTTTTAATCTCTGTTTTCCATCCATCTCAAGAAGTATATAGATATATTTTTCAGCATTACCTTTAAAATATAAATCATCATAAAAGCTGTCTTTCAGCTCGTTACCTGAAATAGAATTAAACAGATTCTTCAAACTTTGAATACTACTAAACAAATCTTCCCAACTTCTTGTTTTCACCTTAATATTATCACCCAAAATATTATTCACTTGCTTTCTTACATCAATTATATTTCCAAATGTTTTAAGTTCATCTACAGATTTCACATTAAATATTTTCACAATAATCGCTCCCTAACTTTTATTTTAATCACCTTGAAATAGTTATGTCCCTGTTATAAAATCATCTTATTTTAACAATAGAAAATTAAAATACCCATTTTTTTATAATCGAATTTTTTATAACCGAATCAAAATTATCCTTATATTTTGACTTGTCATATAAATCACTGTCAGTGGAATATAGAACTCTCTTATGTGTACTGTTTTTCTTACTTGAATATCACTCTAAATTAAGAACGCATATATCTTAAATAACTTCTTTATGTTCCTCTAACATCTTGAATACTTCACCACTATATATACCATCAAATTCGCAATGACGATTTTCCAACGATGTTTAAAAATGCGCGATATCCGTTCTTACCAATACTTATGTTATACCAATTTTTTCTGATTTTCTCGAACCAATATCTTTATTTATTCCCATCTCTTCACAATAACTCACAAAGCTGGCCCAAAACTCTATTTGTAATTCTGAAATTGAAGCTGGACCTTCACTAATTTCACAAGAATGCGTCGATCATTCATTGGATGCTTCGTATATATATACTCTTAAGTCTTCTAATTCTTCGAACTTATTGATCGCGACTGCATTTCCTTTCATCAGTTCCATGGCTCGCTCGTCAAACGTCTGTATTTTCTCAGAAACGATAGCAAAATCACCACAATGCAAATGAGCAACTACATCCGGTAGTTCCAAATCATCATAAATTTTTCTGTCCTCTTTATAGATGCGAAGGCTTGAATGGTACGTTTCATCAAAAGAAGTGGAAAGCATCAAAGACACTTCATTCTGTATTTTTGTCGCAGCTGCGAACATAGCGATTTCATTTTTCTTGTTGCATGCTGAACGTACTTTATTTGTATATGCAAAAACTCCAGGATAATAACCCTTGAATACCTCTTGAAACGGTTCTCTTTCCCCGAGTCGTTTTTGTTCGGCCAACAATAATTCCCTCATCTCTTCCTTTAGCCTCAGCGCAGTTTCTTCAATTTCATGCAAATTCTCAGAAGTTGATATTATTGTCCAAATCGATTCCAATAGTTTTTCAGGTCTAATTTCAAAGGATTGAAGTTTTTCGTCGTTCGCCCACCACACTCGGTTGAAGTAGGTTTGATTTATGAGAGCCAGACAATCTACGGATATATCAATAAACTCTAATACGGCCATCCTGATCGAAGTGACATCGTTCTCTTACATTCTCAACGAGTACTTCTGTCAACAGCGGTTTAAAATTGGTTCTTGCTCACTTTTGATGAAGCCCGTCTTCGGGAATTAGTTCACTAAAAGGATTGAAGGGATCAATCATGTTAAACGAGTTTCTTCCAGAACTAGAAGTGGTCGAGGTGAACCGTCGTGATGAAACATATCAGTTCATTTGTCATGGAAAAAAGTCGTGCGCACCCTGTCCCCATTGCACTAAAAGCTCACATCGTGTCCATAGCCGATACATCAGGACATTGTACGATGAGCGTGTGTTCGGATTTGATGTGCAGCTACGGATTCAGGCAAGACGTTTCTTTTGCGACGAACCAAGCTGTCCCTCAAGCATCTTTACGGAGAGATTTCCTTCCCTGTGTCGACCACACTCCCGCAGAACAGTCCGTTTAGAACGTGGGCTACTGAGGCTCTTAAGTGGAATGAGTGCGATCGGGCTGGAACGTATCTTGAACAATATCAGCGATAGTACGCTACTCCGACTGTTGAAACGCTCACAACATCATCGGAAAACGCCTGACCCTCGCGTGGTCGGCATTGATGATTGGGCCTGGAGAAAACGAAAAAAGTACGGGACAATCATCTGTGATCTAGAGACACGACGCCCGATCGCCTTACTTCCTTCTCGGGATGTCAAAACCGTCTGTGCTTGGATTCGTTCGCATCCCACCATCCAGGTGGTGGCACGTGACGGGTCCATGGAGTTTCGGGAGGCCATCCGTTTGGCCGATTAGACGATTCAACAGGTGAGTGACCGATGGCACTTGTTTCATAACTTAGGAAAGAAAATTGAAGACATCTTGAAGCGACGTCTTCCATATAGCGAAAAAATCCTTCTCGAACCGGATGGCCTTAACGCCGAACGTGAACTGACAGACGCTGAAAGAAGAAAATGGACGCTTATTCTCGCAGTACAACAGGATGCGAGACAGGGTGTTCCGATTTCCGAGTTGATTAGACGTCACCATATCGACCCAAAGACGTGCCGTAGATACCTACAGATGACAGAGCCACCAAGAATCAGTCGGTCACATCGACGACACAGCGCAGACATCTACAAGGGAGACATCGTCAGATGGATCCGTCAAGGTAGGACGACCGAATGGATGTACCGGACGTTGAAACGGAAAGGATATCTCCGTGGAATCAGTACGTTTCGACCTTATGTGGCAAGATTGAAAAAAGCAGTCCCACACGAGATTAACATCAATCGACGAATCATCCAGAAAGTCCTCTGGGAGGACAAGCCTTCTAACAAACCACTTCTCATAAAGATACTGGACATCCATCCTTTCTTGAAGGTATTGAACGAGCTCGTCCGTTCGTTCAAAAATCTTTTCAGCGAAGCGACGTCTGAACAAGATATCTTATGGTGGTGTGAACAGGCGCAAAGGGCGAACGAAGCCCCACTAGCCTCTTTCGCAACCTATATACGAGGGGACATCGACGCTATCCGGCTCGGGATGACGCTGCCCTGGTCGAACGGCATGGTCGAGGGACAGGTCAACCGACTGAAGACGATCAAACGCCAGATGTATGGTCGGGCGGGATTGGAGCTGTTGCGCATCAAAATATTGAATGTCACTTGAGGCTCGTTGTTCTACTGAAATATAAATCGATGTCTACATAACCACAGGGATGAGGCGTTTCACCAAAAGTGAGGAAGAACCATTTTAACAGCGTTGATTACATACTTCTGCAACTTTAAAAACGTCAACCACTTATATTCACCCCTTTTCAACCATTGAAATCAGATTCATTTTGTAACATTATGGATTATCATCTATAAATAATGGTGAATTAAGGATAAGTAAAACGCAAGGTGAAAATCTTTGCGTTTCTTGTTCCTCGTACAAATTTGCACAAAAATAAATTCCCCCAAACTACCTGTTTGGGGGAACATACAACACGCTTCAATATATACTTTTTCTACTCTTTCTCCATCCACGCCACCGTCTCCACATGCGCCGTATGCGGGAACATGTCGACCGGTGTGACTTCGACAAGTCGGTAGCCGCGGTCGGCGAGATAACGCATATCGCGCGCTTGCGTCGCGACGTTACACGACACGTAAACGATCCGCTTCGGTGCCATCTCGACCATCGTCTCGAGGAACGACTCGGCACAGCCTTTACGCGGCGGGTCGACGACGATGACGTCTGGATTGATGCCATCCTGCTTCCACTTTGGCAACACATCTTCTGCCGCTCCACACGCGTATGTCACGTTGTCGATTTCGTTGACGAGCGCGTTCTGTTTCGCGTCCTCAATCGCTTCCGGTACGACTTCGACGCCGTATACGTGCGCCGCTTTCCGGGCAAGGAACAGACTGATCGTCCCGATGCCGCAATAGGCGTCGACGACTTGCTCGGTCCCGGTGAGTTGCGCGTATTCAAGCGCCTTGCCGTACAGCTTCTCCGTCTGGACCGGGTTGACTTGGAAGAACGAGTGCGGGGAAATCGTGAACGTCAGTCCACCGATTTTATCCTCAATCGTCTCATGGCCATATAACAATTTGTTCGTCGACCCTAAGATGACGTTCGTCTTGTCCGGGTTGACGTTTTGCATGATCGACGTCACGTCCGGGAGACGCTTCAAGATGTCGGCGACAATCTCGTTGACGCCTTTGATTTTCGTCGTCTTCGTGATGAGGACGATCATCAATTCACCCGAATGGTAGCCGTAACGGGCCATGACGTGGCGGATGACGCCGCGCCCTGTCTTCTCATCGTACGCCGGGACACCATGGGCCGCGAGCACGTCACGGACGACTTGGACGGCCTCATCGTTGCGCTCGTCTTGGATGAGGCATTCCTTCATCTCGACGATATCGTGCGAACGTGGACGATAGAAACCGGCGACGAGGCGACCGGCCTCGTCTTTGAACGGCACTTGCGCCTTGTTGCGGTAACGCCATGGTTCCGGCATGCCGATCGTCTCGTGGACAGGCACATCGAATTGGCCAAGTCGCTTCAACGCATCGACGACACGGTCCCGTTTTTGACGGAGCTGGCCGTCGTAGCTGAAGTGTTGGAGCTGACAGCCCCCGCACTGATAGAAAATCGGGCACGGTGGCTCGACGCGGTCCGCACTCGCTTGTTTCACATCGATCAAGCGGGCGAATCCGTACTGTTTATTCGTCTTCGTCACGACGATCTCCACGGTCTCCCCCGGAAGTGCGTTCGGGACGAACAACGTATAACCGTCGACCCGTGCCACGCCCGCGCCTTCGTGCGTGAGGTCGTGGATGTGGACGTCGAGACGGTCATTTTTTTGGACTGGTAACATGAGTCTCTCCTTTCCCGATTCAAAAAATAGTGTGTATTGGTTCATACCCGTTCCAAGCGAACGAAAAGCTCGGCGTGTGCGCCACGCCGAGCCGACTCATTCTGCTTTCTCGTTTGACACGTTGAACAGCTGTTTGATCATCTGTTCGCGTTCATACTGGGCGTTCAAGTCTTCCATCTCACGGATGCGCGCGTTCGGCGCGAGCACCGTCAAGTGACGGAACAAGTTCCGCATCTCGCCTGTGCATTCGCCGCCGTACTCGCCGTCGATGTTGAGACTCATCGGTTCCGTCGTCGTCTTCATCTTGACGCGTCCCGTCTTGACGTGCTCGACGAGCGGACTCGACAAATGTTCGCCACGGAGCAGCAAGCGGACGACGTGGATGAACTCGAACAAGTTACACTTGCGCAAGATGAACAAGTCAAACAGTCCGTCGTTCAATGACGCGTGCGGTGAGATTTTCTCAAAGCCACCGACCGAGTTCGAGTTCGACGTGAGGAAAATCATGACCTCGCCGCTGAACGTGCCCTCGTCGTGTTCGAGCTCGATATACGTCGGCTTGATGAGTGGAAGCTTTTCCATCCCTTTGACGTAATAGGCGAGCTGGCCGAGCGCCGTCTTCAGTTTCGACGGCACTTCATACGACAGCTCCGTCATGATGCCTCCGCCGGCGATATTGATGAAGTAATGGATGTCGCCTTTCTCCCCTTCAATCTCACCGAGGTCGACCGGCATCTCGAAACCGTCACAGATGACGTCGAGGGCGCCGACAACGTTGAGCGGGATTCGCATCGCCCGAGCGAAGTCGTTCGTTGTTCCGACTGGGATGAGTCCGATCGTCGGACGCGTGTCGAGCGGGGCGAGTCCCGAGATGACCTCGTTCAGCGTCCCGTCCCCACCGGCCGCGATAATCAAGTCGAACTCGGCCTCTGCGGCCCGAACGGCCTCGAGCGTCGCGTCGCCGATCGCTTTCGTCGCGTACGTCGACGTCTCATAACCCGCATCCTCGAGGCGGTTCAAAATGTACGGGAGTTCCCGTTTGATCACTTCTTTTCCAGATGTCGGGTTATAGATGACCCGTGCGCGTTTTCGTTGCATAATGTTCTCTCCCCATGCTCAAGTCGAGCGAAAAGCGAGACACAAGTGCCTCGCCGCTTGTTTAGCGTTTGGCGATCTCTTCGTGGAACAAGCCATCGAGGAGTGCCGGGTTCGCCATCCCTTTCGTCTGCTTCATGATCTGCCCGATGATAAAGCCTTTAGCACGGTCTTTCCCGTTCTTAAAGTCTTCAATCATCTGCGGATGCGCTTCGAACAAGTCGAGGATGTAGCCGCGGAGCAAGTTCTCGTCCGAGATTTGGGCGAGACCGTTCGCTTCGACGTACGCCTTCGGCTCGGCGCCTTCTTCGATCATGGCTGTGAACACGCGTTTGGCGATCTTCGAAGAAATTGTACCTTCTCCAATCAAACGAATCAACTCCGCAAGCGAGCTCGGTGTCAATTTCATCGTCTCGATCGTATCGTCCGATTTGTTCAAGTGACCGAGCACTTCGCCCATGAGCCAGTTCGCGGCCGCTTTCGGTTCGGCACCGGCAGCAGTCGTCGCTTCGAAGAAGTCCGAGAACTCCCGCGTCGACGTGAGCGCCTTGGCGTCATAAGCCGACAGGCCGTAGTTGTTCATATAACGTTCGCGACGTGCGACCGGAAGTTCCGGAAGCGTGGCGCGGATGCGTTCTTTCCATTCCTCATCAATCTCGAGACGGACGAGGTCCGGCTCTGGGAAGTAGCGGTAATCAGCCGCCCCTTCTTTGACACGCATGAGGATCGTCTTCTTCGCCGCCTCGTCAAAACGGAGCGTCTCTTGACGCATGACGCCGCCAGTGATAAGCAGTTTGCGGTGACGGTCTTCCTCATACTCGAGCGCCTTCAAGACGTTCGAGAACGAGTTCAAGTTTTTGAGCTCCGTCTTCGTGCCGAACGGCTCTTGACCGAATGGACGGACCGAAATGTTACAGTCGCAACGAAGCGACCCTTCTTCCATCTTGACGTCCGAGACGCCCGCAAACGAGAGCACTTCTTTCAAGCGCTCGAGGTAGGCGACAGCATCTTTCGGTGAGCGCATGTCAGCCTCACTGACGATCTCGATGAGGGGTGACCCGGTCCGGTTGAAGTCGACGACCGAGTGTTTCTCGCCCGTGTGGTTCATCTTCCCGGCATCTTCCTCGAGATGGACGCGTTCGATGCGGAACCGTTTCATCTCACCGTCGACTTCGACATCGACGTGACCGTTGAAACCGATTGGCTGGTCGAACTGCGAGATTTGGTACGCTTTCGGCGTATCTGGATAGAAGTAGTTCTTGCGGTCGAACTTCGTGTCGGTCGCGATTTCGCAGTTGAGTGCCATCGCGGCCTTGATGGCGAGATTGACCGCCTCTTCGTTCAATTTAGGCAAGACGCCCGGGTGTCCGAGACAAATCGGACACGTCTGTGTATTCGTTTCGGCACCGTATGTGCGCGAGCAGCCACACCAAATCTTCGACTTCGTGCTCAGCTCGGCGTGCACCTCGATCCCGATGATCGTTTCAAAGTTCATCGTACGTCCTCCTTAGAGCTGTGGCATCTTGAAACCGCCGTTTGCTTGTTCAAAAGCATGGGCCACGCGGTAGAGTGTTGGTTCACTGAAATGGTTCCCGATGATCTGTAAACCGACCGGGAGGCCTTCTGACAAGCCAGCCGGTACCGAGATGGCCGGGATGCCCGCCAAGTTGACCGGAATCGTCATAATATCGTTGGCATACATCGTGAGCGGATCTTCGAGCTGGTCACCGAGTTTGAACGCGACCGTCGGCGCAGTCGGTCCGATGATTGCATCGTAGTCGGCGAACACGTTCGCGAAGTCTTGCTTCATGAGCGTGCGGACCTGCTGTGACTTTTTGTAAAACGCATCGTAATAACCCGAGCTGAGTGCGTATGTCCCGAGCATGATGCGGCGTTTCACTTCTTCCCCGAAACCTTGTTCGCGCGAGTACGTGAACACTTCTTCGAGCGCATCGGCCTCGGCGCGGCGTCCGTAACGGATGCCGTCAAACCGGGCAAGGTTCGAAGACGCTTCTGATGACGCGAGCAAGTAGTACGTCGGGAGCGCATATTTCACCGTCGGGAGCGAGACCGTCTCGACCGTCGCACCGAGCGACTTGAGCGTCTCGACCGCTTGTTCAATCTGTTTACGGACACCGTCTGACACGCCTTCGGCCATGAACTCTTGTGGAAGTGCGAGCTTCATACCTTTGATATCGCCGTGAAGCGATTTCGTGTAATCCGGTACGTCGACCGTTGCCGACGTCGAGTCCATGTCGCAATGACCGGCAATCGCGTTCAACAAGTAGGCGTTATCTTCGACCGTACGAGTGAGCGGACCGATTTGGTCGAGCGACGAGGCGAATGCGACGAGACCGTAACGTGAGACGAGACCGTACGTCGGTTTCATCCCGACGACGCCACAATAGGCCGCCGGTTGACGAATCGAGCCACCCGTATCCGAGCCGAGGCTGAATAAGACTTGACCGGCCGCGACCGTTGCCGCTGAACCGCCTGACGAACCGCCTGGTACGCGGTCTGTGTCCCACGGGTTGCGGACGACTTTGAACGCCGAGTTCTCGTTCGATGAACCCATCGCGAACTCGTCCATGTTGAGTTTCCCGATTGTGACGGCACCGGCATCATGGAGACGCTCGACGACCGTCGCGTCATGGGCCGGGACAAAGTTCTCGAGGAACTTCGAGGCACACGTCGTGCGTGTCCCTTTTGTGACGATGTTGTCTTTGACGCCGATCGGCAAACCGAAGAGCGGGTTGTCCGATGTCTTGGCGAGCTCGTCCATCCGTTTCGCCTGTTCGAACGCGTCTTCGTTGAGCGTCAAGAAGGCACCGATTTTCTCGTCGGTCGCCTCGATGCGGTCAAATGATTCTTTGACGAGGTCGGATACCGTGACTTCGCCTTCTTTTATAAGCGTATGCAGCTTGGCTACACCGTGATCAAATAAACTCATGAAGGGCCTCCTTATTCAAAGACCGCTGGGACACGGACTTGGCCGTTCTCCCAATCAGGTGCCATCCGTTCGACTTCCTCGCGTGGAAGTGAAGGACGAACCTCGTCTTTGCGTAGTACGTTTTTCAAATCTAGGGCATGGGTCGTCGGGATGACGCCCGTCGTATCGAGTTCATCGAGTTGCTCGGCGAACTCGAGGATTTTTGTCAATTGCTCCGTGAAGTGCGTCACTTCATCTTCTGTGATCGCAAGTCGGGCGAGTCCGGCGACGTGCCGAACTTCAGCTTCTGTGATTCGAGCCAAAGGTTCCACCTCCAACAGTTTTCAATACATCGTCCATTATCATACCACTTTTTTATAAGACAAAAAAGAAAATCCCATCTCGCCAATCTTGATGTCTTTTTTGAAAAGTTAGGGAATGTCCCTGTAATATTGACTCGTTTCCAAAAACGCCTATTCGGTCCGTCCCTCAATCTCATTATGCTTAGAAAGAAGCATTCTTTTTTTCGAGGAGGATCCCTATGTCAATCCGTAACAAACTGATCGTCGCCTTCACCGTCTTGCTCGTGTTGTTGCTCGGGGTGAGCGGCTACTCATTCTATGCATTGAACGCGTCCAAGGCCGCCCAGCAAGATATGAACGTCTCGTGGGTGCCGGGGATGGACCAAATTCATCAAGTCGATAAACAGCTGCTTGAGATTCGCCAACAGATGATGCGTCACGCCTTGGTCGAAGACGAGGTGACGAAGCAAAATGTCGAAACGAACCTCGACACGGGCATCACGATTCTCGAGCAACAGATGAGCGGTTATGAGTCGACCATCATCACGAAAGCCGACCAGGAGCTGTTCGATCAAGCTACGGACCAATGGACGACATTTAAAACGAATATCGAAGAGCTCGTCCGCATCTCGAACGCGGACGGTCAAGCCGCAGCCGATGCCTATATCCGGGACACGGCGACACCGGCCGCCGATGCCCTCTCGAACACGCTCGGTCTGCTCGTCAACTTGAACCGTGACGCGATTCGGTCTGACACGGAATCCGGTGCGGCGCTGTTCGAGCAAGTCCAGTTCACGCTCATGGTCATCATGGCCGCGGCGGTCGTCTTTACAGTATTGATGATGGTATTCATCTTCCGCTCGATCTTCGAACCGCTCAAAGAGTTCAAACTGAAGATGCGCGAACTCGCCACGAGCCAAGGCGATTTGACGACCGCCATCCCGGTGAAGCGACGCGACGAGTTCTCGGGACTCGCCCGCGACTTCAACCAATTCCTCGCCAACCTCCGTCAATTGATCCTTCAAGTGAACGGTGTGTCACGCGGGGTGACCGAACAATCCGCTCACATGTACGACGAATTGAAAGCGCTTGATACGTATATGACGACGACCGCCGCGACGACAGAGGACTTGACAGCCGGCATGCAACAGACGGCCGCGAGTGCCCAAGAGATGAACGCGTCGGCCTCCGACATGGAACGGACGCTCCACCATATCGTGACGATGGCCGCCGAGCGAAAAGCCGAGGCCGCACAAGTCGATGCCCGTGCCGTCGCCCTGCGTGACCATGCCGTCGAGGCGAAAGCGTCCGCACTCAGTGTCCTGTCATCGACACGTGTCAATTTAGAGAAAGCGATGCAGGACGCCAAAGCCGTCCGGGAAATCGCGACACTCACGAATGACATCCTCGACATCGCCGCCCAGACGAATCTCCTGTCCTTGAACGCCTCGATCGAAGCCGCTCGGGCCGGTGAAGCGGGACGCGGGTTCGCCGTCGTCGCCGATGAGATTCGAAAACTGGCGGAGACGAGCCGGACGACCGTCGAACGGATTCAAGCCATCTCGACGACCGTGCTCCACTCCGTCGACCATTTAAATGACACGTCGAGCGAGATGCTCGGTTTCCTCGATACGAACGTATTGAAAGACTATGATCAGCTTGAGGAAGCGGCCGAGCATTACAGTGAGGACGCCGGCCGATTCGAGACGACCGCATCAGAATTCGCCGATGCCGCCGTCGAACTCGAACAGTTGACGTCGAATATGATCGGGGTCATTCAAGATGTCGCCGTCACGGTCAACAACGGGGCGCTCGGCACGCAAGAAATCGCCGAGAAAGTGACCATGTCCGTCGACCGCTTCAGCGAGTTGAACCGGGCCACCGAGATGTCCCAACAAAAAATGGATGAGTTGAACGAGTTGATCGGTCAATTCAAAGTATGAAAAAAAGGAAGCGTCCTCGCGTGAGGATGCTTCCTTTTGATTAGGCGGCTGCTTCCCGCAATTCTTTTTTCCGCTCCAATTCGAAACGCTTCGTCTCGGCGACGACGACACCCGACAAGAACAAGAGACCAATCAAGTTCGGGATTGCCATCAGTCCGTTGAAGACGTCCGAAATGGCCCAAATCAGATTCAAGTTCGTCGTCATCGCACCAAGTCCAGCGACGAGGATATACATCATCCGATACGGAACGATCGCTTTCTCCCCGAGCAGATAATAGACCGACCGTTCGCCGTAATAACACCAGCCGATGACCGTCGAGAAGGCGAAGAAGACGAGCGAGATCGTGACGATCAGTTCCCCAATCGGGCCGAGGAAGTAGGCGAACGACGCTTGTGTCAACTCGATACCTTGGAGCCCGCCCGTATATTGACCGCTCATGACGATCGTCAATCCGGTGATCGAACAGACGATGAGCGTATCGATCAATACTTGCGTCATCGAGACGAGCGCTTGTCGTCCCGGGAAATCGGTCTTCGCCGCAGCAGCTGCGATCGGTGCCGAACCGAGACCCGCCTCGTTCGAGAACACGCCTCGGGCAACCCCGTAACGGATGGCCGCACCGAGCGCCCCGCCGCCGATGGCCTCCGCACTGAACGTGCTCGAGAAGATGGTCGCGAACGCCGATGGGATCAACTCGTAATTGGTGACGAGAATGACGAGACCGCCTCCGACGTATGCGAAAATCATGACCGGTACAAAAATGCCGACGACTTTCCCGATCGATTTGACACCGCCGAGAATGACGAACGCCGTCAAGACCATCATGCCGATTCCCGTGGCGATCATCGGTACCCCGAACGACGTGTTCAAGGCAAGACTGATCGAGTTCGTCTGGACGCCGTTGCCGATCCCGAACGCAGCGATTGACGCGAACAAGGCGAACGTCATTCCGAGCCACCGTTTTTTCAACCCGTGTTCCAAATAGTACATCGGTCCGCCGGCGATTTCTCCCCGCTCATCGACGACACGATATTTGACGGCAAGGATCGCTTCGGCGTATTTTGTCGCCATCCCGATAAAACCAGAGAGCCACATCCAGACGATGGCCCCCGGACCCCCGAGGACGACCGCCGTCGCGACACCGACCATGTTGCCGGTCCCGACCGTGGCCGCGAGCGCCGTCATGAGTGCTTGGAAATGTGAGATATCCCCGCGCTGCCGTTTCTGTTTCGCGACCTCTGCGTCCGTCTGCTGTTTCGGGATGAACGCTTCTTTCAAACCGACACCGAGACGTGTCACTTGGATAAATCCGAGCCGGAACGTCAAGTAAATCCCGGTCCCGATCAATAAAATCAACAAATGTGGTCCCCAGACGAGATTCGATAGACTCGTCAAGACCGCTTCAAATTGCTCCATGCTAGTTATGCCCCCTATGTATTTCTTGAATTCACTGTTCCTTCATATTTTTCAGAACATTCTCAACTTCGTCAAGTTGACGGGGCATGAAACCGAGACGTTGCCGTGTAATATTTTTGTAATATACCTCTCTGACGCTTTGAATGACCTTGATTCTAAATTTAGTATTTGAAATAAATTTGTAATGAGAAACTATAAACAAAAACGGCCTCCCCTCAAGGAAGCCGTCGCCATTTATGATGTGAGCGCCGCGACGACTTCGTCGACGTGCCCATTCACTTTCACACTGCGCCATTCCTGTTCGATATAACCGTCCTCATTGATGAGGAACGTCGAGCGGACGATGCCGTAGTACTCTTTCCCGTAGTTCTTCTTCAACTGCCAGACGCCATATAACTCCGACACCTCATGCGTGTCGTCGACGAGCAAATCGAACGGAAGCTCGTGTTTGGCGATAAAGTTTTGGTGCTTCTTCTGGCTATCGGCCGAGATGCCGAGGACGACGGCCCCGTTCAATCTTGGTGTCGCGTCACGGAAATCACACGCCTCGGTCGTGCAGCCCGGCGTCGCGTCCTTCGGGTAGAAATAAAGGACGACTTTCTGACCACGATAGTCCTCGAGCGAGATCATGTCCCCGTTTTGGTTCGGTAATGTGAATGTCGGTGCTAACATATTGTTTCCTCCTTATCCGAACGACGGATCGACGAGGTTCTCGTCATAACCGTCAATCGCTTGTTCTAATTTTTGTTTGAGTGGTTCGAGCACTTCGAGATACTCGACCGGGTCTTCTGTCGCGGCCGCTTTTTGGAGCTCCGCCTCATTGTCGGTATACCACGTCCGGTACGCCTCGAAATAGTCGGTCATCGTGTCTTGATTCTCTGGTACGGTGAGTGTCTCAGACATGAGCAAGAAGACGTTATTGTCGGCTTCGAGCGCCATATAGTCGGTTTGGGCGTTCACTCGGTCGTAAATCGGACCGGCCTCATCTTCCGGCACGTCGGCGAGACGGGCGTTCGCTTCCGGATTCACCCCGTACTCGTTCGCCTCGATGCCCGTCAGCATGACTCCGACTTCTCCGATCACGTCGGCCGGGAGCAAGGCCGGTGTGACGACGAGCTTCCACTCATCCTCTTCTTTAATGGCGACTTTCGAGAGCCGGTTCGGCAGTTCGTTGCCGTCCGCGTCTTCCATCTCGTGGACGATGAAGGCGACGTCCCCGTCCTCGTTCACCCAACTCTCGTACATATCGCCTGGTGTGAGCTCGCGCGTCTTCGCGCCTGTCGCCGGGATGGCGGTCAACTCGCCCGCATAATCGATTGCTTTAAGCGCGGCCGCATCCCCGTCTTCGAGTGCTTGTTGATACGACGCATATACCGTCTCAACCGCTTCCGGGAGCGGCGCTTTCGTCTCTTCGGTCGTCTCCTCGACCGGCGCCTCTTCTCCCGTGCCGCACCCCGCAAGCAGGGCGGTGAGGGCGAGTGGCAATATCCACTGTTTCATCGAATCATTCCCTTCACAAGACGTCCTGTACCCCCATCCTACCACGACTCGATTTCGAGCGAAAACGACAAGCTTTTTTGGAAAATTGTTTCACTAGGATTTCACCAAGATTTTCGATACAATACAGACGTAAGCGCTTAACTGCTTGATCACTTTTTAAGGGGGAACGAGAATGATTCCATACAAACATGAACCATTCACAGACTTTACAAACAAAGAGAACGCCGCAGCCATCCAAGCGGCAATCGAGAAAGTGAACGGTGAGCTCGGGAAAGACTATCCGCTCGTAATCGGTGGGGAAAAAGTTACGACGGAAAGCAAAATCACGTCTTACAACCCAGCTAACAAAGAAGAAGTCATCGGACACGTCTCGAAAGCGAACCAAGAGCTCGCGGAGCGTGCGATGCAAGAAGCGCTCACTGCGTTCGACTCATGGCGTCACGTCGACCCGGCCGTCCGTGCCGACGTCTTGTTCAAAGCGGCGAACATCGTCCGCAAGCGCAAGCACGAGTTCTCGGCCTACCTCGTCAAAGAGGCAGGCAAGCCGTGGAACGAAGCAGACGCGGATACAGCGGAAGCGATCGACTTCATGGAGTACTACGCACGTCAAATGCTCGAACTCAAACCAGGTAAAAAAGTCGAGAGCCGTCCGGGCGAATACAACCGCTATGACTACATCCCACTCGGGGTCGGGATCGTCATCAGCCCTTGGAACTTCCCGTTCGCGATCATGGCAGGGACGGCCGTCGCGGCCATCGTCGCCGGTAACACGATCCTCTTGAAACCAGCTTCGACGACACCGATCGTCGCTGCGAAATTCGTCGAGGTCATGGAAGAGGCAGGCTTGCCGAAAGGCGTCCTCAACTTCATCCCAGGACCAGGCGCTGAAGTCGGTGACTACCTCGTCGACCATCCGAAGACACGCTTTATCAGCTTCACAGGTTCACGTGACGTGGGCTTGCGCATCAACGAGCGCGCCTCGAAATTGAACGACGGCCAAATCTGGCTCAAACGCGTCATCGCTGAGATGGGCGGAAAAGACACGATCGTCGTCGACGAATCAGCGGACCTCGAACTCGCGGCCCAATCGATCGTCAAATCGGCATTCGGTTTCTCAGGTCAAAAATGTTCGGCTTGTTCACGTGCCGTCATCGTCGACAGCGTGTATGATACGGTGCTCGATCGCGTCGTCGAATTGACGAACGAACTCTCGGTCGGCAACACGGAGCAGAACGAACACTTCATGGGACCAGTCATCGATGCGGCCGCGTTCAAGAAGATCACATCATACTTCGATGTCGCCAAAGAAGAAGGCAAAATCGTCGCCGGCGGAAAAGCGGACGACTCGACAGGCTACTTCGTCGAGCCGACGGTCGTCGCCGACGTCGCACCGAAAGCACGTCTCATGCAAGAAGAGATCTTTGGACCGATCGTCGCCTTCACGAAAGCGAAAGATTTCAAAGAAGCGATCGACATCGCCAACAACACGGAATACGGCTTGACGGGTGCCGTCCTCACGCGTGACCGCTCGAACCAAGAGTACGCGCGTCAGAACTTCCACGTCGGCAACTTGTATTTCAACCGTGGCTGCACAGGCGCCATCGTCGGCTATCAGCCGTTCGGCGGATTCAACATGTCAGGCACAGACTCAAAAGCAGGCGGACCGGATTATATCCAACTCCACATGCAAGCAAAAACGACGTCTGAGACGTTTTAATCCATCAGCCCGGCTCATTTGAGCCGGGCTGTTCATTACATAAAGGAGCGCCGACGCAACCGTCAGCGCTCCTTTTGTCATGCCCTCATCCGAGCGCCACGTCTAAAATCATCATGATCGTGAAGCCGAGCATCAATGCCATCGATGCCATATCTTTATGCCCGTTCTCTTGCGACCCAGGGATGACCTCTTCGACGACGACGAAAATCATCGCCCCGGCGGCAAAGCTGAGCGCGAACGGCAACAGCGGCTCCATGACGAGCACGGCCCAGACACCGACCAAGGCAGCCGCCGGTTCGACCATGCCCGATAACTGACCGTAGAAAAAACTTCGGCGCCGGGAGAGGCCGTCTCGTCTGAGCGGGAGCGACACGGCCGCACCTTCCGGAAAGTTTTGAATGCCGATGCCGATGGCCAAGGCGATGGCACCCGTCAGCGAAGCGGACGGGAAATCGGCCGCGACCGCCCCGAAGGCGACGCCGACGGCCAGTCCTTCCGGAATGTTGTGCAGCGTGATCGCCAAGACGAGCAACGTGCTCCGCTTTCGTTTTTGCGGGCGGATACCTTCCGCGTCCTCAATAGGAGATGTCGGATGCACGTGCGGGATCAGTTTGTCGACGACCGCCAAAAACAGACCGCCCGCTAAAAAGCCGACGGTCGCCGGCAACCAAGCCGGCATCGCGTCTTGCTCCGCCATCTCGATGGCTGGCGCAAGGAGTGACCAAAAACTAGCGGCGATCATGACCCCGCCGGCAAACCCGAGCATACTGTCCATCAACCGCGCGTTGATCGACTTCGTCATAAAGACGATGGCCGCCCCAAGCGCGGTCATCCCCCACGTGAACATCGTCCCGAGCAGTGCCTGCATGGCCGGGCTCAGTTGAGCCACCCATTCCCACATCACCGTCGCCCCCTTTTCACCTTATTCTTTTCCCGGGACACACGCGTTGCTAACGACAAAAAAAGAGGAGAGCCGGTTCGCTCTCCTCCATACTATTAAAACGCGCGCATCAAGTTCGCCATCTCGATGGCCGCCGTTGCCGCTTCCCAGCCTTTGTTCCCGGCTTTCGTGCCGGCGCGCTCGATGGCCTGCTCGATCGTCTCGGTCGTCAAGACGCCGAAGATGACCGGTACTTCTGACTGATAACTTGCTTGGGCGACACCTTTTGCCGCTTCGCTACAGACGTAGTCGAAGTGCGGCGTCGCGCCGCGGATGACCGCCCCGAGCGTGATGACGGCATCATATTTCTTGCTCATCGCCATTTTTTTGGCGACGAGCGGGAGTTCGAACGCGCCCGGGACGAACGCGATCTCGACGTCATCTTGTTCGACGCCGTGGCGCTTGAGCGCATCTTTCGCTCCGTCCAGTAAGCGCATCGTGATGAGATCATTGAACCGTCCGACGACGATTCCGACTTTCAAGCCTTTTCCTACCAAGTTTCCTTCAAATGTATGCATCATGATTCTTCTCCTCCAAAATGGTTCATTTTTTGTTGTTTCGTCATTCGGTACTTCTCGTTCGCCGCATGGGCGCCGACGATAATCGGGACACGTTCGATGACCGTGATCCCGCACGCTTCTAAGGCATCGACTTTTTCTGGGTTGTTCGTCATGAGCCGGACGTTCGTGATCCCGAGGTCACGAAGCATCGCCGCGCTGACCCGGTAATCGCGTAAATCGGCGTGCAGACCGAGCGCAACGTTCGCCTCGACCGTATCTAGCCCTTGTTCTTGTAGTTCGTACGCCTTCAACTTGTTGAGCAGACCGATGCCGCGCCCTTCTTGTCTCATATACAAGATGACACCACCTTCGGCTTCCACTTTCGCCATCGCTGTATCGAGTTGTGGCCCGCAGTCGCAACGATATGAGCCGAACACGTCGCCGGTCAGACACTCGGAATGGATGCGGACGAGCGGCGCATATTCGAGCTCACCTTTAAGGAGTGCGACGTGTTCTTCCCGGTCGAGGACGTTCCGATACCCGATCAATCGGAAGTCCCCTTTCACCGAGGGGAGCGATACGTCCGCCTCTCGGCTGACGAGATCCGTCTCCATATAGCGGACGAGCGCTTCGATCGTGATGAACTTTAAATCGTGTTCTTCCGCGACGCGTTCGAGGTCCGCCACCCGGGCCATCTCGCCGTCTGGGCGGATGATTTCACAGATGACGGCGACCGCTTCACTTCCGGCGAGGCGCGCCAAGTCGACCGACGCTTCCGTATGCCCGCGCCGGACCGAGACGCCACCTTTTTTGGCGATGAGCGGGAAGATATGACCGGGACGTTGGAAATCGGCTGGACGGGCGTTGATGTTCGCGAGTTCGCGGACCGTATGGGCCCGTTCGCTCGCCGAGATGCCCGTCGTCGAATCGACGTGATCGACGCTGACCGTGAACGCCGTCCCGTGTGGATCGGTGCTGTTCGCGACCATCGGCTGCAAATCGAGCCGGACGGCCACTTCTTCGGCCAGGGAGGCGCAGACGAGCCCTTTCCCTTCCGTGATGAGGAAGTTCATCGTCTCTGCTGTCATTTTATCCGCGAGGACGACGAAGTCTCCTTCGTTCTCACGGTCCTCATCGTCGACGACGATAATCGGTCGTCCCATCTTCAAATCTTCGACTGCTTCTTCAATCGTGTGGAACATTACCATCCCGCCTTTCCATACCCTTGCGACGCCAATGATTCAAGCGTCATCGGTTTTTGATTTACGAGTTTTTCCATATATTTAGCCAACATGTCACATTCCAAATTGACCGCGTCTCCTGCCTGTTTCATCCCGAGCACCGTCTCACTGTACGTATGTGGGATGAGTGACAACGTGAACCCGCGTTCGGTGACATCAAACACCGTCAAGCTCGTCCCGTCGACCGAAATCGAACCTTTTGGGACGATATAGCGGAGGAGCGACGGCTCGCAACTGATGTCGACATAGACGGCGTTCGCGAGCGACCGTTTTTTCACGATGCGCCCGACCCCATCGACGTGACCCGAGACGAAATGGCCGCCGAAGCGTCCGTTCGCGGGCATAGCCCGCTCCAAGTTGACGTTCGTGCCGGGGCGGACCCCATCAAGACTCGACGCTTTGAGCGTCTCCGGCATGACGTCGACCGAGAAACTGTCGCGATCGAACGTCGTCACCGTGAGACAGATGCCGTTGACGGAGATGCTGTCACCGAGCTTCACGTCCTCGAGGACGACCTGTCCGGCGAGCGTGAGCCGCAGGGATGACCCGTTCCGTTTCACTGCCTTGACACTACCAATCTCTTCAACGATTCCCGTGAACATCGGACTCCCCCTTTCGCATGATCAGTTTAATGTCGGTGCCGACCGTCTCGACCGATTGAACCTCATACCGTTCGACCGTATCGAGCGGCCCGTCATGATGCGAGCGGTAGAAACCGCCCTTGCCGCCGAACACGCGTGGCGACTGATACATGACCCACTCGTCGACGAACTGTCCGTCCAAGAGTGAAGTGACGAGTGTCGGTCCCGCTTCGACGAGCATACGACCGACGCCGCGTGCGTAGACGTCTTGCAGGACAGCTTCGAGCGATGTGTAGTCGGCGAGCTCAACGCCGCGTTGTGTGAACGCGTCCCGCTTCACTCGATCGTCGGACGTCGTGTAGAGCAATACCGGCACATCGTTCGCCGTCCGGACGAGCTGACTCGAGAGCGGCGTACGCAACTCACGGTCGAGCACGATTCGGAGCGGTTGTGTCGTCTCACGGTCGAGCCGGACGGTGAGTGCCGGATCGTCGGCGAGGACGGTGCCGACACCGGTCAAAACGGCGTCGACCGTCGCCCGCAGTTCATGGACGTCCCGTCTCGCTGCCGTCCCCGTCACCCACTTGCTGTCACCGTGATCGAGCGCGACTTTGCCGTCGAGGCTCGTCGCCGTCTTCAAGATGACGTAAGGCCGCTTCGTCTCGAGTGAACGTAAGAACGCCGTATTGAGCGCCCGCGCCTCACGCTCGAGCAGCCCGACCTCGACGTCAATCCCGGCCGCTTTCAACCGGGCGATGCCGCGCCCTGAGACGAGCGGATTCGGGTCTTCCATCGCGATGACGGCACGCTTGATGCCGGACTCGACGAGCAGGTCGGCACACGGCGGCGTCTTGCCGTGATGCGAGCACGGTTCGAGCGTGACGTACATCGTCGCACCGTAGGCGGCAGCGCCGGCCATGCGGATGGCATGCACCTCGGCATGCGCTTCCCCGGCTTTCAGATGAGCGCCGAACCCGACGACCCGGCCGTCTTTGACGACGACGGCGCCGACGCGCGGGTTGATGCCGGTCGATGAGGCGGACTTGGCCAATTGGATGGCTTGTTGCATGTACTGATTCATAATCTCCCTCCTTGTTTCGCACAAACAAAAAGACCTCAAGGAATGATCCTCAAGGTCTCGGTGGGAGGTGTCGGTCGTCATTTGGGCAAGCCAAATAAGCGTTTTCTTTACAGAAAAACGTACGACGAACTACAGGTCACGTGGACCTGTTCTGTTTCCTTCTCCCATCCAGACTATACTGTCGGCTCTAGAATCGCACTAGATCCACCGTTCGCACACGTGCGCCCGGGTCACGGACTTAAGGCTCGCGCCTATCACCGCCGGTTGGGACTTTCACCCGACCCCGAAGGAATATTTGTTTGTACGATTCCACTTTAGCGCAAAAATAAATCGATGGCAAAACGAAATGCGCAAAAAGGCGCCGCTCGAGTGAGCAGCGCCTTCAGAATCATGCCAAGAATAGGACGACGAGGAGACCGACGATCCAGCAATAGAACGAGAAATATTTGAGTTCGCCTTTTGCCATGATGTGTTGGAACCATTTGAGCGAGATGGCCGTGAGCGCATACGAGGCGATGAACGCCAAGATGAGCGGTCCGAACAGTTCACGCGTTTCCGGATTCGTGAACAGCGCCGGTCCATCTAAAATCATCGTCCCGAGACTGACCGGGATGAATAAGAAGAACGAGAAGCGGAGGGCCGACTCTTGCTTGATGCCGAGGAGCATCGCCATGACGATTGTGGCGCCGGAGCGGCTGATCCCTGGAATGAGTGCGACCGCTTGAGCAAGTCCAATCAAAATCGCGTCGCGGAGCGTGATGCCGCCGTCCCCTTTGTTTCCACGCATGTTGCGGATGAACCAGAGCGCAAGCCCGGTCAAGATGAGCGTGTAACCGACCGTGGCGACTCCACCGAGCGTCTCCCCGATCCAATCACCGAACAAGACACCGAGCAAACCAGCCGGGACGGTCGCGACAAGCAAGAGCCCGATGAACTTAACATCAATCATCGTTTCGTCGCTACGATCTTTCTTAAATAAGAACGTCCACAGACTGACGACGAGACGGACGACGTCTTTCCGATAAATCGTCAAGACGGCGAGCAGCGAGGCGAAGTTCACGAATATCTCGAACGAGAGTCCCGGCAGTTCGATATCGAACAGCTCTTGGAAGATGACCAAGTGACCGCTTGACGAAATCGGGATCGGCTCCGTGAAGCCTTGAATCAAACCGAGCAGTAAGTAGAACAACCATATTGTCATATCGTAATATCCTCTTTTCTTTTTTACATCAATTCCATTATTTTAGCAGACCGTCTGTTTCACTGACCAGCCTTTCAAAAAAAATTCGTTATTTTCAAAACTTTCATTGATTAGTCTGAAAATTAAATTTATTATAGAAGAGTACTCAACTGGTGCAACGGTGATGACCCCATTGGCCAGTTGGGTACTTTTTCGTACAGAATATGACATTTACGCCATCATAAAACTTTTTGTTTACAATTGAACCCATTTAATATTAAATTTGTAATAGAACTGTTACCATTTTTTCAAAGTATAAACAGGTCTTTAGACCTACCAGTTCATAAAATCGGTTTAAAAAAACTTGAAGAATGCACTTATAAATTGTAAAAACTGGCCGATAGTATGATTGTAGAAGCAACTTCGTCATCTTTGTCGGTTCAGATATGAGTCCATGGAAGGAGGAACCATCATTGAGTCAAACGCTATCCACTAAATCCCACCACTTGTCCACCGAACAGCAGAGGATGATTCACTGTATCCGTCTACTCGGCGACTTGTTGAAGGAACGTCCCCGTCGCTCTGTATATCGTCGCTTCGCGATGGAACAAAGCTGGCCATCTCCCGAGTCGATTATCCGACAGTTCGGGTCATGGGCAGAGGCGCTCGCCATCGCCGGCTACGAATGGCATGGAGAGGCGACCGTCGACCTCCCAGATAAAATGCCGAAGTACACGCGCGAAGATATCATCGAGACGCTCGCCCTCTACTCGCGCGACATGGGATCGATCATCACGCTCAAAAAATATCAGGAATGGCGCAAGCTTCATCCGAAAGCACCAAGCCATTACCATATCGTCAAGACGTTCGGCTCGTGGCATGACGCCTGTGCCGAAGCCGGACTTGAAGCGAGTGTGACCTATTCCAAATCCGAGCTCTCGAACGCACTCCGTGAAGCGATTCACGAGATGGGCTTCTCTCTTTCCTTCGAGGCGTATCGCGAATGGGCAAAACGAAACAACAAACCATCCACGAAAGCCATCCTTCATCGTTACGGCTCGTGGTCGGCTGCGATTCACGCGGTCGAGTCAGAAATCTTCAATCAGAAATTATAATCTTTCATTCATAAGGAGGACGCCGGGTATCCGGTGTCCTCCTTTATTGCGTTAACAATTGATTGCTTGATCATAGAGGATCGCCACCTCAGCCGGCACCCTCCATTCCTGGGGCGCTGCGGATGCCTCCGCAGCGCGTGCCGCGCTTTACGGGGTCATCCTTGCATCGCTCTCCCCTAGGAGTTCGGGCGCCGGCCTTGGTTAGCGAATCGAACACATCTCACTTGCGTTACAGTCTAACCTCAACTTATAGAAACTGATTAAGCTTCATGTCTGGACGAGTCTAGTCATTTCGGAACACAAGTAAAGGAGAATCTCGATGATTGAGATTCTCCTTTTATCATTGAATCCGTTCCGTCGACGTGTCGCGATAATGGGCGACCCGGTCCCGGCCGTTAAATTTCGCACCGACGTACATGGCCCGGTCTGCGTGACGCAGCAACGTGTCGAGTTCCTCATACTCGTGAATTGTCTCGATGCCGATGCTCGCCGTCACCTGGACGCGAATTCCTTCCGAGCCGAACGGATGAGTGCGAAGCGCTTGGCGAATCTTCTCCCCCGTCACGATGGCAGCAGCCTCATCCATGCGTGGGAAGACGAAAACGAACTCTTCGCCGCCGTAACGGGTGACGAGATCCCCGCTTCGGATAAGACGCGTGAACAATTCCCCAGCCTCGATCAACACCTCATCGCCGAACGCGTGACCGTACGTGTCGTTGATCGCCTTAAAATGATCTAGGTCGACCAAGAACACTGACAACGGATACGATGCGACATCGTTCAACCGCTCTTTCGTCCACCGCTTGAGCGCCCGCTGGTTCGGGAGTCCCGTCATCGGATCGGTCAAACTTTCATGTTGGAGACGGTTCCGCTCGTCAATCCGTTCGAGCGACCAGGACAGTGTCTTCAACAGGCGATGGAGCTCGACGGCGATCGCCCCGTCGTAAGCCCCGTTCGCCGTCGTCGAGATCATACAGCTGACCGCGTTCGTCGTGCTCGACACCGGTTGGATGACGAGTGCCGAATGATGGAGCTCGGTTTGATGTGCCTGCAGGTCGGGATGCCACTCATGAAGCGAATCGTACACAAAGTACGGTTCTTCCGCGTCGCGGTGCCGCTCGAGTGTGGAGGCGTCGGCGACGGGGGTGGACGTACGGCCGCTGATATCATAAAACGTCCGGTGCCCGTCCCGATTGACTTGGAGCCAGCCGCGCTCGAGCTCGACGACTTCCCGTAGCCCGTTCCAAAACTTCTCGATGAGCAGTTGCTCGTTGTCGACGCGGTAAAGTTGCTCTTTCAACCGTTCGACTTGATCGATCTTCGACTGCGTCTCTTCGGTCTCCGTCGCTTTCGATAACCCCATCTTGAGGAGCGACAGGATGAGGAACGTCGCCATCAGCCCCGTGTATCCGAATAGTTGGAACGCCTCGATGGCGACCATCGTGAACAACAGCTCGAGCGAGATGACGAGCCAGTCAAAACGCAGCAGGCGCCACATGATCGGGAGCGGGATCCGTTCCCCAATCAAGAACCGCGATAGCAGGAAACTGAAGCCGAGGACGAGGAACAAGACGGCAAAGAAGCCAATCAGCGCCGTACCTTGTTCGAGCAGATGAACGTTCGGTCCAATCTGTCCGCCGAGCCGCAAATAGACGAGCCCCGGCAAGACGAGGAGCATCGCCTCGATTAACGTATTAAGCGGATAGAAATGCAAAAAACGCCGACGTCCGACTTTGTTCGTGAACGTCCGGGCCTGAAACGTGAGTAAGAGGAGCTGTCCCATCAACAAGGCCGGCAACAGGCCGTACAAGAAGAACGTCATGAAGACGAACATCTCATGGAACGTAAAGTGAAGGTGCCGTCGCTTGAGAGGGTTCATGACGAACAGGGCGCCGAGCGTGAAGATGAACCAAAATAACGACCAATCAAACGTACCTATGCCGAGCCACATGTAGGCGAGGATTCCCATGAAGACGAGCGACCACGAGAACCAGCTTCTGATGAGGTACTTCCGAAATCGCATCGTCTCCCCCCTTTTCTTTATCATTCCTACATAGTATGAAGGGTTTTGGTGGAAGATTCCAGCCGTTGTTTGAAAGTTGTGACAATAAAAAAAAGATCGCGACTCGCGTCACGATCCTGTCATCACTTTGCTTTTAAGAACGAAAAACCGATCGAGCCTGACCCCGTGTGGGCCCCAAGGAGCGGTGCGAGTGTGTCGACCCGAATTTTGGCTTTGTCGCCGAGTTCACGTTTCCACGACTCGGCCAGTTCTGGCACGTTCCCGTGGAAAATCGAGACGTCCGTGCATTCACCCGAATCGATGACTTGACGGAGCGCTTCGAACAACTGGGCTTGCGCCTTCTTATACGTCCGAACCGTTTGATACGGAACGATAAGACCGTCTTCGAAGCGAAGCACCGGCTTCAATTGCAACATATTCCCGATGAGCGCTTTCGACTTCGAGATTCGGCCGCCTTTTTGCATTTGCGTCAAGTTTTGCAAAATCAATTCGATGTGGACGTCCTCGACTCGTTGTTTCATATACGCTTCGACGTCCTCGAGCGTATCCCCACGCTCGACGCGTTCAATCAACTCTTCAAGCATGAGCCCCATCGTGTAGATGCCGGCCCGTGAGTCGATGGCGAGCAGTTTGAACTCGGCAATCTCTGCACCTTGAACCGATGCCGAATACGTCCCGCTCAAGTCCGACGACAAGTGGACGGCGATGCCCATATCATATTGGTCTTTGATGCTCTCATACAAGGTGACGAAGTCGCCGATGGCCGGTTGGCTCGTCGAGACGCGTTCACCTGCATCAATCCATTCGTACACAGTCTTGGCATCGACCTCGACCCCGTCTTTATACGGCTGGTCGCCTTTGACGACATAGAGCGGAACGATATGGATGTCCGGGTGGTGTTGAATCGAATCAGGAAGGACGACCGTGCTGTCCGTAATATAAGCAATTTTCATGTGTTAGCTCTCCTTCAATCTGAATTAGTACCTGGTAATATTATTTTATCACAGGTGAAGCGGTTTCACTATTTTTTCAAAATTGAAATCCTATGAAGTTTCACATATTCCCGTCCGCGATGTGCTCGAAACGGGTAAAAGATAACATCGGACAAAGGAGGAATCGGTATGATTCACATTCAGCACGTCAATAAAATCTATAAGACCGGGGATGTCGAGACCGCGGCGTTGAAAGACATCGATTTGACGATCAATGACGGGGCCTTCGTCGTCATCCTCGGCCCGAGCGGGAGCGGCAAGAGTACGTTGTTGAACGTCATCAGCGGCCTCGACACGGTGACGTCCGGGACGATCACGTTCGGTGACACCGTCTTGACGGACTTATCGTCCGAGCAGATGACAGCGTTTCGACGCGACCATCTCGGCTTCATCTTTCAACAATATAATCTACTCCAAAACTTGACCGTCTACGAGAACGTTCAAATCGGGGCCGATTTATCGACCGACCCGCTCCCAATCGAAGAGTTGTTAGATCAAGTCGGGTTAGCGGCTGCCCGTGACAAATACCCGTACCAATTGTCGGGCGGCGAGCAACAACGCGTCTCGGTCGCCCGGAGTCTCGCCAAAAATCCGTCCATCATCTTCTGCGACGAACCGACGGGCTCGCTCGATGAGGACAATTCAAAACGGGTGCTCGAACTGCTCGAGCGCTTGAACGAGACGTACAACAAGACGGTCGTCGTCATCACGCACAACACGGGCATCAGTGAGATGGCCGATGACGTCATCAAAATGAACTCGGGACGGATCGTGGAGTATACGCACAACCCGGTCCGAAAAGCCGCTCGCGACATCCACTGGGGGTGAGACAGATGCTGTATAAAAACGTATGGAAGACGCTCACCGGCAAATGGATGCAACTCCTTGCTATCGCCGTCATCATCGTCATGAGCTCGCTCACGTATACGATGATGTTTTATGGGATCAGCGGCATCGAAGTGCCGACCGAGGAGTATCTCGCCTCATCGAATCAAGAGGATTTTGCCGTCGAGATGCTGAACCGGGTCACGGAAGAAGAGGCGTCCCTGCCTGAGTTGGCGGACTTCATCGCCTCCGGCCGCTACACGCTCTCGGACTTGCAACGTGTCAACGAGGCGGCCTTCGATGACTTGATCGCGGCACGTATCGACGCCGTTGAGGTCGAGATGGACGTTGCGACGCTTGAGCTCCGCGCCTCGAAGCTTTTGACCTACCCGTTCGGCTCGAGCGAACACCGCGGACTCGTCTTGAAAGAAGCGGACACGATCAACGTGTCTTATCTCGAGGCGGGCCGACGACCGAATCAAAACGATGAGGTCGCCATCAATGCGAAATACGCCGAGAAGAACGAGATTGAAATCGGTGATTCGCTCGACCTCGGTACCCCTTTCACGGTGAGCGGATTCGTCTTGTTCCCTGACTACACGCTCCCGCTGTTTGATGAGAACTTCTTCAATTTGGATCCCGGCACGCAGACACTCCTTTTGATGACGGACGCCGCCTACGACGAGGTGATTGGAACCGAATCGTTCCGCCTTGCCGGTGTCACTGACGGGACGGTCGTGACCGACGTCGAGCTCCCGTTCGTCATCTCGGTCATGGAAACGGAAAACATCATGCGCAGCGGCGCCATCTATAGCGAGATCTCATCTGGTAAAGCGATGGCGCTCGGCTTGAGCCTGTTCATCGTCTCGATTGCCGTCATCATCGTCGCCATCCTGATTTCGAACATGCTCGAGGCCGAGCGCGGACAAATCGGGCTCTTGAAAGCGATTGGTTACAACCGCCGCCAAATCGCGGTCCCGTACCTAGTCTTCATCTTGTTGTTCGCGACGCTCATGCTCGTCATCGGCTATTTCCTCGGGCTCTACTTCGCCGAGCCGCTCAAAAACCTGTACCTCGATTTCTATCTATTGCCGTCCATTACCATCGCCCAAAGCCCGCTCGTCTTTCTCACGGCCGTCTTCGCCCCGCTCCTGTTCTTCGCGCTCGTGGCGGGAGCCGTCATCTATAAAATCATGGGCGAGAGCGCTCTCGCTTTGCTGTCGCCTCGAGACAACGCCTCACTCAATCGACTGAGCCGCATCGTCAGCCGTCTGCTCCGGAACGCCCGCGGCAAGACGAAATTCAAATATTTATACGCCGTCAAAAGCACGGGCAGCTTCATCATCTTCTTTTTCGGTATCCTGTTCTCGACGCTCCTCATCGTCTTCGCCCTCATGATGAACGGGGCGGTCGACCGGATGACGGTCGGCGAGTTGAACGAGGCCGACTATGAATATGAGGCGTACACGACGACGCAACCCGTGCTCGAAGATGGACAAGAGCCGTTCCTCACCTACCCGTTCGCCTTCGCTCAAGACAACCTTGTCACGTTGAAAGGGCTCGATGCGACGAACACACTCTATCCTCTCGAAGACGAAGACGGGAACGAACTGGTACCGAAAGCGGATGAGATCATCGTCAACGCCTCACTCGCCTTGAAGCTCGGCCTCGAGACCGGGGACACGCTTGACATCGAACTCGACAACGAGACGTTGTCGTACCCGATCGGAGGTATCGCCGACGAATATGCGGGCGATGTCGTCTACCTGCCTCGAGCAACGCTCAGCGAACAATTATCGAACGGGACGACACGTGATTTGTTCAACGGGATTTATGCGACCGAACGGCCGGACGAGACGGACTATCCGACGGTCATCTCACGAAGCGGTCTGATTGAGCAGTCCCAATCGATCAATGAGTACATGAACTTGATGATGAACGTCATGATTGGCGGATCGGCCTTGATCGCCTTCAGCATCCTGTTCGTCTTGACCGCACTCACGGTCGAGAAAAATTATTACGTCATCTCGCTCTTGAAAGTGATGGGCTACGACCGGCGCGAGGTCCGCTCGATGATTCTCAATAGCTACTTCATCTACGCGCTCATCTCGGCCCTGCTCAGCATCCCGATCGCCCTCGTCATCTTGCGGGTCATCATCATCGTGTTCGCGGAAGATTATGGACTCGTCTTGCCGCTCGAGTTCGAGTGGATTTATCTGCTTTACACACTCGGTGCGGTGACGCTCCTCTTCTTCGCAAGCACGTTCATCAGCCGTCGCAAGATCGATCAGATTCCGCTCCAAGAAGTATTGAAGACGTATCAAGAATAATTTTTCGCCAAATAGGGCATAATAAGAGAAGAGACCAGGCCTCTCCCTGTGAGGGGCCTGACTATTTGAAGAAGAGGATGATTCTTATGAACCGTACACAAGTATTGCTCGCCATCCCAGGAAACTGGTCATCGGCCGAGGCAGTCAGCGAACAAATCAGTTTACATAGCGAAGGCTACACGATGGCTGGCCTACTGCTGTTAGAAGATGAGACCGGAAAAGCGTTCACGGTCGAAGTCGTCGAGCGCGACCCGGCTCTCGCCGAAGCGATGATTCATGCCAGCTCGGGCGGTTTCACGCCGAAAATCGCGAAAGGGCTTACCCGCCACACGCACATCGTCTATTTGATCGTCGACGTCAATGACGTGACGGACATCGCGGCGGCCCGCCGTGCGGCCAATGCGATCTTGAACGCCGGCGGACTCGGCGTCATGGTCGAGACGGCTGGTGTCGCCTACTCGAAAGACGAATGGCAAGAGTCGAAAGAAGAAGACCTCGCCCTCGACTACTCGCTTCTCACAGCCATCACGGAAGAAGAAGACGCCTACGTCTCGTGGGGCATGAAAGCGTTCGGTCACGCCGACGTCGCCGTACCGGCCACGCTCGAAATTGAAGACGCGATTCACGTCGTCCATTCGTTCAACTTCCACCTCATTTCGGGTGGATCGATGTTCGGGGACGGGGACAGCTTCACGTTCGAGGACGGCAAAACGTTCACGGTCGAGATGGGTGAAGACGAGCGGACGTCCATCGACAACTTGCTCCATAACCCGTTCGGCTTGATTTACCTCGTGCCACAGACAACTGAAGGTTGAACATGGCGATCGATTCGGACTCCCGTCCAAATCGATCTTTTTTTGATTAATCGATTATAATTAATCTATACAAATAATAGATTAGAGGTGAATCATATGAAAGAGTCGCCTACGGTTGAGTTCAAGCGAGAACTTACAGACGCTGTCGTTCACGAAGTGATTGCGTTCGCCAACACGCAAGGTGGTGTTCTTTATATCGGTATAGAAGATGATGGTACCGTCCTCGGTGTCCCTAACGCACATCAAAAACTCGAAGAAGTATCAAACAAGCTACATGACAAAATTCAACCAGCTATTCTAGTCCATTTATATTTAGAAGTGGTTGAGCTCGACAAAAAAGAGGTCATAAAGATAGCTGTGGCCCGCGGAACGAGACGCCCTTATCATTTGAAGAGAAAAGGCATGAAATCATCGGGTGTTTTCATTCGGTACGGTACGTCTGTCACAAATGCCTCTGAAGAAAACATCCGCCAAATGATTATCGAATCAGATGGGACGAACTTTGAAACGATGCGTAGTTTGAAACAGAAACTGACTTTCGAGGAAGCTTCTCACTTTTTTGCTCAAACGAACATCAAATTTGGTGTCGAGCAACAACGTACACTTGGCCTGATGACAGATGATGGCTATTACACAAATTTAGAGCTCCTTCTTTCTGACCAATGCGAACAATCAATCAAATGCGCCCGCTATTTAGGGAACGACAAGCTTGAATTTCAAGATCGTAAAGAATTTAGTGGCTCCATTCTCGCGCAAGTCGAATCCGTCTATGAATACCTTAGTCTGAACAATGCCACGTCAGCACGCTTCGTCGGTCTAAAACGGCTCGAGACCGAAAGTTATCCTAGTCCTGCTTTGCGAGAAGCTCTTGTAAATGCCGTTACACATCGCGATTATAGTTTTAGCGGTAGCATCTTGATTCATTTATTCCAAAACCGAATCGAAATCGTCTCGGTGGGCGGACTCGTGAAGGGCTTAACGATCGAGGATATCAATTTAGGTATTTCTCAGAGCCGTAATCCAAAACTAGCCAATGTATTGTATCGTCTGAAATGGATTGAAAGTTATGGTACCGGGTTACAACGAATCAAAGAAAGCTACAAAGAAAGTCTCGAACGACCATTCTGGACTACGAGTCCGAACGCCTTTGTCGTGACGTTGCCTAAACAACAGCTAACGACACCAGACTCTGACGAAAACGAACTCGAACAATGGCTTAGTCAACAGTCCGAATTTACGACAAGAGAACTCGAAGCCTATTTGAATAAAAGCAAAGGGACTGTCCGAAAACTGATCGAACAGTTGATAGCCGAACGAAAAGTGACCCGTGTCGGAAACGGTCGAACGACGCGCTACCGTACGTTAAACTAAACAAGAGCTCACAGACTTTCGTCTGTGGGCTCTTGTTTTGGTTGCGCCGGCATATCGAGCGGCAAAAAATAATGTGCGCGCCCTTCCCACCCGAGTCGATCACTCAACAGGTCGAACGACGTCCGGAAGAAGGCTTGGATGTCATCTGCCCGACTCACGTTCTCAATCGACAAAAAACATTCGCTCATCTTGGCGTCGTAGTAGGCGTCCGCTGGTTGAAGCCGCTCCGAGCCGAGGTCGGTGTATTGAAACGGATACGGCAAGATGAAGAACGTCGGCACGTCGACGGACTCGTCGCCGAGCCAAAAGCCGAACTCGATCATGTGCTCGTCGAACGCCGCCTTCTCGATCACCTTGTCCTCGGGGAACGGCTCGGATTTTCCGTAGACGATGAGCGATGACACGTCGAACGTGCCCCAAAACAAGGCCGGCTTCACTTTCCGGCATCGGAGCGGGGCGAGAAACGCCGCTTGTTCCCGCACCCCGTACTGGAACAGGCGCACCCCTTTCAGGGCCGTCGATGTGTCATAGACGAGCGGGGTCTCATCGCGGTCGAGCCACCAGATGTCGCGCATCTCTTGCGATTTCGGGTTAATGGTGACGGTGATGCCGGATGCATGGAGTGCGTCGACCATCGCCTCATAATAGGACTTGATCGGCTTCCCGTCCGTCAGCGGAATCACGGTCGTAGCGGTTTCGACCTGCACCGTGATGACCGAGGCCGCGACGTCGACGTCGATCTCGAACAACGTCTCCCCGCTCCAGAGCGGTCCCGTCGAAAATCCATTCACGGTGAGCGGTAACGTGACGTGGGCCCATTGCGGCTCTTGCGGGGCGAGACCGAGTTTGATTTTGCCTAGAATTTGCGACACGAGATGGAGCGTGAGCTTCGTGTCCGCCCATTCGGAGTGGCGTATGATTTCCATCAGCGTTTCCTCATTTCTTCATTCGAACAAGTGACGCAGCTACTCTCCTGATTCCCTGTCCTCGACGCAAACAACCAAAAAAATCCACAGACGAGTGTCTGTGGATTCAACCGCGCATCTCTTGGAGACGCTCGAGTTGATGGGTCAGCTCGCCGATGGGGACGAACCGGGCCCGGCGGAGCGTCTCTCTGCCGTCGAGGAAAAACAGGACGACCGGGACAGTGAAAATCGAGTAGGCACCGGCAATCTCCGGCACCTGATCCGAATCGATGGCGACCGCCTCGATATCGGGGAACTCCGTCAACATCTCCTCGACTTGCGGTTTGAGCGAGTGGCAGACGCTACAGGTCGGATGCGAGACGTAGACGAGCAATTGGTCTGTATTCGCGATCCGGTCGTGTAACGCCGAAAGTGTGGTGACAGCTTCCATCGAACTCCCTCCTTTTTTGATTACGCGTCGAGCCAAAGCACCCCGACCGTCTCAAAGCCGGCGTGGACCGCGATCGATGGGCAGAAGCGCGTCTTGACGACTTCAATGTCTGGCAATTTCGCCTGGATGAGCGCGACGAGATTGTCTTGCATTTCCGGCGCGAGCGCCGTCTGGACGAAGACACGGTTGTTGTGAATCCCGTTCGCGGCGTGGCGGCGTTCAAGCTCGGTTACCATCTCAGCGTACGCTTTTTTGAGCGACCGTGCTTTTTTGAACGGGATGACTTTCCCGGTCTCATCGAGCGTGATGATTGGTTTGATGTTCAAGATGTTGGCAAGGAACATCTCACCGGACGAGACGCGACCGCCGCGGCGCATCGTTTCCATATTCCCGATGATCATGAAGAAGTTCTTCTTGTCGCGCCACGCTTCGAGCAAGGCAACGATCTCTTCGGCTGATTTGCCTTCGGCCTCGGCGGCGAGCCCGAGTCGGACGAGCTCTTGCTGCGCTTCAAGCGCCGCGTGCGAGTCGACCGTGTATACTTTGAAGCCGGCTGCTTCGGCCGCTGCGCTCGAGTTTTTCACCGTCGAGCTCAACCCGTTCGAACAGTGGACGGCGATGGCACAGTCGTATCCTTCCTCTTTCAAGCGCTCATAGCGCGCGATGAAGTCGCCAAAAATCGGCTGTGATGTCTTCGCCTCTTTCTTTTGGTCGATCATATAGCGGTGCAAGTCCTCGAGTGACAAATCGACTTCGCTATAGCCGCTACCGTCGACGATCAATTGAATCGGAACGATATCGACACCGAGCCGGGCCGCCTCTTCCTTCGAGAAATTGGCCATGCTGTCGGTAATCCATGCGATTTTGGTCATAACAAAAATCCTCCATTGGTCGTTCAATTTTTTCCTAATTCATTATACCTCATTTTTCGGATTCGTTCCTTTTTGACTGATTTGGCCGAAAAAAGACAGCGAGACTCATCGTCGCACTGTCTTCGGCTTCGACTCATCGTGTCGAAATCAACTTCGTATGGGCAAACTCGTCATGCGGCAACTCCGTCTCTTTTCCTGCCTTGATTTGTTGGAGCGCCTTCAAGAGCGGCAGCCCAAGCGTCGCTGGATAGACAACGTCTTTATAAAGCGTCCGCTTCACGACTTGCTCGAGCGAGAGCGGGCGTCCGTCTTGGCTCACGACTTTGATGCCGACGACTTGGTCGCCGATTGTCTGCCCATTTTTATTGAGCAAGAAATACACTTCTCCGGCGATCGTCACGAGCGTCGGCAAGTAATACCGTTTCACATCTTTTCCGGGAAACAGCTTCTTCCGAATCATCTTCTCGACGAGTTTCGCCGGCGTTTGAAAAATGAATTGATCGATTTGACTGGCAACGGCGCGTTTCCAAATTGGGACTGCCACGTTCATCATCCTCTCGTTTCGGGTCTAGCCTTTTGATTCCTCTTTTGACTTCGCTTGAAACGCAGAAAACGGACAACCCGAGCGGGCGAACAAGTTCGGCGTCACAATTTCGTCATTGTAGTGGCGATGGAACACGTGCGTCGCGGCCGGTGACATGGGCGGGATGAGCCATCCCCATTGCCCGGTCACCTCACGACCTGCGTCCTGTTCGTTCTTCTCGAACCGTTTGAACTGCTTCGCCGCCGTATGGTGATCGACGATCGTCACCCCGGCCCGCTCGAACGACTGTAGGACGGCGACGTTCAACTCGACGAGGGCCCGGTCGCGCCAAAGCGTCCGCTCTTTCGATGTATCGAGCCCGAGCGACGTGCCGACGAGGGGCAATAAATTATAGCGGTCCGTATCGGCCAAGTTGCGCGCCCCAATCTCGGTTTCCATATACCAGCCGTTGAACGGGACCGACGTGAAGCGCAAGCCGCCGATTTCGAGCTCCATATCGGCGATGGCCGGGACGGCGTGCCATTTGACCGTTCGTCCGTCGAATAAGTCGTACGCCTCGTGTCGAATCTCGACTTCGAGCACCGCATCGTCCGGCAGTTCATAGAGCTGGACCTCACGTCCGTCGGTGATGAGAAGCGGCAGGACGTCAAACGCGGTCCCGGCCCCGACCCAGCCGAGCCGTTCGGCTTGCCTCGTGATGGACAGCGAGAGCGGGTCACCAACGATCCCATCTTCCGTCTCATATGCCGCATAGCGGATGAGTTGCGCGTTCAGCAAACGGAACTCGTTCGGGAGCACGGTCATCGTCGAACGGATTTTCCCGTCGTTCGTCGCGTAGCGCAGATGGCCGACGAGCGCCTCAAACACCTCGTCGAACGTCGTCACGCCCCGGGCGTCCCGGACAGTGAGCGTCTGCCAAAACAGCCGGCCGATGCATCGGTTCGAGTTGCGCCAGGCGAGTTTCGCACCTTCCATCAACTCGTCTGTCGTGAGCGTGTACGTCCCGGTCTGCTCCAGCTCGACGGCGATCGCCTCGAGCCGATCTGTATAATCGCCTTCTAGTTGTGAGAAAAAGTGTCGGATTGCCTGCATGTCCATGTTGTCGATCTCCTCTATGTAGTCTGTCCCTCTCATCTTAGAGAAAATCGCTACGGGTTTCTAGTTTTAGCGTACAGAAAAAGCGAGCCGGTGTTGGCTCGCCTTCAGTCTGTCTGATCGATCAAGTCTTTCGCTTTTTGAATCGTGAATCCTCGCGGTTTTTCGCTCTCTAAAGCGGTCAATCGCTTCTCGAGTTCGACCGTCTGTTCATACGACGCCTCATATTGGTAAAGCCCGTTGGCGAGCTCGGTCAGCCGCGTCACTTGAATCGGTAGCGGTGCCATCCCATCATCTAGCAAGATGACGAGGCTCAGGTCACTGTCGACTGGCAGGCGGATTGACGCGTAAAAGGCGATCGTCTTGAAGCCGCGCCGCATGATGACGATCGGTGACGTGCCGACCGCGACGTCTTGGTCGCGCAGGCGTGTGATCGTAATACCGGCGTGAATCAAGCGACTCGAGGACGGGATCGTCTCGACGTATTCCTCGATCGGGGTCAGCGTGCCCGCCTCGAGCGCCTGTTCGAACTCCGACTCTTTGAGCGGACGGCTGAAAATGAATCCTTGGATGACGTGGCAGCCGAACTCGCGGAGGCGGAGCAAGTCGTCCATCATCTCGACGCCTTCGACGACGACGTTCATCCCAAACTCCTCGGCGATGAGGAGCAGGCTCCGAATGATGCCTTGGGCCTTTCGGCTTTGGTTGACGTTATGGGCGAACACCCGGTCGATTTTAATCGTCTGAGCGCTATACGCCTGCAAATAGGCAAGCGACGAGTACCCTTTCCCGAAATCGTCGAAGGCGATCGGGATGCCGAGGTCGTTCAATCGTTCGAACGCTTGTGTGATCTGTTGGGCGTCTTCTAATAGCGACGTCTCCGAGATCTCGACCTCGAGATAGCTTGCCGGGATGTGATAACGGGAGAGCGTGTCTTCGAGCACATGTTCGAAATGTTCTTGGTACAAGTATTTGGCCGATACGTTGATCGAGATCGGCACTTTCTTCGGAAGCGTCATCAAATACCGGCACACTTCTTCAATCAACCAGTTCGTCAGTTCGAGGTGCAGGCTGCTCTCCTCGGCGAGCGGGATGAACTCGGCCGGCGAGATCGAGCCCCACGTCGGATGCGTCCACCGCATGAGCGCCTCGGCCCCGACGATTTGCCCCGTCCATGCGTTCACTTTCGGCTGATACATCAAATAAAATTCTTTGTTTTGAAGGGCACCGCGCATATCCCGCAGCAGTTCATACCGCTTCAACGATTCGATGTCCATTTGTGACGAGTACAGTTCCAGTTGGGCCCCGATCTTCTTATCGGCCCGGTTCATGGCGATACAGGCGTGCTTAATCAATTCGCTCGCCTGTGTGCCATCCTCCGGATATCGGCTCACCCCGATCGAGATACGGGCGAACAAGTCGTACACATCGACGCGGAAACGGTGGGTCGAGAGTGTGCCTAGCTTCTTGCCGAGCGCGAGCACTTCCGGGTCTTCCAAGCGCCGTGGCAACACGATGAGCACGTTATCCGCATCGAGATGTCCAAGGAGCGCGTCTTTCGGCAAGAGACGAATCAATTGGTTCACCGTCGCGACACGCCACTCGTCGCCAAGTTCGTAACCGAACGTATGGTTGATCTCCGCGATCCGGTTGAACGACAGCGAGAACAACGTGAACGGATTGCGCTTCCGGGTCAAATGATACACCGATTCGGTGATCGATTCGCGATTCGGCATGTTCGTGATCGGGTCGAGCGAGGCGAGACGCCAAATCTCTTCTTGCTGCTCTTTCAACTGCGTGATGTCTTTGACGAGCGTCCGGAACCCGACGACATGGCCGCCTTCAGAAAAAATGGGTTCCCGATTCTCTTCAATCCATTTGACGTTCCCTTTGGCGAAAATACGGTACGAGAACGTCGACGGCTTGCCGCTCAGCGTCACTTCCCGCGCCTGCTTGATTTTCGGGACGTCGTCCGGGACGACGACTTTTTGCCAATAGTCCGGATGGGCATTGAATTGATCTTCCGTATAACCAAAGATGAGCGAGAAGCCCGGCGTCAAAAACTTAAATTGCTTCGATTCGAAATAGCGCTCAAAAATGACCGAGTCGACGATTTCACACAACTGCCTCACTTTCGATCGTTCCTTCGTCAGTTCTTCTTCGGCTGTGACCAAGTTCGTCACGTCGAACATCGCCCAGGTGACGGCTTTTCGGTCTTTCGAGACACCGACCTTCACAATCAACTCCAAATACTGTTTCATCTTCGGGTTGAAGGCGCGCAGTTGCGTCTCATACTCGAATTGCGTGCTGTCTTGAAGCAACGCCTCGAGCGCCGCCGCGAACGCGCCCCGGTCGTCCTCATGAATCAGGTTTCGGAAGTCCTCTCGTTTCATATTCGCGAGCTGTCGCTTCGTCAAACCGAGCAGGTTCCCAGTCTGCGGGGAATGATAGAACGTCCCGGTGTCGAGGTCGAGCTCGATCAAAATGAGCCCAGGGATTCGCTCGAACAGCACCCGGCTCACTTTCATCCGATTGTAGCGTTCCCGCAACTCCGTCTGCGTCGTCAAATCTTTGACGACCCCGTAAAGGCCCGTGATGACCCGTCCGGTATAGAGTGGCGTGTTCGTGATCGACAGATGGATCGAGCGTCCATCCGCATTACGCGCTTGCAATTCGTAATGCACCGTCTCACCTTGGAGCGAACGCTGATGGAACGCTTGGACCCGTTCACTTTCGGCCTTCGGCAGCCATGAGGCCGGGTGGACGAACCGCTCTTCTTCCCCGTTGAACAGAAGCGACAGTTTTTCATTTGAGTCGACGAGTCTCAAGTCACAGTCTAGGACGTAGACGGCGTCCGGATACTGATCGAGCAGCAACGGGTTGATATTGATCCGTTCCCCACGTTCCAATTGTTCAACGTTTGATTCCAATGCATGCTTCCATTGTCGGAAGAAGCCCATTTCCACCACTCCCCGGTGTGACGAACGTCACACGAATATCGTATTATCTTGATTATATAAGATGAGGCCAGACGGATACGCTTCTGTTTTTGAAAATAAGGGGAACAATCTCTCTTTTGTACATATTTTCAAATTAATGTCATTATTTTAAGCGCTAAAAAAGACCACGCACTCGATTGAGCCGTGGTCTCCTGATTAACGCTGTTTCACGACGACCGAGCCGTAAGCCGGTACATCGACCGAGCCCGAGACGCGTTTAATCGTCTTCGTGCCCGCTTGTTTCCCATCGACGATGAGGTTCCATTGCCCGCTCGGCAATTTCACTTTGACCGTCTTGGCGTTGGCGTTGTGCGTGATGAACAAGTCCTTCTTCTGGCCTGGCGCTTTGTCATCGATCGAGTAGCTGATGACGTTCGCTTCGGCTTTGTAGAATTTCAAATTTTTCTTCACGTCCACCGCTTTCGTCATGCGAAGACCTGGGTTGTCTTTACGCATCTCGATCAAGCCTTTCATGTACTGGACGTCCGCCTTACGGTCAGCGGCCCGTTTCCAGTCCATTTGGTTGATGCGATCCGGTGATTTGTACGAGTTGTGGTCGCCTTCTTTCGTGCGCATGAACTCTTGACCGGCATGGATGAACGTCGTTCCTTGGCTCGTCAAGAGAATGCTCGACGCGAGACGATGCATCTTCGTGCGGTCCGCTTCCGACGTTTCTGGGTTCGTGAGTTCGAGCTTGTCCCAGAGCGTGTGGTTGTCGTGCGCTTCGACGTATGTGATCGCTTGCGTCGGTTCTTTCGTGAAGCCTTTGATGTCGGCGCTGTAGTCGATTTCGCCGACGATTCCCGTCTTGATGCGGTTCTCAAGGCCGGCTTTACCATTGATGAAGCCGTTGTCCGTGTCGACGAAGACACTGCCTTTCAAGCCGTCGCGGATGTTGTCGTTGAAGTGTGCGACGCCTGGCATCTTGTATGCGTTCTTCTGGTTCGCTTTCTTCGCCGGGTCGAGTGGCGTGCTGAGGTCCCACCCTTCGCCGAAGACGAGGATGGAAGGATCCACTTTGTTCAACGCCGAACGGACTTGGTTCATCGTCTTGACGTCATGGATGCCCATGAGGTCGAAACGGAACCCGTCCCAATGGTATTCTTTTGCCCAATAGACGACCGAGTCGACGATGAGCTTCTGCATCATCTTGCGTTCCGACGCGGTGTCGTTGCCGACGCCCGTTCCGTTCGCGAAGTCGCCGCCTTCAGTGTAACGATAGTAGTATCCTGGGACGATCTTGTGCAAGTTCGACGCCTGCGCATCGAACATGTGGTTATAGACGACGTCCATGACGGCGCGTAAGTTGTTGTCATGGAGGCCTTGGATCATTTGTTTCATCTCGCGAATCCGGACTTTGGCGTCATACGGGTTCGTCGAGTATGAGCCTTCCGGTGCGTTATAGTTTTTCGGGTCATACCCCCAGTTGTACGATGCATCCGGTTTCGTCTCATCGACCGAGGCCGTGTTGTAGTCGTATACCGGAATGAACTGGACGTGCGTGACGCCGAGGTCTTTCATATGGTCGAGGCCTGTCTTCGTCGCTGTCTTCTTGCCGTTGACGAGGAGACGTGTCCCTGGCTCGACGACGCCGAGATATTTGCCTTTGTTCGTGATGCCTGAGTCATACTTGTCTGACGTGACGTCAAAGATTGACAAGTCGCGGACATGCGTCTCATAGATGATGGCATCTGTCCGTTTCGCCAATTTCGGTTTCATCGAGTTCCAACGTTTCGGCTTCGTCTCGTTCAAGTCGACGACGACCCCTTGGTCCCCGTTCACACCGACCGCCGTCGCGTACGGGTCGACCGCGCGGACGCTGCCTGACGCGTGCTTGACGTTGTACGTGTAGCCGATGCCATCCAAGTCGCCGCGTACTTCAGCGACCCACGTGCCGCGCTCGCCACGCTTCATCGAAATCGTCTTCTTCAAGTCTTTATCTGAAGCAGGGCGCGTTTTCGGCATGTTCCATAGTTCGAGCTTGACGTCTTGAGCCGTCGGAGCCCACAGGACGAACTGTGATTTTGAGTGCTTGTACGTCACGCCGAGCTTGCCGTCATAGGCGTACTTCGCATCGAACTCCGGTGAACGGAGGACGTCGCCCGCTTGGAGCACTTTATCTCCGAACGTCGGATGTTTCGCCGTGATGACCGCCGCCAAGTCGATATCGGCACTGAAGCGGACCGTGACCGATTTGTCGCCTGATTTCTCAACCGACTCGACCGACGCACCTTCGACCGTCAATTCGCTCAAGAACGTCTCATCGATGACGCGGTTGAGCGTGAGCTCCGCTTGACGGAACGTGTCCGCTTCGAATGAGACGATTTTCGGTGAGCGATCGATTTCTGGTTCTGAGTAGTAGATTGTCGAATCGCCTTCGACGAGCCAAATCTCTTTCGCTGTGCTGAGCGCGAACCGATCTTCCCCATCTTTTTCGGCCCATTCCCCTTTTTTCGTGACGAGCCCGATGAGTTTCTTCGCGTCCGGGTTCGCGAACTTCACGTTCGCCACGCCACCGTATGCGTCCGTCTCATCGAAGTTTATGCTTTGGCCGTCGCCACCGTCTGGCCATGTCCAAAGACCCCAATCGGTGTATGTATTGTCATAACGGAAGTAATGAACTTTCATATCCACGTCCGTTGCTGCCGTCTCCCCGTCCGGGTTAGACGTATAGATCTTCGAGTCGCCTGACTTGATCCACACTTCGGCAACGCCGTCTTTGATCATATCGCTCGTGATGAAGCGGTCGTTCTCAGACCCTTTATCCTTCTCCCAGTTGTCCGTACGGACGATGAGACCGAGCTTTTCTGGTGAATCGACCGGGAATTCGTAGGCCGCCACCTTTCCGAAGTCGTCCTCGCCGTTGAAGGCGAAGGCTTTATTCGGGAAATAATCTGGGTTATTCGCCCAAAGCCATAAGTTCCAATCCGTTTGATTGTCCGGGGCCTCTTGATAGTGAACGACGACGAGCGTCGATTTGCCTTTATCGAGAGCGGACGATGACATCGGAAACATTGAGAACACTAGTGCAAACGTTAGCACAACTGCCCATGCCTGTTTCCATCGCTTGTTGACCATGTGGGTCCCTCCTTGTAGCATTAATTTAGGAAAACGCTTACACAAAAATTGTAAACGTTTCCTTTTCGGAATTCAATGTTTTTCTAGACAAACACCTAACGCCTTCCACTTTGCGCCATCGGTTGGGAAACCCCCTCTATTATCCATTTGAAAAACGATTGCATTATTGGTCGATTGGACTGTATATAGAAGTTAGGGGAGGAATTTTAAAAATATGTCACTTACGAACCTCATTAACAACTTGATCGCCAACGCCAGTCTGTTGCTGGTCGGCCTCTATATCATCTCGCGTCTCACGAAGCTGGGCGTGACGACGAAGCTCCCGCTCCGGCGTCAAGTCACCATCTCCTTCTTACTCGCCGGGCTGTCGATTGTGATCACCCTCCACGGCGTGTTGTGGAACGCGCAAGCCGACTTTCAATACGGGTTTGTCCCCATCATCATGTCGGCGCTCTACTTCGGCCTGCCGGGTGTACGGATCACATATGTCGCGAGCATTCTCGTTTTGCCGTTCATCTTGACCGAGACGCTTTTGTTGATCACGTTTCTCGACTACACGCTCGCCGCATCGGTCGCTGTCGCTTTCCTATGGTTCCGCGAACGAATCAAGCCGGCGCGGGACATCCGAATCGTCAATGCGATCAGCCTCGGATTCATCTCGTTGTTCTCATTGTTAAACGTCAGCAATTATAATCAAATCGAAACGTATGTGATGACGCTCCTCGCCTTCATCACCATCGGGTACTCGGCCGGATTCCTGCTCCATATCGTCTACGGGGGCATCCATAAAATCCAACGCTCGGAACGGCTCATCTCGAAATATAAAGAAGCGGCCTTCACCGACGCGTTGACCGGACTTGGGAATCGCCGCCGCTTCGAGGAAGAGATGAAGCGCGTCGACGAAGAAGTGTTCAATGGAACGCAAGACGTTGCCTTGCTCTTCCTCGACATCGATCATTTCAAATCGATTAACGATACGTACGGCCATGATGCCGGTGATGCCATCTTGATCGTATTAGGCAACCGGTTGACGAAAACCGCCCGGACCGATGACATGGTCTGCCGCAACGGCGGCGAAGAATTCTCGGTTTTATTGGCCGACTGCACGTTGTCGCAAGGGTTCGTCATCGGCAAACGCTATTTGCGGCAAATCGCCGAAACGCCGTTCTTATTGCCAGACGGATTGTTCATTGACGTCACCGTCTCCATCGGCATCGCCAGCACGTCAGAGTCCAAAATCGCCACGTCGAGCCAGCTGATTAAAAAAGCCGACGTCGGCTTATATGTCGCCAAACGGAGCGGACGCAACCGACTCGGCAAGTGGAATGAAAAGAGAGCGAACTAACCCCTGATGCGCGGCATCAGGGGTTCATTATAGTTTCTTCCATTCTTCTAACGCCTCTAAGTACCAACGATAGCTCAGCTTGAACGTTTCGTCCTTCTCATGCAACACCCGATAATATCCTGTTCCCCGCACTTCTCAGCACACAAAAAACGACGCCCGATTGATTCGGACGCCGTCTGTGTTAGTTCCCGTACTTTTTAAAGAGTTGATAGTTCTTGTTTCCGCCTGACAAGTTATAGACGTCGGTGAACCCGAGGTTGCGGAGCACGTTTTGGGCCGCGTTCCCCGTCACCCCGCCGTTGCAATAGACGACGGTCGGTTTGGTCTTATCGAGGTCGTTCGATGCCGCACGTAAATCACCGAGCGGGATGTTGACGGCACAGTCAACGCACGCCTTCTCGAACTGCGAGGCTTTGCGTGTATCGATGATTTGCATGTCCTCACCCGCATCAATCCGCTTTTGCAGTTCGCCCGGCGTGATGAGGCGAGCCGCTTTGTCCATACTGTTCGCGAGCACCATGCCCGTGTACATGACCGGGTCTTTCGTCGTCGAGAACGGTGGCGCATAAGCGAGATCGAGATGGAACAAATCATCGACTTTCGCCTTGAACGTAATCGCCGTGACGAACACGTCGATGCGTTTGTCGACACCTTCGAACCCGACGATTTGAACGCCGAGCAATTGGCGTGTCGCCCGGTCACCGATCGCTTTGATCGTCATGTCTTTCCCGCCCATATAGGCCGGCTTATCCGGTTTCGTGTTATGGAGCACTTCGATGTCGTATCCGAGTTCGCGTGCCTCACGTTCCGATAGACCGGTCTGCGCGACCGCTTGGCCGAACACTTTGAAGATGCCCGTCCCGAGGATGCCTCGGTGTTCGAGGTCGCCGCCCGTGATGAGGTCCCCGAGGGCACGCCCCATCTTGTTCGCCGTCGAACCGAGCGGACGCCAAATCGGTTTACCCGTGACGAGCGAGAAGCTTTCGGCGACGTCGCCGGCCGCATAGACGTTCTTCACGTTCGTCTCCATCCGCTCGTTGATGGCGATTGCACCCGTCTCCCCGATCGTTACCCCAATCGACTTCGCGAGTTCCGTGTTTGGACGGACGCCGACCGACAGGATGACGAGATCCGTATCGATCGTCTGGCCGCTCTCTGTGACGACGCGTTCGACGTGACCGTCACCGATGAGTTCCGTCACCGTCTCACCGAGCATGAGCTCGATGCCGTTCTTCTCGAGGTGATCTTCGACCCGGCACGCCATGTCTTTGTCGAGCGGCGGCATCACTTGTGGGAAACGCTCGATGATCGTCACATCGATGCCGCGCAATTTGAGCTGCTCGGCCATCTCAAGACCGATGAAACCGGCGCCGATGATGGTCGCGTGCTTCGGATTCGTAGCATCGACAAAGTTGCGTGTCGCTTCCGCGTTCTGGATGTTACGGATCGGGAACACGTTGTCCGAGTCGACACCCGGGATCGGCGGGATGATGCTCGAGGCGCCTGTCGCGAGGACAAGGCGGTCATAGCTGTCCGTGAACGATTCGCCTGTCTCGAGGTTCTCGACCGTGATCGTCTGTGCGTCGGCATCGATCGCCGTCACGTTATGTCGTGTCATGACGTCAAGTTGGTAGCGCTTCTTGAAGAACGCCGCGTCACGAGGCGTCAAATCGTCGCGTGACTCGACTTCGCCGCCGACGTAATACGGGATGCCGCAACCTGAGTACGAGATATCGTAATCGCGATCGTAAATCGTAATCTGTGCGTCCTCATTGTTACGACGTGCTTTTGCCGCGACCGACGTACCGGCGGCGACTGAACCGATGATGACCAATTTCATAAAAAACACTCCTTAGTAAAGTATTAGGCTGATATATAGTCCGAGCAACGTGATGGCGAGCGTCGGGATCGTCAAGATGATGCCGACTTTAAAGTATTGACCCCAACCGATTTTAAGCCCTTTCGTACGGAGCACATGGAGCCAAAGCAACGTTGCGAGTGACCCGATTGGTGTAATCTTCGGACCAAGGTCGGACCCGATGACGTTCGCATAGATGAGCGCTTCCCGAATCTGACCGGTCGTATTCGTCAAATCGATGGCGAGCGCGTCAATCATGACGGTCGGCATATTGTTCATGACCGATGACAAGATGGCGGCCAAGAAGCCCATCCCGAACGTGGCGCTGAAGGCGTTCACGGCGAACCAGTCGATGAAGTTGGCGAGCACTTGCGTCAGTCCCGCGTTTTGCAGACCGTAGACGACGATATACATCCCGAGCGAGAAGAAGACGATCGCCCATGGCGCCCCGCGTAGGACGGACCGGGTCGGCACGGCCGGTGAACGGTTCGCCATGATGAGGAAGAACAACGAGATGACGCCTGCGACGAGCGAGACCGGGATGCCGATGATGTCACTCGTGAAATATCCGATGACGAGAAGTGCGAGCACGACCCACGACAAACGGAACATTTTATGGTCTTTGATGACCGAGGCCGGCTCGACGAGTTTCGATAAATCGTATTGCTTCGGAATGTCCTTTTTGAAATACAAATACAAGACGAGCAAACTTCCGGCTACGGCGAATACGTTGACGAACACCATCCGCGCCGCATATTCGGCGAAACCGATGCCGAAGAAGTCGGCCGAGACGATGTTGACGAGGTTCGAGACGACGAACGGCAGACTCGCTGTATCGGCGATGAACCCGGACGCCATAACGTATGCCAACACGACCGCGTCCGGCAGCTTGAGCGCCCGCACCATGGCGAGCACTATTGGTGTCAAGATGAGAGCCGCTCCGTCGTTGGCGAACAACGCCGCGACGAGCGCACCGAGCAACGTGATATAGACGAACAGCTTCACGCCGCCGCCTTTGGCGATGCGGGCCATATGTAAGGCAGCCCATTCAAAAAATCCGATCTCGTCCAAGATGAGCGAGATGATGATGATGGCGATAAATGTGAACGTCGCGTTCCAAATGATGCCCCAAACGGTACCGACGTCGTCCAAATCGACGACCCCGGTGAGTAAGGCGATGACCGCCATCCCCATCGCCGAGTAACCGATGCCGAGGCCTTTCGGTTGCTTGATGATGAGGAAGAGCGTCACCAAAAAAATCAAACTAGCAATCCACTGCACAATGAGTTCCTCCAATAGTTCTCTATTTGTTTAGCACGTCTGTTGTAAGCCGCGAAGCACGAGGCTGACGCCGTCTTCTGTCGACTCGACGTCGAGCGTGACGTTCTCCGCCATCGCTTCGGCATCTTTCGCGACGGCGAACGTGAGTCCGTCGAAATCTTTCACATCATCCGTCGTTTCCGGAGCCGCGACGACGAGACCGAGTGTCGGGCCACAGCACCCGGCTTCCGTACAGATGCGAACCGATTTTATTTCCTCTTCAATCAGTGCATCTTTCATAAAATCGATCGCTTCATTCGTAACGTTCATGTAACTTCCTCCTTGAGTAGTTGTGACAGTGCCGGATAACCGACCGGCAGCTGTTCTTGCCATGCGAGTAACGTCGGGCGCGGATAGGCGCTCACACGCTCGAGCCAAGGCGCTTCGCTCGCGACTTTCGCCGTAAACAGCTTGCTCGTCACGTCGAGCGGTGTGAACGATTGGTTGACGACCCAGGCGAACGGTTGAATCTCAGCCCGTTCTAAGTCAGCGACGAGCCGCTCGGCTTCATACACTGGTGTCGCTTCAGGAAGCGTCGTGATGACGACGTGTGTCTGTTTCGGGTCGCGCAGTTTCGGCAACAGCTCGCGGACCGCTTCCGGGACGACCCCGGTCGACCGTTCGAGTTCACGGTGATAACTTTCGGTCGCATCCAAGAGGAGAAGCGTGTGACCCGTCGGCGCCGTATCGATGACGACGAAGCGGTCTTTCGCTTTTGCCACTTGATCGGCGAAGGCGCGGAAGACGGCGATCTCTTCGGTGCACGGCGAACGCAAGTCCTCTTCGAGCATCATGCGCTGCTCGTCGTTCATTTCCCCCGCTTCCCGGAACACATCCATCCGGTACTTCTCGATCTCAATTTTAGGGTCGATCGCATCGACGGTGAACGTATCCGGGACGTCCAACCCGATCGTAAAGGCGACATGCGCGGCCGGGTCCGTCGTTGTCAAATGGACGGCGTGCCCGCGCTCACTGAGCGCGACGGCGACGAGCGAGGCGAGCGTCGTCTTGCCGACCCCGCCTTTCCCCATCGTCATGATGACGTTCGGTCCGTCCATCTCGATTTCGTCGACGAGACGATCGATGGATCCGTAACGGTTCGTGTCATAACGTGTGTCCGGGACGGCGACCGTCTCTCCGTTCACAAAACGGCGGAGCGCCGGGACACCGACGAGGTTCTCATAGGCATATGGTAGCGTGAACGTCTCGAGGTCGGCGACGCCGTCTGGAAGTTCGCGGAGCGCTTGTTGTTGACGCTCGATGAACTGTTTCGTATAGCGGTCCGTCCCTTCTTCGACTGCGACGATGCCGTTGATGACGAGTTGCATCCGTTCGATCCCGATCGCGTGAAGTTCGGTCGCGGCTCGCGCCGCCTCGACGAGCGTCGACGTCTCGGGACGGGCGACGAGCAACAACGTCGTTTCATCGCCATCGGTGAGCGTCTCGACGGCCCGTTTGTATTGCAGTTGCTTATCGGCTAGGCCGGCGAGCGGACCGAGGCAAGACGCACCGGTCGTGTTCGTCTCTAAAAATTCATCCCACGCGCTCGGCAACGTCAATAACCGCAGCGTGTGACCGGTCGGCGCCGTGTCAAAGATGACGTGATCGTACGTCTCACGTGCCGACTCGGACGTCAACAGCTCGGTGAACTGGTCGAACGCCGCAATCTCGACCGTACAGGCGCCGGACAGTTGCTCTTCCATCGACTGGATGGCCACGTCCGGCAACACGCCGCGATATGGTCCGACCATGCGTTCCATGTATTGTTGCGCCGCCTCTTCCGGGTCGAAGTTCGCGATGGCGAGACCTGTATCCGGGACGAGGCGCGGTGTCTCGTCAAGTTCCATCTCGAACACGTCTTGAAGGTTGCTCGCCGGGTCGGTCGAGACGAGCAAGACACGTTTTCCGCGGTCAGCGAGCGTCAAGGCGAGGCTCGACGCCGTCGATGTTTTGCCGACACCGCCTTTCCCGGTCAAAAATACGTAACGGGTCGGCTCGATTGTCGTGAAGTCAAAGCGATTCATGATGACGCGCCTCCTTATTTTTTGAGCGTGATGCGCACTTTCGGTTTCGCGCCGTCTTGTGTGGCGAACGACTCGACCGGGAGTTCTGTCAATCGGGCGATCTCTTCGTTCGTCATATAGGCGCCCCGTTTGACGATTTCACCGTCGACGACGGTGAGCGGAAGCGTCTCGAGCCCGTTCGCGATTTCAGCTTGGACATGAGCGTTCTCGACGAAGCGGTTCGGCTCAGAGGCGAGGTTATAACGGGCCACATCAAAGCCGCGTTGTTTCAATACGTAATGGATGGTCGCGATCCGCGTCAGTTCGGGATCGATCGACGGACCGCATAGTCCGGTCGGACAGCACATGGCTGGTTCGAACACTTCAAGTTTCATCGTTGACTCCTCCTTAAATCGCACACTCGGCGTCACAGTCACAACTCGCATCGACCGTCTCGATGTTGTCGAGCAGCTCGACGACGATCGCATAGAACGGGCTCGTCTCATTCAACCGATAGTGAATCCACTGCTTGTCGCGGCGTTCCAACAACAGTCCCGCTTGGCGCATCATTTTCAAATGACGGCTGATGGCCGGCTGCGAGATGTCGAAACAGTCGACAAAACTGCAGGCACACTGCTCCCCTGCCTGCATTTGCTTGAGCATCGTCAAGCGGGTCGGGTCGGCGAGCACTTTGAGCACTTTACTTAAATCATCTACCGTATGCATCGTCATTCTCCTTCTCTGTATAACAAATCCGTTATATAACCTTTACGTTATGAAATTACCATAGTTTTTCATTCGAGGCAATTGTCATTTCAGAAAAAGTTCGGTATGATGAAACACGTTGTGAAAACATGTGTCGGTCGAACGACTTCTTTCATATAATGCGGCGTTTGATCTTCGTGAGACTCGAAGATCAAAGTCAAAAATATATAGAGAGGTGTGTTCTTTTGGAAAAATTGAATACGATTAAACAAGATTGGCTCGGCAACGTCCGAGCTGACGTCTTAGCCGGCTTCGTCGTCGCACTCGCGCTCATCCCTGAAGCGATTGCGTTCTCACTCATCGCCGGAGTCAACCCGATGGTCGGTCTATATGCGTCCTTTATCATCGCCATGGTCATCTCGATCGCGGGCGGTCGTCCGGCCATGATTTCGGCCGCGACCGGTGCGATGGCCCTCGTCATCGTCTCGCTCGTCGCGGACCACGGACTCGAGTACTTGCTTGCAGCCGGGATGTTGGCCGGAGTGTTCCAAATCGCGCTCGGCTATTTCGGCATCGCCCGATTGATGAAATTCATCCCGCGCGCCGTCATGGTGGGCTTCGTCAATGCGCTCGCGATTTTGATTTTCCAAGCGCAATTGTCGAACTTTGAAGGCGAGAGCTGGATCATCTGGGCGCTCGTCGCCGGTTCACTCGCCATCATCTTCTTATTCCCGCGTATCACGAAAATGATCCCGGCCCCGCTCGTCGCCATCGTCGTCATGACGGTGCTCGCCATCACGCTCGGTCTCGATACGAAAAACATCGGTGATATGGGAACGATCTCAGCAACGCTACCGGAATTTTTATTCCCGAACGTCCCGTTGACGTTTGACACGTTGATGATCATCCTTCCTTACTCAATCTCCCTCGCATTCGTCGGATTGATTGAATCGCTGTTGACGGCACAAATCGTCGATGACATGACAGGTACGGACTCGAACAAAAATCGCGAGTCGCGCGGTCAAGGGATCGCCAACATCATCGCTGGTTTCTTCGGCGGGATGCCAGGTTGTGCGATGATTGGCCAATCGGTCATCAACGTCTCGTCAGGTGCTCGCGGCCGACTGTCGACGTTCGTCGCCGGACTCGCGTTGTTCCTGATGATTATGACGATGAGTGATGTATTGATGCTCATCCCGGTCGGCGCTCTCGTCGGTGTCATGTTCTTCGTCTCGTATGCGACGTTTGACTGGGGCTCGCTCAAAGCGATGCGTACCGCTCAAAAATCGGATACGGTCGTCATGCTCGTGACGGTGCTCGTCACGGTCGTCACCCACGACTTGTCACTCGGTGTATTCGCCGGGATCTTGACGGCAGCGATCCTCTTCGCCGCAAAAATCTCGAAAGTCGAACTCGATCGCAGTGTAGACGCCGATCGTGCCCGTTACATCGTGAACGGTCAGCTCTTCTTCGCCTCGACGTCTGAGTTCGTCAATCAGTTCGATGTGACCGAAGACGCCGAAGCCGGTGTCAAACACGTCACCATCGACTTCTCGAACACCCATCTTTGGGACGACTCGGCCATCGGTGCCATCGATAAAGTCGTCTTCAAGTATCGCGAAGTCGGGATCGAGCCGGAACTATTAAACTTGAACAAAGATTCAGAGAAACTGCTCAATACGCTCGCGCTTCACTTGAAACAACAAGAAGCAAACGCCGGCCATTGATTTGGTCTCTACGGGAGTGGACATTCGCGTTCACTCCCATTTTTTTATCCATGGCTCTACAAAATCGCATATACTAAAAGTAGATTGTGTGAAAGAGGAGGACGTTTTTATGGGAAAGGTATTTTTAGCGGCAGACGGATCTGCCCACTCGAAGCGGGCGCTTGAGAAAGCGATTCAGCTCGCCAAGGCATCAGACGCATCGATCGACATCGTCCATGTCGTCAGCGCCAAAGAATCGAAAGAAGCCGCGCTCAACTCGACCGGAAAACTCGATCTCGAAGCGAAGCGAAAATTGATGTTACAACCCCTGTTCGACCAAGTGGTCGCGGCCGGGCTCGAATATGAATATATCGAACTTCGCGGCGAACCCGACGTCGAACTCGTCAAATACGCGAACCATCAGCCGTACGAGTACGTCGTCGTCGGTTCACGCGGACTGAACACGTTCCAAGAGTTCGTGCTTGGCAGCGTCAGCCATAAGCTTGCTAAACGCGCTCTCGCCCCGGTCATCATCGTCAAATGATCGTCACCCTTTCTTTGCGGAGAAAGGGCTTTTTTCTGTTCCATACAGGAAATAGGTCCTATGTGTGGAATGGAACAGTGAACTCATTTATGAAGGAGGAACATAATTGGATATTGCCAATGACTCAAATTTATTGCTCATTTTATTGCCGCTCCTCATCCTGCAACTCATCTTGCTCGTCGTCGCCTTGATTGATTTACTGAAGCGACAAGAGACGAACGGACCGAAATGGGTGTGGCTCCTCGTCATCCTGTTCATCAACATCCTCGGCCCGATCGTCTACTTCTTATGGGGACGGACGAAGCGATGAACGTCACCAAACTGACGAAACGATTCGGCACGTTCACCGCGCTCGACGACGTCAGCTTCTCGCTCCGACCGGGTTGCACGTCGCTCCTCGGTGAGAACGGGGCCGGCAAGACGACACTGCTCAACATGATTGCCCGCGTGACGACACCGACGTCGGGTCAAATCGTCGGGCACGACGCCATTCGTATCGGTTATTTGCCGCAGCGGCCAGCGCTCTATCCATCGCTCACCCCGGTCGAGACGATCCGTTATGCGGCCGAGTTGACCGGGGTAACGGGTGTCGACCCGGTCAATCTGCTGAAACGGGTCGGACTCGAGCCCGTCGATCGGCCAGCAGCGCACTTGTCCGGCGGCATGCGGCAACGGCTCGGCATCGCTCAGGCACTCGTACATGACCCGGAGTTGTTACTGCTCGATGAGCCGGTGTCGGCGCTCGACCCGCGCGGCCGCCGGGAAGTGCTCGACTTATTGAGCGACTTGAAGCGGGAGCGGATGATTCTCTATTCGACGCACGTGCTCCCTGACGCCGAGGAAGCGAGTGACTGGGTGCTCCTGCTCCGGCAAGGGCGCCTGCTCATGGAAGGGACCGTGACCGATTTGCTCGGTTCGAAGTCCTCGATCCAAGTCCGTCTGTTCAACGACGTCTTGACGGAAGAGGAATGGCGGACGCTCCCCGGTGTCAGTCACGTCACCCGCTCCGGGACGACGTGGGAACTCGAGACGGATGCGAAAGACGTGACGGAACGGGCGCTGCTGCTGCTGCTGCTGGAGCGCGGTCTAAGACTCCAATCGCTCCATGTCGGGCACCCATCGCTCGAGTCACTCTTCTTGGAGGTGAACGCCTGATGAAACTGGCCATCTTCAAACAAGAGTGGAAAGAGTCATGGCGCAATAAACGGATGATTTGGGTACCGATCGCCTTGATGTTGCTTGCGGCGATGCAACCGCTCACGCTCTATTTCCTCCCGGACATCTTGGCCTCGGGCGGCAACTTGCCGGACGGTGCGGTCATCGAGATCCCGACCCCGTCACCGGAAGAAGTGCTCATGTCGGCGAGCGAACAGTTGCGGCAAATCGGACTGCTCGTCGTCCTCTTGTCCGCCATGCATACGTTCAGCCACGAACGGTCGCTCGGCACGCTCGCCTGGCTCAAATCACTGAAAATTCCGGCCACGCGGATCGTCCTCAGCAAATGGGGACATTACTCGCTACTCGCCGTCGTCGCGATCGGACTTGCCCAACTGAGTGCCGCCTACTACACGATCGTCTTGTTCGATTCGTTCGATGTCACCGACTTCTTGCTCGCGACCGGACTGCTCATGCTCCATTTCGTCGTCCAGCTGTCGATTTTCTTCATGCTCGCGGCGTTGCTCGAGAGCGGACTCGTCGCCCTCGTCATCACGCTCGGTCTCCACTTCATCATGTCGCTCCTCCTCGGTTGGCTCGAGTGGGATTGGATGCCATGGCGGCTCGGCTCGTTATCGGCCGAAGTGCTCATGGGCGAGAGTTTACTCGTTTGGCCTCTCGTCAGCGGCATCTTGTTAATCGCCGCCACGTTGTTCATCGCCTCGAGACGGCTGTTGTTCATCAGCCGTTCGTCTTGAGGTGCAAGCATCATGTGAAAGCCATCGGAAAATTCCGATGGCTTTTTAGGTATAACGAATCAAATTAAGAAATATAACTTCCTATTTTCATTACATATTATTGAATTAAAGATACAAAATGCTACACTTCCAAGTAAGTAGTAAAGCGCTTACATTCATAAAGGAGGAACTCTTATGAAGAAATGGATTGGCGGTCTCGCCGCCCTCACACTCGTCACGTCGTCCGTCGTCTTGCTGGATGCCGACGCCAAGTCCGTCCCGAAGAAGCCGAAAGTCGAGCTCGGCGTCGACCGCTTGATGGAAAATCCTGAACTGTTAGCTGGGAAACGCGTCGGATTGATCACAAATCCGACCGGGATCGATGCCAATATGACGAGCATCGTCGATTTGTTCCACAACTCGGATGATTTCGAACTGACGGCACTGTACGGACCGGAACACGGGGTCCGCGGTGATGCCCAAGCCGGATCGACGATTAGCTCGTACATCGACGAAGTGACGGGACTCCCTGTCTATAGTTTGTACGGTGCGACGAAGAAACCGACGGCCGAGATGCTCAAGGACGTCGACGTACTCGTCTTCGACATCCAAGACGTCGGCACGCGCTTTTACACGTACATTTATACGATGGCCTACGCGATGGAAGCCGCAGCTGAGAATGACATCCCGTTCGTCGTCCTCGATCGGCCGAACCCACAAGGCGGGCTACGCGTTGAAGGACCGGTGCTCGACCCGGCCTACTCGAGCTTCATCGGCCTCTATCCAATCCCACTCAAGCACGGCATGACCGTCGGTGAGTTGGCACGCCTGTTCAACAAAGAGTATCAGCTTCAAGCCGACCTCGAAGTCGTCAAGATGAAGGGTTGGAAGCGGACGATGCTGTACGAGGACACGGGACTCCCGTTCGTCATGCCGTCACCAAACATGCCGACGACGGACACGGTCAACGTCTATCCGGCGACCGGTCTGTTCGAAGGGACGAACTTGTCGGAAGGACGTGGTACGACGAAGCCGTTCCAATTGATCGGTGCCCCTTATGTGAAGGCGCATGACTACGCGAAGACGCTGAACGCGCTCGAACTGCCGGGCGTCACCTTCCGTGCCGCCTCGTTCACACCGACGTTCTCGAAGAACGCGGGCAAACTGTCGCACGGCGTTGAAGTATACGTCACCGAGCCGACGAAGTTCGAAGCGGTGAAGACCGGGATCGCCATGCTGAAAACGGCGCACGACTTGTATCCGGACGATTTCGAGTTCCTCGCCAACGACTTCATCACGAAGCTGACCGGCAACGCCTATGTGAAAGATATGATTCTCGCCGGCGAGTCGCTCGAGGCAATCATGGAAAAAGTCGATGCCGAGCGCGATGCGTTCTTGCCGATTCGGAAAGAGTATTTACTTTATAAGTAACATTCAGGCAAGAAGATTCACATCAATACATGTATAACATTATTCAACAGAATATAAGCAGAGCATTGAAGAAGTCTATTCAATGCTCTGTTTTATTTTAAATATTTAGTCCTAACCACGTTCTAAATAGCTTGGCTGCTTCACCCTCAGCCAGAATCCCGCTTGTTGAACTAGTCGTAAAGGGGAGCCATCGTTCATCTTCAGACCCTACAAATCCTAGCCTTGACCAACTTTCAATGAATTCAATAAAATTGTTGGCTAATCGATATCCATGCCCTTCTCCATCATCATGACTCAAATAAACAATTGGAGCATCATCGTGACCGTCAATCAAGTCAAAGGCAAAATAATCCCCATTTCCGACTTCACAAAAGGCGAGTTTGTTGTGCCAAATTACGTCATATTCATCTTCCATATTTGAGAACACTTGATTAACCCACTCTTTTCGCTCTTCTTCTAATCGGGGAAGTATTTCTAGACTCCAATGCAGATTACCACTAACCGATTCTGTAAACTCATGCGGGGTTACTAAATCCTCAGGTAGAGACCAATAAAAACTAAATTGCCCAGCGAACTTTTGTAAAACAATTTTAAAACTCTCTGGTAAATTGACTCCAAGCCGCTCTTCCATTTGAAGGATTTGCTTGTGAGAAGTGGGCGGTTCAATTACGACTTCCTGAACATCCCCTCCAATCTGTTGAATGTTGAAAGCAATCGTATGAATTCTTTTCTCTAGTAATTCGTAATTCATTTTGCTCCTCCATTTCATAAATATTCATCGATAAAAACAATATACCAACAACTCGTTAAAGAACACGGTATTTATTCTTTTAATCTCTCGTTTAAATGTAAGAGTGTCTGGTTCAGGCGACTATACGTTATTTGTAACGAAATGGTAATACCCACGATTGCCCTATTCAATATATTATATGGTTATATTATTGAAAAAGGAGCTTCCCATTTTGAAAAAATCTGCCTCAGTCTTACTCGCTGCCGCCCTGGCGACCGCGTTCACGTTTACTCCGCCGACCACTCCGCTCACCGTCAATCCGACGACGGTCGAGGCGTCCTATCGTGAGACGGCCGTCAATACGAAAGGTTTCGTTACGGGAATCAGTCAAATCAACGTTCGAAAAACACCGTCAAGCTCAGCGACAAGTGTAGGTAAAATTGTTCGGAACGGCACGATGATGGTCCGGACGTCGTTTTCGACGAACGGGACCCGCTGGTACAAGATCCAGTGGGGAACGGGCTACGCGTACGTCCCGGCTGCCTACGTCAAGCTGTCGACAGCGGAGGTCGCGTTCACGAAGGCGACATACGTCGCCCCGTCGAGCGTCTATTTGAAGTCGCATCCGCTCACGACCTCATCGAACGTCGTCTTCCTGCGCCAAGGGATGAAGCTCGATACGATTTCGTATCGCTACACGGGCACGACGCGTTGGTATAAAGTGAACATCGGCACGAAGACCGGCTATATTTTGGCGAAGCATATCACGTTCAAAGCGCCGGCGAGCGGCGTCTTGGCCGAGACGAACGAAGAGCGTCAATCAGCAGGCCTGTCAGCGCTGGCTGCGTCGAGCGAAGCGAACCGCGTCGCCCAAGTCCGGGCCGACGAGATGGCTCGGACGGGACAATTCTCGCATCAACTCCGTGAGAACGGTAGTCCGGGAGATACGCTCGACGCCTATAACGTCAGTTACCGAGGCTGGGGCGAGAACATCTATATGGGCTCGAGCGACCCAAGCGTAGCCGTGAACGCCTGGATGAACTCGGCCGGCCACCGCGCCAACATCTTGAACGGGAACTTCACGCATCTCGGCGTTGGCGCCGCCAAGAGCGCACAAGGGTCGACGATTCACGTCCAAGTCTTTTTGACCAAATGAAAAAAGGGAAGTCGCATCAATCGCGACTTCCCCTTTTCATTAGCGGCGTTCGTCTTTCAGGCTTTCAAGGTTTTGTTGGGCTTGGCCCGTCTTCTCTTTGGCCGTCCCTTTCACTTGATCCTTTTGACCTTCACGTTTGAGCGATTGATTGTCCGACGCTTTGCCGGCCGCTTCTTTCGCTTTCCCTGCCGCTTTATCGATCAAGCCATCGACTTTTTTGTTGAGTCCGTCTTTCATATGAATCTCCTCCTCTGTGATATCATGTCTAATTCATGTACCACTCTGAGGAAAACTCAAACATAGTGCTCTTTGACGAGTACCCGGAATCGGGGACGAACGGTCAGCTCGATCGTCGTCACCGTGCGGTTCCGGTCCTCGTTCATGACGATCAACAGCTCGGCGTGGTCGCGCCGATCCTCGAGCACCTCGACTTTCCCGACCGTTCGGAGGAGCTGATAATATATCAACTCGCCTGACGCGTCCTTGACGTTCACTTCGAACTCGTGATAGCTCGGTGAGATTTTGAAATAGAACGACTCCGTCCCGTTCGAGAAACGGAACACCGACTCGTCATAATAAAACGGGAGGGTCGTATCCATTCGTTTCGGCTCGACCGTACAAAACAAAGCCCACGCCATCTCGTCGGGAAACTTCTCACTCGATTCTTCTTTATTGAACTGCCACTTTTTCATTACAATCCCTCACTTCGACTTCCATTAATTGTCTGAATAATTCGACTATTATATTTCATTCGGCAACGGGTTCGGAAGTTCCTGCAAACGGGAAGAAAACCTTGTACGCTATTTCACGTTCTTGAGTTGAAAGGAGTTGCGTCAACGTGTCCATCATCGCGCTCGACCATGTCACGAAACGGTTTGGAGAAACGATCGCCTTGAACGACTTTTCCCTTCACGTCGAGGCCGGCGAACTATTCGGCCTACTCGGACCGAACGGGGCCGGTAAGACGACCGCCATCTCCGTCATGCTGAACTTATATCCCGCCGACAGCGGTTCGATTCGAATTTTTGACCACTCGATGCCAAAGGACGAGCAGGTTATCAAACGACGCGTCGGGATCGTCCCGCAGCACGTCTCCGTGTACGATCAGCTGACCGTCTTTGAGAACATCCAATTCTTCGCCGAACTGTATGGCTTCAAACCGACCGAGGCGAAACAAAAGACCGAGGCCGCCCTCGATTTCGTCGAACTCACCCCGCACCAAAAGAAACGTCCGCCGGAACTGTCCGGGGGGCTCCTTCGTCGTCTCAACATCGCCTGTGGTATCGTCCATGAACCCGAACTGATCTTTATGGATGAGCCGACCGTCGCCATCGACCCGCAGTCGCGTAACACCATTCTCGAGAACATCCGCGAGTTGAACCGGCGCGGGGCGACAATCATTTATACGTCTCACTATATGGAGGAAGTCGAGATGCTATGCGACCGCGTCGCCATCGTCGACGAGGGCCAGATTATCGCTGAAGGGACGCAAGACGAACTGAAGGACCAAATCATGACGCTCGAGACGGCCCGCATCAAGGTCGATGCTCTCACCCCGGGTCTTCTCGAACGGTTAGAGGCGCTCGAACGGGTGAAGAAAGTTCAATATGAGGAACCGTTCCTCGAGGTGTCGCTCGAGAAAGATACACCGCTCGCTCCCCTCCTTGACGTCCTTCATGATGAGAAGGTCCGTTTCACCTCGATCACGGTCGACCGTCCGTCGCTCAATACTGTCTTCCTGGCCCTGACCGGCAAGACGCTGAGGGAGTGAATGGGATGAAATTATGGACGTTCATCAAATACGATGTCAAACAACAACTGCGCGACCGATCGACTATCTTTTGGATGCTCATCTTTCCCATCATTCTCATCTTCGGCCTCGGCACGATGCTATCGGCCATCTTCAACAACAACTTCTCGTTGCCGGTCACGGATGTCGCTTACGTCGAACAGTCGACCGACGACTACCGGGTGCCGCTCGAGTCGTTTCTCGCCGACGAAGAGATTGAAGAATTCATCAATCTTGTCCCCTATGACAGTATCGCCGCGGCCGAAACCGGGGTGAGCGACGGTGAGGCCGACGTCATCCTCCACTTGGACGGAGCAGACGTCCGCTTGCTATATGAGGAACCGTCGACGATCGAGTTCGACGTCCTCGAGGCCATCCTCCGCCAATACACGGACGTCGCCAATCAACAGATCATGCTCGCCGAGGCTGGCGTCTCCGCACCGTTTACGCCTGAGACGTTCATCGACAGCGAGAGCGTCGACTTGTCAGGGCGGACACCGACGTCACTCGAATACTTCACCGTCACGATTTCCATCATGACGGCGCTATTTGGTGCCTTCTACATCACCGGTATGCTCAGCGAGGAGCAGCCGATGACAGGGAGCTATCTCCGTATCCAGGCCGCCCCGGTAAAGCGGATCGAGTACCGTCTGGCTCGCAGTTTGAGCCGCTACACGCTCATCTTCTTGCAACTCGTGCTCGTCTTTTGGTTCAGCCACTTCGTCTATCGCAGCTTCTCGCTCGACTACGTCCATTTCAGTCTCTTGTTCGTCTCTTGGCTCGCTCTCGCCCTATACGGCACCGCTTTCGGGTTTTTCGTGTCGAGCTTGCCACGTCTCTCACGGGCGACGAAAGACGCGATCGTCAACGGATTCGTCGCCATCATCATGATCCTCTCCGGCGGCTATGTCCCAGGATTCGATCAAGTGACGCTCAGTGTCGCGCCGTGGGCCAAGTACGTCTTCATGCCGATCTTCATGCGGGAAGGGATGCTTCAGGTGCTCCTGCGCGGTGGGGATACGTCCGTATTTTGGCAGAGTCTCGGCTGGCTCGCCATCCATCTCCTCGTCTTTGCCGTCCTTAGCCTGTTGCTATGGAAAGGGGTGAACCGCCGTGGTGCTATTTAGACATGTCGCCAAACGGATGCTCCGGAAAAAAGGACTTTGGGTGTTCACGTTCGTCTCCGTGTTCGGGTTCGCCCTCATCTTGTCTTTCCTCAGCTCAACCTCCGCCTTGAACGCCTCGATCGGGATTCTCGACCGTGACGGTGGCGTGTTGGCGGGTCGACTCATCGAAGAGGCCGGTCGGTTCGGGTCGGTGTCACCCCTTGAGACCGACGAGACGGATGAAGCGCTCCTGCAAGGACAAGACATCATCTTGACGATTCCAGACGGATTCACCGAGGCGCTCTTGAATGGTGAGACGCCACGTTTGTCGTTCAGCGCAATCGAGGGAAGTGATGCCGCGTTAATCGAACAAGCGCTCAACTCCCACCTGTCCCGCGAGCGACAACTGCTGATCGCAAGTGACTTTGACGAGGAACGTTTCAATGCTCTCGCGGAACGGGAGACGGAGAACGGCTATACGCTCTCGAGCGAGCCGTTCCAACAGAGCGTGGCGACGACGGCGCGGACACAGGCGTTCCTCGGATTATTGTCGTTCGTCATGATGTCGGCGTTCCTTCAGTTCATCCCGTTGTTCGTCGCCGACGACCGGGACGAGAAGATTTATTCGCGCCTGTTCGCGGCCCCGGTCACGCCACGACGCTACATCGGCTCGCTGTTCTTATCGTTTTGCGCGGTCGGGTTGCTCTACGTGCTCATGATGCTAACCTTCAGTGCCGTCCTTTATCGACAAGACATCACCGCCCATCTGCCTGTCCTCACGCTGTTGTTCATCGTCTATTTGTTCGTCTGCCTCGCCATCGGTTCGCTCATCGCCATCCTCGCCACGAACCGGGAGAAGGCGAACATTTGGCAGACGTCCGTCACGATGGCTGCCGCCATCACTGGGGGCGCCTTCATCAGCCTGACGTGGTTACCTGATACACTTCAGGTCGTCGGGCGCTTCTTGCCGACGTATTGGTTCAATTATGGGGTCGCCCAGATGTATGAAGACCATTTCCCGGTCAACTCGGTCCTCATCATGCTCGGCATGGCGCTCGTCGTCTTCCTCGTCAGCGCCTGGGCATTGAAGAAACGACCGCTCACATAAAAAAGGGAGAGCCTCGGGGCTCTCCTTTTTCATGCGATTCGATTAACGTTGCAACGTGGGGACGACCTTCTTGAAGAACACCTCTACGAGTTCCGGGTCGAACTGTCGGCCCGCCTCTGCTGCGATGACAGAGAGCGCTTCGTCGAGCGTCTTCGCCTTCCGATAAGGGCGTCCCGTCATCATGACGTCGAACGTGTCCGCAATCGAGATGATCCGTGAGGCGAGCGGGATTTGCTCGCCGCTAATCCCTTTCGGATACCCGTTGCCGTCCCAGCGCTCGTGATGGGCAAGCACGATCTCCGACAGCGGTCCGTACTCCGGCACCGTGCTCAAGATGTTATAGCTCACTTCAGGATGACGTTTGATTTCACGCCATTCAGCCTCGGTCAACGTCCCAGGCTTGTCTAAAATCTCATTGCTGATGGCAACTTTGCCGATATCATGTAGCGTTGCTGCCGTGACGAGCTCGTTCACGTCGGCGCTCGTGAAGCCCATCGCCCGTCCGAGTTGCCGTGACAGCTCAGCGACGCGTTGCGAGTGCGCTTCCTCGCGTGGAATTTTCTCGTAAAGCGTTCGCATGATGAGCTGAATCGAATGGTGGCGTCGGCTTTGTTTCTCCGACACTTTATGGTGATACATCCGGTCCTCGGCCAAATTGAACACTTCCGCGATGGAGAGTGCGTCATCTTCCTTTACCGCTTCCCCAAACGATGCCGAAATCGGCAGCCCTTCGATCGATTTGGCGAGGAACAGTTGGCTCAGGCGATCGGACAAGCGGTTCGCCTCTTCAAGTGACGTATTCGGCATGATGATGACAAACTCATCCCCACCGATTCGAGCGACCGTATCCTTCCCTCGAATCTCACGTTTGAGCGTCATCGTCGCCTCGATTAACAAGCGATCCCCGACGAGATGACCGAACGCGTCGTTCGTCAGCTTCAACCCATTGACATCGACGACAATCAAGGCGAGCGGATAATAGTCCGGCTCGTCGTACGTGATGAGCGCCTCATCGAAGTAACGGCGATTCTTCACCCCGGTCAACTGGTCGTGATAACTCAAATACTCGATTTCCATCTCATATTTCTTCTTCTCGGTCACGTCACCGATATAGCCGTGCCAAAGGACATGCCCTTCATCAAGCTTCTCTGGACGCGACGATCCTAAAATCCACGTTGTCCGACCGTCGGGCGTCAGGACGCGAAACTCCGCATCCCAAATCGTCAAGTTCTCGTACGACGTCTCAATGCTCGCCATCACGTTCGGATAATCGTCGGGATGGATTTTTGAGAACACGAGACCCGGGTCTTGTTTCATCTCCTCGAACGTAATGCCGGTCAGTACCTCGAATCCTCGGCTAAAGAATGGGAAGTGGAAGCTACCGTCCGGGCGCCGCTCGAACTGATAGATGGCACCGGGCACTTGATCGGACAGCTTCGTGAGCAATCGGTCCCGCTCGGCGAGTTCTTCCTCGAGCTGGACGCGTTCCGTCACGTCTTTAGCGACGGCGTAAATATAGTTGCCTTGGACTTTCGAGTGCCACTCGATTGATCGATAGTCTCCATCGATGGTCCGGTATCGGTTGACGAAACGGAAGATGTCTTGGCCTGCTTCGAGCAAGGCGAACGCTTCATTCGTCTTCTCGACGTCATCGGGATGAATCAGGCTCGTGAAGTCCATGTTCTCGAGTTCTTCGAGCGGAAACCCGAGCACACGCTCCCACGCCACGTTCAAATGGAAAATCTCATGATTGGTCAGGGACATGATGCACTCCAAGTCGACGGTCGCGAACCCTTCGAACATCGACTCCTTCGCATCCCCGATTTGCCGGTCCGCTTTCGTCATCTGCTCGAGGATGTGCACGATATACAATTCGACGAGCCCAAGGCGGCTCGCCTCTTTATTTCCTTGCATGACAATCGTCAAATCCCCGTAAAAGACACCGTCCTTCTCGATTTTAAACAAGACGACTTGGCCAAGGTCAAAAATCCGTAAAATATTTTTGATCAGTCGTTTCGGCAACACCCCGTCGACGAGCGGTAAAATGTCGTCGAACACGATTGGGCTCGGTGCCTCGAGTAACTTGGACCGTTTCGGGCTCATCGGCCATTTGCGGCCGACCGGATGGAAGCCTAGCACATCGAGACTGCGCTCGAGCAGTTCATCAATGCCCGAGAGCGCCACGGTCGAGTACGTCTGTCCATCATCGTCGACTAAATTGAGCGTCACGGCCTTGGCACCGGTGAACCCTCGAATCTGGTCTAGGAAATGTTGGTTCATCAACAATTCTCGTCCGGTCGTCACGAAGCGGTGCGACACGTTGACGAGTTGTTTCAGCGCATTGTTCTCTTGGACGTGCGGTGTGATGTCGTGGAACAGCGTCGACACATGACCCGGACGCTCGCTAAAGACAGACAGTTCATACCAGGCCTTGTTGCGACGTGAGAAATGTTCGAACGTGATGGCTTCGCCACTACTGACAGCACGCGCGACTTGGACGATCCATTCCCGTTCGCTGTATTCAAAATCTTTCAACTTGTCGGTGATCCGTCCACCGAGAAACTGTTCGCGCTTTGCTTTCATGATGCGCTCGAACGCTTCGTTCACTTCATGAAACTCGTAATCGACGGGCTCCCCCGCCTCATCGTAGAGCACTTTAAACTCGACGTAGCCTTGGGGCATATGGCGCAACAAGGATTGAAATTTGGTCTGGTCTAAGTCTGCCACGTCGGTCCCTCCTCCGTTCAATTCTACTTTTCAGTTTACCTCATTTCTTACAAATTCCCTATATTTTCCGAATCGATTCTCGCCAATATGCGCACATTAAGTTTTTGTAAATGACACCTCTCGGCTTGCACCTCCCCATCTCGATTGTTAGTATGATTACGAAAACCGATATCGAAAACCGATTTTAAGGAGATGATGCACGTGGAAGACCGCGTTCTTCGAAAACTGTTTCTCGGTTTTATCCATATCCATATCTTGCACCACGCCTCTGAACACCCGGTGTACGGAGCATGGATGGTCGAGGAGCTCCGCGAGCACGGCTACTCGATTAGCGCCGGCACGCTCTATCCGATTTTGCACTCGATGGAACAAGACGGTCTGCTCGTCCGGACGAACGAGCTCGTCGAGGGTCATATCCGGAAGAATTACACGACGACCGAAAAAGGCCTCGTCGTCTTGGCGGAAGCCCGTCAAAAAGCGTATGAACTATTCAAAGAAATTAAGGAGTGAAGCACATGTCCAACCAACGCGTAACGTTCAAAACGTTACTTGAGATTTTATTCGTATCGACCCGGCTCGGCCTGACCTCGTTCGGCGGACCGGTCGCCCACCTCGGCTATTTCCATGAGGAGTACGTCCGCCGTCGCAAATGGATGGACGAACGCGCCTATGCCGACCTCGTCGCCCTCTGTCAGTTCTTGCCGGGCCCGGCGAGCAGCCAGGTCGGTATCGGCATCGGGATCGTCCGTGGCGGCATCCTCGGCGGGATCACGTCGTTCATCGGGTTCACGGCCCCGTCCGTCATTGCCCTCATCTTATTCGCCCTATTGGTATCGGGACTCGACGTCTCAGACGCGGGCTGGCTTTATGGATTGAAAGTCGTCGCCGTCGCCATCGTCGCCCACGCCATTCTCGGAATGGCCGGTAAATTGACGCCGGACGCGAAGACGCGGACAATCGCGTTCTTCGCACTCGCCGGAGTCCTGTTATGGCAGACGACCTATAGCCAAGTGCTCGTCATCTTGCTCGCCGGACTTGCCGGGTTCTTGCTGTTCAAACCGCAAAACCTCGACGTCAAGTCGGCTTCGTTTCCGCTCTCGAAACGGCTCGGGGCGACGCTTCTCGGCCTGTTCGGGGCGCTCCTCGTCATCTTGCCGATCTTACGGGAGACGATCGAGAGTCAATCGGTCGCCATGTTCGACAGCTTCTACCGCGCCGGGGCCCTCGTCTTCGGCGGCGGCCACGTCGTCTTGCCGCTGCTCGAGCGTGAACTCGTACCGGCCGGTTTCTTAAGTGAAGAGGCGTTCCTCGCCGGTTACGGGGCCGCCCAAGCCGTACCGGGACCGCTCTTCACATTCGCGTCTTATCTCGGGGCGGTCATCAATGGCGTCCCGGGCGGACTGCTCGCCACGCTTGCCATCTTCTTGCCGGCGTTCCTGTTGATCCTCGGCGCCTTGCCGTTTTGGGATGCACTCCGTCGCAACCCAAAAGTCGCCGGTGCGCTCATCGGTGTCAACGCTGCCGTCGTCGGGATTTTGATTGCCGCCTTCTATCAGCCGATCTTCACGAGCACGGTGAACGGTGCGGTCGACTTCGTCTTCGCTGCTTTCTTGTTCGCCATGATCGCGTATTGGAAGATGCCGCCTTGGGCGCTCGTCATCGTCGGGGTCATCGGCGGGATGATCATCGGCACGTTATAACACGAAAAAGGGACTTCTTCGCGAAGTCCCTTTTGTCATGGGCGCCATTTCCAGCGCATATAGTTGATGAACAGCTTCACGTACGCCAACTGTTCACGGACGACGTACTTCAGTTTTGTGGCCGTCGGCGTTCTCGCATACAGTGCGTCGGTCGAGAGCCCAAAGTACAGGCGTCCGACGAGCCTGGCCCGCCTCACATGAAAGTCGTTCGTGACGACGGTCAGACCAGACTCTCCACTCCAAATCGGACGGCTGAACAGAAAGTTCTCATACGTCGACGTCGACTCCGCTTCGATATAGATTCGCGCCGCATCAATGCCACGTGCCGTCAACTCCCGGGCAATGACGCGGGCCTCCGCCATTCCTTCATCAGGTCCTTGTCCCCCAGAAGCGATGAGTTCGACGTGCGGATATTGATTCGCGTATTCAGCCGCCGCTTCAATCCGGTGCAACAAGGCACGGGACGGTTGAATCCCGTTCACTTTTGCACCGAGGACGAGGACGTAGCGATACGTGCCGTCAGCGTTTCTTTGTGCCATCTCTCTCACCTGCCTCGGGATGATTATAGCAATCTTTTTAAAATCGAGGGACAACGAAGGACCGATGGAATTTCCACCGGTCCTTCGTTATAGCCGCCAAGTCACATAAAGAACTTACCAATCGGATGTGATTTCGCTTTGTCGAGTTGTTGCTTCAACGTCTCGATTTCTTTAGCCAAACCTTCTTTCTCAGATTCAAGTTGCTTCACCGTCGTTTCAAGGGTGGACACTTGCTTGTCCTTGTCACGATTCGAACGGTTCGCCGCAATTAAGTCACGTTTCACTTGGTTCGTGTTCTTACGGGCTTGATCTCGTTCTTCTTTCGTTTGCTTACGGAGCGCTTCTTTCTTATCGAGCTTCCCTTCTAGCAATTGGGCCGCCCGATAATAGTTGAGCTGTTCGTAACGGCTGTACGGATACACCGCCTCCACTTCGACAGCAGGCCCGCCATCGGCGATCACTTCTTGGAGCAATTGCTCCAGACGAGTTTGGGGGACCACGTCTCGGAATTCTTGGTCGACCAACTCGGCTGAGAATGTCGAGAGTTCAGCCCGGTACGACTCGTCCTGTAGGCGCTTGATTTCATCACCAATCGAGCCGCTCTTATAGCCGTCATACTTTTTCCCGATACCGCCAAAGTTAATTTTGGCAGCGTCACGCCATGACTCTGGAGTGATCAAGCCGTGGTAGCCTTTACTGCCGACGGCAATCGTTGGCTTTCCGACAGCCATGGCTTCGAGTGCCGCTCGACCTGGAGCGATAATAAAGTCGGCTTCGCTCATCGTCTCTGGAAGCTCTTCCTGACTGAGCCAGCCGAGCCATTCGATTTTTTGGTTCGTCCCTTCAACGGTCTCTTTATACCGAGCCTCGTACTTCTCGCGCTGAGTCCCGTCTCCAATCACATACCAATCAATCGGCATTTGTTGGACGCGCTCATCTTTCAAACCGTCTAAAAAGACGTCTAAAATAAACAGCTTATCTGGGTCAATGCGGGATGAGAACATCCCGACGAGACGTTCTTTCTTACGCGCTGGTTTTTTCGGTTGGAACAAATCCGATACCCCGTTCAAGATGACTTCTACTTTCGGGGCAATCTGTGGACAATGCTCCACCAAATACTCCGCGATCTTGTCAGACACGGCAATGACTTTTGAGATACTCGTATGGTACTGATCGATGTCATCGTGATACATCCCATGAATGACGAGCACGAACGGAATATTCTTTGCCTCCGCCACCGCTACACCGAGTTGGCGCGAGTTGAACGGGTGGGCATAGACGACGTCGAACGGCAATTCAATCAACTGCTCGATCACGTCTTTGACATTCTCGTTCGTATAGTCCGTCTCGATGACGGTCCCGCCGAGCGAGCGAATCTCATCCGCAAACGGACCTGGTTTCGAGACGACCGTGATATCGTGTCCATGTTTACGTAAATGGCGGACCGACGCTAAAATGTGAAGGTGCAGCCCACCCATCGCCGAGTGGAAAAATACAGGTAACAGAATCCTCATTTGATTGATCCCTTCTCAATTTCGTGTGATATACAGCTTAGAACGAATCTTCGTAATCCCCAGACATCCCGGAGATGCGGTCGTTATGCATGAACAAGACGAGGTCGACATCGTTCTCTTCGACGTAGTCCGTGATATCGACTTTGCCTTCCGCGTAGCGTACGTCAATCGCCGACACCGTCCCGAACGATTCACCGAGGAAGCCGAGCACCGGGTTGGCGTACGAATCCTTCAAGACGAGCACGTGCAAGTCGTTGACCGGATCTTTCTGCTCGATGCGCAGCTGTCCGTAGTTGTCTCCCATGAATACACGATAGAAGTCAGAGAACCGAGCCGTCTCTTCGGCTTCTTCGCGCACGACGACAGAGTGACCGCAGTCATCACCGTTCCGGCAGACCTCGGTCGTGAAGCCATCTTTCGGTTCCAACCATTCCAAGTAGTCGAGTCTCTCGACGTACGGGAGTGAGATTTCACGGGCGTGCGAGCCGAAGTACGGTTGGTCGATCTTGAACGTCTCCATATCGGACGCCTCAAGTTTCGGTACATCCTTATAGTCTTCTTGGAGCCGTTCGATGATTTGTTGATACCCGAGGAAAGCCCCGTGGACGTTCCAATGGTGGTCGTTATAGAAATAGATGTCTTCCATCGGTTGATTGAAGATTATCTCGCCGAGGTCGATGAGTTCGAACTCGGCCCCTTCGACCGCGTCATGTAAATTGCCGCGGCTCTCCAAGTCCCCGCTCATGACGTAATCCGGAATCAACTCATTTTTAGAGGCGAAAGCCGGTTTACTTGGAGCTGAGGCGAAGTAGACCGGGACGTCCTGTTCTTGCATCGCCGCCCCGAATTCCGGGAACAGGCGCTTCATGTTGTCAAACTCGCGCACCGGCTCGTCCGGACTGATGAGCACATCATTATCGAGGGCGAGCACCCCGTTATTGACTTGTTGTCGGAAAACGTTCTTTTGGAAACCGGCCTGGAGCCCCATCCAACGGTCACGTTGGAACACTTGGTCACTCGAATAGGTTTCAAACGCTTCCATATAGGAGCCATCGCGCACGGCCTTGACTGATGCTTCTGGTTGTTGTGCGAGTTCACGCCCTTCTAACACGGACACTTCCCGATCTTGACCGAACCAATACGTGGCCAGACCGAGAAAAAGTACGCCTAGAAACACACCGAGCAATAGAAAGTCAGCGAACCAGGACTTTTCGAGCCCTTTCGGTTTTTCTTTGATCGGGCGTGGACCAGGCTTTCGAGAATCTAACGGCTTCTGCATCGTATTGCTCCTTTCTCTTTAGAAGCGGAAGTAGATAAATGGATTGAACGTGCTCGACACGATATACGAAATCGATAAGAAGAAGAGCACGGTCACGCCCGTCACACGGACAAGTCCGACGATGCGACGAGTCGTCATCGATTTCGTCTCATCGAGTTCTTGGCTCAATAGTTTCCCTACGACGATACGCGGGATTGGCGTTGCCCCTATGATGGCGATCGTGAGGACGACACCGTATTGAACCAAGTAGTAGAGCGCTTGTTGGTCGAACAGCGGACCGCCGTGAAGACCGAACATCGCCTGTAAATAACTGATCGCATATGGGAAATCGTCGGCTCGGAAGAACACCCAACCGATGATGACGACGAACAGCGTGAACGATAGCGATAGCCAAGACGGCATCGCTTTCAACCATTTCCCAAGAAATGCACGTTCGAGCATGATGAATACTCCATAGTATACACCCCAGGCGATGAACGTCCAGCTCGCCCCGTGCCATACACCGGTCAAGAGCCAGACGATGGCCAAGTTACGATACGTCTTCCACTCGCCTTGGCGATTTCCGCCGAGCGGGATGTAGACGTAGTCTCGGAACCAGCTTCCGAGGGACATGTGCCATCTGCGCCAAAACTCCGAAACAGAACGTGAGATATACGGGTAGTTAAAGTTCTCTAAGAAGTGGAACCCAAACATGCGCCCTAGCCCGATGGCCATATCCGAATAACCTGAGAAATCGAAGTAAATTTGGAGCGAATAGGCGATGACCCCGATCCAGGCGAGTGTCGTCGACATCTCGCCGGCCGGCATGCCGAAAATCTGGTCGGCGACGTAGCCGGCACTGTTCGCTAAAATCATCTTCTTTCCGAGACCGATGACGAAGCGCTGAATCCCAGACACGAAGTCATCAATCGTCTCGCGCCGGTCGACAATTTCATCGGCGACCGTCTGATAGCGGACGATCGGTCCGGCAATCAATTGCGGGAAGAACGAGACGTAAAGTGCCAAGTCGAAAATGTTGCGCTGGACTTGACCGTCTTTGCGGTACACGTCGATGACATAACTCATCGCTTGGAACGTGAAGAACGAGATGCCGAGCGGGAGCGGGATTTCCGGGTCGTTCAGCGAGAAGCCGAGGACGCTGTTGACGTTCTCGACGAAGAAGCTCGCATATTTGAACACCCCGAGCATCCCTAAGTTCCCGAGCACCATGAGCGTCATCCATAACTTGATTTTCTTTTCATGTTGTCGGTCACGATCGACGAGCCGTCCGAAGACGTAGTTCATCACGATCGACGCGAGCATGATCAAGACGAATCGCGGTTCGCCCCACGCGTAGAAAAATAGACTCGCGGCAAGCAAAATCATATTTTTGACGGGACGCGGCGAGATGAAGTACAAACCGATGACGATCGGCAAGAAATAGAATAAAAAGACGGTTGAACTAAATAGCATCTGAGTTAGTCCCTTCCTACAAGATTACTCCTCAAACGAGAGATATAAATCGTCGAGTCGAATGGTCCGGGGCTCCGTCGTCTCAATCACATACTTGTAAGAGAGTTTGAAATACTCCGCACCTTCGACTTGAGGAATCGACTCCTCGATCTGGTTGACGCCCGGGTTGAGCGTCAACTTGAAGCGTTTGTTCGAGACACGTTCCTTATCTTTATATTGCATGAAATACATCTCGAGCTTCACGGTCGCATCGCTGAGCACGTGAATCTGTGTATCGAGGCCAATTGTCTTACAAGGGTCCATCTTGGCGTCGGGTAAAAACATTTGTGACGGCGGGATTTCAAATTTCAAATCGAACAGTTGCACATAAATCGAGTCGGACTCACTCTCCGGCATGAACGTAACTTCTGTCTTATACCCTTCTTCACGCATCCGTAAATGGTCTTTTTGAAAGCCGCGCGGATAATAATGATAAATCGCAGGGCGAATTCGTTTGACTGCCATATCGTTTCCTCCGTTTATAAGAAAAGAGTCGCCGTACGCATGTACGAGACAACTCTTATTCTTTTACATTAAGTTATTAGAAATCCGTTGCCAAAATGGCGTCGACGATGCGTCGTGACGCTTCCCCGTCACCGTAAGGGTTCGAGGCTTTCGACATCTTCTCGTAAGCCGTTGCATCCGAAAGAAGCTCATCAGCGAGACCGAAGATGACTTCTTCCTCGACACCAGCGAGTTTCAACGTACCAGCGGCCACGCCTTCCGGACGTTCCGTCGTATCACGAAGGACGAGGACCGGAACACCGAGTGACGGTGCTTCTTCTTGCACGCCGCCTGAATCCGTGAGGATCAAGTGCGAGATTGACGCATAGTTGTGGAAATCGAAGACGTCGAGCGGCTCAATCAAGTGAACACGGTCGATGTCGTGCAAAATCTCGTTAGCGAGTTCACGGACGACCGGGTTCATATGGACCGGATAGACGACTTCGATATCGTCATATTTCTCGATCAAACGACGGACGGCGCGGAACATGTTGCGCATCGGCTCGCCGAGGTTCTCGCGACGGTGGGCCGTGAGCAAGACGAGACGGCGGCCTGATTCACGGATTGAGTCGAGCAACTCGTTCGTGTAGTCTTCACGGACCGTCGTTTTGAGTGCGTCGATGGCCGTGTTGCCCGTGACGAAAATCTTGTCTTCCGGTTTGTTTTCACGAAGCAAGTTCTCTTTCGACGTTTCCGTCGGTGCGAAATGAAGGTCGGCCATCACGCCTGTGAGCTGACGGTTCATCTCTTCCGGGAACGGTGAGTACTTGTTGTACGTGCGAAGACCCGCTTCGACGTGTCCGACCGCGACTTGGTTATAGAACGCCGCGAGCGATGCCGCGAACGTCGTCGTCGTGTCACCATGGACGAGGACGATATCCGGTTTCGTTTCAGCGATGACTTCACCCATGCCTTTGAGCACGCGTGACGTCACGTCATACAACGTTTGTTTGTCTTTCATGATATCCAAGTCGTAGTCTGGCTTGATTTCAAACAACTCGAGCACTTGGTCGAGCATTTGACGATGTTGCGCCGTGACGACGACGATCGGTTCGACCCCTTCACGTTTCTTCAACTCGAGGACGAGTGGTGCCATTTTAATCGCTTCCGGGCGTGTCCCGAAGACAGTCATTACTTTTTTCATCGATTCGCTAACTCCTCTTCTGTGAGCGGCGGCAAGATATACGTCTCGCCGAGCTCTGTAGATTCGACAACGGTTGTCCGGCGTTTCAACTTATCCGCTTTAAACGCGTCTTGTTGGTCTTTCGATAAGTTACGGAACCATCTTAAAAACTTGTTGTATTCACGTGCGACTTCTTCGACCGGTCCGTATTCGCGGACCTCGCCGAACTCGAGCCAAAGTCCGAGCGTACAGAACTGCCGGACTTGTGACACGGAGTGGCTGATGAAGAAAATCGTCTTGCCTTGATCCTTGAACTCGTTCATCTTCGTGAGACACTTGTCGGTGAACGTTTGGTCACCGACCGAGAGCGCCTCATCGATGACGAGGATATCAGGGTCGATATTAATCGAAATCGCAAATCCGAGACGCGACTTCATCCCGCTCGAGTATGTCTTGACGGGTTGATAGATGAAGTCACCGATATCGGCGAACTCGACAATCTGTGGCGTCAGCTCGGCGATTTGTTGTTTCGTCATCCCGAGCATGAGCCCTTTCAATTCGATATTCTCCATCCCGCTCAAGTTCCCGTTCAAGCCAGACGAGATCGCGATGAGCGCCGTCTTGCCTTTTAACTGGATTTGACCGTGGGTGGGCGGCATCACATCCGCGAGCAGGTTCGACATCGTCGATTTCCCTGACCCGTTGATGCCGATGATGCCGACGACTTCGCCCGGCGGCACTTCAAACGTGACGTTCCGGAGCGCATAGAATTGCTTCCCGTTCGTTTTATTGAGGAAAATCTCCTTCAATTTGTCGGTCGGCTTGTTGTATAACGTATAACGTTTTGACACGTTTTCAAATTTAACTTGATACATGATAGCCTCCTCAAATGTAATCGATGAAATATCGACGGAAGCGCATATGGATCATCGAACCAACAAAGAAGAGGACGAGCACGATCGCCCAGTAGTAGAGACCATACGCCCAGTTGTTCGCGAGCCAATCGGTACCGAGGAACATCGAACGATAGCCTTCAATCAAGTAATACAATGGGTTGACTTGAAGAATATCTGCGAGACGGCCGGTCGGAACCCAAAAAATCGGCGTCAAGTACATGAGCATTCGCATGAGCGATTGCAATAAGTTTTGTAAGTCGCGCACGATGGTCGTCAGTGCGGACGTGATTAACGCTAGCGAGTAAAGTAAGGCAAGAGCACTGATCGCCAAGTAAATGAACCAAAGCGAATGCAGCCCCATCGGATAGCCGAACGCCCACATTAACACGTAGGATACCGCCACTAAAATGGCATGGCGATAAAACAACGATAACAGGACGTACGCAGGAATCGTTGAGATTGGAAAGCTCATCTTAGAAACTAACCCAATCTTCGAATAGACAGACCGAGCCGTGGAAGTGATTGCCGCGGCAATAAAGAACCAGACAACAATCCCCGCAACGAGCCATGGCAGAAACGGCACGCCATCAATCGGCCTGCCGCTTCGAATACCAAATCCAAATACAAACCAATAGACTGCGATTTGCAGCAATGGCGTGACGAATTCCCATAAAAATCCGAGGTACTGCATTGAATAGTTGCTCTTCGTCTCATACGTCGCGAGACGCATGATCAGATACTTACTCGATTGCAGTTCTGAAAGAATAGCTTTCGCGGATTTAAACATGTGAATTCACCTTGAATCAACGTACGAGATTCGTTTCCTTTGTAAATTTGTACAAGTTGCCGTAGTTTACGACAGCCACATCGTCGCCAGCTGGCTTCACGATGTTGCGCGTGTCAAAGATCATCGGACGACGCATCGCTCCACTGAGTTCAGCGAAATCGAGTGTCTTGAATTCGTTGTGGTCGACGAGGACGAGGACGAGGTCCGCATCTTGAATCGCTTCTTCTTTCGATACGAGGTCGAAGCGGCTCGATGTCGACTTCTCGACGTGACCGTCATGAACCGAGATGTTCACGCCGCGGTCGAGCAAGAGCTCACAGATGTCGACGGCTGGGCTTTCACGCATGTCGTCGACGTTTCCTTTGTACGTCACGCCGAAGACAGCGACTTTCGCGTCTTCGATGCCCGCAACGAGCTTCTCGACGTTGTCGGCCACGTAAGCTGGCATCGAGACGTTCGTCTCACGCGACAAGTTGATAATTTGAGCAAGGTCAGGTGACTTCGCGACGATGAAGTACGGGTCGACCGCGAGGCAGTGACCACCGACGCCAGGACCTGGGCTATGCAAGTTGACGCGCGGGTGTTTGTTCGCCATCTCGATGACGTCGAGGACGTTGATGTCGAGGTCGTTACACACTTTAGCGAGTTCGTTCGCGAGGGCGATGTTGACGTCGCGGAACGTGTTCTCCATGAGTTTCGACATTTCAGCCGTCTTCGCATCCGTCTTGACGATCTCGCCTTCGACGAATGTGCCGTAGACGCGTGCGCCAGCTTCCGCACAGGCAGGCGTGATGCCGCCGACGATACGGTTGTTGTGCACGAGCTCATGCAAGATTTGTCCTGGAAGGACACGCTCTGGGCAGTGAACGAGGAAGATGTCTTCGCCGACGACGAATCCAGCTTCTTCAACGATCGGCTTGACGAAATCGTCCATCGTACGTGGCGCGATTGTCGACTCGACGATGATGACGTTGCCTTTCTCGACGAATGGAAGGACTTTACGTGTCGCGTCCAAAACGTAAGTGAGGTCGCACGACTTGTGCTCGTCATCATTGTTTGGTGTCGGTACGGCGATGATGAAGGCGTCCGCTTTCTCCGGTGAGAGTGACGCACGGAATTTACCTTTTGCGACGACGTCGGCTACGACTTCGCCAAGACCTGGCTCTTCGATGTGGATTTCGCCACGGTTCAATTTATCTACGACGTTTTGAGAGATATCTACCCCAACGACGTCGACGCCGTATTTAGCGAAGACTGCCGATGTCGGCAAACCAATATACCCAAGACCTACTGTACATACTTTCATTTGTAGTAACCTCCAAGTGTGTGTGTGCCCTGCGATTTCTCAGTGCGAGCATGTCCATCATTTTATTTCAGTTTCGACAATAAAACAATACTCATTATACTCTTGAACAAATCAGCCGAGCAATTACATTTTAATGACAAATCAATGTTTTTCCGTTTCGGACAACGCCTCTAGTATAAGCTGTTCCAGCTTTTTAGCAAGTGTTTCGACCGCGAAGTGCTCAAACGCATAGGCTTGAAGCGGTTTTGCAGCTTCGAGCAAACGGTCTGAATCGTAGGCGTACGAGCGAATGATGTCGACGGCGTCGGACACATTTTCGAGCAATACGTCGTCCGGATAGATTGTCTCACTTCCCGTCCAGTGACGGATGAGCGGATACGTCCCCGACGTCATCGCTTCGGCCGGAGCCAAATGGAAGCTCTCGAGATCGCTCATCGAGAGGACAAAACCGATCTTTTGCAACCATTCCGGCACGTCGTCGCCGTGGCCGTCGAACTGGACGCTCGATTGGAATTGCGGCTCTTCGAGACGGGCGAGCAACTTGTCGTAATACGCCCGCTCCTCTTCCCGCTTGTTGATCCAGTAGATCTCGTTCGGGTGATGTCCTTTAATGAAGAGTTTATAGCGGCTGTCTTGTTGTAACAGCTGCTCGAGCAAATCGAGCGCCAAATCGAGCCGTTTCAGTTTCGGGTTGACGCCAATCATGCCGAGGTGGAACGTCAAATCTTGTTTCACTTTCGGCTGCGCTAAACGCTTGCCGTCGACGGCGTTATAAATCATCGTCATCTTATGGCGCGGAATGCGGAACAGACGGTACATCTCTTCGAGCATATACGGCGAGACGAGGATGATTTTGTCGATATTGTGCAAGTTGTATTGGCGCGGGAATGGCGTCTCTTTCTCTTGACGGTGAATCCGCACAATCAGCTTCTGGTGCGGCAGCTTATGCTCCGAGTACCAGACGGCGTTGCCGAGTCCCCACTCACAGAAGATGATGTCGGCCTGCTCAAGACATGCCTTACTATGGTTGACGTTGTGAATCTTATGGCCATCCCATTGGTCGACAAGCACGTTGAAGCGCGGGTTCTCCGAGAACTGCTTCATGAACAGCTTCAAGAACTTCAAGTCATGACCAGCGAAAACGATCGTCAACTTCTTCATCGCCCACAACTCGTCGCGCAGACGCGCGTACGTGTTCGTGAACGTGTAGTACTGGGCCATGTCGTACAAGCGCTTGGCGGCCTCACGATAGATGGTGGCGTCCGTGAGTGCGAGGCGTGCCTTGTCGATGAACTCCGTCTCCGAGTTGACGAAGAGCGGATAGTCGGCACCGAGAATGAGCTCGTGCATCGGGTTACGATTGAGCAGTACCGGTTTTCCGAGCGCCCCGTATTCGAGCAGCTTCGTCGACAGCTCGAGCGAGGCGTCGAGTTCCGGATGGCGCCAAGATACGCCGACCGCACTCGACTCGATTAACGTCTCGACGTCGCGGCGCGGGATACCTTTCAACCACGTCACACCCGGGTCGTGACCGAGCCGGTGTGTCACGTCTTTGCGGAAGTTCGGGTTGTTCGGGTCTTGATTGAACTTGTCCCCGGCGACGTGAAGCTCGGCCGCCGGATGTGTGCCACGCAGTTTCGCGAACGCCGTCAAAATCTCGCTCGAATACCAGAGCGGGGCGAATTTGCCGGTATAGACGAGGCGGTCGTTCGGTTTCGTGAACGATGGCGTCGCCTCTTTCACGTTCGGAATCATCGGATTCAAGATGAGGAACGGACGCTCTGTCGGAAGGAACGTCTCAAAATAATCTTTCATCGCCGACGTCTGGCAAAGCATGCGGGCCGAGCGCGAGGCGATTTGTTTCAAGCGGGCCAATTCTTCGTCCGACGCCTGCGTATGGTCGTGGGTGAAATCCGTGATATACGTCCACGTCTTCGCCATCGTGTCTTCATATGCTGACAAGTTGTAGGCGAGCTGGAAGCCGCGGATGAACGCCAAGTCGTACGACCCGCTCATCATGAGCTCATGGATGAGCTGGGCCGCCTCAGACGGCTCGAGCACTTTCTTCTCGTAATAAGGTTCGTCCTTCTTCGGCGACGTCTCGCTGAACACGTCGAGGAAACGGACGTTCGGCAACTCACGAATCGACGCCGTCACTTCCGGTTTCACGATCGAGCGTTTCAATAAGATATCGACGTGAATCGACGGGTCTTGTTTCAACATGTGAACGACGGATGTCAGCCAAATGGCCGACCCGTCGATCAAGTTCAAGTTCACGTCCCCATAGACGAGGACGCGGAGCGGTGCTTTCGTCATAACGTTACCTCCTGGACCATTGCGTCGGAGAGATTAGCTCCGCCTTTGACGTATTGATACGGGTCGATGCTGAAGATGCGCTCCCCGGACTGGGCCAGTTCTTGGAGTGACGCATCTTTCGTCAACACGTCGAGTGCCTCTTTCACGCTATAGAAGCGGAGTGCCGCCGGTTTGACGAGCGAACGTGTCGGCACAGCGTCGAACACGTAGCGATAGCTCGCATCTGTGTCTTGTTTCTCGAGCGTCCCGTCAAACGTGTAATGGTCGCCTTTCGTCAAGATGTTGGCGTCGGCATAACGCGCCGCCAAGATATAGTCGGACACGTACGACGGGCCGTAGTAGTCTTCCCGGTTGACGTACGCCATCCATTCGAAGCCGTCCAAAATCTCGGACAAGGCGTTGTACTGCGTCAAATAGCTGAGCATGAACGTCGAGATCTCCTCGGTGTTGTACTCGTTATAGACGTCGATGTAGCCGTCGAACTTGTCGAGGAACACGACGAGATGCGTATGGGCATAGTCTTGCGCTTGATAGATCGACACGACCCGCTCCATCTCTTCTTTCGAGCGGACGATGGCGACCATGGCGACTTTGGCGTGATCGACCCGATACGGGATGCCAATCGCACCGACGACTTGGGCGAGTCGTTGCGTGTACGTGTGATACGTCAACACGTGACGCATCCCGCGCATGGCGACGTCCTCATAGAAGGCGTCATCCGTCAACAGCTTCTTGAACGTCTCGTCGAGCATGGCATCGCCCTCATCGAGGAAGACGTAATCGCCGAGCATCTGCTTGACGCCAATCGAACGCGTGCTGACGACCGGTGTCGCACAGGCGAGTCCTTCGAACACACGACGCGAGAACATCGTCGGCGAATCGTTGACCGAGTTGACGTTCAGCATGACTTTGAAGCCTTTGTATGCTTTCGCGATCTGGTTATATTTCAAACTGCCGCGAATCGAGTCACGGAACTGCTCCGGGAATTGGAGCTGGTCCGTCTCGCCGCGTTGGTTCATCTCATAGTTGCGGTCATAGATGACGAGGCCGTAACGGTTCGCTGCGGCGAACAGACGGTCCATATCTTGACGACGCGACTCGTGACGGTTCGCGTAATACGAGCCCGCGAACGACGCGTACGGTTCACGCGTACCCGGCAAGCGAATCGGATTGTGCTCTTTCGGTTGCGCGGCGAACGGGAGCGCGCCGACGCGGTCGTGACCGCAGTCGCGGATATAATCCTCGACCCGGTTCTCGTCAGTCGTGTAGACGTAGTCAAACCGTTTGGCTGTCTCGATGAAGCGATCGTAGTGGATCGGGTCTTCCTTGTTCCAGAACACGGTCGGGATGTTGTTATGACGGCACCATTCGAGCAGGCCGTCGAGTTCTTCCCACGTGTTCGTGCCGTATTTGACGATTTTCTTCTCCCACGCCCCGGCGTTCCCTTTCCACGCCGACTCGACCATCAAGAAGTCAGGTTGTTCATCGGCAAGGACGGCCGTCCAGTTGTCCGGTGTGAACGTGATCAAATCACATTCCGGACGGTACGATGCGGTCGTGAACTCATCGAAGATGGCCGCGACTTTCAGTTCGTGCAGCTCACGCGGCACGGCACGGAAAAGACGGGCTTCACGCACGTCGAGCCATTCCGGGCTGCGCGTCCGGTCGCTGATGATTTCCTCGGTGACACGAATCCGGTCGATGACCGCTTCCCCGTCCCCGTCGACACGAAGCGCGAAACGGAGGCGACGCGCCTCTTTCTCGAACTCAAAGATTTTCTCTGAACCGAGTTGGACTTGCTGCATATTCAATCGGCCTTCCGTCGAATACGTGATGATATAGAGGACGACGTTCGTCCCTTCGCCCATCTCCCCATCGACCGTGACCCGGTAACGACTGTTCGATTTGACGTCGAACAAGAAATCGACCGGCAACAGTTTGAAGCTGTTGTTCGTCTCGGCGTATGAGATGTAACGGCGATTGCCTTCCCCGGTCTTCAACTTGACGACGAGCTGGTCGTGTTTATGTTTCAGTTTGATCGTATCCGGCGTCGGCACCGTCCACATCGATGGTTTGAGCGACAGGATTTCTTCGCGACGGACGCTCTTCTCGCGGACCATACCGAGCTTCAATCCATGGAGCTCACCGTGACCTGAGAAACGGACGAAATAGCGGACCGTTGTATGGCTCGGTGTCAGGCGGATAATGCCGCTCAGCCCGAGCGGGACCTCGATCATTTGGTCTTGGCCGTCCGCCGTGTACGTGACGACGAACAGGGAAGCGTTCGCCGTGCCGGTCACCGCTCCTTTTAAATAGAAACGATAGACGTCATCGTCCATGTCCCCGAGCGGGAAATCGATGGCACGTTTCGTGTTCACGTGCGGGAGCGCCGACTCGCCGACGCCGAAATGGACGTACTGGCTGCCGACGCCGTGAAGCAACAGTTTGTCGTCTTCGAAGTCGACGACGCGGTTGATCGCCGAGATCAACTCGAGCTGTTTTGGTGTCAAATCGATGCGATAGTCGAAATCAGCGTCTTGCATATGGTAAGCCATACCTTCGACGTCCCAGAGCGAGACACCGTTGACGTTCAACTCGATGACGCTATAAGAGCCTTTCCCTTCCGTCTCGATGGCGAAGCGGACTCGCGTCTCGTTCGCGAGCAAGGCGATGTCGGTCGGTGCCTGATTGTAGACGAACACGTCACGCGAGTGCTTGTTCCGTTGGTAGAGCGACACTTTGACGACGGGATTGACGTCTCCTGTCGCCTTCGCCCGAAACTGGACGTGCAGATGACGAGTTGATTTTGAGAACATTTGCTTGAGGTCAAGCGCCTCTTCTTTCCCATCTGCTCGGTACGCGAGTGCGACCGCTTCCGGCCGTGAGACGATGACGTCCGCTCCTTCTAAGTGCACCGCATTCGATGCGGTATACCAATTCGGGACGATCGGTCCCCCTTTACGGGAAATCACGCGATTGCGCGTCTTATTGATGATTCGTTTCCCGACGCGACGTGAGCGCTGTAAACCAAGATGTGCCGCACGACGTGCTTTCGTTTGCCAACCCATATGTCTTTCCTCCAAACTGCGGGGATGTTCCCCTCGATTTCACTAATAAGGAAGCGACATATCACATGTCGCTCCCGGTTGGTCATTTTCGTTTGACGATTTTGCCGACGCGGCTTCGGATGGCCCGCACTTTAAGGAGTACTTTGCCGACTTTAGACTGTGTCAAACTTTGATATTTACGATTGATTTGAGTAAATTTCCGACTCATTTGGTGATAGCGTTTATCGGCCTTCTCGACTTCTTTCGAGATCCACTCTACCGTATAGAGCAGTTCGGCATAACGATGCAAGAGACGTTGGTATTGTTGACCCCTGATCCGGTATTCACGTTGAAGTCGTTTGTTCTCCTCGATTTGTTCAGCGAGCTGCATCTCGAGAAGGTTCTTTTCTTGTTTCAATTGTTCACTCATGGTTGTCACCTCAACGGAATACGTCGAAATATAGACGTTTCAATTCATTTTTTTGACCGCTCTCGTACAGATCGATGAACTGTTTGAAGCGCGGGCTTCTCGGTTCGAGCGGCTTGAACTGCTCATAGATGGCATATAACAGGTCCGCATTGCCGAGGAAGTCCTCTTCCCGCGACCGGCGAATGAACTGGAGATACCATAGCTCGAAGAACCGTTCAAAGCGCGTCTCGCGATAAACGTCGAGCACACCTTCACGTTCGAACGCTTTCGCTCGGGCCGTCTCACGCAAGAGACACTTCTCGAAGTAACGGCGTGTGATCGTGTTGACGGTCGACCCGGCCACGGCCGCGTAATAATCGTGGATCGTCAAATCGACGAGTGCGACCCGTTCTGCCGACAAGAACATCTCTTGGAAGAAGAGCGAGTCTTGACCGACCGCACCGATCACTTGCTTCAATCCGTTCTCGACGATGAAGTCGCGGCGGATGACCATCGCTTGGATGCTTTGGACTTTGAAGTTGTGCTCGAGCAAGTAGGAGCGCGGATCTTCGATCATGCGAATGCCATCTTTTTCAAGCCCTTCGAGTTCAATCATCGCCTCACGGTTCGACAGCTTCAACATACTGCCGACGGCGAGGTCGAGTCCCGGTTCGCGTGTCATCAACTGATACAGCTCATGATAGCCGTCGTTGACCGCCTCGTTATCCGGATCAAGGAACGCGATATATGGAGTCGTCGCAAGCTCGACGCCCTTATTACGGGGGCGTGAGGCACTACCGCTGCCGCCATCCGCGAACGAGTACGTGTAGACGTTCGCGTGCTCACGTGCCAAGCGCTCGACGTACCGAGCCGTCTCGTTGTCGGTCGAACCGTCGTCGACGAGCCAGATTTCCATGTCGTCAAACATCGAGCTCCGCTTCAAACTGAAGAAGCATTTGTTATACAAGTAACGGCCGTTGTTATATACCGGCACGACGACAGACAGTTTATAGTCACGCGGTGCGTTCGGCGTCACGACGACCTCGCCTTTGACGAGCTCGTATCGGTCAATCGCATAACCTGGTAACGTGCGCGTTTTGAGCGTCCGCGTCGCGACTTCTTTGAGCGACAACTGTTCGGCGACGAACACCGAACGGTGGACGTCGGTCACGTCCGTCACATAGTCATGTTCCGGGCCCGAGACGAACGTCTCGCCGTCGAAGTAGGCCGTTTTCGTCACGAACGAGACGTCCGTGTATTTGAAGGCGTTAATCATGTCTTCCAAGTAGTACGCCTCATACGTATAGGCCGAGTCAAAGAACGCGACGAACGCCGCTTCTTGTAAATCTGTCTCGGTCACGGCGTCCGCCATGCGGAAACGGACGCTCGCATAAGTCTGTGCGTCGATCATCGCTTGGAGACGCGACTCGTCACCCGAGCCGACGACGAGGACAGGGCGTGCCCCGAGCGTCTCCGTCTCGAGTCCGAGCGCGAACAACATCTCTTCAAACCGGTCGTGTAGCGTATGGCCGCCCATAACCGTGCGAACACCAGACAGTTGCTGGCGGACCATCTCGTCTTCTGTCTTGAACATGTTCAAGATTTGTTTTGCGTCCAAACGACCCGTCGCGATGAACACGTTCGGGAAATCGTTGTTGACGGCGATATTATAGTTCGTCAAGACGAGATTGCCGCGCGCCTGTGCATCATAGATCTCTTGGGCGCAGTAAGTCGGACTGTTCTTCACTTCGTTGACATGAAGAATCCAGTCGACCGATTTTTTCAAGTCATCCATGTTCGTCTCGCTGGCGACGAGATATGGACGATACGCCTCGCCGACTTCTGTATGTTGATCACGGTTCGACTTCGTCACAAAGAGTTGATGGTCCGTCTCTAACACACCGTCCATCAATTTGTTGACGTCGTCCATGAACACGTTGCGCATCGGGAACTCGTTCGTGACGAGGACATCGTTCAGACGCGGGCGCGTCATCCCGATCGGATTGTGAAGCAATTGGTTGACGAACGGCTTGATGACGAAGACACGGTCATGGTTGCACAGTTCCGTGTAATCTTGAACCCGTTCTTCGTTGGCCGTAAAGACGACATCACATTTTGCCGCGAGTGATGCAAAACGAGCGTAATGGTTCGTATCGACCTCGGTATGGAACACGGTCGGGATGTCCCGATAGTTCGCTTGTTTGATCAGTTTTTCGAGCCATTCACGCGAGTGCGATCGTGGTGTGCTCATATGATCAAAACTTGTCGCCGCTTCTCCTGGAAGAATCGGGCTGATCATCAGGAACTCGATATTTACGTTTGAATTGACGAGCTCTAAAAACTCGGTGACCGTACTGAACGTATGGATGTTGCAGACGTTACGCCACGTCTCGGCCCGTTCGACCGGTCCGACGAACGCCACGTCGATGAGTTTCTTCTTATAGTAATACGCGGTTCCGTTCGACGACGGGAATGAAGCCACGTCGCTCGGGAATCGCTCGGACGCCGTGTCCCATTCTTGTTCGAGAGCCGTGTGGTAGGCTTCGAGTTTGGCGTCGTCCCAATACGGGAGCTGGGCTTTCTTCGTCAAAGACGGCAAGTCGTTGATGAGAACGACATCGCCTTCATCTAGTGGTTCTTTTTGTGAAATCCGTTCCCGTTCGGCACGTACCCATTTCGTGTGCGCTTGAACGTCGGACAATAATCGTCTTACATCCATTAAATTCGCCTCATTCTTTCATCATGTCGTATCGTAGGCTTCACACCTACACCCTCTGTCATAGTATCAAATATCAGATAGGCAAGCAATTTCAGTCAGATGACAATCCATTGACCCGTCCCTCTTGTCGTATACCCGACTTTCACGACCATTAACAAAAAAACACTCCCCTGAAAAAATCAGGAGAGTGAAACTGCTTAGTTTGCTGCTGTGTCGACGATGCGACCTTCCACTTTCGGCTCAACGGTTTTGAGACCGGCCACATGGTCACGCAAGTTTTCCCAGTCCGAGAGACCGAGGTCTTGAACGCGTCCTTCTGTATAAGCTTTGCCGAGTTCTTCGAAGCCGTCGCCGCCTTTCGCCGTGAAGGCGTTCGTCGCGACTTTATATGTCGTCGTGTCGTTCGCAACGAGGACGTATGCGTCGTCTTTCAAGTACTCGATTTTTGTCACGCGTTCGCCTGACGGTTTCGAGCTATCGTACGTCACTTTCAAGCCAGCCACGTGAAGGAAACCGCCGTTTTCGCTCGGAAGTGGTCCGACGCTGCGCTCGAACGTTTGGTAAATCTCTGTCCCAGTGAGGTCAGCGATGGCGAGCGTGTTGCCGAACGGAAGCGTCGTGAGCACTTCGCCGATCGTGATTTCCCCTTCATCGATGGCTGCACGGATGCCGCCGCCGTTTTGCATCGCGCCGATGACGTCCGCGTTGAACGTCTTCGCTTTCGCGAGCATACCGTCTGTGATCAAGTTACCAAGCGCCGTCTCGTTTTTACGGACGCTCTCACCTGTCGTGTTACCGATGTCGCTCGTACGCGGGTTCGTGAGCGCTGCCGTCGCTGTAGCGCCGGTCGGTTGGTTTTTCAAGGCGTCGACATCTTCTTTGAACGGCGCGAGGAGTTGCGTCGCTTTCGCGTCTGCTTCAAGTTTCGACACGTCGATGACCGAACCTTCATGTGCGACGACTTTACCGTCATGGTCGAACGTGACGTCGAGTGTGCCGAGGTATTGGCTGTACTGGTACGCTTGGACGATGATGGTCGGGTTATCCGAATCCGCGTTCTTCACGACCGGTTTCGTAAGCAACGAGTGCGAGTGTCCGCCGATGATGACGTCGATCCCTTCAACTTCTTCCGCAAGGATTTGATCGTTGTCGACCGCTGGGTTGTCATCATAGCCTAAGTGCGTGACCGCGACGATGTTGTTGACGCCAGCTGCCTCGAACGCTGCCACGGCTGCTTTTGCTTCCGCGATGTAGTCTTGGAATTGCGTGTCGCCTGGGCTGGCGATGTCAGCCGTCTCTTCTGTTGTGAGACCGAAGAATCCGACTTTGACGCCGTCCACTTCTTTGATGACACCTTCATAGAGACGACCGTTGTATGGCTTGTCCGTCACCGCATCGCGGTAGAGCGATTTCAAGTTCGCATCAGCTGAGAAGTCGAGGTTCGAACTGACGAACGGGAAGTTCGCATAGCGGATGAACTTGGCAAGCTCTGCGTTGCCGTCTTCGTCGCCGCCGAGGTCGAACTCGTGGTTTCCGAGCGTCATCAAATCGTATTTCATGTAGTTCATGAGTTTCAAGTCAGCCATACCTTCAAACTTGTTGAAGTAGAGCGAACCTGAGAATACGTCCCCCGCATCGATCAAGAGAGCGTTCGGCTTCTCGGCACGAACTTGCTTAACGGCTGTCGCGCGTTTCGGCGCCAAGTCGAGTGAAGCGTGCGTGTCGTTCGTGTGCATGAATGATACTGTATTCCCACCGACCGAATATGGAAGCTCAGCTTCGATTGTGCGGCCGTTGCTCGTGAACTTCGCATGTGCCGTGAACGATCCGATTTTTGACGTATCGATGCCATGGACGCGGACGAGACGCTCGACTGTACCGTTCGCAAAGCGAACATCGAGACGAAGTGCGCTCGGCACGTTTTCCCCTTGTTTGAACGAGAGTGCTTCAGCCGGCTCGATGGCGACCGGATAGTTCAAAACGCGGACGCGCTTCTCGACTTTCAACCCCTTGCCGAGAACGATTCCTTTCGCCGTTTGATATGTACCGAGTTTGTTCATCTTGACCGAAGACTTGTACCAGTGAATCTTGGCCCCTTTGTATGTCTTGTCGAGTGACGCGTCGAGGTCCCCTCCGCGGACGAAGTCCGTTTTCAGTTTGACCGTCTTCGCTTTCGGTGCCGCGTCAGCTGTCGCTGCCGGAACGATCGATGAAGCGGTGATGGCCGCCACAGCGAGTGAAGCGTACAACTTGTTCGTTTTACGTGTGAGCATTTGATTTTCCCCTTTCAAATGTGGTGAAGCAGAACTAAAACGAATGATAGCGCTTACAATGTCTGACGGAGTACAATTGGCCTTGCTCCCTATTCCGTCTTCAGACCTATCGTTTCAGAGACCACTCTCCTCTCTAAACATATCCAATTCCACTAGTAAATACAATTAATTTTTCGTTAATTCCGTGTATCTTTTCCAAAAAATCCCCCGACTGCAACATCGAGGGATTCCTTGGAAATTGAAACACGTTAGGCAAAAAGCCTTACTCCGCTTCAATCAACTCATGAACTTGTGTGAACGGACTCGATGCCCCAGCCTTCAAATGACCGTGCTCGATTTCTTGAAGACGCAGCGCCTCAAGTTGCATCTTTGAGGCCGCGCCCCATTTGTTCGGTCCACAGTCACGGAGGGCGACCGTCCGGACCATGAACTCGGTCGTCTCAGCCGTCGCATCGAACTCGACCCATACTTGGTTCGGGCCGCCCCAGGCCGCGATATCCTCGGACAAGTACAAGACCCCGTCGACCCAAATCTCGTAGCGCATCCGTCCTAAGCCAAGGGACGACCGTTTCTCGAACGGGTTGAGCACGTTCAAGTTCAAGCGATACGTCTGTCCTGATTTCGTCGGTAGAATTTGCGTGTAGACCATGTGATCGCCTTTTTTCATCGCGTTCGCCTCAAGATGATACGACACGTTCGTCGTCAAGCGACGTACGTTCAGTGGGATCGTCGACTCGTCCAACCGTCCGCTCGTGATGACCCCGTTCAGCGGCATCCAGTCTTGGTCGAGCGTCGGATGCAGATAATCGCGCATCGTGTCTCGTTTATTCACGCCCCAGAACGCGAGCACCGGCCACTCATGACCGATCACTTCATAGAACAGCTTTGCGTATAGACGGTCCCCATATTCAGGCGCGAGGAACAACTCGAGGATGGCCCGGGCGTTGAACGGAATGTACGTCTCGAAAGCGACGTCGCTCTCGGCGAGCACTTGCTGGTGCCACATGCCCATCCGGTACTCCCAATATAACAAGTCGTACGGGTCATAGCCGTGGAGCGTCGCCTCGGTCAACCCGACCGCTTCAACGTAAGACGTCCATAACGCGACGACACGGTCATCTTCCCGCGACTTCCATGAATAGCAACGAATCGCGCCTTCGACGGTGAACTCGGCCGGGAGGGTACGGTTTTTCCGGTAAAAGGCACGACCGATCTCGAGGATGTTCGACCGTAGATGTCGCGTCGGCCGGTCGTTGTACAGCTTCATATATTCATAGGCGTGGGCATGACCGTGATTTGACGTCACACTTTGGCGCATCATATCGCGAAACGGTTTTGTCTCGTCCGCTTGTTCGAACGCTCGGCCGTCGACCGGGATGATACGATGGGCGAATCCGAGGTCGCGCGCCATCATCGTGGCGACTTCCGCATCGATATCGAGCGACTCGACGTGCGCCACGTTTTGGTAAGTGAACGCCTCGATGTTTGCGAGGAACGGTTTCAGGAGCGCGAGCGACAGACGGCTGTCGATCCCGGCCGTGAGGGAGAAGATGATGCGTTCGTCTGTCTCGAACAGCTGATGCAACTGGTTGTCGAACCAGGTCCGGAGCGGTTCGATCGCCGCCTCGACTGGTAGCGATTCAAGCGGACGCCGTGGATAATAACGGGTCATCACACATGACCCATCGACGAAATGGTTCGGAACGAGAATCCGGATCGTCTCATAGATCGTGAAGTGACCCGGCAAGTGGTAATGGTTGTGTTGACGCAACTCGCTTGAACAGAGCGGGTGCGGTGCGGACTGGACGTCTTCTTGCAACAGCTCTAAATGACTGGCGGCCCGGAGCGGCGCTTCTGTCGTGAAGTAGACGCCGCGCATCCCTGTCGCATCGTGGTAGAGCCGGACGGATGCCTCGTCGCCACGAATGAGCACATAACGACCGCCCATGAAGTCGAGTGACTCATGAAACGCTTCCGTCGTTTCTGCGCTCAGTCGCGCAAGCAAGTTCATCCGGTCACGCTTCATCGCTCGGATGTCAATGACATCCCCCATAGCGAGCATCCACCGATTTCCATTTTGAATCAAGTCGACCTGAGTGATTGGGTCATAGTAAAAGAAGTCACCGTTCGGCAAAGTGACCATATCCCACCCGTCACGTGTGGTCTGTGTCGGCGTCATTAAAAATCCACGTTGATAAGCTTGCATCGTTTTCCCTCATTCTATAGTAAATTCTTGCCTCGACTCGAAAAAAGATGAGCACCGGACGTGCCGGTAACTCATCGAGATTGACTGATGATGGTCATCCAAATATTAGAGGTAGAACCCGCTGCTTTTGCATAGTCAGCCGGTTTAGCCAAATTGAGCTGAACACCGTTTTGATATAAATACAAATGGGTCACTCTCCCGCCACCAGAAGCCCCGATCGTGATGCCTCGTTTCGTGAGCGTCTCGTCCGGTTCGGCAATGATAGAGACGACCGAATCGCCGCGATCACGACGGACGATGATCGTCCCACGTTTCGGGTCGATTTGGGCCCCTGTGAAGCCCATCGGTTTATGACTGCTGTTCGAGTGTATGTATAGGCCTTTCGCATCTAACCGTAGCGCCATCCCGCTAAATCGCAAATCGTTTCCCAAGGTAGACGCATGAAGCTTCACTTTCGCCTCGGCTTCTTGGTTTTGTTGATAGATGACGCCAGATAAAATCAGACAGACCAAGACGAACGTCCTGACGAGAAATTGGAACTTTCGTCTCTGTTTCCGTTGTGCACGACTCATAATACCCCTCCAAATTATATATTATTCCTAAAGAAAATAGAACCAATATAATAATACCTTATTTGTTTTAAATTTCCATAATTTATTGGGATTAATATGTATTTTTTTCAGTTTACTACATAGTAAAACCGGCAGCGTCAAACGCTACCGGTTTCAAGATGGCTCCGCCCGAAGGCTTTGCTCTATTTAACCCTAAGGGAGGGTCAATAAATGTCAGCGCTAATTACTTAGCGATGTTCACCGAAGTGAACAATGGGTGTTTGTTGTTCGCGAGGTCGAGGACTTCGAACGCAGCACCTGGTTTGAGCGTGAGCGTTTGAGCCGTCTCAGCCGGAGTCAACACACGGTCAACCGTGATTTTGACTTGGTTCGACTGCGATCCCATGACTTCTGAGACTTTCGCAGATTTCGCGAGGTCTTGGTCGCCGACGAAGAGTTTGAAGTCTTCATAGCCGTCCTCGATTGAGTAGTCTGCGATCGACTCATCGAACGTGAGCGTGATGATCGCGTAGTCGCCTGACACGTTGTTCGACGTGAGAACTGCCGAAGTGAGACCTGGAAGGTCGTTTTCAGCGAACTTCTCGTTCAAGGCGAGTGTATCCATGACGTTGCCCGCCACGTCTTTAACGTTTTGGATTGTGAACGCGTATTTACCAGATGTCTGGATCGCGCCTTCTTTGAGCGTCAACTTGATGACGTCACGTTTCTCGTTCGTGAAGACGGCTTTCTCAGCGATCGCTTTGCCTTCGATCAAGAAGTTGCCCAAGTAGAGTGATGATGGGTCAAGTTTCTCGCTGAACTTGAGGTAAAGTGTGCTGTTGTCCTTCTCTTGGAAGTAGTAGCCATCGAACGTCGGCTTCTCTTTCTCGATTGGGCTCGATGTGATTGAGAACTTGATTGATTGAGCCGCGCTCGCGTTGCCGACGACATCCTCTACGAGGTTCTTCGGAAGCGTGACCGAGTAGTTTCCAAGTTCAAGATCCGAGATCGGCGTCTTGATTTGGTTCTTCGAGTAGTACGAAGCGTCTGTCCATGCTTTGACTTTCTTCTCGACACCGTTCGGCGTGATGTACGAACCGACCATCTCACCATCGTAGAGCGCGTTCACTTCTTCAGAGAACGTGAGGACGAGGTGGTTCTTGCCGTCGATGACTTTCACTTCTGCTCCAGTCACAGTCGGTGCAGTCGCATCGTTTGTGAAGTTGACGAGTTTCGTTGACGCTGCGCCGTAGTTGCCAGCGAGGTCGCGGAACTCAGAAACTTTCACGTCGATTTGACCGATGAACGTGCTGTCACGGACAGTGAGGACTTTGCCTGACTCGTCGAGCCATGCGTTGTCGTCAAGGTCAGCTTCGATGTCACCGTTTGTAAGCGTGATTTTCGCAACATGGTTGTAACGATCCACATAGACAGCCTCAGAGAATGTCACTGTGAGGTAGCCCGGTTTCGAAGACGACATGCCGACGACTGCAGGTGCTACACCGTCAACGACTTTCTTCTGAACGACCTTCGTCACTGGGTTTGGTGTGATGAAGTTGCCAGCGAAGTCACGGAGACCGACGAGCGTCAACTTGTAATCTTTTCCTGCGACGAACTGAGCGTCTGACAAGTCAAGGATGAACGACTTACCGTCCCACGAGAGCTTGTCGACATCAACTTTGTAGCCAGCGCCAGAAGCGTCTGTCAACTCAAGTTTCTTCTCAAGCGCTTCTTCTGAGTCAACGTTGACCGGCTCAGAGAACGTGAACTTCACGCGGTTGTTTTCAAGGTACTCAGGATCGTTAAGGACTGGGCGCACGTTATCTGTGAGCGTGTAGATTCCTTTGAACGGTACGAGATCTTTGCCGTCAAGACCTTTGATCTTCGAGCTGGCAAGCACGGCGTAACGGCCGTCGAATGTCTTCTCGGCGCGAACGACGAGCGTTTTGCCGTCTTTCGAGAGTGTGCCGCGCAGTCCTTTAAGGCGTTGCGCATCTGGGATGTGATCGATTTCGACCGTTCCATCTTTGAGCATGCCGTTATAAAGAAGTGTGCTCGCGTCAACCGGTTTCGAGAAGTTGATTTGAAGTTCTTTGGCGTTGAGCAACTCGACGCTTGATACCATCGGTGCTGACTCGACGACTTTATACTTGAACGATTTCGAAACCGTTCCATACGCTTTGTTCGAGTAAGTGAACGTCGCAGTGAACTCGCCGACTTGCGACGTGTCGATACCAGACCATGAACCCGGCTTCATGTAGACGCGGTCTGCGAATTTGACCGGCTGCGAGCGGATACCTGAGACGGCTTGTCCTTTTTCGAAGACGAGCATTTCTTTCGGTCCGATCACTTCTTGAGCGTAGTTCAAAACGCGAACGCGCTTCTCAACTTTGATGCCCTTCCCTTTGACGAAACCTACCGCCGTTTGGAAGACACCGAGCTTGTTCATGTTGACTGAAGACTTGTACCAGTGGATCTCTGATCCGTGATACGTCTTGTCAAGCGCTGCATCCAAGTTCCCTTGACGTACATAGTCCGAGCTGAGCTTGACGACAGGCATTGCCGCTGAAGCCGACATTGCTGGTGCGACCGCTGCCGCTGTCACTGCAAACGCTGCCGCTGCCGTGACAAATTGTTTTTTGTTTGCCATCTTGTTTAAATCCTCCCTTTGGTAAAATGCGATTTCTGCGTCTTCGACTCCCCCTCGTCCTCTCGATCACGCCTCAAGGCACCCTTACTGCCATGAGTTATGTATAGCATCGATAGGACTTGGGTCATACAAAAACAGGTATCTAAAACCATACATTGACTTTTAGCCTATGCATCGTCCCAGATTGCTTACATCCATAATATACATAACGTTTCCAATTGAAACAAGCGACTTTTTATCGAAAAAGGGAAATGATAATGCATTTTCGTATTTTTATTTAGAATATTCAAGACGCCCATCCAGAATTACCAGTGTGATTAAAATAGCATAAAATCAACAAAGTAAGCGCTATCAATGATTTTAATCAAGATCAGACTTCTGTCATCAGATTCGATTTTTATGAAATGAACACTTAAAATATAATTTCCAGTTATCGTTTTGGATTTTACATTTAATAAACCTATATTACCTTTAATTTACATTTAATTATGTGAGTAATGTTTTTTAATAAACCAATTTATTACCAATTCAGAACTTCTACTGATTCGTCCGACACGAATTACGCTTTTCGAATAGGACTTTTGGGTCAGATGAATATGGACGATTCATAGCCGGTGAGACGTTTTTTCTTCAATACGACAGAAAATATCCAGTAAATGGTTATCGAGAAATCGGAGTATGGTTCTTGTATTGTCATTTTGCTAAATAATCACACACAAAAATCGCCCTTCCTGAGAAGGGCGATCTGAAGTATTGCTTTTTAATATCCAGCGTAGCTGAGTGATTCGATGAAGGCGCGTTTCTCGCCAGCGTAGAGCGGCCATTTGACGACACCTTCGCTGCCTTCCACCGTGACGATGATCCGGTTCTGTGGACGGACGTTCGTTTTGATGAACTGAATGAGTTTTGCATCCGGCTCAAAGATGTACCACTCCCCAACCGAACCATCCTCATACTCCATGTACTCGACCTCTTCCGGGTCAATGTTCACTTTGTATGACTTGCTGCCGACTTGGATGCGGAGCGTCTCCATATCGAGGTAACCTTCGTCTGATTCGATGTCGACGAGAAACGCCATATTCGCTTTTGATGGCTTCCCGAAGAAGACAGGCGCAAACGTCTCAGCGTAGCGGACGTCCCCTTCGCTATCGAATACTTCTTTATGAAGCGTGATTTGGCCAGGCAAACGATAGAACTTGTTGTATAGCGCATGTTGCACGCCGAGCTTGAGGGCGCCGCCTTTATTGCCGGCTCCGTCTACTACATACAACTCAATCGGTTGTCCGAGTTTTTGTTTCGGGATCTTGATGGCAAACTTCCCGGTCGACATGACTGGGGCTTTATACGTCTTCGTCCCGATCTTCGCATAGACAGTTGCATACGCTTCGGCCGTACCAGTGATTGCCGTTGCGGTCGTCGTCACGCTCTGCGTAACGCGTGGACGCATCGGGGCACGACCGTCTTTGATGACTTTCGTCGAGCGCGTGAGGCTCGTCGCCCCCTTCGCGTCGACTGTCGTCGCCCGGATGACCGTGCCGATTGGAAGGACCGCTGTCGTGCGGCGATAGACGCCTTTCGCGTCATAACGTGCCGTGTACGTCGCGTTCCCGACTTGAAGCGTCAATTTTGCACCCGGTGTGCCGGTCACGACGATGTGACGGGCCGTGCTGTTGACTGTGCCGATTTTCGGCGTCGCCGGACGTGCGGCCGGATCGACCGCGACGACGACTTGTGTCGTCTCGCTGACGTTTCCGGCAGCGTCACGCAAACTGACCGAGATGACTTTTCCGACCGACTGCGGGCTCATGTTGAATTGAGCCGTTCCTGCCTCTGTGACGACGCGCGTATACACTTTGCTGTTGATGCCAATCAAAGCTGTCGTACCGGCCTCGCCTTCGATGACGATTGATTTCGACGTGTGGAGCGGTGTCGAGACGACCGGTGCAAGTGGCGCCGTGACGTCGACCGTCTCGACGACCGGTGGCTCTTCTGTCGTCGAGCCTTCTGCTTGTGCTTGAAGCGGCAAGAGTGGCGAGACGATGAGCGAACCGGCTAAGAACAACTTTAAATACGATGAATGATTCATGACTTTCCTCCATTATCTAGGTTTATCATTATTTTGGTTGGTTTCCCTATTTTATTGTAATAACATCTCTAATAAAAAGTTCGTTTTTTTAAACATCAGGTGAATGATTTCATAAAAAAAACTGCTTTGGATGTACCAAAGCAGTCCTCCCTCTCATACTTCATGAATCATCGTCGCCTGGCCGCCTTGCCAAAGCCACGTGTCGTTCTCTTTCACATAGACATGCAGCACCCAGAACCGGCCTTCGTAGGCGTTCGTTCCGAGGATGAAACGCTCTTCAAGCAATAGTTGCACGAGGGCGATCTCGCCTGCTACCGTCTCGTCGAACGTGACGGTCTCCTGCGTGATCCACTGGACCGACGCTGGGTCGACGAACTGATCTAAAAACGTTTCTTTATCGAACTGACGTCCGCTCGAGTCGACGTAACGAAACTCGTCGTGCATGATGCCGCGCATCGCGTCCAGGTCGCCCTTGACTTGAAGCGCGGCCCGTTCGTCAGAAAGTTGTTTTAAGTTGATTGTTTCCATTGATGTACCTACCTTTCGCGTCCATCATAACATACTCGTATGCTCGAGTCGTCCCACTCGTAATGGCCGTCTCAATTGTTCGATTGTACGTAACCACATCGGTACTATTCTTTTTCTTATCCCCTATTCCCTGTATACTTATCAATATACAATTTATCCCATTTAGAAAGGACGATGCTTATGGATTTGATCGACCCGTTCATCTGGCAACTCGTCATCGTCCCTATCCTCACCATCGGGACCGGTGTCCTCATCGCGTTACGATTCGAAAAGGCTTATATCGCCCCGCTCATCACGTTGGTGCTCAATCTCGCAATTGAAATGACGATGGGCCTCGTGTACTACGGGACGCTCACTTCTCCATCGTCTTGGAATTGGCTTTTCCCGATTCCCTCGTTTCTCATCGCCTATACGTTTCTCAGTAAACGGAAGACCGAGCGCCAGATAGAAAAACATTCCTGAGCCTTAATCATTCTGACAGTTTCGATATTGACATTCTGACTTCAGCCCGTTAAAGTAACGATAACATTCATACGAACTCGCGATGAGAAAGAAGAGTAGCGTGAAGATACGTCTCCAGAAAGCCGGTGGTCGATGTGAACCGGTGACGTGTTGCACGTGAATGGGCTTTTGAGCGTTCAGACCGATACGTAGGCTCTGACGGGTCCTCCCGTTACCGAGGACAGCGAATGATGGTTCGCGATGAGTGGGGAGGCGCGAAGTCTCTCAACGAAGGTGGCAACACGGGGAAATCTCCTCGTCCTTCATGTCCGATCGGGCATGAAGGACGAGGAGATTTTTTGTTTGATTGCTTGGAGGTGTTCGGGTGATGTCCCGCGGATATAGGCACCACGGTCATCATAAACAAATAGTACATGTCCTGCTTCCTGATGAATGAACTGAACGGCAGGATACGACATGGCCCAGCCACGCAGTCGTGGTCTCAATGGTTGAAAGTCTTGGTGACAAATCGCCTCCAACAAACGAGACATCCGGATCTGGTCTCGATCAGCAATCGGCACGATATACGTCCAGAGCGTCTCCTCCTCTTCTTCGGAACGAATCAACGCCGTCTGAAAGCGGAGCGATTTGTCGCGAATCAATCGAAACATACCGGTGTTGCCCGGGTGATCACCATAAACATGATACACGAGCGTGAAGCCCTCACCGTTCGGAAACAAGGTGTCGAACAACCCCTTCGCTTTTCGTATCACGGCATCGAAATACGCTTGATTCAACTCATCCGATTGATCGAGAAACGGACTTAATTCTTCTTCTAGCTCGATGTGCTCAGTGAGCGCATCTCCTGAGAATTGATTCGGTTTTAAGATGTGCATCATAGTTTCCCCTTTTCTCTCAAATTATAAGGAGGTTATCGATATGAAACAACTCATCATCAACGGCGACGAACTGACACCGGTGGCAATCTTTCATCGATTAGAAGGAGAACGGAAAGTGTTGCTCGAGAGTCGCGCCGAAGGCAAGCACGGCCGCTACTCGATCATCGCTTCGAACCCAGTCGAGACGATTCGCGCCAACGGCAACGAAGTGACCGACGCATCCGGCACGATGCACACGGAAGATCCGCTCGCCTTGTTGTCGGAACTGGTTGCGCGGGACACACCGGACGCCCCCTATCCGTTCATCGGCGGTGCCGTCGGCTATATCGGCTATGACATGCAGCGCGTCTATGAACCGATCCCGAATACCCCGAGCGAGACGCGTGGTTTGCCGGACGCCTTGTTCCAACGATATGAGACGGTCGTTCTCTATGATCATGTCGAAGAGCAGGTCATCGTGATCGACACTGGAAATGATGATGCTACAAATCGGCTAGACCACGTCAAACGAGCCCTCGAGACAGCGAAGACACACGAACTTGCCCCCGTCGTCCGCACGAGTGAACGCGTGTTGACCGGCAAAGAGGAGTTCGTCGAACGCGTCTTGCAGGCGAAAGAAGCCATCCTTGCCGGTGAAGTGTTCCAACTCGTCTTATCCCAACGAATCGATGCGACGTTCACCGGCGACCCGTTCCATTTCTATCGGACGCTCCGGAAACAGAACCCGAGTCCGTACTTGTTCTATATCGACCTAGGCGAGGCGATCATCCTCGGGGCGTCACCAGAGAGTCTTGTTCGCGTCGAGGGAAATCGCGTCTCGACGAACCCGATCGCCGGCACCCGCCCCCGTGGCAAGACAATCGAAGAAGACGTGCGTCACGCTGCTGATCTCATTCAAGACGAGAAAGAACTCGCCGAGCACCGGATGCTCCTCGACCTCGGTCGCAACGACATCGGCCGGGTCGCCAAAGTCGGCTCGGTCACGATACCGAAACAGATGGAAGTCGAGCGCTTCAAAAACGTCATGCATCTCGTCTCCGAGGTCGAAGGTGAACTGCGCGACGACTTGAATCCGATTGACGCGCTGCGGGCCTGTCTCCCGGCCGGTACCGTCTCGGGCGCCCCAAAGATTCGAGCGATGCAGCTGATCGACGAATTGGAAACGGTGAAGCGCGAAGTGTATGCCGGGGCCGTCGGCTATCTCGACGTCCGGGGCGGCTATGATTTTGCTCTCGCCATTCGGACGATGGTCGTGCAAGGTGACACGGCCTATGTCCAAGCGGGTGCCGGTATCGTCTACGACTCAGATCCGGTCTCGGAATATGAAGAGACATTGCATAAAGCCAAATCCCTACTGGAGGTGTTCGCATGATTCTACTCATCGATAACTACGACTCGTTCACGTATAACGTGTATCAAGATGTCGCCCGGTTCAGCGACGTCTTGGTCGTCCGCAATGACGAACTGACAATCGACGCGATCCGCGACCTCAATCCGGCTGGCATCATCATCTCTCCGGGTCCAGGTGGCCCACTGGATGCCGATGTCTCGCTCGACGTCGTCCGCTCTCTTTCCGGCACCATCCCCATTCTTGGCGTCTGTCTCGGACATCAAGTCATCGCTGAGGCGTTCGGCGGTACGGTCGGACGGGCTGAACAGGTCATGCATGGGAAGACGTCTATGATTGAGACGACCCCGAGCGTCTTGTTCGACGGGAACCCGAGCGAGGTCATGCGCTATCATTCGCTCGTCGTCTTGGAGACGGACCTCGTCGTGACCGCTCGCACGCATGACGAGGTCATCATGGCGCTCGAACATCCCGAGCACCTGACATATGGTGTCCAGTTCCATCCCGAATCGATTGGAACGCCAAACGGACGTGACGTGTTCAAGCGCTTCGTCGACTTGTGCCATGCAAAAAGACCGAGGAACGCGTCCTCGGTCTGAGCGTCAGGCCTTCAAGAAATCTTCCATTTGGAAGTCATGTTTGTCGAGCACGATTTGGTCCGGCGTCACGCCATTTTGACGCAATTTGGCAATCGTCTCATGCAAGAAGTCATCGCTGCCGACAAGGTAAAACAGTCCGTCTTTGTCTGCGGCGAGCGTCTCGACCAGCTGGTAATAGTCCGGACGATTGTCGACGAACTCGGCCGTGAATCCATTCGTTGACGCGAACACATCGTTAAACAAATATTCTTTCGACGAGTCGACGTTCAACGAGTGGAGGTGCGGCACACCTTCCCCGTTCGCCAAATACGCGAGTACGAGCGGGCGGAACGTCGCAATGCCGACCCCGCACGATAACAGATAGACGTTCTTCCCTTCCCGCTTCAATGGCACGTTCGAATGCGTCTTGAAGATGGCAACCTTGTCCCCGATGTTCATGTCACGCAAGATTGATTTAAACGTCGAACATTCCGGTTTGACCCGAGTCGTGATACCGATCGCGCCTTCATGCGGCAACGTCGAGATCGACATGTGCCGAATCAACGTCCGGTTCGGTCGATCTTCCTTGTTAAATCCTTCGAGCGCGAAGTGCGTGTGCGCCCCTTCTTCCCACGTGAAGCCCTCGGGCAGATCCAGTTTGAACGTGTAGGTGTCTCGCGCTTCCTGCACGACTTGTTGAATTGGTGTCCAATAAATCTGCATGCTGATCCCCTCCTTCTATTAATAGACCGCGATCGGTCCATACGGTCCTTGAATGATCTCCAGTTTCGTCTCAAAAATGTCAGATAGGATGTCGGCGTCCATAATCTCTTCGACCGTACCAAAGGCGGCGATGTTCCCGTCTTTCATCGCACAGATGCGGTCCGAATATTTCGCCGCGAAGTTGATGTCATGGAGCACCGTGACAATCGTCCGTCCAAACTCGTCGGCGACGTGCCGCAAGTATTCCATCATCTGGACCGAGCGAGCGATATCGAGGTTGTTGAGCGGCTCGTCGAGGAGCACGTATTCCGTCTCCTGACAGAGCACCATCGCGACGTACGCCCGTTGGCGCTGTCCGCCCGACAATTCATCGAGATAGCGATGCTCGAGCGACGTCAAGTCGAGGAAGTCGATATATTTCGAGATGATCCGTTCATCCTCTTGCGTCAACCGCCCTTTTGAGTACGGGAAACGTCCAAAACCCGCGAGCTGACGGACGGTGAGACGCGTCACGAAATGATTCTCTTGCCGTAAAATCGTGACGATTTTCGCCAAATCTTTCGATTTCGTGCTCGACACGTCCATCCCGGCGACTTGGATTTGACCCGCGTCTAAATCGAGCAAACGGCCGATCATCATGAGCGTCGTCGATTTCCCAGCCCCGTTCGGTCCAATCAACGACGTGAACCCGGCCTTCGGGATGTCGAGATTGATTGGTCCGATTTGGACATTATCCGAATACGATTTTTGTACTTGTTCCAATTGAATCATAGCGATTTTCTCCTTAAGATAACTGCCAAGAAAATGATGCCGCCGAACAGTTCAATGATGACGGACACGACACTCGGCGTATTGAGAATGTGATACATAAAGAAATACGCGCTCGTCAACACGAAGAACCCAAGCGCGAACGCCATCGGAAACACGTATTTATGATCGTACGTCGCTGCCACTTGATAGCTGAGCGTCGCCACCAAGAATCCAAAGAACGTCAACGGTCCAATCAGCGCCGTCGATACCGACATAAGAAGCGAGATCAAGACGAGCGTAAAGATGACGCTCCGGCGATGGTTCACCCCGAACGAAGTCGCCACGTCTTTGCCGAGTGCGACGACGTTCAAGCGATTCGAGAAACTATACAACAACGTCCCGACGACAATCACAATCGGAATGACGATCGGGAAGTAGGCCGCATCGGCATGCATGACCGATCCGAACAGACGGGCCTGCAGGACGTCGAACTCGGACGGCGCGAGCATGCGTCGCATGAACGAGGACACCGAATTCAATCCCGTCCCGATGATAATCCCGACGAGAAGCATCAGTTGCAGGTTGCCGTATTTCCCGGACAAGAGCCAGCCGTACAAGAGCAGACTCATGAGCACCATGAGGCCAACCTGGGTCAAAAAGGCACCGGTTCCCGAAAAGCCGATTAGCGCACCCGCCCCGAAGAAGAAGATCATACTCGTCTGAATCGTCGAGTAGAGCGCGTCGAACCCGAGCAAGGATGGTGTGATGATGCGGTTGTTCGTCACCGAATGAAACGCGACCGTCGCCAAGCTTTGACAGAGCGCGGCAATCGCCATCGTGATGACGGCGACGACCCGACGCTCGACGACCGGGACGAACGACGGTGAGTCGAACGGGACCGGATTGTTGTAGACGAGTAACCCGAACGCACAGAACAGTCCTCCGACGATAAAGAAGGCCAGGAACAACCAATAGCGGCGCTGTTCTCGTTTCGAACGGAACGCCGTCGCACACCGATCGTCTGTATGCACGGACCGACCATCAACATCGTATGCTTCCCGATGCTTCGTCTTATTTTCAATAAGTGTGCTCATCGTACCCCTCCCGTCTTCCGTTGTCTCAAGAGAATTACGATAAATACGATTGACCCGACCGTACCGAGAATGAGCGATACCGGCAATTCGAACGGCATGATAATCGTCCGCGAAATCAAATCGCTGACGAGGACCGTTCCCATCCCGATGACGCATACCCACGGCAAGTTGCTGCGGAGGTCGTCCCCGCGAAACATCGAGACGATGTTCGGGACGATCAGCCCGAGAAACGGCAGATTACCGATGACCGTCGCCACGACCCCGACCGCGAGCGCGATCAATCCCGTCGCAATCAAGATGAGACGATTGTAATTGACGCCTAAGCTCGTCGCGATGTCCTCGCCGAGACCAGCGAGCGTCAAGCGATTCGCGAGGATGAAGATGAAGAACGTGACGAGGATGATGAGCCACAAGTATTCATACCGTCCGACCTGAACTGATGCGAACGACCCGACGAACCAACCTTCGATCGTCTGGCTGGCTTGAAAGAATAGACCGAGAAACGTCGACACGGCCGAGACGACCGCCCCGAGCATGAGTCCGATAATCGGGACAATCAACGACGAGCGGAGTTTGACCGAACGCAGAAACCAGAAGAAGACCATCGTCCCGATGAATGAAAAGACGATTGCCCCCGTCATCCGCATCATGAGCGTCGGAGCCGGGACGAGCAGATACACAGCGAGCAGGCCGAGCCCCGCCCATTCGAGTGTACCTGTCGTCGTCGGTTCGACGAGACGGTTCTGTGTGATCAGTTGCATGACGAGCCCCGACATCGCCATGGCGGCACCGGTCAACATGATTGCACTCGTACGCGGGACGCGTGTGATCCAAAACATGTCCGACCCACCTTCTTGACGAATGTCATAGACGCCGGTCACGAGCGAAAGGCCCGCCAATATGAACACCACAAGCATTGCTACGATAAAGGACTTCGTCCATATGTTAGAAAAGGAGGGCTGAGACAATGTCTCAACCCTTGCTGTCATTGGTTTTTGCACAACGTGACTCCCTTATTTCGAAAGCGCGGCTGCGATATCGTTGAATAGTTCAGAATAAGTTTGAATCGACTCGTTGATGTACGTATCGTTCGGCGCATACACGATTTTTTCGTCTGTCACGGCTTTCGTTTTTTGGAGCGCCGGTGCGTTATCGATCACGTCCGCTGCAGGCACTGCGTCTTCCATGCTTGAAATGGCCGCATCACGGTCGAGGACGAACAACCAGTCCGGGTCACTCTCCGCAATCGCTTCGACCGAGACCTCATCCCCTTGATGGTCCCCTGTCGTTTTCGCTACTTCGAGGGCTGGTGTCCAGTCAAAGATGTCATACATCGGTCCGAAGACACGTCCTGTGTTCGGTGCCGAGAAGCCGATATTTCCGCCTGAGACGATGACTGACATGACCGTGTCTTCACTGTCGTATGCCTCTTTCACACTGTCAATCGATGCTTCGAAGCTCGCGATGAGCTCATCTGCTTCCGTTTCTTTTTCAAAGATTTGTCCGAGTGAGCGCGTCGTTGTCTCAAAGCCTTCGACCAAGATTTCACCTGGCGTGCCCGCATCTTCCGGGAGCTCGATGTTCAAATCGATGACGGCTGCTTCCGGAACCAATTTTTTAATGTCGTCGTAGTAGTCGGCGAATCGTTGGCCGACGATGACAACATCCGGATCCACACCGGCAATCGCTTCTAAGTTCGGTTCATTGTGCATCCCGACGTCAACGATGTCTTTGTCGTTTTTATAAGGCAAGTCCGCTGGAATCAATCCGATTGGGGCGGCGACCAAGTCGATTTCCCAATCCGAGAGCGTCTCGAACGTTCGGTTATCGAGCGCGACGACCTTCTCCGGGTTGACCGGCACATCGATCGTTCCGTGTGCGTCCGTGATTTCAACTGTCTTCGGTGCCGTCTCCGCTTCCGCGCTTCCTGCGTCTTTCGTCTCGTCCGTGCTACCGCATGCGGCTAGCGTGAAGACGAGTGATGTGAGCATGACTGCTGCTTTCCATTTCCCCATTCTTTCCATCTCCCTGTGTATCTGTTTTTGAATGACGACCTTCTCAGTGAGTCCGCAACCGTTTCACGATTCTGCTCTATGTATGGATACTGACGCTTTCTCACTGATAATGATTATCATTGTCGTTTTCATTGAGAAGCATAACAAACAAAAATAGGTTGCGCAATGCCAAATTTTCAAATTGGAAATGGAAATATTATTCTTTCTATAATGCCGATAAAAAAAGAAAGCGGAACGCCTGTCCACTTTCTAAGCAAATAGAGTTCATTCGTTCACTCTCATTTGTCCGATTACGCTTCCGAAATCCCGTTAGCGAGCACCAACAAAAAAATCCAAATCGATAGTGGCACGATCAACCCAAGATTCCCAACGAGGCTGAACACGCGTACCGTCTTGTCTTTTGAGAACAGGCCCCAAATCAATGTGGCAATCAGGGCGACATCTAGAACAATGTAGACCCATATGGCCGTCATCAAGTTCAAATCCGGGAAAAAGCGGCCGTTCACAGTGAACAGCGCCACGATTGTCAAAATAGAAAGTCCAAACGTCACGTAAATCGGTGCATAACGTCGTTGAATCATATAATCACCCCACTCTTCTGTTGGACCATCTGTCGACATCGAAGGATGCACGTCTCGACGTAGCCATCGAACTGGTGTGGCAAAAACATCGTATACGTCCCTTCCTCTTTCGCCTTCGCATCTTGCTTGATTTTGAGGATGAGTGCCAGCAGCTCGCCTTGTGCGGCATTGGTTAACACGTCGAAATCGAAGGCGTCCAATCGCTGCACTAAACGAGCGTTATATGAATCAAAATCGGTATAATACATCGCCTGCTTTTCTGGGTCTTTCGTAATGACTTGCTTGAGCCAGGCTTTATAAAACCCCTGCAACCAAATCTCGTCCGCGACGAGATGGCAATAATAGCCGAGGCGGAACGATTGATTCTCGTCCGCACTGTCCACCCAATATTGATCAAGGTCGAGCCGTCTTGTCATATCCTCATGCCGTCCCGCGTAATAGTGGGTGTTTTGTTTAGGCATCGTCGCATCGGGCGCAAGATTTCCCAACAAAAAAGCCGTGCGATCGACATCTGTCAAATACGCCAACACCTCATTCGCGATGACGAGATGCATCAAATGTGAACCCATCATCCCTCCCCCCTTTTCCTAATTATCCCATTCATGTATTCATCTCGACAATCCAACTCTAGTCTGATACGCTCACTATACTGACCGTTCAGTATAGTGAGGAGGACACACATGAGTAAAAAACAATTGTTACTGCGGACCGCCGCACAGATCATTCAAACCGAGGGCATTCAACAACTGTCGATGGACCACTTAGCCAAACGCGCCGGTATCACGAAAGGTGGCGTCTTATACCACTTTGAAAGCAAGGCCAACCTGTTGCAGCAGATGAATAGAATGGCGCTCGATGAATTTGAAAATCGGATCGTCCATCATCAAACCGGGTTGGATGGTCCTTATCCGTTCACACGCGCCTACGCCCTCGCGACGCTCGATTATAGCGATGGTGATGCCGACTTGATTGCCGTCTTCATCTCATCCCAAGAAGATGCGAGCGGAAAGCTTTGGAACGACGCCGCCAAACGTTGGGATAAACAGTTCGCCGCGGATGGTCCTGACGCTGATCGCGTGCTCGAACTTCGACTGCTCTGTGACGGGTTTTGGTTCGCATTGACATATGGCTATAGCGCTGCGTTCAAAGATCGGGCCGCCCGCATCATCCGACAAAAGTGCGACGCGCTGTCAAAAGGAGAATCGTAACATGGGCTTCGTCTATCTCGTCGGTGCCATCGTCTCTGAACTGTTCGGTTCGAGCATGCTGAAGCTGAACGCGACGACAACGAGCCGCCTGCCCGTCCTCGGTGTCGCCTTCGGTTACGTGACGGCGTTTTACTTGTTGTCGCTCGCCCTCCTTTCGATCCCGCTCAGTTTCGCCTATGCGTTTTGGAGCGGGGTCGGTACGGCCGCGACGGCGCTGATCGGCTTTCTTGTCTTCAAGGAACAAGTCCGGGTTCAGACCGTTGTCGGCATCGGGCTTGTCATCGTCGGGCTCGTCTTGATGAAACTATGAGGAGGGAAATCATGAAATCCTATGGAATCTTACTGTTATCGATTGCGTTCGAAGTGCTCGGGACGTCGATGTTGAAGCTGTCGGACGGATTCACCAATCTGTTCCCGAGTCTCGTTCTCTTAATCAGCTTCGCCATCTCGTTCACGTTGATGGGCATCGTCTTGAAGAGCATCCCACTCAGCATTGCCTATAGCGTCTGGGCCGGACTCGGCACGGTCGCGACCGGGCTGATCGGGGTGTTCGTGTACGGTGAAGTGTTGTCGACGTTGAACAGCATCGGCCTGATCGTCATCGTGCTCGGCGTCATCGTCATGAATTTTGGAAAACGGGAGGAGCAACCACATGCTGGCTGACTTGATCGAACAACAGGAACGGGCGTTACTGACGACCGAAGTGCGCACATCGCCTGAGCACTTGCACCGTCTACTCACGGATGATTTTTTTGAAATCGGCAGTTCGGGGCGCATGTTATATCGGACGGCATCTGCCGCCACGATGGACCTCGGCGAGATTCACATCACCTTATCCGACTTCTCACTGGATAGCGTTCAAGACGACGTCGTCCTGGCCACGTATCGGACCGAAGACCACTCCACTGGACGCATCGCCTTGCGCAGTTCGATTTGGGTGAACGTTGATGGCCAGTGGAAGATGCGTTTCCATCAAGGGACAATCGTTCCGCCTTCTTGACACTAAATACGTCACCTCAAAAGGGAGTGTCCCAATCGACACTCCCTTTCGTCGTACCTGGTTCATTTTTGTACATACCCATCATGTTCATTTTGCTTATAATCAACCCATCCGATGAGGTGAAAGGAAGATGAACATGAGTCAACACACAAAAAAGCAATGGTTTCAATCCGTTCGTCCGAGGCGTTCCGTAGAAGAACAGCTGGCCCTCAAAGCGTCGCGTGAAGCGAAATTGACGTTCGAGCCGACCATCCCGCTCGATGCCATACGTAAAAAACGACCGACCGTCACCGTCACGTTCACGGTCGGGGGCTTCGGCGTCCATAACGAGTCCACCTTCACGTTTTTTGAAGATGGCGCGGTCAAACGGGAAATCATCTGGCGTGAAGAGTTCGACTTGAGCACGGCGATCCCCCGTTCCGGTTGGTACAACGAAACAGATGCCTTCCGCGTCCATGAGCGATTCGTGTCGCTCGTCTCCCATCGCTGGCCTGAAGTGTTCGAAGAGAAAGGATGCTTCACGATGGACGGGACGCAGTGGAACTTCACCGTGAACCGTCACGGCAAACTGTTGCACCAGCATAGTGGCAGCAACGCCTATCCCTCCAATTGGAAAGCTGTCATCGAACTGTTCAGCATCTCTTGAACGAAAAAAGAGCACCCACTGTGGGCACTCTCCGTTTAGATGGCTTGAATCATCTCGACTCGATTGCCGAACGGGTCGCGGAACTCGAACCGGTCGAATCCGGGAATCGGGATGCCCGTGAGCCGCTCGATGCCTTCCGCCTCAAGTTTCTGTCCCCATTCCGCTAAATCGGTCACAGCATAGGCGACATGTCCTTTCGTCGACAGCCGGTCAAACCCGTCCTCGGTGCCGACGTGGACGCTACGGTCGCCGACCTCGAGCCAAAAGCCGCCCCGCCCTTGAAGCGACGCCGGTTTCTCGATTTCTGGAAGACCGAGCACGCCGCAATAAAACGAACGGGCACGGGCTTCCTCCCCTTTCGGGATCGTGATTTGCACGTGATGGATGCCTTGAATCATGTCGTTTTCCCCTTTCGATACGTCAACCCGACGAACTGAAGCTTTTGGTTGAACAGGCGCGGATACGCGAGATAACCGACCATGACCGCCGAGATCGACGCGGTCGTCAAGATCAGGAATAAGATGAGCAACTGATACAACACTGCTTCCATCGGGTCGGCCCCGCCGATGATGAGTCCGCTCATCATACCCGGGAGTTGGACGAGCCCCATCGTCTTTTGCGCCTCGACGGTCGGAATCATGCTCGTGCGGATGGCGCTCTTCAAACTGCGCTCGATCGCTGCCTTCGGTGTGCCACCGAACGACAAGATGAGCTCAATCACTTCATCGCTCCGCTCGACCTCGTCTTTAAACTTGTTCAAGAACAGGAGCGACAACACCATACAGTTCCCGATGACCATGCCGCTGATTGGGATGACTTTCTCCGGCTCGAACGGGATGATGCCGAGCCCGAGCATGAGGCCCATCGTCAACGTCTCGACCGTGACGAGCGTGAGCAGAATCATCCATGTGATGCCGGGGATGCCGTCCCCTTTCTTGATAATGTTCTGCGTCGCCGCCCCGATCATGAGCAGGATCATGAGCAACATGAACACCGGGCTGTCGCTCTCGAAGACGAACGTCAAAATATAGCCGATGATGAGCAACTGAACAATCGACCGCACCGTCGCAATCAAGATGTCGCGTTCGAGTCCGAGTTTTAAGAACAGCGCCAAACCGAGCGGGATGGCGACGAAAATCAACGAGGTCATCAGTTCGATGAACGTCATAGCTCTTCCCCCCTCACGAAACGACCGATCATCGGGTTGTCCGACTCGTCGATGAACGTCGCATCGCCGAACTCAATCAGTTCCCCGTTCCGCAAAAACCACATGTCATCACTGACACGGCGGGCTTGATCGAGGTCATGCGTAATCCAGACGACGGTGACCCCGAAGTCTTTTTGCAGCCTGACAATCAACCGCTCGATTTCTTTCACCGTCCGATAGTCGAGGCTCGCCGTGATCTCGTCCAATAACAGCACGTCCGGCTTGTTGACGAGCGTCCGGGCGATGGCGACCCGACTTCGTTCCCCGCCCGACAACGTCTTGATCGGTTGGTCGAGCGAGATGCCGCCCAAGTCGACTTTCTGCAACAGGTCCGCCGCCCGCTCACGTTCGAGCGTCTCGCCGAAGATGGCTTTCGGCAGGTTCATGTTGTCGTACACCGTCCCGTCAATCATCGGCGCACTTTGGAACGCCATACCGACACGTTGGCGCAACTCGATGACGTCAATCGAATCGATGTTCTCCCCTTTAAAATAAATCGCGCCGGCGTCCGGCGATAACAGGCCGTTGATGTGCTTCAGGCACGTCGTCTTACCGGCACCGCTCGGACCGACGAACGTCGTGATCCGTCCTTCCCGAAAATAACCCGTCACGTTATGTAAAATGTCTCCATGACTCACGTTCTTGAATTCAATAATATGCATCGGCGTCGCCTCCCATCATGTCATGCTGTCTGTCTCAAAAATACATGTATAAGTTGTCTGAACTCACAGTCTATACCCTTCCTCGACCACAACATCACCATTCGCGTCGAGTAGCGGAGTGATGCCGCCACCGGTCCCGACCCACGTCTGGATATAGTTCACGCCGGTGGCCGTGTCGACGAGAATGGTGATTTGACCGAGTTCCGGCAGTTGTTCCGTCAACTTGACGTGAAACCGTTTCGTTCCCGCCGCTTCTTCTGCTGTTTTCTTTTTGAATAACATTGTATCCCGCCTTTCTACTTTCAACTTTACGCAACATATCCCTCGGTTTCAATGAATGAGACGCATCCATGACTGTCGGATGTGAACCCCCTTTAATCCCTACAAAAAAACACGCCACTCTCGGCGTGTTTTTTCATGAATAGCTCCGCTCGATGACGAAGCTCGTCTTATCTCCTCTGAAGTAGGACCGTGAATATTCGATCGTGCGTCCCGAGGCATCCTCGGTCACCGTCTCGATATAGAAACACGGTGTGCCGAGCGGACAGTCGAGCAACCCACTCACTTTCTCATCGGCTAGCGCGATTTCGAGCGACTCCGTCGTTTTGGCGACATGGACGTCATGGACTTGCGACAGCGTCTGGAAGAGCGAATGCTCGGCCTGGTCTTTCGTGATGCCCGGTGCGATTTGCCACGGGATGAACGATACCTCGTATTGCGTCGGCTCCCCGTCGGCATGACGGATTCGCTCGATTTTTTGAATCGGCGCCTGTTCGTCGACGGTGAACACGTCCGCGAGTTGTTTCGTCGCTGAGACGACGGACAAGTCGATGAGCGAAACTTGCCCGCGCTTGCCTTGGACGGCGAGCTGGGCCGCGTAGTTGTTCGGCGTGTGCGATAACGTCTGACGTACCTTCTTGCCGGCGACGAACGTGCCGCGCCCTTGTTGGCGAACGAGATATCCTTCCGTCGTCAATTGGTTGAGGGCACCGCGTACGGTCGTCCGACTGACGTCGAACTCCTCACACAAGGCATATTCGGTCGGGAATTTCTCCCCTTCAGTATAATGGCCGCTCTTGATGCGGGATAGTAGTTCTTCTTTAATTGCGGTTTGAAGCGTCGATTGCGACATGCTGTCACCCCTTCTGTCGTCCTTCTTTCCTTTATTCTGATACAGGAAACATACAAATGCAAATACAAAAAACAATTTGTATTATTTGTACTTTTTATATTGCGACAAGTTGTATCATTTGTTATATTTGTTACAACAAAAAGAAATCGCTTTCACAAAGGAGGAGTTGGCACTATGGCAGTCAAGGTTGTCATCATCGGTGGAGGTTCAAGTTATACCCCCGAAATCATTGAAGGATTCATTCAGCGGCAAGCGACGTTCCCGGTCCGGGAGATCGTCCTCGTCGACATCGAGGAAGGGAGAGACAAATTAGACATCGTCGGCCGTCTCGCCGAACGGATGATTCAAAAGGCAGGAGCGGACATCTCGCTCAGTTGGACACTCGATCGAAGAGAGGCACTGCACGGGGCGGACTTCGTCTCGACTCAGATTCGGGTCGGTGGCCTCGCGGCACGTGCGCTCGACGAACGCATCCCGCTCAAGCATGGATTCATCGGCCAAGAGACGAACGGGGCCGGCGGCTTGTTCAAGGCGTTCCGTACGATTCCGGTCTTGATCGAACTCGCCAACGAGATGGCCGAGATTTGCCCGGACGCTTGGCTCGTCAACTTCACGAACCCAGCCGGTATCGTCACCGAGGCCGTGTTGAAGCATTCGGCCCACAACAAGGTCATCGGCGTCTGCAACATCCCGTTCAATATGCGCAACTCGGTCGCCGAGATTTTACAGACACCGGTCGACCGCGTCGGCATCGAATTCATCGGACTCAACCATTTCGTCTTCGGCCGTCACGTCTGGGTCGACGGGATTGACCGCACGGACGACGTGCTCGCCGCCTTGAACGACGGCACCGATTACTCGCCGGCGAACATCGTTGGGCTCGGTTGGAGCGAATCGTTCTTGAAGTCACTCCGCATGTTGCCGAACCCGTACCACCAGTACTACTTCCAGACGAAAGATGTGCTCGAGAAAGATCTCGCCGCCTACGAACAGAACGGGACGCGGGCCGAGGTCGTGCAACAAGTCGAGGCGCAACTGTTCGAGAAGTACAAGGACATCGAGCTCGACGTGAAGCCCGAGGAGCTCGAACAACGCGGAGGCGCCTATTATTCGGACGCCGCCTGCAACTTGATGGACTCGATTTATAACGACCGCGGCGATATCCAGACGGTGAACACATTGAACCGAGGCACAATCCGCGATTTACCGGACGACGCCGTCATCGAAGTGAACGCCGTCATCACGAAATCGGGACCGCGTCCGATCGCCATCGGTTCGCTCCCGCTCCCAATCAAAGGACTCATCACCAATTTGAAGACGTTTGAACAACTCGCCATCCAAGCGGCCATTTCGGGCTCGTACCACGACGCCTATCTCGCCTGCTTGATGAACCCGCTCATCCAAGATGAGAAAAAAATCGATTCGCTCCTCCGTGATCTGTTCGATGCACATGAAGCGTACTTACCACAATTCAATAAGGAGGTTTACTCGTGAACAAATTTATCGAAATCGCTGGGCGCATCGGCTCCCAGCGTCACTTGGTCGCCATCCGCGACGGATTCGTATCGGTCATGCCGCTTATCATCGTCGGCTCGCTCGCTGTCCTGATCAACAACTTCCCAGCCATCAACTTAGGTGGCCTCTCGCTCGACTTCGTCGGTATGATGAACGGTGCGTTCGGTGAAGGCAATTGGCAAGGGCTCGGCGGAAACATTTGGACGGCCTCGTTCGCCATATTAGGGCTGCTCGTCGCCTTCTCGATTGGGTATAACTTGGCCCGGTCGTATGGGGTCGACGGACTCGCTGCCGGTATTCTCTCGGTCGCCTCATATATCATGCTCGTTCCGGTCACCGAGGACTGGGGGCTGAACTTCGCTTGGCTCGGCGCGCAAGGGTTGTTTGTCGCCATCATCGTCTCCATCGTCGTCACCGAGCTGTTCCGTTACCTCATCAACACGAAATTGACGATCAAGATGCCGGACGGAGTACCGGGCGGGGTCACCCGTTCGTTCCAAGCGCTCATCCCATCGATGCTCATCTTGACGCTCGTCGCTGCCGTGCAGTTGTTCATGACGCTCCAAATCGAGCTCAGCATTTTCGAAGTCATCTTCAAAGTCATCCAGCAACCGCTCCAAGGGTTCGGCGATTCGCTCGCGGCCGGTCTCGTCATCGCCTTCTTGAACCATATCCTTTGGTTCTTCGGGTTGCATGGCACGAACATCATCGGGTCGGTCATCGAGCCAATCTATCTGCCGCTCATCGAGCAAAACTTGGCTGCGTTCCAAGCAGGCGCGTCAGCATATGACGTCCCGTTCACGGTCACAAAGCCGTTCCTCGATACGTTCGTCTTCATGGGCGGATCTGGTACGACGTTCGCACTCCTGCTCGCCATTTTCATCGTCGTCCGCAAGCAGCGCAATCACCCATACCATCAAGTCGCGAAACTGTCGGCCCCGGCTGGACTGTTCAACATTAACGAACCGGTCATCTTCGGTCTTCCAATCGTGTTGAACCCGGTCATGTTGATCCCGTTCATCTTGGTCCCGGTCACGCTCACCATCGTATCGTACGTCGCGTTGACGACCGGCATGGTACCGAAGACAGTCGCCATCGTACCATGGACGACGCCACCGATTATCAGTGGTTACCTCGTCACCGGCGGGAGCGTCCGCGGTATCTTGCTCCAACTCGTCAACTTGACGATTGCGACGGCGATGTACATCCCGTTCGTCATGGCAGGAGCCAAGGCGATGACGGCCGAAATCAATAAGAACCAATCTGCTGCCAACGAAGGAGAGAAAATTTCGTGAAAACTGAAACGATGCAACAACTATCATTCATGATCATCTTGCACGCCGGCAACGCCCGTTCGTCGGCGTTCGAGGCGATCGCTGCCGCCAAGCGCGGTGAGGTCGATACGGCCGAAGCAAAAATGAAGGAAGCGGACGAAGCATTTCTCGAAGCACACAAGATGCAGACCGAGCTGTTGCAAGAAGAAGCTCGCGGCGCATCAAGTGAGATGAGTGTTTTGCTCGTCCACGCCCAAGACCACCTCATGACGGCGATGACCGTCAAAGAACTCGCCATCGAGATGATCGACATGATCACTCGACTCAATCGATTGGAGGAAACGAAATGAACATCTTACTCGTCTGCTCGGCAGGCATGTCGACATCAATCCTAGTTGAAAAAATGCGTACTGAGGCCGCAGCCCGCGGGTTAGAAGCGAGCATCGATGCGATTCCTGAGTCACGTCTCAAAGAACAAACGAACGTCGACGTCATCTTGATCGGACCGCAAGTCCGCTATCTTGAAAGCAAAATTAAGTCGTCGGTGTCGGTACCGGTCGCCGTCATCGACAACATGGCGTATGGTCTCATGAAAGGCGACCAAGTGCTCGACCAAGCGCTCGGTCTCGTTCAAAATGCATAAGACGTTTGTTTTGATCAACGCCGATGACTTTGGGCTGACGACCGGGGTGAATCGTGGCATCATCGACAGCCACGTCCACGGTATCGTCAACTCGGCGACGATGATCATGAACGGCCACGCCGTCGAAGAGGCTGTGGTGCTCGCGAAGCAATATCCGACTCTTCACGTCGGTGTGCACCTCGCCTTGACGTGGGGACGACCTCTCGCCGAGACGAGCACACCGCTCACGAAAGAAGACGGGACGTTCCGCTACACGAACCGTTTTCTGACCGAGACGGCGCCAGACCCGGAGCTCGTCTATCTCGAGTGGAAAGCCCAAATCGAGGCGTTTCGCGCGACGGGTCTCCCGCTCCATCATCTCGACAGTCATCACCACGTCCATGGCTGGCCGGCGATTCAAGACGTCATCGTCCGTCTCGCCGAAGAATATGGCACGACGTTTCGGGCCTTAACGACACTCGACGCACGCCGGGATTTGTGGGTGACCGAACGGTTCAGCGACCAATTCTACGGTGATGGCGTCACACGAGAGACGCTCGACGCGCTTCAACCAGGCGGTTCAATCGAGGTGATGGTCCATCCGGCCGACATGGACGACACGTTACGAGGTGTCACCTCGTATCTGGCAGAACGTCTCGTCGAGAAAGAACTGCTCACATCTTATCAACGCCCCGAGTGGTGGGCATAACAAAAACGAGCTCCTTCGCGGGGCTCGTTTTCGTCATAGCTGGAAATGTTGTTTGATTTGTTCGGCGACCGTCGTCGCATCGAGATGTGTGTTGTTGATGCGCAAGTAGTTGTCGACATCGAGTTCCCCGTCCCGTGAGTTCAATCGATATAGCGTCGCCGTCTGCTTCAACTCGCCTTCCGACCAGGCGATGTCCCGCTTCGTCGGTTTATGCGTCAACCGGTTCTCCGTCGTGTTCCGGACGAGCCGTTCCTCGATGTCTGCCTCGAGCTCGACGTAATAGATGTCGGCCCCGTTCGACTCGAACAGGTCGGTCACTTGTTTGATATACGCCCAGTCCTCCTCTAAATCGAACGCCCAGACGAACGTGAAGATCATCCCGTCCAAATCACTTTTCGCGACCGCGTCGAACAGCTCATGGCGGAACAGTTGGACGAGGCGACGGCCTTCTTCCGTCCCATAACTGAAGAACGGACTGACGAGGTCGATCGTCATATGGTTATGAAACAGCTTCAAGTCAGTGATTCGTGCGAGCTCTTGCCCGACCGTCATCTTGCCGACGGCTTGCGGACCAAATAAGACTACAAATTTCATGGTTTTCCCTACTTTCCGGATGCTTTTTGTTATTCTAGCATGCCATATCGGAGGCAAGATACAATATCCCACCTCATTTTCTAACATTTTCCTTTTCTAAGTCGATATAATAACAGATGAAACTATAGACTTGAGGTGCTACATAATGTACAAACGCGTATTCAGTTTGCTTGTCTTATTCAGCTTTTTCTTGGTGGCTTCCGTCTCCGCAGAAGCGACCGTCCTATTAATCAAGGTCGACACACCACTCCTCGTATCGATGGAAGACAGTGATAGCTTGACCGTGTTACCGAAAGGCACAGCCGTCACTGTTCTCGATCGGTCCGATACCCACGCCCTCGTATCAGTAGGTGAACAAACCGGGTACGTCCCGAACGAAGTCCTCGCCGAATCGGTCACGAAAACCGTCATCGCTGAAACGAACCTGCTGGATGAAGCAGGGAATGCGGTCGAGTCTTTATCATACGGTGCGACCGTGAGCGTCTACGATTTAGAGGACGAGACCACACTCCTGCGCGTCGTCGGCGAGACGGCTCGATTCGTCCAACGTGCTGCGCTTGCCGATACGGCGCCTCCACTTCTTGGGGAGACACGTTATGTGAAATCGAAGACTGACTTGTATGCATCGCCGCGCACGGGTCCCGTCGTGGGGCAATTGCCACTCGGACAAACCATCACCGTGTTCGGACAAACGAACGGATATTTCCGCATCCAATCGGGTGACCGCTATCGCTATGTACCGGCGCGTGCCCTTTCAAGTCGCCCCGTCAAAACGACGGAACGGTACATCTCAAAAGATACGTCCTTGTACGCCGATGCGACCCAATCCACTCGTGTCGGGACGGTCAAGCGAGGTCAACGCATCAGTATTTACGGACAAGTCGGGAGTCGGTCGCGCGTCTTCACAGGCGGGCAGTATCGATTCGTTCAAACGAGTCATACGAGCACGACCAAACCTGCCCCATTGAAGACCGGTCAACGCTACATCACAAAAAACGCCACTCTTTACAGCGAATCGTTCAAACAGATCGGGACGTTGAAGCGCGGAGCACTCGTGAACATTTATGGGACATACGGGAAGTACACGCGCGTGTTCACGGGCGGACAATATCGCTTTGTCGCAACCAGCCTGACGAGCACGAAGAAGCCGCCGCTCTATGACGCGACAGGTAAACGTTACGTCAAGTTCGATGAGGTCGAGGTATATCAGACCGCGTCCACGTCTTCTAAACAAGTGACCGAGTTCAATCGGGGACGGTTGATTGAGACATACGGTACGAGTGGACATTACACACGCGTCAAAATTGGGACGAGCTATCGTTTCGTCGCCACTGCTTACTTGAGTCTAAACAAGCCGCTTCCGAAACCGAAAGTCGGGACCGTCTTCTACACCCAACTCAGCGGGACACCGTACTTTTCGAACGATATCGCCTATACTCGTCCAGCCGGACAGTTAGCACGCGGCGCCAAGCTCGTCGGGCTTCGCTCGATCGATGACGACTTTTGGCAAGTCCGGCTCGCATCCGGTAAAAAAGTATATGTCTTGAACCCGTATATTGCCAAGACGAAACCGAAGGCGGTCGCGGCGAAAAGCGTGAACGTCAAAGCGCATTACCACACGTTCAAACGCACACCGTTCTATGCGAATCCGTACGATACGAAACCGATCGGGTACCTCGACTCGAACCGACGGGTCTATCCGCGGTCCCTTCACGGCGATTCGTATTTGATTCAAGACAGTTGGCGACCGGTTTACGTGAAGAAGCAGGACATCCGTATGAAATCGGACCCGTTACTCGCGTCACGTGGCAACACACAAGCCGAGCGCATGATTGCGGCGGCTGCGAAACATCTCGGGACGCCGTACACATGGGGTTCGCAGTCTCCGCTCAATGGCGGGTTTGACTGTTCCGGACTCATTCATTACGCGACCAACCAAGCCGGTAAAGTCGGCGGACGGACGAACGTGAGCGGTTATTGGCAAAGCAACCATTTCAAGAACCGCCGGACGAATATTTCGAGCGGAAAACGAGGCGACATCATCTTTTTCCACGGGACGTATCGCAACGGACCATCTCATATCGGCATCATGCTCGACAAAGAGACGTTCATTCATGCGGGTGGTGAGATGCTCCAAATCAATTCGATTCATGATCCGCAGTGGCGCCCTCATTTCCTCGGCTACAAATCACTTTAATTTAAACACGCCTGTCCTCCTATGAGGTCAGGCGTGTTTTTGGTGACACGATGGGCGCCTACTTCAGAAGTACCAATGTCCTGTCGCTCACTTTCTTCACGCTTCAAACGCCCTCCGCAATACCTCCTCTTCCTCGGCATGTCCCAAATTCCGATTCACGACCCGCTCGACGTCGAGTCCGAGCTCCTCTTTCAACAAGTTCGCGCTCCGATCTTGGCCGATGATGACGACCTCACTCCACTTGTAATGCTTATGCAGTTTACGAATCTCTTCGGCGATGTCCCGATAGAATTGATGGATTTGGTTCTCTTTCCGGCTATCGAATTGATCCACTTGGCTGCTCGATGAAGCCTTACCGCCCGCACCGCGCCCTTGATAGCGTCTCCATTGGTCAGTGTCTAAATCAAGATCGAACACGACGACGTCCTCGACTTCACCGAGTCTGGTGTCATATGCCGTAATGCTGTCAAGCTGGGCGAGCAAGATACCCGTGTTTGGGAACTCGGCGTCGAGCTTCTCGATTTGATCCAAGTTCGGTTTGTCCCCGTAATGAAACTCGTTATCGACATCGAGCTGTAGGAAGTGCAGTTCGAACAAGCCGTCATTCCCTTCCGCGAATAAGACGATGCTGCGCAACAGCTTATGTTCGTTCCCTAAAATTTCTCGCTCGGCCCGTTCGCGAAGCTGTTTGAACGCCTTCCGTTTCGCCTCATCTCCGCTCGCCTCGACTTCTTGCTCGAGCCGGCGCAACTCGTTTTTCAAGTGGATCTCCCATTTGCCACGCTCACTCGGTTTCGTGCTCAAGTACAGACTGAGCACCCCCGCCTCTGCATTGTGAAGTTGCTTGATTTTGCCTAGTTCAGTTGATAATGCCATGTTGTCTCCTCCTTCTTAATAAATGAAAGCAGCAAGTATCCCCGTGATGAACACGGATGTGATGGTCACCGTCGAGAACCCGGCGACAATCATTTTCGGTAAAATCTCATCCTCGATGATATGCACTTCCTCTTCCGTTTCCCCGATACTCTTCGCGGCCTCTTCACTCAAGATGAGTGTGCCCGGGAATCCGTACAGCGCCGTCAACCCGATTGCCATCGACATCTCTTTCGAATAGCCAAGGAAGCGTCCGACGATGAGTGCGAACAACAGCAGTCCGGACACACCGAGGACGAACGAGATGGTAATCGGGACAATCAACTCGAACAAAGCACTCGGTGATAGCGTCGCGAGCGGACCGAAGATGATGAGAAGAATCGCAATCATGATGAGACCATAGGCATCAATCCCGTTCAACGCGTTCGCTTTCAAAATCTTGAAGCGGCGCAACACAATCCCGAGAATCAAGGCGATGACGAACGTGTTCAAGTAGCCGTTCGTCCAGCCACTCAAGACGGTCGAGAGGAGGACGACAACCCCCATGACGAACAGCGTCCCCGCCGTCGTATGAAACGCGGCCGGTAAAATCGAATCGTCTGTCTCGTCATGGACGACCGCGTGCTCTTCCGGTGTGACGAGCGTGCCGTCGCGATGCGCCGTCCGGATGCGACGTGCTTCTTTCCGTAGGATGATCGAGGTGAGCGGGAACCCGATCAACCCTTGCGTCGCCGCAATCAACACTGGGAAGACGGCGACCGAGACGAGCCCGGCATTGACGGCCGCGTCTTGGACGAGGATGATGGAGATCGTTCCGCCGCTGATGGCTGCGATCGCACTGAGCACGTAGTTCGTGTCGAGGAAAAACTGACCGAGGCCATATAGGAAAGCAGCAATCCCGAGGACAGCGGACACCCCGATGACGAACGTCTTCCATTGTCGTTTGAACTCATCGAGGCTGATGAGCGTCCCAAGATGGACGATAACGAGACCGACGACCGTCTGACCGAGCGTCAGTAACGAAGAGGAAGGCAACAAATCTTCCGGGAATAATCCCGATTTGAACCCGATGAGAAAGATGACCGAGGCGACGAACAGAGACGACAGGAGCGCTTTCGTCTTCTTTGAGACATAGTCGCTAATCGTCCAAATCAGCATGACGATCGTGAAGGCGAGTAAGGAGTTCATGCCGGAATCCCCTTTCAGGATTGAGTCCTACATCAACGAGTTGAATCACTGGAGTACTTCGACTGTTTACGGAGCGCATATAGTTTTTGAATGTTGAGGAACGTGACTTTGAGGACGGCGTAGAGCGGGACGGCGAGCAACATACCGACGATACCGGCGAGACGCCCCGCCACGAGCAGGACGAGCGTGATGGTGATGGGATGGACACGAAGTGACTTGCCTTGGACGAGCGGTGAGATGACGTTGGCGTCAAGTTGTTGGACGATGGTGATGGCGATGATGACGTAGATGGCTTTGACCGGTTCATCGATGAACGCGATCAGGACGGCGGGTGCGGCCCCGAGGAACGGGCCGAAATACGGGATGATGTTCGTTGCGAAGATGAACAGACCGAGCGGCAGGAAGAATGGGACGTCGAGCAACCACAAAGCGATTGTCGCGAAAAAACCGACGAACGTACAGACGATGAGCTGGGCCCGGACGTAGCGTTTAATCGTCTCGTGCATGTCGTGCAGGATGTGACGGGCGTCCTGTTCATATGTCGGTGGAATCCAGCGGACGATCGCACTCGCGAGCTTGCCGCCGTCAATCAGCATGAAGACGTATAAGAACAAGGCGATGAACAACGTGAACAGCCCTGAAATGACGAGGGTAAGCAGACGGCCGAGCGACCCGGCGACCGAGCCGATGACGACACCGAGCGCATCGGCCAATTGACGGACCCACGTCTCGACGGACGTCGCGTTCTGTTCGGCGTACTCACGGAACCAGCTGTACTCCTCAAGGCGCGCGTACAATAACAGGAATTGACGATAACTCTCTTCGGCAAAGCGCGGGAACGTAGCGAGCAAGGCGAGCAATTGCCGCGTAATGAGTGGACCGAGCGTCAGGACGAACAGGACGCTCAATAGGAGCAACAACAGCAGAATCGTCAAAATCGCGAGCGACCGGCGCTTGAACTTCCCTTCCAACCAATCGACGAGACCGACCGTCAAATAGAATAAGATGCCGGCGAACAAAAACGGTGTCAGGACGGTGGCGAAAAAGATGCCGATCGGATAAAACAAGAACTCGACTTGTTTGGCCATGAACAGAATCGTCAAGATGAGCAACACCCAAATCCCATTACGGAAGGCACGGGTCGTCCAAAAGGGCTGCATGTCGGTTTCCCCTTTCTGAAACGTTACATTAGTTCTTTCCCGTTTTGAACAAGTTCAGTCCACCTACCTGTTTCGTATGTGCCCCCGACAAATATTTGTTTACCCCCGACAAATATGAGGAATAGGCATATCATCTATGTTTATAAAGGAAGGTGTCATCCCGTGACTTGTCCACGCTGCGGAGCGAAGACCCGCTCGAAAACTACTGTTTGTCCGACGTGTGGCCATCGCCCGCGTCGCTTGAAATGGATTGCTGTCCCTATCGTCATCGCACTCATCGCCTTCGTCTCGTTTTTGACGAACGCCTATCTCACCGACACTCCGCGCTCGAGTGAATCGCTCGCCGACAAAGTCGATTTAAACATCACCGAAGATACGGTCTCGGCCGACGGGGCCACCACCGTCGACCTCGAGACGTTGCAAGATAGCTTATATACGATTGGAACGGGCTCCGGCTTTTTGATTAGCCCGCAAGACGTGTTGACAGCGGCCCATAACGTCGCCGGCATCACTCGCGTCACATTGAAACAAGGCGATGAGACGGTGAATGGCACCGTCGTCGGTCGGACCGACGCCATCGCCGTCATCCGCATCGAGAAAGTGAAGGCGACACCGCTCTCGTTCAGTCACGCGATTGTCGGACCGGACGAGCCGGTGTTAACGCTCGCGCCGGATGAGCAGATCGAAGGAACGCTCACGTTCGAAGAAGACAGCTATAAACGGGAATTCGATTTACCGAACCGCGCCGTCGGCAGCCCAATCGTCACGGCCAATGGCCGGGTGCTCGGCATCCATTTGGTGACGAAGACGCTCCCGGTCGCCTTGTTCGAACAAGACGTATTGTCGTTCCTCGAGTCGGACACGCCGGCCCCGCCCCCGACGAAAAAACGCAGTACGCCGGCCGCTGAACTCGCACCGGTCGCACCGATCACACCGGTCCCGAAACGAGAGGACCCGGCAGAACCCGCTCCGGCTCCAGAACCGGAACCGACACCGGAACCAGAAGCTGCTCCCGAAGCTCCAACTGAAACCGAGGAGCCAGCAGAAGAACCGGATCCGGTCGAAGAGGAAGCACCAGCCGAGCCGGAACAACCGGCCGAAGAACCCGAGACGCCTCCCGTCACGGAACAACCGACCGAACCTGACGTCCCTGTGACCGAACCGGCGGAACCGGTCGAGCCAGAGAAGCCAGCCGCTCAGGAGAAAGAAGCGGAAGCACCGGCACCGGTCAAAAAGCAAGACAAACCGAACACAAAACCAAAGGCAGATCAGCCCGACACAAAGCCGAAACAAGACAAGACCGACAAACCGGTACCACCGCCCGTCACCGAGGAGAAACCGGACGCAACTGACGCGACCGAGGATGTCCCGGACGAGCCGGCAGAAGACGAAGAAAGCACGCCATCTGAATGATGACGTGCTTTTTCATGTGTCTTTTCGAGAGCGTCGCTGCACGTTGCCGACCGCGGCCCCGAACAACAGCAGGATGATCGACAACATCCAAAACGGCATCACGTCCTGCAACAACCAGACGATCAGCGCACTGATGGCGATGACGACGCCCATCCATAAAAAATTCGACTGTCCCATTTGTTTCACCTCAGCCTCATCATAGCACATCAATTCGATGCGCCGTCGCCTGTGGCGGCAGCGAGCGGGTCATCTTCTCATCGTGCTCGACGCGCACCCGTTGCCCGACGGCGAGCGGTGTCTCGTCCTCTCGCAGGGGCTCCTCCCAGTGAAATACGATCCCATCGAACGGCTCGGCATCCAAGTTCGGCGCGACTCGAATCCGCGTCGACTCGAGCTCGACGATATACCCTGTGAACGTGACCATCTCCATTCCTCCATTTCCTCGGAAATCCTTCCCTTTTCTTTTCCCATTTTTTGAAATTAATCTACTCGTCCGTCCGATTGCTCGGTATAATGAAGCCACACTCATGAACTTGGGAGGGACCCTCATGAAACACACCATCGATTTACACCATCCAGATTTTCAACGCACCTTCCTTGAGATGATGCTCCTTGAAGAACTGATTGACGATTATAACGCCGAGTCCATCGAGTCGCTCATCGTCCGCGGCGAGACGCACTTTCCCGAGGACCCGTTCTTCCCGGCGATGCGGGCGTATCCGCTCATCCGCGAAGGCGAGTTCGGCCGGGCCCGCGCCGCGCTCGAAGCAGCGGGCGAAAAAGGCGACCATTATATGATTCACTGCCTCCACGGTCTCTTGAGCGATGATACGAATTTCACGTTCGAGGCCGAGCAGTATTTCCTTCGCGCCGTCGAACGCTATCCGGACGTGCCGATGGTCCAACGCGCGATTGCCGTCCATTACTTCAACCGCAAGTTTTACGGGGAGGCCGGACTCCACTTGATGCATTACGTCCGGCTCGCCGGGTTCAACGAAGAGACCGTGCCGATGCTACTCGAATTCTTCCAAGCGTTCGATGAGATTCCGCTCGAGATGAACGATGAGCTCCTCAAGGTGGCCATCGGATACTTGAACGCGAACCCGCGCAACCCGCGCGCCCACTCGCTCTATGCGTCCATCTGTAGCCATCGGGTCGAGATGCTCGTCAAGCGGTTGCCGGAAGACAATCATCAGCTCGACGACGAGACGATCGCGATGCTGCTCGAGGTCGAAGAGCACGGCATGTGGAGCGCGACATATGACGACAGTGAGGACCATATGTTCCGCGCCATGTTCGCCGATTATATCGACAACGTCGTCTTGCCGAACACGTCGAAACTCTATGTATACCGCTTACGTCTCCGCTATTGGTATCACCGGCTCACGCACCGTTTGACCGGAGGGTATGGGGATTCGATGCGTTCGTCGTAAATCAACAAGGGGTCCTGCCACCGCATATCGGTGACTGGACCCCTTCTTTTTATCCCATATACGGATGAATCGGTCCGCGCAACTCGAACGAGTAGTCCTCGTGGTTGACGATGCCAACGACCTGGTCGCTTTCGAGCAACTGCAGCAAAAACTCGGCCATCTCTTCGGCCGTATGATACTTCTCGACGTTTTGGCTATAATCAAAGTCCTCTTCTTCACGGGCACGGTTCGCAAAGCCGGTCTCCGTCGCGGCCGGTGCGAGCACTTTCGCCCGCAGCTTGTCCCCGTCGTTCATGAGCTCTCGGGCGAGTCCTTCCGTGTACGCACTGACGAAGAATTTCGACGCGCTGTACGTGACGCCTTTTTTGGCGATGTGATATCCGACGACAGACGCGACGTTCACAAGCGTCGCCCCTTCGACGTTGTGATAGTCGCGGACGTATAGGCTCGAGAGCACCGTCAACGCCTCCACGTTCAAGCGGATCATGTTCTCGATTTTTCCGACCTCGACGTCTTTCACGAGATTCGAGTCCCCGAACCCGGCGTTATTGACCCACGTCTCGATATCGAGATCGGCGAGTGACTCATACAATCCGTACACGTTCTCGCTATAAGACAAGTCTTTCGCTTTGATGATGACGTCACTCTTCGGTGAAATCGATTTGATCTCACTCCGCAGCTTCTCGAGTTCATCGTGACGACGCGCCACGAGCACGAGCGACTTCCCTTGTTTGGCGAATTGTTTCGCCGCTTCATAGCCAATGCCTGAACTTGCCCCGGTGATGACGGTATATTTCATAATCCTGTCCCCTTTTCACTGTAATCGAGATCGATATCTCTCTTCGGCAATTCCCCTAACCCTGCCCCCTCAATCCTTGGAACACGCAAAAACCGTCCTCCCCTGAACGGGAAAGGACGGTCCGTCTTACGTTTGGAAGCGACCGATGAGCGTCTGCAAGTCACCGGTCATATTGCCGAGCGACTCGGCGACACCGTTCAACTCTTGAATCATCGCGAGCTGGGCGTCGGCCGTCTCACCGACACTACGCATCGTCTCGGCCGTGCCTTCACTGTCACTCGCCATATGGATTGCCGCTGTCGCGACTTGTTTCGTCGTCGTCGCAATCTCGCTCGAGGCGACCCGGATCTGTTCCGTGTTCTCGACCGAGGCGTGCAATTGCCCGACGATTTGTTGGAACGACGCCGTCGCTTCTTCAAGCAACGCCGTGTTCGTCTCGACGCGACGGGCACTGATGGCGTGACGTTCGAGCACCGCATTCGATTGCGTTTGAATCGATTCGATCAAGCCGGCGATTTGGGACGCCGATTGTTTCGACTGTTCCGCAAGCTTGCGGACTTCTTCGGCGACGACGGCGAAGCCTTTCCCTTGTTCCCCGGCCCGGGCCGCTTCGATGGCCGCGTTCAAGGCGAGCAGGTTCGTCTGGTCGGTGATCGACTGGATGACCTCGGTGATGAGGGCGATCTCGTCTGACTGTTGTTTCAACGCCGTGATCGACTGGCCGGTTACGACCGTCTCCGATTCGAGCGCGAGCACTTCTTGCTTCGCTTGTTGAATCGTCTGTTCCCCGCGTTCGGCGAGCTTCAGACTCGTCTGGACGTCTTGACTGATCGTCCCGATCGACGTGGCGATCCGCTCGACGCCTTCGTCGGCCGCCGCGACCGCCTGTCCGCTCTTCGAGGCAGCCGCCGCCTGGTTGACCGTCTCACCGACGACTTGTTCAATCATCCGCGTCGTCTCCTCTGTCTGCGACGACATCTCTTCCGTGCTCGCGTACAGTTCTTCCGACTGCGCCGTGATTTCTTGGGCGTTCCGGCTCACTTCGTCGATGAGTTCGCGGAGATTGCCTTTCATCTGGTTGAAGCCAAGCATCAACTCGCCGATTTCATCGCGCGTGAGCGCTTGTAGGTCAGCACGTGTCAAATCACCGTCAGCGACGATGCCGACCTCGTCCGATAGTTGGCGAAGCGGGACCGTGACCATGCGTTGGAGGAAGTAGCCGGCGCCAAGCGTGAGTACGAAAATGATGACGGCAATCACTGCAGAGTATATCAATGCACTTTGACCTCGGCTCTCAAGCTGCGCTTGCTTCGCCAACATCGCGGCTTCCGATTCGGCTTGCATCGTCTCGCCTGACTCAATGATCGATGCCGTCACATCCGGCATCAACCGGAGCGCGAGTCGGTCCACCGTCTCTTGATCATCCGCGTCGATTGCTTGAATCAACTGTTGTGCTAAGTCATCGTAACCTAACGCGTATGACATCAAGTTCTCTAGTTCTTTCGTCTCTTCTGTCGAAGGCGAGAGTTCTAACAGGGCGTTGATTGCTTCTTTTTTCTCTTCTGACCCTTGCTGCTCTGCTTCAAGCCGGGCCGGCTCTTGTTCAAGAATATAACCACGCAGGCCATACGCCTGACGGACCATCCCTAACGATAGTTCATCGGCCGCCTTCATCCGCATGACATCTGATGAAATCATTTCTTCATATCGGCTCGTCGCATCGTTCAGCGCCATCAGATTGTAACCCATCCCGATTACGACGAGTAAAAGAATCATTCCAATCCCGCCAAACAGTTTCTGCGTCAATGTGAGTTGATTTAGCCTTTTTTTCATCTTCTCGAGGAACGCGTCCTCTCACACCTCTATTTCTATCAAATTTTGGAATCACATGATTTCTATCGGTTTGTGCAAACGGTTTTCCACATTTGTTTCCAATTCTTTTATCGATTGACCTTATTTACGAGTCTTATGTTCCATTTTTTGTCACAAAAAAACCGCAGCTCCTCACGGCTGCGGCCTCGTTTCATAACTTGAACTGTGACACACGATTCGAAAGTTCGATCGCTTGTTGTTCGGTTTCGTGCATCCGAGTTTGGACGTCGTTGAACCGCTCGACGGACAGTTGGACTTTCTCCGAAATCGATTGCGTCCCGTCCGCCCCTTCCGTCACGGTCGTCGCGACTTCTTGGATGACGTGGAGGATGCTGTCGGTCATATGGCGGAGTTGGAGCGCGTTCGTCTCGAACGTCTGTGCGGTCTCCCCGAAAACGGTCGCATCCGCTTCATATTGCGTGGCCGACTCCTCGAGCCGGTCGTAATCGGCGAGCACTTTCGTATCGAGGAACGTCAACATATCGGCCGAGCTCGTGTTGAGCCGGGCGACCGAGTCGATGACCGTATGCGATACCGCTTGAATCTCGTTCACCGTCTGGCGCGAGTTCTCGGCGAGCTTACGAATCTCCGAGGCGACGACGGCGAAGCCGCGACCGGCATCCCCGGCCCGGGCCGCCTCGATCGATGCGTTCAAGGCGAGCAAGTTCGTCTGATCGGCGATGGTCAAGATGGCGCTCGTCAAGACACGGATCTGTTCGACCGACTGCGCCCCTTTGATCGCCTCGTCGAGTTCGATGCGCTTCTTGTCGATGATGGTGTTCGCTTCCGTCTTCGAGGCGACGGCCTGCTCACGGAGCGCATGGGCCCGACGCTCGACATCGCTCGCTGTCTTGGCGCTCTCGTTCGACAAGTCGACGATCGTATCGATGGAACTGCCCATCTCGACCGTCGACGCACTCATCTCTTGCGACGACGCGGCCGTCTCTTCCATCCCAGCCGTCAATTCTTCGACCGTGCCTGACGTCTCTTCCATATAACGGCTCAATTGTGTCACTTCCGTCGCCACTTCTTTCGACGACACGAGGACGACTTTCGCCGTCTTGTCGACATCGACCATGATGTCGCGCAACGTGGCGAGGAACGTGTTGAACGAGCGGCTCACTTGAGCGATCTCATCGTTCGACGTGACCGGGATGGCCATCGTCAAATCGCCGCCTTGCGAGGCCAATTCGTCAAATTTCTCTTGGAGCACCCGCATCGGTTTGATGATTGAGCGCAATAAGCTCAGTCCGAGAAACAAGAGAAGGACGAACGCTCCGATCGTCACGACGAGCAGTGCGATGAGCGACTGCCCGAACTCGCGTTCCATGTCGGCGCCGACGCGTTCTGATCCTTCCGAGTTATAAGCAACGAGTTCGTTCAGGCGTTGCGTGAAGTTATCGTATGTCGATTGTGACTGGGCGTCATAATACGAACGGGCCATGCCGTTATTGCCGGACGTGCTGAAGATGAGCATGTTGTCCGATACACGCTGATACATCTCCCACTGCCGACTGAAGTTGGCGAACAGCTCTTTGTCTGTCTCGCCCGTCGCCGTCTGTTCGTATTTCGGGGCGATCTCATTGATGCGCGTCCGAATGTCTTTCATCTCGGTCATCAATTCTTCTTTCGCGGCCGCGTCGTCGGTCACAATGTGTTCGAGTTCGAGCGCGCGATAGTTCGCCGCGAGCGTGTTCAGTTCATGGGCGTAGTCGAGCCCTTTGCTCCAGTTGTTGACGATATCATCGCCTTGCCGGTTCGCATCGGCGAGCGACAAGAGCGAATAGCCGCCGACCCCTGCGACCATGAGGAGCGCGAGGATGACGAGTCCCCACAGCTTTTGACGGATGGTCAGGTTCTTGCCAGTCACCCGCTTCCCTTCACGCGTGCTCGACTTTCGCCACTTCGGTTTCCATTGAAAGCGCCGGACGTTCAAACGGTTCCGCAACACCTTCCACTTCTGTTTCACTGACATATGTATCTTCCCCTCTCGCGTGCAACGTTTCTTCCTATATCGTCTTGACGTCGAGGAATCTAAAGGAAATTGACCAAAATAAAAAAAGATGACTGAAAACTCAGTCATCTCTTGACTCGTTATTGGACGTTCAACACGGTTTGCGTGCCTTCAATCATCTTGATTTCTGTCCATTTGACGACGCTCTTGCCGAGTGGGTCGTTGGCGACCATGAAGTCGGCGAGTGCTTGAACTTTTAACGGATCGACCGGTTGTTTCACGTTATTCAAACGGAAGCGTGATACTTTATTGAACATATCCAAAAATGCGATTTCTACTTTAGTCTCAGTCATGGGTTAGTCCTCCTTGGATGTGGGTGTGATTAGACGAGATCGTATTCGCGAACGACCGACACGGTGAAATCTTCTTGCTCGGTCAAGTCGAGCATGAGGTGGCCGAACGCCTCGGCGTTGTCAGCCGTGAGCGCCGCCCGGATCGGACCGAAGCGCTGCGTTTTCTTCGTCGGTTTCAAGCTGTTCAAATCATGGTGCGTCGTCAAGACGAGCGTCGCTTTCTTTTCAGTCAATACGGCCATGGGGGATGGCTCCTTTCAGGGATGGATTACGATTCGGATGGATAGGTCGAGTCGAGACGCTCGAGCAATTGAATCATGCGCTCAAGGCGCGTCTCAATCCGATGGAGCAGATAGAGCGAGACGACGATCGGGAAGCCGAGATTCGAGATGAGTTCGGGCCAGCTCATGTGCCCACCCGCTCATCGGACAAGGCTCCGGCGGAACGCATTAGTACACGCATCAGGGGTTCCTCCAATTAGAACGTCACGTGGAACTCACGCGACACGACGTATGCGGCGGATTCGACCGCGAGAAGCGGAATCAACAGATCACCGAACTGCTTGATCTCCTCGGTCTCCATCCGCGCACCGAGTGGACCGAACCGGACGAGCTGACGCTTTTCCTTGCCGTCAACGAGCCGCTTCGTGTCGAGATAAAAGACGCTTGCGTATTCTCGATACACTGCCATATGTCTCACCTCCTTCGCCCCTATTAACCGAAGTTGGTGAATGTTTGCTCATATTTCCTTGTAACCTTTTTGTAACGACTATAGACCCATTCTGAATGAAGGCGCATTCATCGTCACAAATCGGCTTTATTCCTTGAATTTACATACCAATTAGGGTATCTTAATAGGCGTCAACCGAATTTTGAAAACACGCCTAAAGTCCCACGAATTCATTTCCCCACTTTGAAAAAACTGACAGTTAATTACTTGAAAATGGGGTACTATACGGAGGAGGGCATTTTCGAAATGACCAGTTTGACTTGAAGAAGGAGATACTCTAGATGAACAGCTTAGACTTCGCACTCAACACTTCTATTCCTTCCGCTCAACTCGACTTCGACCATACCGACCTGACGTTTTACGCGACCGACTGGGATGATTATCGCCCTGAAAACGCGAAGCCGTTCCTGTACAACGAACGCCCATTGACCGTCTATCCACTAAAAGAACTGAGCCGTGCGTTTCATGTCGCCGGGATTCCCCGTAGCCAGCAACAGCTGATCAAATGGGAAACCGACGGCGTCTTGCCACCGACCCCGTTCACGATGGGACGCAAGCGCTTCTATACGGAAAATCAGATTCGGACTATCGTCGACATCGCATTGGAATGCGGACTACGGCCCCGGACACACGTCAAAAAGACGAACTTCTCCGAGTTGGCCCATAAAGAATTGGCGTACATACTCCAGTTAGAATTAAAAACCAAACTGCCGCATGAATGAGCGGACATGAGACAGCCCTTCCTGACGATTCAGGAAGGGCTGTTTTTGGATGGACGAGGGGCGATGGCGCTCAAATACAAATCAAGCGATGTTTCGACCTCTGTAGCGACCAGATTGATAAAGTCGTTGTACATTTCTGTCGTATGCGCCCGATCTAGCGCATTGTAATAACTCAGGCGATTTTCGACTTTGATGACGACAGGCGGATAACCGGACTTCATCAACTCCAAATTGAGCAATAACCGAGACGTACGACCATTTCCATCAATGAACGGATGAATCCCCTCGAACTTAGCATGCAATAAAGCACCCCGTTCAACTGGATGCATCGTATTCGTCTCTGTTTCATACCAATTTATCAGCTGCTCCATCTGTTCTTGAATGAGATAAGGAGGCGGCGGCACATGAGCGGCTCCGGCAATAAACACTTGCTGATCCCGATAGACGCCTGCATACGCATCATCAATGCCTTTCAAGACGAGACGGTGCAAATTTTTAATTTGCCACTCCGTCAGCGGCTCTTCACGTCGAACAATTTCTTCTACGTAGGAAATGGCATCTTGGTGGTTGATCACTTCTAGATGTTCTCGCATCGTCTTCCCGCCAACCGTTATACCTTCCAACACCACTTTGGTCTCGTTGATTGTCAACGTATTTCCTTCAATGGCATTCGAGTTGTATGTCCATTCTAAAAAGAGTTTTGCTCTCAAACTTTGAAGCGTATACGTCGGCAGCGGTCGGCTTTGATCTAGTTGCTCTTTTTTATTCGTCAGTTGCTCAAACATATAGCCCGCTTCCTTTCTTAAAGTGTTAGTGATTCTATTATACGCTTGTTACCCAGAGCAAGTCGATTTCGATGGGACGCCCCAATTCATGACACATGCGAAAAAGCACGACACCTCAATTCCCACAGACGGGTTATGCACCGTGCTTTATTTTTTATAACTTCTCTCGTGCCGCTTCGGGGACGTCCGCGACAGACACTTCGTCGTATGACGTAACCTCATCCTTGTTTTTGACGTACAACTTCAAGTACGCCCCGTCCCGAAGTTTTTTCGCCGCTGTGAACGTGACCGCTTGCGAGTCCCCGTCCTTCGTCAGCGCTTCTGTCGAGTAGACGTAGCGGCGGACGACGTCACCCGAGTCGAGTGTCGTCTCTTCCACTTCCGTGACCTCTCCCACCTGCACATAGACATGATCTTTCCCTAGCCGTTGCCAGTCGATATTGACGAGACCGATGACGACGACGATGAGCGCGAGGCTCGCGATGATTCCTTTTTTCATGATGTTCTCTCCTTCATATCACTTGTTTCGTGAACCGTCGTACGGTCAACACGTAGTAGAGCGCATAAATCGCGCTGTATACACCCATCCAGACAAGCACCGGCACCGTGAAATCCATCGCCAGCAATCGTGAGAATGCGACGAGGGCGACCGAGGCGTGCACGATCCCGAGTGAGAACGGCGCCAGGAACACGACGGCAATCTGTTGACGGATCGTCCGTTTCACATCCCGCTTCGAGATGCCGACTTTCCGCAGCACCGCGTATTTGGCCCGGTCCTCCTCAGCCTCGGTCATCGTCTTGAAATAGATGATGCTACCGGTGGCGACGAGGAAGACGAGTCCGAGGAAACTGCCGACGAACAACAGCGCGCCGTGCACGGCCATCGACTCGCTATACAACGCTGTCGCGCTCGAGAAGTTCGCCTCAATCGACAACGACTCGGATAAGGCGGTCTGCTCTTTATAATCGGCGACCGAGACGGCCTGATACGCCAACGCCTCTCCCGGCAGTGCCGTGAACACGTCGTCCGGCGTGACGAGCAGCAAGCCGCCGAACGTCATGACGTTGAGCGGTGTCTCCTCATAGCGGGAGGAGACTTCATGCGTCACGCCATCAAGCTCGACCGCGGTCACGTTTTCTGAGAACCGCTCGTCATAGAACGGATCGATCAAGTAGACCTGGTCGGAGGCTAGCGTTTCAGGTGTATCCCAGCCCAGATTGGACGCGACGTCACGGAACGTCGACTCGTCGATGACGCCATATTCGCGTTCTCCCATCTCCCCAGCGACACGAACCGTCTTCTCGAGGACCGTCGTCTGATGGAGCACGTCGGCGTCGATGTCACGTGTCTCCCCTTGCCAGGCGAACGTGTACGGGGCGTACGATGTGACTTGTTGCTCGGCGTAATAATAGACGCTGAAGATGGCACCGCCGGCCGTGATCGCCGTCGAACTGATGATGCTGATGAGCGTCAGCGTCTTGGCGTTGCCACGGATCCGGTATAACAGCTGTGACGTCGTCAACAAGTTGAGCCGACGCCACGCCCAACGCTCATTCGCTTTCAAGCGGCCGAGGATGAAGATGAGGACGCTATGGAACAATAGGCCCGACCCGACGATCGTGAGACCGATGATGAGGAGCGGCATCGCTGCCGTGAGGTATCCCCAAAGTGGTGATGTCGCCAAGTCTTGCAAGGCGAGCCAATAGGCCGCACCGAGGACGAGCACCCCGAGGAGCGCCATGAACGGGCTCGCTTCCGGGACGTCCTCCCCTTTCTGGTCGGCATGGAACAGCTCGATCAATTTGAAGCGATAGATGACCCGATAGCCTTGGAACGACGTGAACAAGAAAATGGCCACGAACACGAGCGTCGTCTCGATGAGCGCCGACGTCGAGACGGTGAAGCCAATCGACAAATCGCTGTTCATCAAGCGGAGCAACAGCTGTAACAGCGCGTTCGAACCGAGCAGACCGAGTCCGATCCCGATAAGGAGCGACACCGCTCCGATGACGAGGTTCTCGAACAAAAGAAGCGTCCCGATTTGTTTCTTGCGCACCCCGAGCAGCAAATAGAGCCCGACCTCGCGTTTCCGTCCTTTTAAAAAGAAGGCGTTCGAGTAGGCGATGAACAAGGCGACGAAGACGAGCAAGATGAACGTCGAGGCGCTCATCAGGCTGCGGATCTGTCCCGACGTCTCGGCCATGCCGCTGATCTCGTCGCTATGTTTGAGCGTCGCGAACGTGAAATAGATGATAATCGAAAAGATGGTCGTCCCGACGTAGAGCGCATAGCGCGACAAGTTGCGGGCGACGTTCTTCTTCGCCAAATCAAACAGCGTCATCGGACGCACCGCCCTTCAGCTCGTCAAGGATCGTCTGATAGAAGGCGTCGCGCGACGTCGTGCCGCGGATCAGTTCTTTCGACAACCGTCCGTCCTGGATGTAGAGGACCCGGCGACAGAAACTCGCGGCGTAGGCATCGTGCGTCACCATCATGATCGTCGTCTCGGCCTCGTTCAGCCCGGCGAGCGTCTGGAGCAGATCCGTCGCCGACTTCGAGTCGAGCGCACCCGTCGGCTCGTCGGCAAAGATCAACTTCGGATTGGAGATGAGCGCGCGGCACACCGCCGTCCGCTGTTTCTGACCGCCCGAGATTTGGTACGGGTATTGATCAAGGATCGCTTGGATCCCGAATCGTTTTGCGAGCGCGTCGACGCGCGACCGCGTCTCCTCGACCGGTGTCTTCGTGACGGCGAGCGGGAGCAAGATGTTCTCCCGGACCGTGAGCGAGTCGAGCAGGTTATAGTCTTGGAAAATAAAACCGAGATGGTCGCGGCGGAAGTCGGAGAGCGCCTCTTCTTCGAGCTTGGCGATATTCTCGCCGTCGACGAGGATGTCCCCGTCCGTCGGCGTATCGATCGTCGCGAGCACGTTCAACAGCGTCGACTTCCCGGCGCCCGACGGCCCCATGATCCCGACGAATTCGCCGTGGTCAATCGTGAACGACACCCCATCGAGTGCATGGAAGGCGTTGCCACCGGTCACGTATGTTTTTTTAATGGCATCAACTTGTAGTAATGGATTCATTGTTCAGCACCTCTTTCTGAATACAACGATACAAGCCGTACCTTAACTGAAAATCACGCGTACCTTACAAAAAGCTTAAATGTTATGCTTGAACGAGAGGTGATGATCATGGAACAACCACGCATCTTAATCGTCGACGACGAGAGAGATTTATGTACGCTCATCCAAAAAGCGTTAGAGAAAGAAGGCTTCCGCGAGATTCGGACGGCCCACACAATTCAAGACGGACTCGCAACGTTCACGGCGTTCGCACCCCATCTCGCCATCCTCGACGTCATGTTGCCGGACGGCGAAGGTTACGAGCTGTGCCGGCAAATCCGGAACACGTCGAATATCCCGATCTTATTTTTGTCGGCCAAATCCGACGAGGTCGACAAGATTCTCGGCCTCGCCATCGGCGGCGACGACTATATCACGAAGCCGTTCAGCCCGAAAGAAGTCGCCTTCCGTGTCAAGGCGCAGCTCCGTCGCGTCTCGCTCTATGACGCACCCGAGCTCCCTAATGATACGGTCGTCGGCCCGTTCCGCTTGAACGCGGACGGCACCGAAGTGGATCGCGACGGGGTCCGGCTCGAGCTGACGGCCAAAGAAGTCGGCCTGCTCGCCTGCTTTATGCGCAATCCGAACCGAATCCTCAGTAAAGAGACGCTGTTCACGCAAGTGTGGGGCGAAGATTTCTCTGGTGCCGACAACACGGTCATGGTACACATGCGCCGACTCCGAGAAAAAATCGAACCGAACCCGTCCCAACCGACCTACATCAAGACGGTCAAAGGGCTCGGCTACAAGTTCGAGGCATAGGAGGCGCTCACACGTGAAATGGAAACTGACCGGCAACTATTTGGTATCGATCCTGGCCATCGTCGCCATCGTCGTCATCTTGAACGTCATCATCCTCGTGACACTCCTCATCAATCAGCGGACCGGGATTGATGACGTCGAGAGCAGCTCCGGCGAGACGTTCACGCGCACGTTCAACCAATATATGACGCTCGAGGACGGTGAACCGGTCGTCAGTCCGGACGGGGTGCGCGCGCTCGAGGCGAACAACGCGTTCCTGCAAGTGCTCGACGAGTCGGGCCGTGTCGTCAGTGACATCGATGCGCCGACGACGGCACCGGACGCGTACTCGCCGATCGAATTGATTCACATCTACAAATATAAGGACGACGACCTCGTCCTCTATTTCATCGGCGAGTTCGAGGACTACAGCTATCTCGTCGGCTTCCCCGAGGCGACCGAGGGCCGCATCGTCACGATGATCGACCCCCAGTCCGTCCTCGCCTACTTGTCGAAGGCCGGGCTCATCTTGCTCATCGTCGATCTCGCCGTCGCCGCGCTGATCGGACTCGCCTTCACCTCGATTTTGACGAAACCCGTCTATCGATTGACCGAACGGATCGCCCAGTTGAAGGCGCGTGATTTCTCGACCGTCGAACCGAAACGACCCGGCATGTATCGACCCGTCTTCGCCAACTTGAACGACGTGTCCGAGACGTTGACGACGTACGAGTCGGAACGGGAAGAGCTCGAGACACGCCGGAAAGAGTGGATGAGCAACGTCTCGCACGATTTGAAGACACCGCTCGCCTCGATCCAAGGCTACGCCGAACTGCTCGACGATCGTGACCTCGAGGAAGCAGAGCGACGACAATACGCCGAAGTCATCGAACGCCAAGCCTTGTATATGAAAGAACTGATCGACGACTTCAACTTGACGATGCGGCTCCAGCACAGTGACTTCCCGCTCGAAACGATCGAGACCGGACTCGAGCCGTTCGTCCGTGAGCTCGTCATCGACGTGTTGAACGACGCGCGGTTTTCCGAGCGTGACATCTCATTCGCGAGCACGGATGCGGCCACGCGGAACATCGACCGGCACTTCATGAAGCGGGCGTTGCTCAACTTCTTGTATAACGCCCTGCTCCATAACGACGACACGGTCGCGGTCCGTGTCACCGTCGCGCACGACACGATCACGATTCAAGACGATGGCACCGGCATCGATGCGAAGGACCTCCCGTACATCTTTGAGCGCTACTATCGGGGCACGAACACGACCGATGCGCTCGGGAGCGGGCTCGGGATGGCCATTTCCCGGGACATCATCAAAGCGCACGGCGGCGCCGTCACGGTGACGAGTGAACGCGGGTCCGGGACGACGATTCGCATCGAGTTGCCGGCATGACACAATCAATTACAGATTTTACGAGCGGGAAAGCCCATACCGGGCATAGCCCGCCTTTAGGCATGGGATGAAAGTGAGTTCGGATGTGAAAAACATCCGACATTCGGGTATATATATCCCATAGACAAGTACAAGTCTCTAAAACGCCCGTGTCCATCGCTCCTTGAGAATCGTATCCGGTTCGGTCACGAAAACATGTGACCGGTAAAACGATGCCTGTCGTCACGTAAAAGACGCTAAAACATCTGGTGGACACAACTGCAACGACCTGTGGTGGGTGGTAACAGTCTATCAGCCTGAGAACCTATAGGGTCTGTCTCAGGAGGGGTGGTGACACACCCTCAACTGAAGGCTTGAGCAAAACAGAAATGGACTGCGCTCGCACAAGCACTTCAGAATCCCACGGTTTCAATCGTGGGAGTGTCAAAGACAGTTAGCCCGACCAAGGACACGAATCGACTTCTAGGGGATTAGCAAGCAAAGGGAGACCCGGCAGCGACAAAGTCGCAATACGGCTCCCTGCTTGCCCCCAGAAAAGCGAGTCGGGTCTAGGGGGCAAACAAAAACCGCAGACATTTGATATGTCTACGGTCCAGTCAAAAGGATCCGCTCAACGGAGCGAATCCTTCTTTGTCGTTTCATAGTCTTCGATCCACATCTCGAGTTCGTCGATCGGGAGCGGACGCGAGAAGTAATACCCTTGCATCTCGTCACAGCCGAGCGAACGGAGCGTGTCGAGCTGTTCCGGCGTCTCGATGCCTTCGCACACCGTCTTCAGTTCGAGCCCGCGAGCGAGCTCGATGATTGACTGGACGATGACGTTGCCGGTCGGGTCGTTGTCCGTCACTTGGATGAACTGACGATCGATTTTAATCTCGTGAATCGGATAGTGCTTCAAATAGACGAACGCCGAGAAGCCGGTCCCGAAGTCGTCAATCGAGATCGAGAAACCTTGTTCCCGGAAGGCGATGAAGCGTTCGATGACGTGCTGTTGATTCTCCATCCCGACGCTCTCGGTGATCTCGAACGTCAAATAGTTCGGACAGACGTCCATCTCTTTGACGATTTGGCCCAACTTCTCGACGACCCCGTCCGATAGAAAATGACGAGCCGACAAGTTCAGTGCGAGTTGATACATCCGTCCCGAGGCGTGCCACGTTTTCAACTGACGGCATGCCTCGGCGAGTGCCCATTCCTCGAGGGCGATGATGACGCCCGTCGACTCAGCGATCGGGATGAAGTCGAGCGGTGGGATCAACCCGTGTTTCGGATGAATCCAACGCATCAATCCTTCAAATCCATTCAGTTTTCCGGTCGCCGCTTCGATCTTCGGCTGATAGTAGAGTGTGAACTCGTTCAAGGCGAGCCCTTTACGGAGGTTCATCTCAAGCGTCAGGCGTGCCGTCGCTTTCTCGCTCATCTCTTCTTCGTAAAAAGCGATCCCTCCACGCTGCACGTGACGCTCATTGGCCGTGATCCGAGTCGTGTCCATCATCTCGAGCGTCGAACGTGACTTGTCCTCGATCGAGATGAAGGCGCTCATCGTCAAGACGACATCGAGTTCCCCGACCGCGAACGGCTCGTTCGTCACCGTCTCGCAAATCAAATCGGCATATCCTTTGACTTTGATTCGGTCCCCGTAAGGCGTCCATAGCAAGAAACCGGATTGAGAAATCCGCGCCAAGAGCGAGACGTCGACGACTTGCTGGATTCGTTCTGACAGTTCGATGACGATCTCGTCTGCCCGTTGGATACCGATCGCCGTCTCGACGGAGCGGAACTCGTCCGCCCGCAAATAAATCAATGACCCGAGCTGATGCGGTGTCTGCTCCCGGAGCGCGTCCACGCGTTCGATGAAGCCGTTCAAGTTCATGAGTCCGGTCTGTTCATCCGTATAGGCGAGCTTGGCGAGATGGTCGTCGATCTCTTGACGGTCGAGCCGGAGATAAAGGATGGCGATAAAATCGGACAGCGTGCTGACAATCAATTCCTCGATGAACGTCCATTGCCGCGGCTCAAACGTCTCGCAACAGATGACCCCTTTGGCCCGATTGTTCGCATAGATCGGCGCGTCGAGCATCGAGTAGACCCGCTGCCCTTCCACGAAATGTTGCTGGTACAAGTCCTTCACCCACTCATGGGTCCGGACGTTCTCAAACGGCAACACCCGGTTCGTCCGCAGGGCGTCGAAGTAGACCGGTGCGTCCCCACGCATGACCGTCAATGCCGGCTCACTCGGGCCACTCTCTTTCGAATAGGCGACTTGGCAACTGATCGATGCGTACGTCTCGTCAAAGTGCCAAATCGAGACCGTATCGACGTTGAGCATGTCGGAGACGACTTCGCACATGTAATGAAGCGTCTGTCGCACCGCTTCCTCCGTCACGTCGGGCATCCGGACGAGTTCGAACAGTTTCTCTTGATGTTGTCGGTATGTTTGTGATGAATTGTTCCCCTCGTTCATAAGTCCCCTACTCTCGTTCAAACGTTTTGCATTCATGATAGCACGAAAAGATATATAAATAGGTTTCCAAAATTCAACAGAAAGTCAATTTTCGATTCCCCTGTTTCTTTAGTACTTCTTCTTCGTCCACGCCCAAAATTATTGACCTTATTTTCAACGGAATCCACTGATTGAGCCATTTCCACCATTGCTTGCCGTATGTGTAAACCCTACAATAAACTTGTATCGTTTTACCTGTCGATAATTGTCAATTGAAATTGAAGAGAAGGAAGTGACCCCATGTCCCCTAAGTCCGGCCTCATGTACTCATTCGCAGCCATCGCCGCCGTAAGCATCATCGCCCAGGCCGACGAAGTCGCAGCAGCCAGCACACACGTCGTCCGTGCCGGTGACACACTTTGGTCGATCAGCCAAACACATAACGTGTCGGTCGCCCAGTTGAAAGCAAGCAACAACTTAAGCTCTGACCGTCTCGCCATCGGCCAAACGCTCAAATTGAGCGGGAGCGCCCCGAGCACATTAAAACCCGCCGCTACAACGGCGACGTCAAGTTCGACGCAAGTGACGACAGACGCCTTGAACATGCGCCTCGCCGCAGGCACATGGCATAAAGTGCTCGTCACGATTCCGAAAGGCCAGGCGCTCAAGCCGATCAAAACGAGCGGTGCCTGGACGAAAGTCAGCTATGGCGGAAAGACCGGGTGGGTACATAACGGCTACTTGACGACCGCATCCGTCAAACCGGCCACACCGAGCACACCGACTCCAGCCACACCGTCTACACCGGTCACATCAAGCGATGCTACCGTGACGACAGCCGACTTGAACCTGCGCCGCGCCGCAGGGACGTGGCACGACGTACTCGTCACCATCCCGAAAGGCCAAGCGCTCACACCGATCAAAACGAGCGGAACTTGGACGAAAGTCAGCTATGCCGGGAAGACCGGTTGGGTACATAACGGCTACTTGACGAATTCATCCGTCAAACCGACTACTCCAACGACGCCGATCCAACCGGTCGCACCGTCGAAGCCGGCCATCAAAGAAGAGAGCATCAACCAGTCTTACGTCACGACGGCGAATTTGAACGTCCGTCAAGGCCCAGGGATCGGTTACGCCCTCGTCACGAACATCCCGAACGGCACGACCGTCAAAGCGACGAAACAAAGCGGCACGTGGGTGTACGTCACGTATAACGGCAAGAGCGGTTACGTCAGCACCGGCTACTTGAAACAGACAACGACGGCACCGAGCGCGCCGGTCACTCCGAACGCCGGAGACGGCGGTGCGGGCAACGAATCGTTCGACTATGTCGTCAATACACCATCGCTCAACGTCCGCGCCTCGGCCTCGACAAGCTCTGCCGTCATCGGCAGCGTCACGGCCGGACAGACGCTCCGGGTCGTCCAAACGTCGAACGGCTGGCATCAAATCTATATCGGCAACACGACCGGTTTCGTCGCGGCGTCATACGTCAAAGCGGTGCCGAAAGGTTCTACGACGGCACCGTCAGGCTCGTCTGACGGACTAGCGAAGAGTCTTGCCGCCATCGCGGTCGCCAAGAAATATGTCGGCACGCCTTACATCTGGGCGTCCTCGAACCCGGCCAACGGTGGGTTCGACTGCTCTGGACTCATCTATTACGCCTACAATCAGGCAGGCTACAGCGTGCCCCGCACGAACGTCGCCACGTATTGGTCCGGGTCTTATTTCGGGACACAGCTCAGCAAGACGTTCGTCCCGAAAGCAGGCGACCTCGTCTTCTTCGAGAACACGTACACGGCCGGCCCGTCACACATGGGCATCATGATCGATTCGGACACGTTCATCCATGCCGGGACGTACGGACTCGGCTACAACACGATCAGCAAAGAGCCATATTGGAAATCACGCGTCATCGGCTACAAACGACCGTGACCTTCGGCGCATTGGAAGACCCGACCTTTGTCGGGTTTTTTTTCGTGGGGCAGGATTTCCCTCGAAAGACTCGAACACGAAAGATAGAATGGGAAGAGAAAGAAGGAGGTGTCCGATGGGAAATAATCGATTCGCTAAAATTCCGTACCGAACTTACACGATGGCCCTTGCCGTCGCTTGTCTCATCGGCGTATTGTTATTCGGGCTCGGACTGAGCTATTACTGGAAAGAAAAGCACGTCGCCGTCGCTGAAACGGTGCGCGACTTGAATCATGCCTCTGACTTGGCCGGGGTCGAGTCGTACCTCGTCTTGCATCACGCAGCCAAACTGTACGAGGCGAACTCCGAGCAACCGACCGCCCTGTTGTCGGCCCCGTACCGTGAACGGGCGCTCCAATACAATATCCAATTGCTCGACGACTTCGAGACCGGGGTCGATGAGCGTGAACGGGACGCCCTGCTCCGTTTCTCTGAACAGCTCGAGGACACGTTGAACGAAGACGGGTCGAGCCGATTCGAGGCTGTACCGTTCGACGTCATCGAGTCGATCAATCGGCGCTGGCTCTACCAAGGTCTCGAGCGGACCGCCCAGGCGAACACCGCCTATGAATTGACCGACGCCGTCATGCGGATGCAGATGGCGTTCGTCGAAGGTGTGACGAACCTGCTCGCCGAGACGCCGGACCGAGACCAGCTCGACTTCGAGGTCTCGACGATCGCGAACGAGGCCCGGCTGATCGAAGACATCGTCGCGACCGATCCGTCGCTGAAAACCAAATCGGTCGAAGACTTGATCGAGAGCGCGCTCGCACTCGGACGGGTGACGGCCGCCAATTCGACGCTCGAGGCCCGTTACGTCAACGGGACGAGCTTTTATGAGGACTCACACGCCGCCCTTCAAACCGTGCGGTCGACGGCAGATGACACGCTCATGGCCGAGCGCGACCGTTACGGTACGCTCGCCATCGCCGCCCTTCTCATCACGATGCTGTTGTCGGCGGGTCTTCTGCTCGCCCTCTGCTACACACGCAAGATGTATGCCCACGACTTGGCACACTTGAAGGCCCGTGCCCTCGCCATCGACCCGAGCACGGAACCGGTCGCGGAATCGTTCCCGCCGAATCATGACTTCCGCGGCATCGAGGACGAACTCCGAGAGATTGCCGTCAGTGTCCACTCGACGGTGCACACGCTCGAGACACAATCGGACGACCTGCTCCGGTATCACGAGCGCTGGTCGTCGCTCTTCTCCGAGACGGGACTCGCCATCGCCTTGATCGATGACACGTACGACTTCATCGAACGAAACGATGTGTTCCGCCAGTTCTTTGGGGAACGCAACTTGTATGAGATCAACCAACTATTCACCGACACGGGACGCCGCCTGTTGCGCGAGGCGCTCGCCGGGGTGACGGAGAACGGGACGAGCGCGCAGTTCATCTTGCACTTGAAAGGTGAGCATGTCCGCTTCTTGAACGTCAAAATCATCCCGCTCAAGCGCGGCGAGACGCTCACGTATTACCTCATCCTCGAAGATGAGACCGAGCGCGTCGAGCGTGAGCGCAAAGTCGACCGGCTCGTCCGCTTCGACCTCGCCACCGAGCTCTATAACGAGTACGGTTTCCTCCGCGCGTGGGAGAAACAAGACATCGACGGCACGTTCCTGTTGATCAAACTGAACGACTTCCACCACCTCGTCGACTGGTATGACCCGACGTATGCCGACCTGCTCATGACCGAGTTCGCCCGACACGTCGAGGAGCGGCTCGAGAAGTACGCGCACCACTTGTTCGGCCGCTACCGTGACGATACGCTCATGCTGTATGTGAAAGGGCTCCGTAACGTCGACGAGACCGAGTTGCTGGAGCTGTTCCCGACCGAGCTGTTGATCAACCAGAAACGCCAGACCGTGCATCTTCAAATCGGGGCGACGCATACGACACCGAACTACAACGACTGCCTGTTCGAGGCGACGAAGGCGCTCCAACACGCCAAAGAGACGCGGACGCCGTTCGTCTGGTACGATTCGAGCATCCTCGCCCAGCTCCAATGGGCCGCCTTGATCGAACAGGCGCTCCCGGAGGCGATCGAACAAGGCCATATCACCGTCGCCTATCAGCCGCAAGTCGAGTTGAAGACGGGCCGTGTCGTCGGGGCCGAGGCGCTCGCACGCTGGCAGCACCCGGACATCGGCTACGTGCCGCCGAACGAGTTCGTCCGCATCGCCGAACGGTCCGATCAAATCCTTTGGTTATCGCATTCGATCCTTGATTTGGTCGTGCAACAGCTCGTTTCCTGGCGCGATACCCCGTTCACGGATATCTCGTTGTCGTACAACTTGTCGGCCCATTCCGTCGACCCGTCGATCGTCACGAAGCTGCGTGACTTGGTCGAGACGTATCCATGGCTCCCGGACCGGTTGAAGATCGAGCTGACCGAGTCGGCCGACATCATGTCACATACGAACGAGCTCGAGCGGCTCGAAGATATCGCCGACCTCGGCTATTGCCTGTCGATCGACGATTTCGGTACCGGCTACGCCTCGTTCGAAGCGATCTGGCACTTGCCGATCCAAGAAGTGAAGATCGACCGCATGTACGTCAGCGGAAAAGCGAAGGACAGCACGTCGTTCCTCCGCGCCGTCTCCCGATTCGCGAGCGAACAAGAACTGACCTCGCTCGCCGAGGGAATCGAGACGAAGCAAGACTTGGACCGCATCCTCGCCGAAGGCGTCGAGCTTGGCCAAGGTTACTACTACGCCCCGGCCCTCGACACGATTGCGTTCGAGGCGTGGGTGAATGAAAAAAGAGGCCGTCTCGCCTAAGCGAGAGCCCCGTTCGACCGGCTGACATATGTCAGCCGGTTTTTCGTTTGAGGAGATTGAAGACGAGCTTCAACGCGATCAACAGTCCGATGACAGGCAAGATGACGGGCAGCGAACCGCGCGGCAACAGCCCGAACACGATGAACACCGTCATCCCGATGGCGAAGAACAGCTTGACGCCCCGCTCATGTCCCTCGAACTTCTCCCAGCGCCAGACGAGAAGCAGTAACGTCAGCGGCGCGAACAAAAACGTCAAGAAGAAGAACGGCATATGCCGTGTGTACCAGGGTTGGGTCATTTCAATCGTACCTCCTCATACAACGCTTCCGTCGCTTCGTTCGACTCCACGTTCACGTAGATCGGCTTGCCGCTCCAGTCGATGCGAACGGCGGCCTCGATGTCCCGGTCGAGGAAGACGAGCACGTCCTCCCCGCCTGTCGTCCGGAAGTGACCGGTCAAGCGTGAGCCGACGGCGGCACCGTTCGTCCGGCGGTCAAGGCTCGGCCGATACGTCAACGTGACGGTTTCGATGTCATCGTACGGAATCGTCTCGCCGTAACTGCCCTCGATGACGAGCGCCGAGTCGGTGAACGTCACCTCGGTCGGTTGGTTGAACCAGAACAAGAGACCTCCGACAAAACCCAAGATGAGCGTCAAGACGAGGACGAGCGGGATGAGCCGTTTTTTGCCGCCGGGACGAAGTTTCCCGCGCTCATCAAAAATATTCCCGTCATACTTTTGGCTGCGCCAAAGCGTGACGACGACGAGCAAGACGATGAGCAGGAAGAACGGCTCGAGCGGGATGTCGAGACCAGACATGTCGATGGCAGCGATGACGAGAAAGATGCTTGCAATGCCGTAACACATGAAGCCAAGCAATCGTGCCACCGCCTTGATGTCGACGCGCGCCTTGTCCTCGCGCTTCATCGTGTTATATCCCGAGATGAGGAAATGCCAGCCCAAGCGATGGACGGCAAATCCGAGCAAGAACAGAATGAGTGCTGCAATCACGAGTCCCCACATAGAGGTGTCCCCCTTTCTACTATAGTGTACGAGAAAAACGGACCGAATGTTTCAAAATCATAAGGCGTGCCAATGACTTGGACGATATCTTATACTGGAGTCAGAACGCTCAAGGAGGAATTCGATGTATCGGACAAAAGCAGACTTTCTACAAGATTGGACCAAGTCCTCGACCGGCACGCTCGACGTGCTTCGCGCCGTCACCGACGAGGCGCTCGGCCAGGAGATCGTTCCCGGTCATAACTCACTCGGCTGGATCGGTTGGCACGTGACGACCGCGCTCGGTTATTTCACGAACTTGCTCGGCTTCCGCTTGTCGGCCCTGAAGAGTTTGACACAACCGACCGACGCGGCACTGATCGCCGATCAATATGCGCGTTATGCCGATGAGATCGCGAAGGCGGCCGAACAGTTCTCGGACGAGTACCTGCTCGAAGAAGTCGACGTCCACGGCGCGAAGCAACCGCGCGGTGCCGTCTTGCGCATGATGATCGACCATCAGACGCACCACCGCGGGCAGATGACGGTACTCCTCCGTCAAGCCGGACTCACGGTCCCTGGCGTCATGGGCCCGACGAAAGAACAGATGAAGGCGTGAAAAAAGGCGAGGCCCCGCGGGGTCTCGCCTTTCGTCACATCGATGACGGCGTATTCGCCTTGTTTTGCATCCGGCCAATCCCTTCGTATTGGACAGTACCCGGGTCGCGTGCATATTTCCACGCGTTACGAGCGTCGATCAACCGTTTTGTCCGCATCCCGTCGAACGCTTCCGGCTTCAAGTTGACGAGCTCGTCCCATTCCGTGACGAGGATGGCGACGTCCGCTCCTTTGAGCGCCGCCTCGACCGTCATCGCCTGTGGATAGTCCCACTTGGCGAGCGGGTCATAGCCGATGATGTCGATTTCACGCAGCGCCAAGTGGCGAGCGAGCGTGACCGACGGTGCGTCACGCATATCGTCCGTACCCGGTTTGAAGGCGAGACCGAGGAAGGCGACCTTGAGGCCGCTCTTGTGCTCGATTTTCGAGGCGACGTAACCCATCTGGGCGTCGTTCGAGTGCATGGCGGCACTGATGACCGGCAAGTCGAGCTCGTTCTCGTGGGCGACGTTCAAGAGCGCGTGCATGTCTTTCGGGAAGCACGATCCCCCGTAACCGAGGCCGGCGTTCAAGAACGAACGTCCGATGCGCGGGTCGAGACCCATCCCGTCGGCAATCGTCGTGATGTCCGCCCCCGCCTTATCGGCGAGACGTGCCAAGTCGTTGATGAAACTGATTTTCGTGGCGAGAAACGCGTTCGAGGCGTACTTGATGAACTCCGCGTCAATCGGCGACGTGCAGACGAGCGGGACACCGAGGCGTCCATAGATGCCCGCGAGTTCCTCGCACATCTCAAGGTTGTCACTGCCGATGACGACACGGTGTGGTTTCAACACGTCGGCGAGCGCGCGCCCTTCTTGGAGAAACTCGGGGACGACGGCGAACGTGTGGGCCGGGTACATGATCGACAACATGTCGGTCGTCCCCGGTGGCACGGTGCTGCGGATGATGATCTTATGTTTCGACTTCACCTCGGACAAGGCCGCGTCGACGAACGTCAAGTCACAGCTGCCGTCGCTCTTGCTCGGCGTACCGACCGCAAGGATGAGGTAGTCGACCGTTTCTGTGTCGGCGATCGAGTCTGTGAACGTGATCGAGCCGGGATAGTCACGTAACACGTCTGCCATGCCCGGCTCGTGGAACGGGACGTCCCCGCTCATGAGACGAAGCAGTCTCGGTTGATCTTTCTCGACACCGATGACCTCATGCCCCGCTTTCGCCAGTCCGCACAGGGTGGCCAGTCCGACATAGCCAAGGCCGATGATTCCAAATTTCACGATAGTTCCTCCTTCAATAGTCTTCTCCTAACAGTAACGAAAAGCGGCGAGCAAGGGAAGGCTCTAACACTCTGTGAATATTCTCTGCTATAATGAGTCAAAATGAGGCTAGAAAGGAATAACCGCATGGGATTGCTCGCTTTCTTTTTGATTTCGCTGTTCGTGTTCTACTGGTTTCCTATTCGAGGTGGACTCAAGACTTTCCTGCTTATCTTGATCATGATCAGCGGTTGGCTGTCGATTTTCGAGCTCGTCGCGATCATCGAAGCCCGTCCATGGGTCGCTGCCCCGGTCCTCGCGCTCATCGGTTTGTTCGTTTGGAAGTGGCGCAAAGACAGACAAAAGAAACAAAACAAGCAACAAGGCATTTGACAGCGACGTCGAGTGCTTTTTTCAGTTGCCACATAACTTTTTTAAGAATGATGGGAAAGTATTTTTTTGATGCTATCATACTTGCATCGCACCGTTTTTTTGAAAATAAGGGGAGACTATTATGACTTTTTACGGGCTCGACATCGCACCTTGGATCGAACCACTGGCCCAGTTCGTGTTTTGGTATCCGTTCTTCATGGCGCTGTTTTGGATCTCGGGCGCCCTCTTGTTCAGCTTGACGCGAGAGAAAGAGGAAGAACTCGACTTGAGCGAGCGGGAATGGCCGCTCATCAGCATCTTGATTCCTTGTTATAACGAAGAAGAGACGATCGCCGAGACGATCGAGTACTTGGACCGCCTCACGTATCCGAACTTTGAGATTATCGCCGTCAACGATGGCAGCCGCGATAAGACCGGCGACATCCTCGTCGGGCTCGCCGACGAGTACGAGCGTTTGCGCGTCATCGACTGTCACGAGAACCGGGGCAAGGCGAACGCGTTACATATGGCCGCCCACGCCGCCCGCTCCGAGTATTTGCTATGCGTCGACTCGGACGCTTTCCTGAGCGAAGAGGCACCGTACTATCTCGTCCGTCACTTCTTGAACCGCGGCGAACGCGTCGGGGCCGTCACCGGCAACCCGCGCATCCGTAACCGCGACACGCTCCTCAGCCGGATGCAACTCGTCGAATACTCGTCGATCATCGGCTCGATTAAACGCACACAGCGCGTCATGGGGAAAATCATGACCGTCTCCGGCGTCATCGTCATGTTCCGGAAGAAAGCATTGCTGTCGGTCGGGCTCTGGGACCGCGACATGATCACGGAAGACATCGCCGTCTCGTGGAAGCTCCAGAAGAACTTCTGGGACATCCGCTACGAGCCGCGCGCCCTCTGTTGGATGCTCGTCCCCGAGTCGATCTCCGGCATTTGGAAACAGCGCGTACGCTGGTCGCAAGGCGGGCAGGAAGTCGTCTTGCGTCACTTCGACATCTTCAAAGACTGGCGCCAGCGTCGGATTTGGCCCGTCTATATCGAGCAGGTCGTCAGCGTCCTTTGGGCGTACGCCTGGCTCATCGTCACGGTGTACTTGTTCGTGACGGCCGACACGATGCAAGATCTATTGATTTGGTTCACCTATAACTCGTTCGCGCTCGTTCTCGTCAGCCACGTCCAGTTGATCATCTCGCTCTGGAACGACGCCCGTTACGATAAAGTGTTCAAATATTACGTCTGGGCCGCTTGGTATCCGGTCATCTACTGGATGCTCAACACGTTCGTCGTCATCGCGGCGACGCCGAAAGCGATCAAGGCCCGTGTGAAAGGAGGCTATGCGACATGGAGTTCACCAGACCGGGGGACACGGAGAAGCAGCCTGTAAGTGAGTTATATGATTACGAGCAAGAGATTCTCGTCAAGACGAAACAGAACGTGTTCCGCAAAGGGATCGAGCTGTTGCTCACGGCCGTGTTCTGGTTGTACACGTTCATCGTCACGTGGTTCTTCTTGAGCGCCGTCCTGAACGTGAACGACCGCTATATCGCCATCCTCAAGACCGCCTTGAACGTCACGAACGCCGACATCCGCGAGCTGCTCTTCTTCGGGCTCGTCTCCTCGTTCGTCGCCGCTCTCCTCCTGTTCATTTGGCGGACGTACAATAAACGGAAATATGGACCGCTCAACCGGCGTCAGATGCCGAAAGATACGACGCTCGACGATTGGCTCGCCCTCGACTTGATGGAGCCCGAGGACATCCATCGCCTCCAGTCCGATAAAGTCATCGTCTTCGAGAAAAACCCGGTGAAAGAGTTGAAATGATGCGCTACTTCAAATGGATATTCGCGCTCCTATTGATTGGGGGCATCGCCTGGAAAGTATATGATGTGTCCTCGACGACACATGAAGAAGTACCCGACGCGGCGCTCCTCCCCAAAGACAACGTCTGTCTCGGTCTCAATTACCACCGAGTCAAACAGCCGAACGCGTGGAACAAGCTCGTCGAGTCCGTGACCGGCGCCTCCGAACTGGTTCGCTATAACGTCTACGCCGACGAGTTCGAGCAGCAGATGACGTGGCTCCAAGACGAAGGCGTCCATTTCGCGACGCAAACTGACCTATCACGTTACCTTGCCGGCGAACCGATCCCAGACAAATGTGTCTGGCTCTCGTTCGATGACGTCGACCATACCGTCTACGAGAACGCGTTCCCGATTTTACGAGACAAACAAATCCCGTTCACCCTGTTCATCATCACCGGCCACGTCGGCGAGGCGTTCCAAAACTTGGACCTCGCCCCGTGGACCGAGCTGAAGGATATGCAGGACAGTGGACTCGCCGACTTCGGGACGCATACGCACGACATGCATTATGTCGAAGACGGAGGCGCCGTGTTCTTGCCGGAAGACAGGCAAGATGAACTGCGGCAAGATTTAGAGACGAGTGTCGCCGCCATCGAGTCAGAGCTCGGGACGCGCGTCACGACGATCGCCTATCCGTTCGGCAACACGAACGATGCGGTCACCGAAACGGTACAAGACCTCGGTCTCGAGCAGGCGTTCATCTTGAGCCCGAACCCGATCACGCCGGACAACGACCCGTTTTACATGAATCGGTATTTGCTCGACACCGAGCTGTTCGAGTTCTTCGTCAAACCGTATTTCGAGAATTGATGATGCAACCCCTCGTCGCGGACGAGGGGTTGTTTTAGTTCTCGGGGAGTTCGACTTGATCACCGACCTCGATCGTTCCATCCATGACGTGTTCCATCTCGTCTAAACTGAACGCGTCCACGAGCTGGATGCCGTCGACGTACACCGTCGGCACGTAGGCGACGCCGAAGTCACGCGTGAACAGGCGCGAGTTTTGGATGCCAATGTCGACATGGTTCGCAAGCAACTCGTCCGCGTTGAGGTTGAACTCGGCCGCGAGTTCTCGGGCGTAGTCTTCCGTCCCGAACCCGTCAGACCCGGAGTCGAGTCCGATGGCGCGCTGCACCTCATAGTAGCGGTCCGGGATGAGCCGTTCCACGTTATAATCCACGTTCGCGAGCAATTGCGACTGTTCGTTCAACAGGACGAGCGGCTGTCCTTTGAACGTTGCCTCGCTCGTGTCAATCCAGCGCTCCTCGATTTCCGGCAGTATTTCTTCCATCCATTTCTTGCACCACGGACAACTGTAGTCGAAGACGAACACAATCTCGTGTTTTCCTTCTCCGAGCGCGACCTTGTCCTCGAGCGGGAGCTCGTACTTTGTGTATGTATGCAACTTCGCCGACTCGACGGCCTCGCTTTGGCTGCAGGCAGAGAGCATTAGGATGAGTCCGACGAATAGTAGATAAAATCGTTTCATGTATAAACCTCCTTATGTTCAATTATTCACATTTTTAGTTATACCATGTCTGGCCGATAGGCTCGAGTGACGTTATCGTGAAGTTCTTCAAAAGAAACGACACAAAAGAAAACGAAAGGACCCTATGGCCCGCTCGTTTCATTTATAAGGTGTATTATCATTCATTCCCCATAAACGTCTCCATCGTCGCCGCCGTATCCGAAGAGATGCCGTCCTTCTTCACGACTTTCCCGACCGTCTGCAGGATGATCTTCCAGTCATTGAAAAACGTGATGTTGTCGACGTATTTCACGTCGAGCGCGAAACGGTCAGGCCACGACAGTCGGTTCCGTCCGTTCACTTGCGCGAGCCCGGTCAGTCCAGGACGGACGTCATGTCGTCGGCGCTGCTCCTCGTTATAACGTGGTAAATACTCGACGAGCAACGGGCGCGGTCCGACGATGGCGATGTCGCCCTTGACGATATTGAGCAGACTCGGCAGCTCATCGAGACTGAGCGACCGGAGCGTCTGCCCGAACGGGGTCAAACGGACCTCGTCCGGCAGCAGCTCGCCGTGCTCATCCCGCTCATCGGTCATCGTCCGAAACTTCACCATCTCGAAGATGACGCCGTCTTTCCCGGGACGTTTCTGTTTGAACAGCACCGGTCCCCCGAGCTTCCACTTGATGAGACCCGCGACCGTCACGAGGACGGGACTCAATACGACGAGCGCGGCCGAAGCGAGCACCACGTCTTGTGGTCGTTTGACGTACGTCTCATACATCCCCATCACACTTCCCCCTTTCCGAATCGCTTGCTTGGGATCATCGACCGGACCAAGTCTTTCTCGAATGCATCGACCGTGAACACCCACATGAAGATGGCGTAGGCGAGGACGAGTCCCATTCCTTTGAAGACGAAGCCGAGCAACGTGTCAGCTGGAAACAGATATTGGACGATGAAGCCGAGTCCGAGAACGAACAGTAATCCCGGGGCGAGCTTCACATGACACTCTCGGAAAAATCGGAACACGTCGAGCTTCAACACTTTCGCGTAGATGATGTTCATGAACAGCGTATTGCCGCTCAAGTATCCAATCATGACCGACAGCGCCGCTCCCGTCGCCCCGAACGGACCGCTCAGGAATGCCGAGAAGATCAAGGCGATCACCGCCGACAATACCATCCCGTACGCCCGGTAGCGGACCTGGTTCGTCGCGACGAGATGGATGTTGGCAATCTCTTGCGGTAGCGTAATGATCCCCATCGCGATCAACAAGGCCGCGACGACATACGACTCTTTGAAGTCGTCCCCGACCCAGAAGTGGATGAACTCCGCGCCCATCGCGATGAACACCATCGTGATGAGCCCGATGACGTACAGTTGGATGCGACCGACCCGAATCATCAAGTTCTCGATATCTTTCAAACCGCCCGAGTGGTTGAGCCGGGTCACTTTTGGCAAAAACAGCGAGTTGACGGCCGTGGCGATCAACAGGACGTATCCTTCAATGACCATCCCGATCGAGAAGATAGCGACGGCGACACCACTCGCGAAGATGACGAGCACGGTCGGCATGATGTGCATCAAGAAGTTCTGTGTCGCGGACACGGTCGTCTGCCATGAGGCGAAGACGAAAATCTCACGATACATCCCTTTTCCCGACGCGGTGAAGTCGATTTCCGTGTCCGTTCCTTTCCAGACGTACAGCAACTTAAACAAGTTGATCAGCAAAATCATCGCCGCGTTGACGACAACGAGGGCATAGACCCCATAACCCATAACGAGCGCTCCAATCGTGAAGCTGACGATTAGAATTTTCTCGAGGAAGAGCAGCGTGTTCAGCTGGATGAAACGCTCGTTGACGATAAAGACAGCGTCGATTGGTTTGGCGAGCAGCGTGATCAAGATGTAGAAACCGACAATCGGATACATAATTTTCAACTTCTCCATGTCAGTCGCGCTCAAATTGCCGTAAATGACGTCGAGCAGGAAGTAGAGGACAACGAGGACAACCGTCAATAAGAGCGTCAAGAAGAAGAACAGTTTATAGGCGATGCCGAGAAAACGAATCTCTCCAGCACGGTCACCGTGCGTCCGATAGTTGCTGAGGAAACGGGCGACGACGACCTCGAGCCCGAGGTTGAACGCGAAGATGGCGATAATCGAGAACGACAGGACGTATAACCCATAGTCCCCTTGCCCGATTTTGCTGATCATCCACGGCGTATAGAGGAGCCCCGAGATGATATTGAACCCGATTGATCCGTACGAGACCAAGGCGCCGTATTTGATTTGATTCGAACTCGCCTGTTCCGGTTCGATGGCATATTTGGTCGCCATGGTAGAGCCTCCTCATTGATACGTATAGTAGTAGGCGTCCTTGCCTTGACGCGATTCGCGGCGGTTCAAGACGATGCCGAGAATCTTCGCCCCGGTCATAAGCAGCTGGTCACGTGCTTTGACGACCTCATCCCGGTCGGCCGATTCACAGCTGAGGACGAGAATCGCCCCGTCGACTTCCTGGGCAATAATCCGACTGTCCGCCACTTGCATAATCGGCGGTGCGTCGAGCAGGATGATATCAAAGTCGTCCTTCACATGATCGAGCATCTCTCGGAACGCCGGGGCCGCCAGTAACTCCGACGGGTTCGGCGGGACGACGCCCGCGACCATAACGTATAAGTTGTCGAGCTGGGTCGGCTGGATGGCCGCCTCGGCCGTCGAGCGTTTGGCGAGCACGTTCGAGAGCCCGATCCGTGAGTCGATATGGAAGATTTGATGGATCGTCGGGCGTCGCATGTCACAGTCGACGAGCAGGACGCGCTTGCCGAGTTGCGAATAGACGACGGCCAAGTTGCTCGCGGTCGTCGACTTGCCTTCCCCCATCGACGTCGAGGTGATGAGCAGCGTCTGCAACTTCGAGCCGAGCGACGTGAACTCGAGGTTCGTCCGGAGCGTCCGATATTGCTCCGAGATCGGTGACTTCGGTTCATAAATGGTGATCAAGTTTTTCGTCATCCGGTTATGATAGTTTTCGTTGCGTTTTCGGAACATACGGTTCACCCTCCTTTACGACTTTTGGTTCCTGCGGCTTCCGTTTCTCAGGTTTCGCGATTTGGCGATCAAACAACGGGATTGACGCGATGACCGGGATGCCAAGGATGGCTTCGGCCTCGGCCTCGGAACGGATCTGTTTGTTGAACAAGTAACGCATGAGCACGATACCGCTGCTCAAGATGAAGCCGACCAAGACACCGAGTGCCGTGTTTCGTGGGATATTCGGTTCGACCGGTTCGGCCGGGATGAACGCCGGCGATAAGATTTGCGTATTGTCGATATTCATTAATTTTGGTACTTCGTTCGAGAAGACGCGTCCGAGCTCGTTGGCAATGGTGGACGCGAGCGCTGCCGAGTCAGCCGTCGCCCGGATGGTGATGACTTGCGAGTTTTCCTCGCTCTCGATGACAATCTGGTCCTCGAGTTTCTCCGGGGCGCTGGCGATATTCTCGCGCACCTCGTTCAAGATGATCGGACTCTTCATGATGATTCGATACGTATTGACGAGCCCTTGGGACGATTGGATTTGCGTACTGTCGAGCGTCTCCGTCCCCGTTTGTTTCGGCACGACAAGGATCTGGGTCGATGCCTCGTACGTCGGCGGGATGACGTAGCGGCTGAGCGAATAGGCGATGCCCCCGACTAGGACCATGGTGAACAGGATGACCCATTTCTTCGTTTTCAGGATGAACCAAATATCGCGAATCGATGCGTTGATGTCTTTCACGGCAACCTAACCTCCTTCATTGGTGCGACTCAAAGTTGTATGCGTTGTTGGATAATGACCATTTCCCCGTCCCGCTTCCCGTCAAATACAAACAGGAAGGAGATGCCTATCATTTTTTTGAAAGATTTGTCTACGTCGTAACGACAGGCGGAACGGGCTGTTTCGCTTGTTCGGCCCGGTGCCGGCTATAGGCGACGACAAAGACGAGCAAGATCAACAGATAGGCGATGGCGCGGAGCCGCAGCGCGGTCCCGATATTATCGTTCGTGATGGCGATCAAGCCGTTCCAGACGAACGCCTGCGTCAAGATGAACTGTTGCACTTTCGTGACGTAGGCGCGTCGTGACCAAAGGAACAACAAGATGAGCGTCATCGGCAACGCCTCGATGAAGAAGACGAGCAAGATGGTGAGGCCGCGTACGTCCCATGGGAGCGGGCCGACGAGGTTGCCGAGGTAACTGTGTACATAATTGACTAAGAAACCGAAGTAGTTTGATGCGTCGAGCCGGATGCCCATCTGACTGCCCCCGGCGAGGAAGCCGATCCCGTCGGAGCGATACTGGAGCGCCGATCGGAGCGTCTTGTCGACGATCGGGACTTGGACATCCATGAAGAACGTATAGATGACGCCGAAGATGACGAGCGCGAGCGTCAGGATGACGAACGGTCCGGCGACTTTGCGCACCGCTTGCAGCGTCAGCCATAGGACGGTCGCCATGACGAACGACAGGAGCGCGTACGTCCGGAACTCGCCGAGCAACCAGACGGTCGGAATCAAGAGCAGGAAGTACGTCCAGTTCTTCTCGAACAACCAGCGGATGGCGAGATACGTCGCTGCGATATAGAGCATGTAAATCCAGACGTCCCGGTAAATCGATGTTGTGATATTGATGAACAGGCTGATATAGGCGATGAAGCAAAACAGGGCGTACAGATAGGCGTAGTGGCGGATGCGTTCTTCCTTTTCCCCGAGCTCTGCCGTCGCGAGCTGGATAGCGACGAGTTTCAAGGCGAAGTGGATAAGGAGCGCCATGCCGACGAAATTGAACAGCCGGATGGCGAACACGCTCTCGGTGCCAATCAACTGCATCAGCTTGCCGATGACCCATGGATAGATGGACGTCCGGATCCACGACAAGTCGTAAAACACGTTCATCGCCTGTTCCCAGTAGAAGACGCCGTCATCCCCTTCCCCGAACAAATGGTACGACACGCCGTTCCCGGTCGCGTAAATCGCGAGCGCGTAAAAGACGGTCGTCGCGAGCAGATAATAGAACAGCACCAAGTACTTGACGACGCCGACCTCGGTATCGAGTTTCATGCGTCTCCCTCCTCTCTTCAAGCGATCGGTCGATCAAAACTTTCGTAGATGCGTCGCATCTCCGTCTTCGAACGGTCGACGTCGAACGCCTTGACCGACTCACTGTTATGGAGCCCCATCTGGTGGGACAAATCGAAATCGAGTTGCATCGTCCGGATGGCCCGGGCAAATCCGGCCACGTCTTCCGGCGAACATTTATAACCGGTCACCCCGTCAATCGAATAGTCATTGATGCCGTGCACGTTCGACGTGATGAGCGGGAGTCCGGCCGCCATCGCCTCGAGCGCGGCCATGCCGAGCCCTTCCCGTTTCGACGGAAAGACGAAGCAGTCCGACGCCTTCATCACTTCGATGACGTCGTCCCGGAAACCGAGCAAGGTCACTTGCCGCTCGAGTCCGAGTTCCCGGATAAGCCGCTCGAGGTGGTCCTTGTTGTCACCCGTCCCGGCGATCAAATAGCGGAGCGTCGGTTCATGCAGTGAGGCGATGGCGCGGATGATCGTCTCGTGGTTCTTGTTCTCATTCAACTCGCCGACCGACAACAAGACGAAGTCGGTGTCGCTGTCGATGCCGAGCGTTCGACGTTTGGCGGGACGGTCGATGATGACCGCCTCGATCCGTTTCGTGTCGACGCCGATTCCAGGGATGCGGAACGTGTGCGACGTCTTGAACGTCTGCGCCCGCGAGAAGTCCTCTTCGTTGATGGTGACGATCGTGTCGGTCATGCGGGCGAGCGTCCGTTCGACCGGATAATACAGCATCCAGTTGAGCGACGGGCTGCCTTTGAAAAAGTGGAAGCCGTGCGCCGTGTACATGCATGGGGTGTGCGTCTGGCGCGCGACGAGCCGGCCGACGACCCCGCCGATCGGCGAGTGGCAGTGGATGAAGTGATAGCGGTTCGCCGTCATGACGGCTTTCAACTGTTGATAGGCGCGGACGTGGCCGTTCATCTTCTTGATGTCGCGCTCAAAATCGATTTGGAACAGTGTGACGCCGTTCGCTTCTAAGTCCTGTTTGATGCGGGCGATCTTCTCCGGCGAATACATGCTGCCCCATTCAAAGTTCGTGGCGACATCGACTTGATACCCCATCTCTTGGAGCATGCGGATATTGTCGCGGTTGAAGCTCTCGATCATCGAGACGACCGAGGCGACCATGAGCACTCGTTTCATCGTTTTCTCCTCCTCACACGCGTTTCCGAAGATAGTCGACCCCATGTAACATCAAGACGAGCGGGACAGTCCGTTCATGTTTACAAAGCTGGAAGAACGTCCGCCACTTCACATCGAAATGCTCGAGCTCCATCTGCGAATAGGCCTGTTTATATTCGTCCTGGCGGAGCACTTGTTTGAGCGACTCAGCCTGGGCGAACAGCGACTTCGGTGCCGCGAGTTCATTCAAGCCGATGCCGATCATGCTGAGGGCGATGCGGTTGTAGAGGGCCTGCATATACTCCTCGCCGAGGTGGTGCGTCTCGATGTAACGCATCAAGATGTGGAAGAATTGTAGCCGCGATGTGACGAGATCCCGTTTATACGCACTCGACATCGAACCCGCGTCCGTCTTCCGGTAATGGTAGACCGGGTAGTCGACATAGACGAAACGCTGACAGTTCTCGAGCGCCTCGATTTGGAAGTAGAGGTCGTTGAACGTACCGTACGGACCGGACCCGAACGTTAGGTGTTTGACGAGATCACGGTGATAGAGCGTGAAACAGTTCGAATTGAGGGCGTCGACGTTTTCCGGGTGGGCGAGCTCTTCCCCGACCAATCCGAACAAGCGACGATGGACGTGGCGCTTCGTCTCGTCCGCATCGAACGACAAAAAGTCCGCATCAAAGATTTTCTTCGGTAGCGATCGGCCCTTGTACTCCCGGACGTATGTGCCCATGACCGCATCGGCCCGTTCCCGTTCGGCATGCTCGACGAGGACACGAACCGCATCGAGGTCGAGCCAATCATCGCTGTCGATGAACATGATGTACTCCCCCGTGGCCATGCCAAGCCCCCGGGTGCGGCTAAAAGCGCAGCCCCGGTTCGTTTGGTCCAGCACTTGGACACGCGGGTCATGAATATATTCCATCAAGATATCGTGGCTGTCGTCGGTACTGCCGTCGTTGATACAGATGATCTCGACGTGCGGATACGTCTGTTGCGTCAAGCTGTCGAGACACTGACGGACGTAGGCGCTCGCGTTGTAGACCGGGACGACGAGACTGACGAGCGGGGTGAGGCTTGGCATGTGGGTCACTCCTTCTAGGTTGTCGTTTCATGATGTGAGTGAGAAATGGGGATGATTCTATCCTCGTTGTTCCCGTAAGCTCTTTCTGGTAACTCACAAACGGAATGAGCCGTGGATAATCTTTTCGTGAATTATAAAAAACGAAAAAAGCCGACCCTTCGGTCAGCTTCGCATGTCACTGAAGTTGTTCTTGCCGCAAGTTGCGGAAGATGTTCTCGAACAAACGCTCCTTCACTCGGTCCGACACGTACGAATTGTGCGGGGTGAGCGTCACCCACTCGAAGTTATAGAGCGCGTGATCCGACGGGAGCGGCTCAGTCTCAAAGACGTCCAAGGCGACCCCGAAGAACTTGCCGTCCTCGAGTGCCGCGATGAGCGCCTCTTCATCGATGATCGACCCGCGCGCCACATTCAATAGGACGGCATCTTCCTTCATCGCCGCAATCGCCTCAGCATCGATCACATGATACGTGTCGTCGGTGAGCGGCAAGGCGATGACGACGACGTCGCTCTCTGCCAACACGTCGTGCAACTCATCCATCAACACGTAACGGTCGACGAACGGCACCTGTTTCTCACGATGACCGACACCGATAATCGTCATATCGAACGCACGGAGACGAGTCGCGATTGCCTCCCCGACGTGACCGAGGCCGAGCAAAGCGACGGTCTTCCCAGTCAGTTCACGTAAACGACGTTCCTTCTCCCAATGCCGGTTCGCCTGTTTCTCTCGGAACGCCGCCCCCTGTTTCATAAAGTCAAGCAGCTGCCAGACGACCCATTCGGCCATCGGAACGGCATATGTGTCACCGGCATTGTAGACACGGATGCCTCGATCCTCGAGCTCGTCGAGCGGGAGACGGTCGAGTCCGGCACTGACGGCTTGGACGAACCGTAGCTGTTTAAAATCGTCGACGTGACAATATTGGAACACGTTGTTACAAATCAAGCCCTCGACTTCTGAGACGTCGATGTCTGTGACATCCGCCTCTTCACGGAGCGTCGTCACTGTATAGCCAAGTTGTTCGAGTTTTGCGAGTTGTTCAGGAGTCAACCGCACTCCTGTCGACAGCAAATTCAAGATAAGATCCCCTTCCGGTTCTGGATTTCCGTCGCGATGGCATCGACGGTCGAGACGAGGCTCAACCGGTTCAATTCCAACCACTCCGGTGTCGCGTGTTCGAGCTGTTGCTCGTACGCTCTAATTTTCCATACCCCTTCTTGGAACATTTGTGCCTGTCTGGCGTCAAATTTTCCGGTCGACCCGATGTTGCAAAAGCTGCGCGACAAGATGGCGAGCGCCGAGCCGAGTCGGACGTGCTCCCCGAGCACCTTCTCGGCCGGAAGTTTCCCTTCCCCGATGCGGGCGATGCCGCCGAAGCCATACGGGATGCCGACCGCCTGCATTTGACGCGTGACCGTCTCGACCGTCCCGTCGGCGAGCGGCTCGAATAGGAAGCTCTGCCCGTAACTCAGATGCAGGTCGTTCAAGCCGATATGGATGTAGTCAATACCCGTTAATTTGAGCACGTCCGGCATACAGGCGACGGCCTCTTTCGTCTCACACAACAGACAGACATCGGCCCGTTTGTCGACGAGCTCGATGAACGTCGCGACTTCGTCGACCGTCTTATAATATGGCAACATGACGACGTCGGCCCCGCGATTGATGACTTCATTGATCTCATAGCGCGAGCCTTGGAAAATCGGATTGACGCGGACGAGCAGCTCCGCATGCTTCAAGACCGCGCGCAACCGGCTCACGTCGCGAATCGCATGGCGTGAGATGACCGTATCGAGATGGCCTTGCCGTTCCTCTTTCCCGTTCAATTCCAAATCGACGAACACCCAGTCGACCCCGTTTTGTTCCGCGAGCAGCGCGATCTCCGGCTGGTTCGTGATATACATCAGTTTCAAAGTCATGGCGAGCACTCCTCCCATCAGTAGATTACCTTAGGAAAATAGCCCGTCCGAAAAACAACAAAACGGAAATGCGGATAATGCTTTTGGATTGTAAATGGGAAGTTTACAGATTTTTGAACAAATCCCTTTATAGAAAGTCACACCTCTTCCCTTCGAATATGCTTTGACATCAAATCATGTTCGCAACTTCCTTTTTGTTTTGTTTCAAATGCGGGGAATCGGAAATAAGTAACGTACAGAACCATATTTTCGACAGTTTTCGGCAAAAAAGGGGTGACCAATCATGGAATGGATTGTGATATTTGGTGCAGGCGGTCACGCACAAGTCATCATCGATATTCTTGAATTGATGGGACTCTACCGGATCGCAGGAATTTATGACGACAACCCAGCCTTAATCGGGAAGTTCATCGCCGGGTACCCCGTGCTCGGTCTCGTCCATTCCAACGTCGTCGCCCAGAAAGGCATCATCGGAATCGGCGACAACGTCCAGCGCGAGTCACTCGCGCGTGCCATCCGCGAACGGACACCAAACTTTGAATTCGTCAGCGCCATCCACCCGAGCGCCGTCATCGGCAAGAACGTGACGCTCGGTGAAGGGACGGCCGTCATGGCCGGCAGCGTCATCAATCCGAACGCCGTCATCGGTCCGCACAGCATCATCAACACGATGGCATCGGTCGATCACGACTGTGTGCTCGAACCGTTCGCCTCAATCGCCCCGGGTGCCCATCTCGGCGGCAACGTCCATGTCGGCGCCCGCACGTTCATCGGCATGAGTGCGACGGTCATCCACAACGTCCATATCGGCCACGACACGGTCATCGGTGCCGGTGCCACGGTCGTGAAAGACATCCCGAACCACGTCGTCGCCTACGGCTCCCCGGCCAAACCGATTAGGGGTCGGATCATGAACGAACGATACTTGTGAACACAAAAACGAGGTCTCCCCGCGTCGGGTGACCTCGTTTTTTTCATTTCAGCTCGCGATGCAGCTCACGGTCGGTGATATAGTCCGGTTCAAGTTTCAAAATAATCCGCTCGAAATAGCGTTGGAGCAGGTACATCCCGACGACGAGAACGGCGAGTGTTAGGAAAATGGATGGTCCCGGTAAACCAAAATCGTACCATCCCAAGATTAAGTAAAGAATCGCTAAACCGGACAACGTCATCCAGAACGGCAACCGGACGAGCCGTTGATACGTCGCATTATCGTTGAACGAGGCTCGAATCGTGCCGAACCGCCACTCGCGGACGAGGAGCGGAATGACGCCAAGAAAACCGAAACCAAGCAAGAGATATTCAGATTGGTCGACCTTATCGATCAGTGTCCCGGTGATGATGAACGATGCGACTGCTAAAATGATGGCCCAGCGCTGACTTTGTTTCGCATAGTCGACGAGGCGGCGGATATGTTGTTCACGTCTCATCAAAACCCCTCCTATTCTACATTACATGTATACGGATAAAAGTAAGAATATGTTCCAATTCTCAATCATTTTGTATATTACAGGTTTATGATTGACATCCTCATACAAAATTGAGAAAATCCGAATTAGCGTGTTTTTCGCTGCCCTCATTCTATTTTTCTAACGTCTATAAATCATTTCTTTATCACGCTTCAATCATTCCCTATTCCATCCGATGTACATCATGGAACCATCACGAACCACATCACAATTATCTAGGAGACTTCAATGCGCAACTTCTTCCCACTTTTCCTCTCCTGTCTGCTCTTGCTCTCAGCATGTTCGGAGGAAAAACCTAAAGCACCGCCTCAAGACTATGAGAGCGAGTTTCCAGTCGAAGCCTTTATCCGAACCCATCTTCTTATTGAAACCGGACTACTTCGTACTAACATCACAGATCGTCAAAACGAATTTTTGTCCGAATCGCTTGGCCTGTACTTACTTTTTTTAGTCGAACGTGATCGAGAAAGAGAATTCGCCGATCAAGTCGTCGTCCTGACCGAGTATTTTTTGGACGAATCGAATCTAGTCGCCTGGCGCCTCGAGCAAAAGGATGAAGCGATACTCACCAGTCCTGTGAACGCTTGGATTGATGATGCCCGGATAATCCATGCACTCTATTTAGCTGCTAAGTCATTCGATGAGCCGACTTATGCGGAACTCGCAAACAACATTTCCGAATCGCTGACAACGATTGCCACAGAAGAGGGTCTTCCTGTCGATTACGTTGATTTGAAGACAAAGGAATCGAGTGACATCCTTACACTCAGCTATTTAGATGAGGCCGCGCTCAAGTTGATGCCTGCTTCGTCCAACCTTTATTCCAATAGTAAGAACCTGCTTGTTGAAGCACCCACAGATGGGCCATTCTTTGCAAAAGCATATTCGATTCAAAATCAAACTTATACATTTGATGATGAAATCAATATGATTGATCAACTGTACGTCGCTTTGAGATATGAACAGTTCAATCTCGCCACAGACCGTTTCTATACCTTCTTTAAAGAATCATTTGAGATGGGGCCGATTTATGGTCGCTATAATCGTAGCAACAGAACACCGACTGTCACCTACGAATCACAAGCTGTTTATGCGCTCGCTGTCTTTTATCTGCTTGAACGTGGTGAAGACGAGTTTGCGGAGGTCGTGATGGAGCGGCTTCGAGACTTAGCTGTTCAAGATGAATCCTCCGAATATAACGGTGGGTTTATTGATGTGATGACGCAACATACTCACTCATTTGATAATTTGTTGCCTTTATTAGCCGAAGGGAGACTTCTCGATGGATACATCGTTCCGTAAGACGAGCCTGGTCAGCATACATGTATGTGTGTTTATGATCTTACTTGTTTTATTTGTTCAATATATGCCGGAAATGGGTCAAGTTCACACTGAAAGTATCATGTTACTTGCATTCGCAATCGTGTTGAGCCTGTTCACGGGATTACGGGCCGGCTTGTTCACTTCACTCGTCATCCTCTTTTGTTTAGGGAGCCTTTATTTTTGGAATCTCTTTTTCCGTCCTGAAGACCAGTCGTTGTTGTTTTCAGAAGCCACCCTTCTTTACTATGGTTTCTGTCTCCTAGCACTCGTAATCTCAAGTGGTTCGCTTCATGAACGAGTAAAAGAAATCAGTGATTTGAATCAAACGTTAAGCGAACAAGTACGTCGCCTCGTTGCAATCGACACGGAAACCGGACTCGACAATCAAGACAGATTTGTCCTCGAGTTACAGCTTGAAATCGATCGGACGAGACGCCACGGTGAAGCGTTTACGGTCTTCTTATACAAAATCGACTATTTGATGGAGTTTAAAAAGTTGTATGGGCAACGAGAATATGAAAACTTCCTGAACTATTTTAGTAAGCAATTATATAACTCGACACGTACGACCGATAAAAAATTTCGTCTATCGGTAGAAGAGTTTGCTTTGATTCTACCGCATGCTTCTGAAGAACATATGTTCATTCTGACAAATCGATTCCGCGATATGTTGGGCGACTATAAAACCGATTCCGGAAAAATCGTTACGTTTACCAATCATATTGCACACTATACGGTCACAAAAGAAACTGACATTGAGTCTCCAACAGAGATACTCAATTTGATTGGAAACGAGTTGAAGAGCTATGCGTTATAAGTGCCTTACGATTTTTTTGCTACTCCTACTGTTTCCGACACCGATTGATGCGGCAAAACCTACACATGTTGTGATTGTTTACAGTTCTTCACAGGTAGAGACTCCGCCCGACGTCTATAAGTTAGAAGCGCTCGTGTCTCGCTTCTCTGATGAAATCAAGTTGATTCGGGACATCGATTTAGGGACTGATGCACTGTCAGAGGTGAGCCACATTTTTTATTATGGCGCCTCCACTTCGACACTACCTAAGTCAACCCGTGAGTTACTGAATCATTCGTCGATCCCATTATATGCAATCGGCCAAAATGCGAATCAACTATCTCCATTCAAAGGACTCGAGATGACTCGAGTCGCCGGAGTCTCCAAATTTCTTCATGCTCGAACGGACCAAAGCCTTTCATTTGAATTCGCTGATGTAGTGACGACTGTAAAACCAGAGGCTTCATCGATTACCCATGCGAGTGTTGTTCGTAACGATAAAGTACTACCCGTTCTCATCCAGGCAAAAGACAATTTTTACGCGGGAATTGAAAATCTATTAAACCGACCTTCCCTCTTCATTGCGGACAGTCTATTCGATTTCTTCGACGTCGAAGCCTCTCTTGGCCACGTCGGCTACATACGCCTTGAAGATATCAATCCGAGCTCAGACCCTGAACTCGTCAAGGAAGTCGGCACGTATTTATTAGATCGAGAGATTCCGATTATACTCGCTGTTATACCGGTTTATACCGATGCCGCGAATGGAGACACCGTCCGGTTTACGGACCGTCCCGAATTAATCGACACACTACGCGAACTTGAAGCGCGTGGGGCTACTGTAATCGCACACGGCTATACGCATCAATATCGTTCGTCAGAAACTGGTGAGGGCTTCGAGTTTTGGGACGTAGAAAACAATCAACCCGTTCTATCTCCGCCGGATGAAATGCCACCAAAATTAAAAGGGCGTGAGTCGTTCGCAAGCGAATCTGCGTATACGTCGTACTTGAATACGTTATTGGAAAAAGAGACGACGTACATTCACTCGAAGCTATCAAATTCAATTCATGAACTCGTCTCACTAGGTCTTCATCCATTAGGTTTTGAAGCACCACACTACGCAATGTCTCATTCAGGTTACGCATTAACGTCCGAATACTTCACGAATGTGTTCGGTCAAGTGCAATGGAGCAACTCCAATTGGGAAGTCTTAGGGAGTACACCTTACGTTTCAAAACCGTCTCTCCTTCAAGGTATGACGCTCTATCCAGAAACGATTGGTTACGTCCGTACCGATATTCCTCGACCCGTTGATGAAATGAGACGTGCTCTCGAGGAGACACTCATCGTCCGTGAATCGATGATTGGCGCATTCTATCACCCTTATATTGGAACAGAGTATTTACCGGAAGTCGTGGCGTTAATGGAGTCCGTACCTGGATTTACATGGTTTGATTTACGAACGAGCGACGAGCGTGTCCGAACTGATGAAGTTTCCGTTCAGTCGGAAGACGGAGTGCTCGTGCTAAAAGACAACCGCAGTAACATTCTGAATCGACTCAGTCTGTTAATGCCTCAATCATTTTTAGAGCAGGCACTAACTGCACTAGCAGTGATAACCTTGCTCTTCGTCATCGCATTTTTGACGTACACCCTCTTTTTACGCGCTCAACGTAAAAAACGACTTTTCAAGGAGCGTGGATAAACAATGGCAAATGGTCTATTTCTCTTTTCGCTAATTATGATTTGGACAATGCTGCTGTATCATATGTTTTTAATGCAAGGCGGATTTTGGCACTTCATGACCTATCAGGCACCGATAACGGATTGGTCCAAAAATATGAACGATTTACCGAAAGTATCTGTCCTGATTCCGGCCCATAACGAAGAAGTAGTCGTCGCGGCGACGCTTCGTGCCATGTCACGCATCGAGTACCCAAAAGACAAACTCGAAATTCTACTTATCAATGACAATTCCTCCGATCGCACAGGCGAAATTGCTCAAACATTTGCGGATAAGTTTCCGTTCATTCACGTGGTGAAGACAACCCCTGCTTTCGCAGGGAAAGGAAAATCGTCCGCTCTCAATTTCGGTCTATCTCAATCAAACGGTGATGTACTCGTCGTATATGACGCGGACAACACGCCAGAAAAAGATGGCGTCTATCATTTAGTGATGGGATTACTTAACGATCCGAAAGCAGGTGCTGTCGTCGGGAAGTTTCGGGTGATTAATGCTTATGAGACGCTGCTCACTCGACTGATCAACATTGAAACGATTTGCTTTCAGTGGATGGCACAAGCGGGTCGGTGGAAATGGTTCAAAATCGCTACTATTCCTGGTACGAACTTCGCTATTCGACGTTCGATTATCGAGGAACTTGGGGGATGGGATGAACAAGCCCTTGCTGAAGATACCGAGTTAACAATTCGTGTATATGAACTTGGCTGGCATATTCGCTTTTTCCCTGCCGCAGTGACGTGGGAACAGGAGCCCCAAACGTTAAAGGTTTGGTGGAAGCAACGAACACGATGGGCTCGCGGCAACCAATACGTCGTGCTGAAGTTTATGCGCCAACTGTTCTCGTTAAAACGTAAAAAAATTGTGTTCGATATTTTCTATTTCTTTTTTACGTATTTTTTATTTTTCTTCGGGGTCATCCTATCGAACAGTCTATTTGTCATCAATTTATTCGTCGACATCGGTCTTAAAGTCGGCAATATCACACTCGTGCTGTGGATTCTCGCTTTCTTACTATTCGTGACAGAAGTTTTTGTAACACTCAGTATCGAACGCTCCGAATTTAACTCACAAAACTTTTTCACCGTCATCCTGATGTACTTCACGTACAGTCAATTATGGATTATACTCGTCATTTATTCACTCTACTTAGAAATCAAACGTGTGTTATTCAAACAAGAAGTTAAATGGTATAAAACAGACCGTTTTGGTTGAAAGGAAAAACGACATGAAATTCTCAATCTCAATTTTACTAAGTAGTATACTGCTCTTTACCGCGTTTTCACTACCTGTTCATGCAACTGGCGATCTCACTTCTCCGCTACCGATCAAATCCGCCGACTCCATTAGTGAACGTGCCTTGACGATGAGCGATGACATTTTACCGGGAGAAACATCATCTCGCACGTATACGTACACCGTGTTACGTGCTGAGCCTGCAAGTAAATCCAAGTTCCTCTCTTTGGATTGGTCACACTCTGAATTACTCATTCCGCCTTCAGCAGTCACAATTGAAATCGATGGGGAACCAATCCGTTCGATTGCATTGTCAAAAAAATCTGCTGAAGATCGTGTGACGATTCCACTCAGGGATGAGCATTTGACAAAAGGGACTCACGAAATCACCGTTCGCTTTACCGGGATTCTGCGTGGACGAATGTGTGACACAGGTAATACTTCCGGGAGTTGGTTCACGGTTCGATCTTCCAGCTTTGTTTCGATTGGCAACAAAACCAACTTATCCTTGAAGGAATACTCGAGTACGTTTACTCAAACGTTCAACAAAACATTGACTCTCGTGCTGCCAGACCATCCTGACGCAGCTTCTTACGAAGCTGCCCTATTACTATATCGTCAATTAAAAAATGATGCGTCCGACTCAGATAACGTATTGATTCGATACGAGCGACAACTAAAATCATTCACAGGCAACTATATTTTCATCGGGGAACAGGACGGCTTTACCGGTCCCGTCGCCACACTCATTGACGATCTCGACACATCTTTAGAAGATGACGAGATGTTGTTGCAACGCGTGAACTTGGTCGAAAAAGGCAATTCCGTGGACGCCCTGTTCGTCCTAGCGAACAACTCAGAGTCGTTTGAAGGAAAATTAGATCATCTCCTCTTAGAAAGACACCGCCAACAATTTGATGGTGAAAAACTAATTTTGTCGAGTACACCTTCCCCACAGGCAGCGGAAGATGTCGTATCGCTCCGTACGCTCGGTGCATCAGATTTAATCCTGAGTGGTGCGCAAACGAAGAGTACAAACTATTTTTATCCACTCCCAGTCATCGATACGACATCGAGTGTAGAAATCGATGTCACATACAAACTGTCAGAGAGCCTAGCAGTAAAAGAAGATGGGCAACCATCCGCTGAATTGATTGCTTGGATTAACAATGTCCCACATTCGATTCCATTGGATAACGATCCGGACGACATGGGTTTTTATCACCATAAGATTCGTGTCGCTCCATCTACTTTGGAACGCGCCACTTTCCTTGATGTCTCCTTTGAGGCAAGAGGTCTTCGCTCTGAAGCCCCTTGTACGGATAATGATGTCGATCGCTGGATTTATGTGTCATCGGATAGTCAAGTGACGCTCCCAACAAGTAACGGGAATACAAACAACGAAGTCTTTTTGAATATGGCGAGTCTATTTGCTACTGAAAAAGGTGTGGTGCTCGTCGTGCCGGATGATGACAGTTCGGCAACGCTGAAAAACGTCGCAACGGTCATCAGCGGTCTGCCTGTCACCCCGCTCACCCATCAGGTCGAAGTTGTACGGGCATCGGAATTGGACGAATCGATTCTTGAAGAGCGGTCCGTAATGTTTGTCGGGAATCCAGAAGACGCAGCTATCTTGAAAGAGAAACAAGAAGATTGGATTGTTTCAGGCGACAAAGGTATTGATCTAACACAGTATGGCTTTACCCCTGAGACATCAGCAGAGTATGCGTGGATTCAACCCTCTCCGTGGAATACCAATCGAGCGCTAGTTGTCATAGCAACCACGGACTCGATCGACTCGTCTCTCATGCAAACATTGGCGTTCCCGAATGAGACGTTCAGCGTAGCTGTTAAAAATCAAAACGGTGCCATCTTTACAAACAGTTCGACAATCTCGGATCAGGCAGATTCAATAAATACTGATGTTGCCGAAATCCGGACTACGAATTCAATTTGGTACTTTGTCGGATTCGCTACCCTGATTGCTCTGACTGTCGGTTTGTTACTCATGATGCGTCGTAGAAAAAAATCAAGCTAAGCCTAAACGAGTGAGATTCTTCACTCGTTTTTATATTGCCTACATTTAATCCTTCCTTCTATATTTGTGTCCAATAAAAGAAATCTGAAAATTCCTAAATGTAAGCGTTGACATTTTATTTCGCTGCATGCTACATTTCAAGTATCAAATAACAACTGAACGGTCTCCTGCGCAGGAATGTTACCTTTAGTGGGCATAACCTGACTCGAGTCAGATGGCTTACGTGATTTCACGTATCTCATCTGACACGGGTCAGGTTTTTTATTTGACGCAAACCTAAAAATCCAATGGAAAAGGAAGGGAACGGACATGAAATATGAACAGCTCGCACGCGACATTATCCAACACGTCGGCGGCAAAGAGAACGTCAACAGCGTCGTCCACTGTATCACCCGTTTGCGTTTCAAACTGAAAGACGAAAGCAAGGCCAACACGGAAGCCATCAAAAACATGGACGGTGTCGTCACCGTCATGAAGAGTGGCGGCCAATACCAGGTCGTTATCGGCAACCACGTCCCGGACGTGTATAAAGCGGTCGTTGAAGTCGGCGGCTTCCAAAACCAGTCACCTGTTGAAGAAGAGGACGGCCCAAAAGGATCATTGTTCAGTCGGTTCATCGATATCATCTCTAGCATCTTCACCCCTGTCCTCGGCGTCTTGGCCGCGACCGGCATGATCAAAGGGTTCAACGCCCTCTTCGTCGCCGTCGGTTGGCTCGACGCGACATCCGGCACGTATCAGTTATTGAACGCCATCGGCGACTCGTTGTTCTACTTCTTCCCGATCTTCCTCGGCTATACGGCCATTAAGAAGTTCGGCGGCAGTCCGTTTATCGGGATGGCCATCGGGGCGGCGCTCGTCTATCCGACGCTGTCGACGCTCACGGCCGGTGACCCGCTCTACACAGTCTTCGCCGGCACCATGTTCGAGTCACCGATTCACATCACGTTCCTCGGTGTGCCGGTCATCTTGATGACGTATTCGACATCGGTCATCCCGATCATCATCGCGGCGTTCTTCGCAGCGAAGCTAGAGAACTTCTTAAAGACGGTCATTCCGGACGTCGTCAAAATGTTCATCGTCCCGCTTCTTACATTACTTATCATCGTCCCGCTCACGTTCATCTTGATTGGACCGATCGCGACATGGGCTGGTATGTTGCTCGGTAGCGCCACAGTCGCCGTCTACAACTTGAGCCCACTCGTCGCCGGTCTCTTCCTCGGTGGCTTATGGCAAGTGTTCGTCATCTTCGGTTTGCACTGGGGACTCGTCCCGGTCGCCATCAACAACTTAACGTCACTCGGCTCGGACCCTGTACTCGCACTCGTCTTCGCGGCTTCATTCGCGCAAATCGGTGCCGTACTCGCAGTCTTCCTTCGCATTAAAAATCAAAAGATCAAAACGCTCTCTATCCCGGCCTTCATTTCAGGCATCTTCGGCGTCACCGAGCCGGCCATTTACGGGGTCACGCTCCCTCTTAAAAAACCGTTCATCATGAGCTGTATCGGTGGTGCCGTCGGTGGCGGAATCATGGGCATCATGGGTACACAAGTGTATATGATCGGTGGACTCGGCGTCTTCGGTTACCCGTCGAACATCTCACCGGAAGGGCTCACGACCGGCTTCTACGGATCACTCATCGGGACGGCCGTCGCCTTCGTCGTCGGTTTCGTCTTGACGTACTTGTTCGGTGGTGTCAATAAAGCGGTCGCCGCAACGCCACAACCAGAAGTCACACCGGTCGCAGAAGAAGTATCAGCGACCAAAGTCGGCCAAGAGCAAATCCTCAGCCCACTTGCCGGCAACGTCGTCAACTTGAAAGACATCTCGGACGTCGCCTTTTCATCCGGCTCACTCGGCCAAGGCGTCGCCATCGAACCGACGGAAGGCAAGCTTGTCGCTCCGGTCGCTGGCACGGTGTCCGCCCTCTTCCCGACGCATCACGCTATCGGTATCACGACCGAGACGGGGGCCGAGGTGCTCATCCATATCGGCATGGACACGGTTCAATTGGAAGGCAAACACTTCAAGGCACACGTCACGCAAGGCGAGTTCGTGGAGAAAGGTCAGCTGTTGATCGAGTTCGACCTCGACGCGATCAAACGCTCTGGCCGTGCCCTCACGACACCGGTCATCGTCACGAACCGGAAAGTGATTTCACCGAACAAAGCATCACACGTCCAAACGGGCGAACCGATTTTCGTCATCAACGAATAAATGTGGGAGGGCTCGTCCCTCCCCTACTTTAGAAAGGATGGATTTGATGAGTTTTCCAAACGGATTTTTATGGGGCGGCGCCATCGCCGCGAACCAAGCAGAAGGTGCGTACTTAGAAGGTGGGAAAGGTTTGACGACGGTCGACTTGTTGCCGACCGGGAAGAAGCGGTTCGACGTCATGTTCGGAGACTTGCCGTCACTCGAGCCGGTGCCGGGCGAGTTTTATCCGTCACACGAAGCAATCGACTTCTATCACCGCTACAAAGAAGATATCGCGCTGTTCGCCGAGATGGGCTTCAAGGCGCTCCGCCTGTCGATCTCATGGGCCCGTATCTTCCCGAACGGTGACGACGCCGAGCCGAACGAGGCCGGTCTTCAGTTTTATGACGACGTCTTCGACGAACTGTTGAAGCACGGTATCGAGCCGGTCGTCACGATCGCCCACTTCGACGTGCCGGTCAGCCTCATCCAAAACTACGGTAGTTGGCGCGACCGTCGTGTCGTCGACTTCTTCGAGACGTACGCGACGACGCTGTTCACCCGCTATAACGGCAAAGTGAAATATTGGATGACGTTCAACGAGATCAATATGCTGTTGCATTTGCCGTTCATCGGCGCCGGTCTCGTCTTTGCGGACGGTGAGGACAAGCAGCAAGTGAAATATCAGGCGGCGCATCATCAGCTCGTCGCGAGCGCGAAAGCGGTCAAGGCAGCGCACGCCATCAATCCTGACATGCAAGTCGGCTGCATGCTCGCGGCTGGCCAGACGTACGCCTACTCGTGCAACCCGGACGACGTCTTGGACGCGATGGACAAGGACCGTGAATCGTTCTTCTTTATCGATGTGCAGTCGCGTGGCGAATACCCAGGCTATGCCAAACGTTTCCTCGACGAAAACGGTATCACGCTCGAGATGGAAGACGGCGACCTCGAGTTGTTGAAACAGCATACGGTCGACTATATCGGCTTCAGCTATTATGCGAGCCGGACGACGAGCACGGACCCGGAGATCAACGCATCGACCGAAGGCAACATCTTCAGCTCGCTCGAGAACCCGTTCCTCGAAAAGTCGGAGTGGGGCTGGACGATCGACCCGACCGGCTTCCGTATCACGGCGAATCAGCTGTACGACCGCTACCAGAAGCCGTTGTTCGTCGTCGAGAATGGACTCGGTGCCGTCGACGCACCGGACTCAAACGGCTACGTCGAAGACGATTACCGCATCGACTATATGGCGAAGCATATTGAACAGATGCATGAGGCCATCAAGGACGGCGTCGAAATTCTTGGCTATACGAGCTGGGGCCCGATCGACTTGGTCAGCGCCTCGACCGGCGAGATGAAGAAACGTTACGGCTTCATCTACGTCGACAAAGACAATGAAGGTAACGGGTCCCTCACCCGCTCGAAGAAGAAGAGCTTTGATTGGTATAAGCAAGTTATCACGACGAATGGCGAAAAAGTGACCCCTCCCCTCAAAACCACATAACCATGCGAATCGAACCGGTCCCGTTGACTGGTTCGATTTTTTGTTAAAAAGATTTTCACCGTAACCGCTTGCATAAAAATATTTTTCATATTATGATTCAGGTGAAAATAATTTTAAGGAGGATTTATCTCATGTCACGTCTATTCGAACGGGCACAACAATTCGGGAAATCATTTATGTTGCCCATCGCTGTCTTACCTGCAGCGGGACTACTGCTCGGGATTGGAGGTGCGCTCTCGAACCCGAACACGGTCCAGGCGTATCCATTCCTCGACATCACTTGGCTTCAGCATCTATTCACCATCATGGCCGCTGCCGGGTCGATCGTCTTCGCCAACTTGGCTGTCCTCTTCGCGATCGGGGTCGCGGTCGGGCTCGCCAAGTCGGATAAAGGGACGGCCGGACTCGCCGCCATGCTCGGCTATCTGATCATGAACGCCACCATCAACGCCATGCTTCAAATCACGGGTGAGTTGATGGAGACGGATCTCGCCAGTGCAGGCCAAGGGATGGCGCTCGGGATTCAAACGCTCGAGACCGGTGTCTTCGGCGGGATTTTAATCGGGATTGTGACGGCACTCTTGCATAACCGTTACAACAAACAAGTGCTCCCGCAGTTCCTCGGCTTCTTCAGCGGATCGCGCTTCGTGCCGATCATCACGTCGTTCGTCGCCATCGGTGTTGGGATTGCGCTTTACTTCATCTGGCCGACGGTCCAAAGCGGAATCTTCTCGCTTGGCGGACTCGTCGACAAGACAGGCTACATCGGGACGTTCATCTACGGCTTCGTGCTCCGGATGCTCGGACCGTTCGGGTTGCACCACATCTTCTACATCCCGTTTTGGACGACCGGCCTCGGGGGCTCAATGGTCATCGACGGGACGTTGATTGAAGGGACGCAGAAGATCTTCTTCGCCCAGCTCGCTGACCCGAGTACGACGCAGTTCTATGAAGGTACGGCCCGCTTCATGTCAGGTCGTTTCATCACGATGATGTTCGGTCTGCTCGGTGCCGCGCTCGCCATGTACCACTGCGCGAAACAGGAACAAAAGAAAGTCGTCTTCGGTCTCTTGTTCTCGGCGGCGCTCACGTCGTTCTTGACGGGGATCACCGAGCCGCTCGAGTTCGCCTTCTTGTTCGTGGCACCGGTCCTCTACTTGGTCCACGCCATCTTTGACGGGCTCGCCTTCATGATGGCCCATATCTTCGAGATCACGATTGGTCAAACGTTCTCGGGTGGGTTCATCGACTTTATCTTATTCGGGGTTTTACAGGGAAATGACAAGACGAACTGGATGCTCGTGCCGGTGATCGGTGCCTTCTGGTTCTTGCTCTACTACGTGACGTTCCGCTTCCTCATCACGAAATTCAACTTCATGACGCCGGGACGCTCAGACGAGACAGCTGTGAAAGCAGCCGACGTCGACGCATCAGACCGCACGACGGCCATCATCGCCGCGCTCGGTGGCGATGCCAATATCGACACGGTCGACTGCTGTGCGACACGCCTCCGCGTTACCGTCAACGACCACCAACACGTCCGCGAGGATTTGTTGAAGGCAACGGGCGCCCACGGGGTCGTGCAAAAAGGAAATGGGATTCAAGTAATTTACGGTCCTTCTGTTACAATTATTAAGAATGAAGTCCAAGAGGCGTTAGGCCGGGGCGAATAACGAATTGTGTTGGAGGGAACAGCCGTGTGGGAACAAATGAAAGACGTCTATCCAGAGATGACGGACAGTGAGAAAAAGATTGCCGATTACCTCATGACGAATATGAACGACGCCATCGAGTTGACGATCACCGAGTTGGCGCAAGCCATCCAGACGTCACCTGGGACCGTAACCCGGTTCTGCAAGACGATTGGGGTAGGGAGTTATTCGGCACTGAAGCTCATGATGCAAAAGACATTGACGGAAACGAACTTACCCCAGACGGCGACGTCACTCGAACCGATGCAACGGTCGTATATCGAATTGATTCAGACGACCGCTCACTTGATCGACCAAGAGGAACTCCTCGCTATCTGCGATCATATCCGACGTTGCCGCTCGGTCCATTTATATGGGCTCGGTAACGCCGGGCTCGTCGCTCAAGAGATGGAATATCGCTTACGGCGGATGGGACTGCTCGCCACTACGGCGTTCGATAGCCATAGTATGGTCATGGACGCCTCGATTGCGACGAAAGACGACTTGATTATCGCCTTCTCGAACAGCGGTGAGAGCCGTGAGGTCGTCCAAGCCGTCCAGCTCGCCAAAGAATCGGGCTGCACGACCATCGCTTTCGTCGGCTATCAGCACTCCCCGCTCGCCGAGCTCGTCGACCATCGACTGTTGACGGCCGGTGCGTCGGGCGAGGCGTTCTTGATCAACACACAGCTCCCGCTCCTGTTCACGGCGGACGCGGTAACGAAGACGTTGATGGAAACGAATGAAGACTTAAAAGCGCATTATCTAAAAACACTCAAAGCGCTCGACCGATTAAAAGAAAGAAGTGATTAATGATGACCGATTTACCAAGCGGATTGATCGTCTCCTGCCAAGCACTCGAAGATGAACCGCTCCATAGCGACTACATCATGGGCCGGATGGCCATCGCAGCCGTTCAAGGCGGGGCCAAAGGCATCCGTGCCAACTCGGCGAAAGACATCCGTGAAATCAAACAGCAAGTGAACGTCCCGATCATCGGGATTGTCAAACGCGACTATGCGGACAGCGACGTATTCATCACGGCGACGATGAAAGAAGTCGAAGAATTGATTGAAGTCGGTGTCGACGTCATCGCCCTCGATGCGACGCACCGCCTGCGCCCCGGCAACATGACGCTCCAAGAACTCGTCCACGCCATCCGTTCGATTTATCCGAATCAACTCCTCATGGCCGACTGTGCGACGCTTGAGGATTGTATCGAAGCGGATCGACTCGGCTTCGACTACATCTCGACGACGCTCCACGGCTATACGGCCGAGACGAACGGCTCGCTCCTCTTCCACGACGACTTCAAGTTCTTGAAAGACGTGCTCGACCACGTCACGCAACCGGTCGTCGCCGAAGGCAACATTCTAACGCCTGAGATGGCGAAACGATGCATGGACCTCGGCACACACGCCGTCGTCGTCGGCGGAGCCATCACGCGGCCGCAACAGATTACGGCGCGGTTTGAAGAGGCGATGTCTTCTTCGTTCACACCGAAATAAGCAAAACGTGCTTCGCTCCAACCAAATGGAGTGAAGCACGTTTTTTATTGAAAGTCAGCTACAGCCGTCACTGGATAGTCAGCCATCTCCCACGTATGATCTTTCTGAAGCGTCGCATCGGACACTAAGAAATAATCGTATCCGACCTCCCCTACTCGATTCGGGACGGGATCGTTCCACGTCGTGTCCAAGTGATACCAAGCGCCGTCGAGCTTCACGAGATTCCATGCGTGTAATCCGGTCTGGACCTCACCAGAGATATACTTCGCTTCCACCCCCGCGGCTTCCAACAACAGGAGTGTCGTCAACGCGTACCCTTCGCACACGCCTTCCCCATTAAACAAGATGGAGTACGGCGTATATGGACTCGCCTGGCTGTCTATGTTGTAGGCCGTGTTCAAGACGACGTAATCGTTTATGTATTTCACTTTCTCAAAATCGTTCAACCCGACCGGCATTTCCGCGACGACTTGGTCGACCTTCGCTTCAATCTGCTTCGCTTCCTCGATGTTCATATCGTAAGCCAACTCGACGTCCAGCTCGACATAGCCGCCATGATCGCGATACTCCGTCTCGTCGCCTCGTGACAACCGGAACACGTAAATGTGGTTCGCCTCCAGCCAATCCCACGCCTCGTCCATCGTCTGTTCAAAATCTCGACCCTTGCCGATATAACTGATGCTGAACGTTTCATCAAATTGACTCATGTGGTAAGCGAGCGCCTGACCGAGTTCCTCTGATGATGCCACTTGCGCCGGCAACTCGAACGTCTCGTCAAGGATGGTGGCCGACGAACTCGCCACTTGTGTTGAACCGGGCCAATCCATCGTTTGCGCCTCATGATAGGCCGCATACCCGCCGACTAGGCAAATGCTTAACATCATTAACGCCAACACGCTCCGCCCCGTCACAGTCACCGAAGACAAGATGGCCGAGCGTTTGCTCTTGATCAATCGATTCAACTCATCGCTGACCAGTTGCTCCAAGTCAGTCCGGTTCATCTTCACTCGTGGATGGACTTGAAACACGACTTTTCGATAGACCGGATCGAGGAGCTCGGACTGTCGGGCTGGGTGATGTTCCGCCTGTTTCAATTCATCGTGCATGGTACGAAGTTCTCGCCGTAATGCCCGATGGACGAGTCTAGCAACACGTCCTGCTCGGAACAAGAGAACGGCCACGCCCCCACTTAATCCAATCATCAATATGTACATCATCATTATCATATCTGTCGCTCCCCACACTTGATTACCGATTAGAATATTTTACCTCCCTATCAATCTCTATAAGTATATAATAACTTTATAAACAGAATATGGAAGGTGATACTTGATGAACATAAATACATATTTGAAAGAATACGCCCATACCCTACTCGGTGAAGGCACGCACATCGCACCGAGTGTACCCGATAAAAAATTGAACGGTGCCATTAAGAATTACGCAGAAGACGCGCTCCCAGAGCACGTCATCGTCTTGTACGATTCGACACTCTTTAAGAGCGGGAAAGAAGGCATGCTGTTTTTAGGTGACCGCTTCTACTTCAAGCCGTTGCTTGAAAAACCGATTTGCGTCTACTACAAAGATTTACAGCGCATTGATTTAGACCGTGAAGTCACCTATAAAAACGACAAGCGAAAAGAAAAACTCCATGTCGTCATGCACACTGAGCAATACGAGTATAGTCTGTCGGACAAACTTGCGACGTATAACGTTGATGGCGTCGCCGAACTATTGAACGGGATTGCCGCCTTGAAAGACAAGGAAGACGAGCTCGTCAACGTCTCGCAGGTCACTCCGCTCGCCGACTTGCCGGAAGCATATAAGCTCACGTATTTGAAAGTGTTGGCCAACTTCACCTTCGTCGATGACAATCAAATCGATGCGCAAGAATATAGCGAACTCATGTCGCTCGTCACCCGAATTCACCTCAGCTCAGACTATCGCCTGCAGCTTCGTGGTTATTTGAGCAATCCAGATGAACACGCACCGACACTTACGTTGATAGACGAGTTACGCGATTTGTCGACGACCATCGACTTTTCTATCGTCGAAAAATCGTTATTTAAAGACCTGCTCTATCTCTTCAAATTGAAACGCCCGCTCTCAGCTTGGTTCGAGAACAAGTTCCTTCAAGAGTTGAAAGAGGTTCTATCCATCTCGCGCGAAGAAATCGAACTCATCTCAAGCGCCATCCAAAGCGACGAGGATATTTTGACGTTCCGCAAAAACGACTCAGAGATTGCCAAGTCGATGAAAGACTTGGCGGCCAAAGCGGCTGCGGTCGGCGTTCCGCTCACAGCCATCTATTTATCAGGATCTGTCGTCGGCTTGAGCGCGGCCGGATTGACGTCCGGTCTCGCCTCCCTCGGGATGGGCGGTCTCCTCGGCTTCTCGAGCATGTTCACCGGTATCGGCGTGTTGGTCGTTATCGGCGTCGGCACGTACCAAGGCCTGAAGAAAATCACGGGTATGAAAGATATCGAGAACAACAAACAACGTGAATTCATGCTGCAGGCCATCATCCGCAACACGCAACAGACGCTTAACTGCCTGCTCGAGGACATCAATGAAATCTCGAATCGACTCGTCGTGGCCATCCAACACGGGAACGCCAACTCGGAGAAAATCAACCAACTCTCGAATATGTTGCAGATGCTCAGTCAGAGTGCCCAGTTCAGTGCCGACAAACAAGTCCACTCCCAAAAAGAACAAATCATCACGCAACTGCCTCCGAAACTTAGCACGGTCCGATTGGACGAGCTGACGTCGAAACCGACGTATCAGAAACTACGCGACTACGCCTACTCATGCTACACGCCGCAACCGATTCAACTCGACGATTTGACGTTCAGCACCGAGGAAGAGCTCGTCTTGAAAGAGACACTCTCGCTCGAAGAGTTGGAACAGTTACACGAGTCGTTCCAAGCGATTGGCTACTTCGAGATGTCTGGCGGTGGGCTAGCTGAAGTGACCGGTGGAGCGAAGCGTCTCGTGAAGAACGTCTTCGGTGACAAATGAACCGGTCCGATCAAGACATGATTGATCAAGCAAAGGCGTTGCTCGTCCAGCAACATCAAGCCGCACAGGCCGAGCAACGCTTAGGTGAGGTCCATACACACTTGAATCAACTTGAAGACACGCAGGACGCTCAATCGGTAGCGCTCGACAATTTGTTCGAGGACATGATGCGACTCATGAATGGACAGGTTCCGCAGACAGAAGCACCTCAGTTGGCACCGTTGATCATCCCGACGTTTGACGACCTCGAGCCCGTGCAAGTCTCGGATGTCTCTTGGGATATCTACTTGTCCGAACTCGATACGTACGCGACGCGGCATGACATGAAGGGACTCGACGACCCGTTCGCCCATCTGTTGACCGCACGACAACGACATGATTTGGCGACCACATTTAAAGAAGAGTTCTTGCTGAAGGAGGCGGAATGTGACCGCTACGATTACATGATTGCCTCTTTCAGCGGCTTAGTCGCAGGCCTCACCGATAGCTTTTTCGTCGGCTCTCCCGCAGACAGTAAACTTCGGACTTGGTCGGATGAAAAGGTCGACAACGTCGTCATCAAGTTCTCGAACCTCGTCTGGAAACAAGACAAGAAGAACGGGGCCCGCCTCCGCAAACAACCGGATTCGATTGCGAGCGCCATCGGTTTTTTGGAGCGCCGCTTTAAAGTGAACTATGACGCGCGCTACGCGAGTGACTTGAAGATGGGCGACGCGACGCTCAACATGCGCCCGTCAGACCACCATTTGAAATCGCTCGCCCACGCTCCCGACATCATCGGCTTGTTCTTCTCGATTTTAGATCAGTTCACGGGCAAGGCGAGTTTTATCTCGGACGGTCGCCTGCTTCGACTCGAGCCGAAAGAAGACGGTACGCAACGGCTACAAGGTGGGAATCTATTAGCCAAACTGTTCGCTGGGTTTGCCAACTGGTTCGGCCATCTCCTGTCGGACGTATCAGGATCGAGTGGTGTGCGCGGTCACGACAACGGTCGTCGCGGCGCCGGCATCCCGCTCCCGTTTTTCGAGCTGTTCCAATTCGTCGACTTCGGACAAGTGTCGCATAACGGACAGACGCTCTCTTTCGCTGACTTCTCGACAAAAGTGTTCGAGAGCGGATATGATGCCCGTCACGGTGTCGCGATGGCAGTCCCCGTCGTCTTTAACGAACTCGTCATTCGCCTACTCTGGGGTTTGAAGAGTCTGTTCTATCATAAGAACGGATGGCTCGCCTCGATTCCCATCGGCAATAAGCCGACACTTCGGAAGATGCTGCTCGTCGGTCACGGTGCCTTGTGTCTGACCGACGGGATGGATGCCTACATCCGAAGTGGCAACGTCCCGATTTTATTTGCGACACGCTTGAACTACGTCGCCTGGAGTCGCTTTGCTTTCGCCTCGATGCAAGAGCTGAAGCATGTACTCGGCAAAGACGTATACGACTGGAAAGCGGTCGATGCTCACCTTGAGCAAGAATGGAAGAAACTTAACGGCGAATATTGATGATAAAGGAGTTCTTATGACTTACTCACTCGACACCATCTTACAACTCGAAAACTCGACGGAGTTCAACCGGCTCCATCAACAGTTCCACCAGTTCAATCCGCTCAAAGTACTCCGCGTCGATCAGTACGAGATTCGTCACTCGAACGTCCTCGCCTGGTTGTTCGATCCGAACGAGAATCATCGACTCGGTAGCTTCTTTTTACGTAAAGTATTGATGAACTTAATCACGAAGCCGGAAAATGAAGAAAAAATTGTCGGCATCGACTATTTACCATTCCTTCACGCCCCACTCTCGGACATCACGGTCCATCGCGAGTGGTGGACCGGGAATGGCGCCATCGACTTGTTAATTGATATTCCATCACTGAACTTGATGCTACTCATCGAAAACAAGTTTCATTCAAGCGAATCAGCGGGGCAACTCAGTCATTACTTTGACCACGTTCACGAGACGTTCCCGAATCGGAACATCTTGCCGGTCTATTTGACACTCTCGAGTGATGCCCCGTCCCACGACGACTACTGGTTCCTCGACTACGAGGACGTCCGTTTAATGATCACGCAGGAACTTGAATTGAACCGTGGCACGATTGCCGACAACATTTACGATTTTCTAACGTATTACATCGCGCTCCTCGAGGAACGCCTCGTCGATGACGAAGACACGATGAACACGGCACTCGAGCTGTATCAAGACTATGCCTCCGCGATTCATCTACTGTATGCGAACGCCAATCCGGCGAAACATAAACAAATCGAGCTCCGGCAAGCGGTCAAAATACTCGAAACGTTCGATATGGAGACGAAACGACATCTCCTGCTCATCTATAATCGCAAGCGACAAACCATCGACTACATCTTTAAGACCGGCGGTAATATCGTCCATCAAGCGTTTCTCGAGTTTGTGAATGAACAGGCGATTACAACCTACTCCGCGCACACTCGCGTACCGAACTTTGTCATGAACGATTGGTTGCCTCACTTAGAACAGATGGATCAGTTGAATCGTTACTGGCTCAACTACGGACTGATCATCTGGTTCGAACGAAAAGGCAGCAAACGTCTCAAACTCTATGTGGAGGTCGGACCGATTGACTACTCCGAACGTCTCCCGCTTCTTGAAGCACTCGAAGCGAGGAACATCTCGTTTTGGAAGTCTGGGAAACAGGAAGGCAAGAAGTTCACTCGCATCTATACCGAGACGATTGAAGTTTCCGATTGGACGAATGCAACAGTCTTGAAAGATGCAATGACATCACTGATTGACAATTCGTCGTTCCGCTTGTTCAGTACGGCGGTAACCGACGTATTGACTGATTTGTATACTGTCAAAGCGTAACGCAAAAGGCCATCGAACTTGTCTCAGACAAGTTCGATGGCCTTTATTTCATTCCACCCTAGCCCATTGCACCAGCTGGGACTGCTATAGCATCGCAGATTCTCTTTTGAATAGTATAAGTTACATTTGAAACTTTCTTGATTATTTAAAGTACGTAATTGCTTCCATCGAAGGAATTGTAATTGTATGTCCCGCAATTGATTCGTAGGTCTTATCTCCAGTCATCTTTCCTTGCACCGTAATATTATCACCTTCGAACACATCTTCCATTCCCGATGAGCTAACATAATCTATATAGATCACTTCATTATTTCCAACGTCTATCCGTAAATAAGTTTCATATTTTAAATCCTCATTTTCACTCTCTTTAATTTCCATGACTTCTCCAGTAAATTGAGCATGTTGACCATTAAATTTTTCAGCATTTTTTGAAATCTCTTTATATGGGAGTACCGAATAAGATTCATTAATTTCTTTCAAAGTATATCCGTTGTCTAACTTCACTCCTTCGTCATAGAAGAAAATTTGATTTTCTGATCCACGATTATAGAATGAATAATAACTTGATTCTGTCTCAATTTTTCCAGCAGGATAAATCTCTAAAAATTTCTCTTCTGTTTTTATTTGTTTATAAAAATTAGTATTTTTACTTTCTGACATAGGTACATTTAAAATAAGATAATACTCTGCTTTCGGAAGTTTATACGAATCAAATTCATCATCTGTGAATTCGTAAAAAATCTTCCCTTTGTAAGACTCTGTTTCAACTTCTTTTCTAAGTTGATTCATATATTCAGAATAAAGATTATATTCTTTCCCCAAATCATTAGGGAAATGCGGATTTAAAAAGATAGAAACGGCCGTCCCATCGGGTAAACCAGTTTCATATTCGACTATTAGTTTATTTTCAGTTTTGTCATACTCAAATTTAGATAATTTATAGTCAAAAGTTGTCTCGCCTATTTCTACAACTTCTCTTTCCTCTTCATCATATGTACCTGAAACCTGTTTTTCTGCACATCCACTTAGAAATAGAACACTGCAAAACATTACTATAAACACTTTCTTCAACATTATTTCCCCCAATACAATATTTTTACATTATAGGTATTTAACCCACCAAAACCTACATTGACCACATTACCATTTTTCCAATAGTAAAATATATAAAAATAAATAATTAATAAAAAAACATTGTATGTAATCATTATCAAAAAATGGACCTGACGACGCTACTGCGTCATCAGGTCCATTTCTTTACTCCACCCCAAACCGATAAACCGTCCTCGAGTGATACAATTCCTCTGGTTTCAGTTCGATCGATGTGGCGATGTCTGGATGATTCGGTGCGTCCGGGAACGCCTGTGCTTCTAAACAAATCGCACTATGCTTCTGCCGTCCCTCAAGCGTGACCGGTGTCTCTTCACTGAGGAAGTTCGCCGTATAGACGACCATGACCGGTTGGTTCGTCTCGACATCCATGACGCGTCCGCTCACCGGGTCATGCAGCCGGGTCACCCCGTCCTTCAAGAGGAACGGGTGATCCAGTCCTCCAGCCTGTACAATCGCCTCTTCTTCCGACGTAATCGCTTCACCGACTGGCTTCCCGTCACGGAAGTCGAACGGTGTCGCCTCCACCTCGAGCAACTCGCCCGTCGGCAGGGACTCCTTATCGAGCTTCGCCACGTGCTCGGCCGGTAGCGTCAACACGTGATCGTGAATCGTCGGCCGTCCGCCGAGATTGAAATAGTTGTGATGGTTCAAGTTGACCCACGTCCGTTCGTCCGTCTGGGCCGTCATCGTGACGACGAGCTCGTTGTCGTCCGTCAACTCGTAGACGACCTTGAACGTGACGTTGCCAGGATACCCTTCTTCCCCATCTGGGCTTACATACGTAAAGTAAATCGCCTGTCCCTCGACGTCCATGTCCCAATGCCGGGCCGTGATGCCGTCGTCTCCGCCGTGGATATGATGGGGGGCCTCGCTTGGGGTCAAGGCCACACCATCAATCTCCGCATTGCGGATCCGTCCGGCAATTCGTCCGACGACAGAACCGAGATAAACCGGGTTCTCGAGGTATTGCTCGGGACTCCCATATTTCAAAATGACAGAGTCCATATTCCCGTCACGGTCCGGTGCCGTCAACTCGGTCATGGCACACCCGTACGAAATGGCCGACAAACGCATGCCGTTCTTGTTTTCAATCGTTGCTTCTCTCAACTGGCTCACCTACTTCGATTAGATTCTCAACTATGCTACTTGTTCCCTCCCTTTCCGTTGGATAATCCCATCAAAAAAACCGCCACAATCTCGTGGCGGTCGAATCGCTTATTGTTGGCTACTGTTGCGAAGAATGAGTTCTGTCGGCAATACGACTTTCTTGCCGATTTTCCGTCCGTTCAATCGTTCTAGCAACAGCTCAACGCTCGTCTCTCCCATCATCTCCGTATGGACATGAATCGTCGACAAGGCCGGATAGACGTACTTCGAGACACTAATATCGTTGATGCTGATTATCGAGACGTCGTGCGGGACCCGGACCCCTTTTTCATGAAGGGCACGCAGGGCACCAATCGCCAACGTATCGCTCGCAATCAGCAATGCTTTTGGCACCTCGTCTTCGGTAATCATCGCATTCATCATCCGATATCCGTCGTCCGCCAAAAACTTGCCGACCATCATCCATTCCGGCAAGAAGACGTCGTGATTTTTCATGAACTGGACATACGTCTGTTCCCGCGCATCCGCAAAAATCTCGGACCCGTCGCGTGACGTCTCTCGTCCACCGATATAACCGATGTCCGTCACCCCTTGATGCCAAAAGTGATGGAGAATCTTTAGCGTCGCCTTCGAAAAATCCGTCACGACAGAATCATAGCGCTCGTCTTCAGGCGTGTAGTCGACGAACACGATAGCGTCCGCTGCTTTTTTCAACGACTCGATTTCTTGATGGCTGTACTTTCCGACCGCAATAATCCCTTCTACATTCGCTTGGCTGACGTCTTCCAACTGTTGATACGTGTATTTTTGAACGTCGAGGCCTTGTTGGCGACAGGCATTTTCAATCCCATGACGAATCGCCATATAGTAAAGATCGTTCAATTCTTCTTCTTCCGTGAACCAGTGAACCAAAGCTACTTTTTGGACGCGTGTCCGTTTGGTACCCTTCTTTTGATAATCCATTTGTTCGGCAATCTCAAATATACGTTGTTTCGTCTCTGCCGTCACTGACAGAGATGGGTCCAAATTGAGTACACGCGAGACGGTCGCGATGGACACGTTCGCTCGTTTCGCTATGTCTTTAATCGTAGCCATGTGCTTCTCCCCTATACTAGTCCGTCGTCACCTGGTATACCGTTGTCGCCCGATACGTCTCTCCGGGAGACAAGATGGCGCTTGAGGTAGTGACTTCATTGATTTCATTTGGTAACCGTTGTGCTTCGAGACAAATCGCCCCATATTGTGGAATGATGGTTTCTTCTACTGTAATGGTGCCATCCAATTGATTGCCGCTATAGACGACGAGGACCGGTAAGTCCGTTCGCATCGTTAATCGTCGCCCGGTGTCGCGGTCAAGCAGTGTCGCTTGAGGCGACTCGTCTGTCTCATTCAAAAAGAAAGGATGATCATACCCGCCTTGCGCGTGCTCTAATTGTTCATCTAGTCGATGAAAACCGGATCCGAGCAGACGAGGCGAACGAAAATCGAATAAGGTACCTTCGACCGGGATTCTTTCACCTGTCGGAATCGAGTCTGGTCGAATCGGCGCGAACGCGTCAGCCGCGATACTCAGTTCTTGCGCCGCCACCGTTTCACCGATTTTTCCAAGTTGGAAATACGTGTGGTTCGTCAGATTGCAGACGGTCGGTTCGGTCGTCGTCGCTTCATATGAAATGACGAGCTCCCCTTCATCCGTCAGCTCATACGTCACTTGAACGGTGAGTTCACCTGGGTAGCCTTCCTCAAGATGTGGGCTCGTCCGCTTCAAGACGAGTGCTTGCTCGCGTTGTTCAACCTGCCAGATGTGGCGGTCAAATCCGCGCACCCCACCGTGAAGGTGATTCGCGCCATCATTTTTTGCCAAGCGATACATCTCATTCTCAATCCGGAACGTCCCATCTGCGATTCGACCGGCGTGACGCCCGATAATTGCTCCAAAATATGGCGAGTGCTCGACATACTCTTCGATTGTGTCAAAACCGAGGACGATATTCGATTGTTGACCGTCACGTTCCGGTACCATCCAACTCCGAATGATTCCGCCGTAGTTCAATACGGAAACAGTGTGATTGTTTTGGTTAGATATAGTATATTCGAAAATTGGTTCATTGTTCAAATGCCCGAACAGACGCCGCATCCCGCAACCCTCCTTGTGTGTGCATCGAGTCGATGAAACGTTTCACGCCCTCGTATCCCGTTTCATCTTGTTTATATACGCCGCAATCTTCTAAACCTTTCAAGAACTTCCGACCGACTTGTTCGTAAACGAGCGTCTCGACGTCATGCATAGGCATTTGTTTTAATGAATCCGCCCACGCTTGATGCATCGGTTCGACCGATGCCGGGCGTCCCTCCACATAGCGGATGACTTCTCGTAACTCTGCTTTCAAACGTGCCGGTAAGACCGCGAGTCCCATCACTTCAATCAATCCAATGTTCTCTCGTTTAATGTGATGGACGTCCTCATGTGGATGGAACAGCCCCATCGGATGGTCTGCGGTCGTCCGATTGTTCCGGAGAACGAGATCGAGCTCGAACGCATCCCCTCGGCGACGCGCAATCGGCGTGATCGTGTTATGTGGTTGATCCGTTTCGGCGAGAATGTCGAGAGATTCATCCGAATAGTTCCGCCAATGAGCGAGCACGAGCGTGGCCGCTTGAATCAATTGCTCCTTCTCCAGCCCTCGCAGACGGATGACCGATAAAGGCCATTTTAAATACGTCGCCTCAATCGAAGGGAACGCTTTGAGTTCCAACGGGAATAATTCCTCGGCCCGGGCCATCGCAAAATCGTAACGTCCTCCTTGATAATGGTCATGCGACAAGATGGATCCTCCGACAATCGGCAAGTCGGCGTTCGACCCGGCGAAATAATGCGGGAGCTTGTCGACGAAATCCAACAAGCGCTCGAATGCGCCTTCATCGATGACCATGTCCCGATGCTCTTCTGACAACAAGATGCAGTGCTCGTTGTAATAGACATACGGCGAGTATTGGAAATACCACGGTTGTCCGCCCAAGCGGATCGGGACAACGCGGTGATTCGTACGTGCAGGGTGGTCCAATCGGCCAGCGTATCCCTCATTCTCGACACATAGGAGACACTTCGGATAGTCGACCGACCCTGCAGTCGGTTGCAACAATTTTTGTCGCGCGATTTCAGCTGGATCTTTCTCCGGCTTTGACATATTGATGGTGATATCGAGTTCTCCATATGACGTCGCGACTTGATACGAGATGTTTTTGGCGATTCGTGCCGTCTGAATATAGTTCGATGCTTGAGACAAGTGATAGAAGTAATCGGTCGCTTTCGTCGGCTCATCAAAGTATTTAAGTTGGAACATGTACTCCAAATCAGACGGTTTTGGTAAAAACACATCCATCACTTTAGCAGCCAAAATCTCTTTCGTTTCCAAGAAGTCCTCAATCAGGTTCTGCCGCACCGCTTCCTCTGTGATGTGATTCAGCAGCTCAGGAATGCTCCCGTCGCTACGTGGGACCTCAGCCCACGTGACTCCTAATAAATCGAATAGGCGGTTGCGACAATAGACGATGTCACGACTTGTGATTAACTCTTGACGCTTCGCCTCATCAATCAATCCTTCGATATACGTATTCATCAAGACGTCACGCCTCCCTTATAGCCGTTCGGATGCGCCCGGTGCCAATCCCAAGCGTCTTGAATGATCCGTTTCACGTCAGTGCGCGATGGTTCCCATCCGAGGATGCGTTTCGCTTTCGCCGATGACGCGATGAGACGCGGCGGGTCACCTGGCCGACGCTCTTGTTCCACGGCCGGAATTGCATGACCGGTAACCGCCCGCGCTTCTTCAATCATCTCTTGGACAGAGAAACCGCTGTTCGAACCGAGGTTAAACACTTCGCTCACCCCACCTTCTTTCAAATAGTCGAGCGCCAAGACGTGCGCCTGAATCAAGTCCTCCACATGAATGTAATCCCGGATGCATGTCCCATCCACCGTCGGATAATCCGTCCCAAAAATGGAGATCGCCTCACGCTGACCGTTCGCGACTTGAAGAACGAGTGGCAACAAGTGCGTCTCTGGATGGTGATCCTCACCGATGACACCGCCTACGCGCGCACCGGCCACGTTGAAGTAACGGAGCGAGACAAATCGTAACCCATGCGCCGCCTCTGTCCACTGAATCATTCGCTCCATCGCGAGCTTCGTCTCCCCATAAGTCGAAGTCGGTCTCGTCTCGGCTTCCTCCGTAATCGGCATCACGTCTTGTTCACCGTATGTCGCAGCCGTCGACGAGAAAACGAGTCGTTTCACGTCATGGGCCACCATCACCTCGAGCAAGCACTGCGTTCCATGGACGTTGTTGTCATAATATTTGAGCGGATTGGTCATCGACTCGCCGACGAGCGAGTTGGCAGCGAAATGGACGACTTGATCAATCGTTTCTGTCGCGAACACATCGCTCAAGAAGTTGCGGTCTCGGATATCGCCTTCATAAAACCGCGCCTGCGGATGAACCGATTCCCAATGTCCCGTCTCCAAATTATCAATCACGACGACATCCTCGCCGCGATCCAATAATTGATACACAGCATGTGACCCGATATAACCGGCTCCACCAACGACTAATGTTGTCATCACACTTCCTCCTTCATCCCAAGTTTCATTTCATGTGCTCCTTCACCGATCGAGGCCACATAGAACGTCGGGGCATACCCGATCTCTTCCGAATACCGTTCGGATACCATCTGACGAAACGAATCAATCGCCTCATCGCGGACGAGCGCAATCGCACATCCTCCAAAACCGGCACCGGTCATCCGGGCCCCGATGGCCCCGTTCGCCCAAGCGGCCTCGACGAGCGTATCGAGCTCTTTGCCCGTCACTTCGTAGTCATCCCGTAGCGAGACATGTGACGCATTCATGAGACGGCCGAAATCCTCGAGTCGATTCTCTTTTAACGCCACGAGCGCCTGGAGCGTCCGATTGTTCTCATAGACTGCGTGTCGAGCCCGTTTGACGAGCGTCTCGTCTTGAAGCAGAGAGACGTTCAACTCGAACGTGTCCGGTGTCACATCACCGAGCGACTGAATCGATAGCGTACGTTGCAACTGCTCGAGCGCCGTCTCACACTCGGCCCGACGTTCATTGTATTTCGAGTCGGCCAGCTCCCGTCGCTTGTTCGTATTCATGATGACGATTGAGAGACCATCCAAGTCGATGGGTGCATATTCACACGCGAGCGTGTCGCAATCGAGGAGCATCGCGTGACCCCGCTTGCCCATGCCGATGGCGAACTGATCCATAATCCCACTGTTGACACCAATGTACTCGTTCTCGGCCCGTTGCCCCAGCTTCACGAGCTCAAGTGGTTCAAGGTCGAGTCGCTCGATCACATTCAGTCCAAACGCCGTCGCCAGCTCGATTGACGCAGATGAAGACAATCCGGCACCGTTCGGAATGTTTCCGAAGAACCACATGTCGATGCCCGTGGTGATGGCCTGAGTCCGTTCCTGCAACAAATGAAGCATCGCTTTCGGATAGTTCGCCCAGTCATCTTCTTCCCGGAACGCCAAATCGCCTAGTCGACGTTCAATCACCCCTGTTTCAGGAAAGTTCTCTGAATAGAAGCGGACGACATCGTCTTCACGCTTACGCATCAAGACGTACGTTCCGAACGTAATCGCAGCCGGAAAGACATGCCCCCCGTTGTAGTCCGTATGCTCGCCGATTAAATTGATTCGACCAGGTGCGAAAAAGAGATGCGTCGGTTCTGTCTCGAACGTTTGTTTATACGACGCGATCATTTGTTTTTGATTCATAGTAATCCTCCTCGGACGATTGAGTAAACGCTTTCACAACTCCATTCTCGTCATTATTTTACTAAAAGTCAATGTAATTTTACTAATTGAATTTGTCTAAATCGTTTATTATAGCCATTAAGAGCGTTCGTATTGCGACATAACTTCCTCGATGGCAATAATTTAATTGCTTATATTAAATGAAATAAAAATAACAGTTAATTTTTTTAGTAAAAAATATGTTGCATTATTCATTAAAATTCGTTAAGTTTTATTTGAAAGCGGTTACACCATTATTGGAGGAGGATTCATATGAACATGAAAAAAATTGGAGCAGCGGCTTCAACGGGGTTGTTGGTCTTCTCTCTCGCAGCTTGTAGCGGGGGCGATTCTTCAAGTGATAGCGGGAAAACACAAATCAAGTTCATCAACGGTTTCACCGGCGGGGACGGTGCCTTCATGACGAAAATCGTGGATGGGTTCAACTCTAGCCAGGACGAGTTCGAGGTCGTCCAGTCGCAAGAGAAGGATCACTATACGAAATTCAAGTCAGGGAATTACGATTTGGTCGTCATCCATGAGACGAGCCTTGAGACGTATCAAAAAGATCAATTGATTCAAGACGCCGGCCCTTATATGGAAACAGCCGGACTAGCAGAAGATGACTTCAACGCGGCAGGTATCCAGTCAGGTACGGTCGAAGACAAACTGTTCGGGGTACCGCTCGACATTCACCCGCTCACGATGTTCTATAACGAAGAACTCGTCAGCGAAGCTCCGACGGATTACGAGCAACTGAAGGCACTCGGCGAAACGCTTCAAAGTGAGAACGAGAACCTGTATGCGTTTGGTCTCCCATCGACCGGATTGACGACGTTCTACTTCACGGCCGCCGCCGCGCAAAACGGCATCGACCTCGCAAAAGACGGGTATCTCGACTTCACGCAGAGCGACTATGCCGATGCGCTCATGCAGTATCATGACATGGTCTTTAAAGACAACACGTCACCTGAAAAACTCGGCCTCGACGGTGAGTTCCAGGCGTTCATGAAGTCAGCGGATGAAGGGGCCAAACAAACGGCCGTCACGATGACCGGTCCTTGGTACTATCAAGCCGTGAAAGAGAAGTACGCGGACAACCTCGGCATCGGTGCCATGCCGACACTATTCGAAACGGCAGCGACGACAGGTAACGCCCATACGATCTCGGTCGCCGCTTCGGTCGAGGACGAAGAAGTGAAAGACGGCATCTCTGAGTTCTTGAAGTATCTCTACACACCAGAAAACTTGGCGAACTGGGCTGAATCTGGCCAGACACCATCACACCTTGCGACACTCGACTTGATCACGGAAGACCCAGAGAAATATGAGTTGGCTGCGAAGAACCAAGAGCAGCTCGACACGTATGTGGCCGCACCGCGCGTCTATCAATTCGATGAGCAAATGCGTTACATGAACGAAGTCGTCTTCACGAAGTTGACGAGTGAACCAAATCTTACAAAAGATGCGCTCATGAGTGAGCTTGAAAAAGCGACGAAAGCCGCTAAACAGATTGCAGATACTCAATAAGCTGAAGGACACGAGGTCAGTGCAGGGTATCCTGCACTGATTTCTTATGAAGGAGGGTCTTCCCCGTGCATATGACGAACAAATCAAAATGGCTTGGGTTCATCTTCGTTGTCCCATTCCTGGTAAGCTTCCTAGTCTTTTGGTTAATCCCGCTCTTATACGGCATCTGGATCAGTCTTCACGACTTCCGGTTGTCGGTCGGAAACAACGGCTTCATCGGCTTAAAAAACTACGTCGACATCTTGACACCCGACACGATTTATAATCGAACGTTCATGACCTCGCTCAAAAACACCCTCATGTTCATCGTGCTGAGCGTACCGCCGCTCATCTTGATTAGTCTCGGTCTCGCCTTATTGATTGAGCACTTACCAAAAAAATTGAAGACGTTCTTCCGGACCGTCTTTTTCTTGTCCTACTCGATTTCAGTCACCGCCGTATCGGCCATCTACTTGTGGCTCTTCGGCGCGAATGGTGGGTATATCAACAATATTTTGATGAAGGCCGGACTCATCTCGTCACCAATCAACTGGACGGGCGACCAACCGTATGCATGGCTCGTCATCGTCATCGCGACCATCTGGTGGACGATCGGCTTCAACATGCTGTTGTTCGTCAACGCGCTCGACGAAGTCGACGGCACGCTTTACGAGGCCGCTGACTTGGACGGGGCCTCGGCTTGGAACAAATTCCGTTTCATCACGTTGCCAGAGATTCGAAACATCTCGATTTTCGTCATGATCACGACCGTCATCGCCTCATTTAACTTATACGGGCAATCGCTCCTCATCACACGAGGCGGACCTGAACAGTCGACGAGCTCACTCATCATGGGCATCAACACGACCGTCTTCGGCAATAACCAACTCGGTGTTGGGTCGGCGATGGCGCTCCTCATGGGGGTCATCATGATGCTCATCACCGGCATCCAATATTGGATCTCGTATAAGAGTGACAAAGACGACCTCGCGAAACCGAGTCGCAAAGAGCGGAAACGTTTGAAACGGGCCGTCAACGCCGGACCGACGAACGTCAATCAGCATCCTGCTGCCACAATCGATAAAAAGGAGCGAAAAATCACATGAGACAGAAACGAATCAAATCAGGCATTCTTGTTGCGGTCGCCTCTGTACTCGCCGTGCTCTTTCTCTTCCCGCTCGTTTGGATGGTGTTTACATCCTTTAAGACGCTGAGCGAATCACTCGCGAGTGCCTCGCTTTTCCCACGTCAATGGACGCTTGAGAACTATGCCAGCATCTTCTCGGCCTCAGCCGACTCGAACATGGTCCAGTGGACGATCAACACGGCGATCGTCACGTTAATCGGTACCGTGCTCGTCATCTTCGTCGACGTCCTCGCAGCTTATGCGCTGGCTCGCCTCAACATCCCGTTCAAGAAAGTCATTCTCGGCATCGTCGTCGTCGCCTTGACCGTCCCGGGAATCGTCACGTTGTTCCCCGCCTTCTATCTGTTCAAGAGCGCGGACCTACTCGACACGTATGCTCCTCTCATTTTGCCTTACTCGGCTGGGACGCTAGGCGTGTTCTTGATTTACAACTTCTTGCGCTCGTTCCCGAAAGAACTCGAAGAAGCGGCTTATCTCGATGGCGCGTCGCAATGGCAAGTCTTGACGCAAGTCATCTTCCCCTCGATTAAACCCGTCGTCACGACGCTCGGGGTGGTCACGTTCCTTGCCATCTATAACGACTTCCTCTGGCCATCACTCGTCACGAACAGCGACGAGATGAAGACGCTCACGCTCGGGGTCGCCACGCTCGTGCAAGGCTCGAACTTCGTGAACCCGGCGGCCATGATGGCCTCGACCGTCGTCGCGACCGTACCGGCACTGATTATCTTCCTCTGGGCGAACAAATACTTCGTCAAAGGTGTCACCAATTCTGGAATCAAGTGAGGCGATACTGATGCAAGCGACACATCTTCCGATTCAAACCGTGAAACGGACGGATCTTCATCTGCGTGATCCGTTCGTTTTTTCGGATGAATCGACACAGACCTATTACTTATTCGGAACGACGTTCGCCGACGGCGTCGGCGACATCGAACCCGGCTTCCACGTCTACACGAGCAATAATCTCGAGGACTGGACCGGACCTTATCTCGCCTTCTCCCCGCCGGCCGGGTATTGGGGCGTCCGCCATTACTGGGCGCCCGAGGTCCATCGCGTCGACGACAGTTACTGGATGCTCGCGACGTGTAAAGGCGGGATTGGCGTCCATCGGGGCACGACGATTTTACAGGCCGACCACCCTGGCGGACCGTATCACCCGCTCTATAATGAAGCGACTACGCCTCGGGAAGAAGAGGCGCTCGACGGGACCCTATACGAGGAGGACGGCAGACGTTTTCTCGTCTACTGCCATGAATGGACCCAGCAATATTACGGAGAAATCAAGGCCATCGAACTTGACGCCGGGCATCCTATCGGTCGACCGTTTCAAATCGTCCGCGCCGGTGATCAGTCGTGGATTCGAAAGTTCAGTGACCCGCGCATCCAGAAGGAAGGCTATTTGACCGACGCCCCCTTCTTCTATAAAGCGACGAATGGTGACTTGCTCATGTTTTGGTCGAGTTATGCCGACGCACATGTGACAGGCGGTGCCGGAGGCTACACGGTCGCCGTCGTCCGTTCGACGTCAGGCTCAATTTTTGGGCCCTGGGACGAAGACGAGATGCTCTTCCTCGACAAGGACGCCGGGCACTGTAGCCTGTTCCGCACGTTCTCAGGCGAACTGATGCTTTGTACACATTCGCCCGACACACCTCACGGGATGGAACGTCCGACGTTCTTTTCGTTAATCGAGACAAATGATGGACTGTTGATTCAGTAACCGACAAAGGAGTAGACACTTATGACGATCACACACTTCCCTCGCCCACAATTCATCCGAAAAGACTGGCAAACTCTCGATGGCGCTTGGCGATTCGCCTTCGATGATGACAACAAAGGACTCCAAGAACATTGGTTCAAAGGATACGACTTCCCGCTCACCATCAACGTCCCGTTCGCCTATCAGACAGAACGAAGCGGTGTAAACGACCCGAGCTTCCATGACGTTGTCTGGTACGAGCGGACGTTTAACGTGCCGAGCGATTGGAAAGAGCGCGTCATCTTACATTTCAACGCGGTCGATTACGAGACGGCCGTATATGTGAATGATCAATTGGTCGGCACGCACATTGGCGGGCAGACCCCGTTCTCGTTCGACATCACCGACGTCTTGAATCACGGAGAAGAACGCGTCTCCGTCCGTGTGTTCGACCCGTCCACGGATGAGACGATTCCACGTGGCAAACAGTTCTGGCAAGAAGCGCCCGACTCGATTTGGTATACGCGGACGACCGGTATTTGGCAGAGCGTCTGGCTCGAGCATGTGCCACACGCCTCGCTCCAACGCGTCCGGATGACACCTGACCTCGATCAAGGCGAGATTCGACTCGCCTACGACGTTTCGCCCGGCGCGGTCGGACTCACGCTCGAGACCGAGATTTCCTTCCAAGGCGAGCTCGTCAGCTTAGAGCAAACCCGACTCGTCTCGACGACCGGGAAGCGCGCCGTCAACGTCCTGGGGCCGCATATCTTCCATACGAATTTCCATCACGACGGCCGGACGTGGACCCCGGAGAACCCGAACTTGTTCGATATCGTGTTCCGACTAAAAGACGACGAACGAATCGTTGACGAAGTAACGTCGTATTTCGGGATGCGAAAAATTCATACCGAGGGCGGCATGTTCTATTTGAACAACAAGCCATACTATCAAAAACTCGTCCTCGACCAAGGGTACTGGCGTGAGAGCCTCCTCACCCCACCGTCGGACGACGCGTTAAAGCGTGATATCGAGCTCGCCAAAGAGATGGGCTTCAATGGCTGTCGAAAGCATCAAAAAGTCGAAGACCCTCGTTTCCTCTACTGGGCGGATCACCTCGGCTATCTCGTCTGGGGCGAATCGGCTGCATCTGCCTTCTATACAGAAGACGCGGCGGCACGCCTGACGAGAGAGTGGATTGAGATTGTTGAACGTGACTATAACCATCCGTCGATTGTGGCCTGGGTACCACTGAACGAGAGCTGGGGCATCCCGCTCGTCCGGTCGGATGCGATGCAACAGCATCACTCACAGGCAATGTACCACTTGATTCACTCAATCGACGGGACACGTCCGGTCATTTCGAACGACGGCTGGGAACTGACCGTGAGCGATATTTGTGCCATCCATAACTATAATCATGGCCAAGCAGAAGAGACGGAGAAATACGAGGTGTATAAGCAAGACCTCGCGACGACCGAATCGCTCCTCGCCTCACAACCGGCCCGTCGTCGTATATATGCGAACGGCTTCAGCCATCAAGGAGAGCCGATTCTATTGACCGAGTTCGGCGGAATCGGCTACAAGATCGGTGGCGACGCCGGCTGGGGGTACACGTCGGTCTCCGACGGGGAGACGTTCGTGAACGACTACGCTCGCATCATGGACGCCGTCTACGCCTCCCGTGCGCTCCATGGCTACTGCTATACCCAACTGACAGATGTCGAACAAGAGATCAACGGATTGCTCACGTATGACCGGGAACCGAAAGTCCCGCTCGAGGCGATTCGCCAAATCAATGACCAGTGGCATCACGAAATCCGTTAATCCATTATAGGTGCCTCTCGGGGCACCTTTTCTTCTAAAGGAGGAGCTTATGAATCGAAAAACAATGTGGATTGTCGCCGCCCTTGTCGGTGCGATTGCCATTGCCCTCGTCGGGTGGTCGCTGACGAGAGCGGATCAATTGACCGAGAGTGATACGTTTAGGAATCCGATTTTACCGGACGGGGCCGATCCGTTCTTGTATGAGCATGACGGATCATACCTGTACACGCAGACGACCGGTAGCAACGTCACGCTATGGCGCACCGATGCCCCAACCGAGCTGGCGACAGCCGAATCGAAGGTCATCTGGCAACCGACGAAAGGCGAACGGGACATTTGGGCCCCAGAAATCCATTTCGTGAACGACCGCTGGTACGTCTATTATGCGGCCGTCATGCCGGGCGAGGTGCACAAGATGTATGTGCTCGAGTCGGCGACCGCGGACCCGTTCTCCGATTACACGGAAAAAGGTGTCATCGAGGACCCGTCCGGCAAGTGGGCCATCGATGGCACGATTCTCAAGAACGGCGATGACCTGTATTACGTCTGGTCGGGTTGGGAAGGCGACGTCAACGTCAGCCAATACTTGTATATCGCCGAAATGTCCGACCCGATGACGATTTCGAGCGAGCGGGTCGAGTTGTCTCGTCCGACCTATGACTGGGAGTCGCTCGGTGCCCCACCATCGATTAACGAGGGACCTCAAATCCTGATGAAAGAGGACCAAATCCATATCGTCTATTCGGCGAGCGGCAGCTGGACCGACTTTTACCAACTCGGCCTGTTGTCGGCGCCTAGCGATGCCGACTTGATGGAACCGGACGTCTGGACTAAACAAGAAGAACCCGTCTTCTCATCGAATGAAGACGTCTTCGGTCCCGGTCACGCTTCGTTCGTGACGTCCCCGGATGGAACAGAAGACTGGATCGTCTATCACGCCGCCCGCGCCAAAGGGAGCGGCTGGACACGGAACGTCCGGATGCAGCCGTTCACCTGGGAGGACAATGTCCCGGTGTTCGGCGAACCGGTCTCGACGGATGAAGCTCTCCCGCTCCCGTCTGGCCAGACAGGAACGCTCGCCGTCGGTATGAACAAGACGATAACGTCTGACGGCCCATTAGACCTGCGACTCGACATTCCTGAGAGCGGACGTTATCAAGTAGTCGCCTATATCGAAAACCAAGACGAGACACCGCTCACGCTCACGATTGGCGACCAAGAAATTCGTGGTATGGCCCTTCAAAATGACGGGACTGCACCTACGCTCAACACGGTCGTATTCGATGCGATTGAGTTACAAAACGGCTCCACACCATTTGAGTTGGCAAGTGAAGTCGAAATTGACATCAAGCGGATTGAGCTTCGGCGTCGCTAAGACAAGTTCATCATTCGGTCGATTTAATCATAGGTTTAAAACAAAACGTCCTCATCTGCTTATGCATGATGAGGACGTTTTGTTCGTAATATTAGTTTTTTTCTGTAGCAATGATACTATCATTAAAATCACGCACATGGTAGTCATGTTCATATGTCGACAATTCTTTCGCATACGCGAAGTCGCCGAACAATTTATTGATGGTCACGTTACGGTCTACGAGCTGACGGATGACACCATTGAACAAGCCCAATCCTCTGACCTTATTACCATGGACAGACCCAATCGTCGAGACGAGCTCCGACGTACAGACATACTCTTTGTTTTGCGGGTGGAACGTGCCACTGTTCTCATGAAGAACGACCTGTGCTAAAAACTCTGACAAGTTATCGATGTGAATCATACTACGTTGATTTTGATAACTCGGGAAGAACGGGATTTTCTTTGATAGACCAGCCAGCTTGATGTAGTTCCCTTTTGATCCTTTTCCATAAATCATCGGCGGACGGACATTCACGACGAGGAAATCTCGATCCGCAATCGCTTCAAGTTTCTTCTCGGCTTGTAGCTTGCTGTTCCCGTAGAAGTTCGTCGGCTTCGGCATTGTATCTCGGGTAATCATTTGAGCGTTCGAAGCATCCCCGTACACGATCATGCTGCTGAGGAAGATGAACTGTTTCACACCTTCAAGCTTTGCCTTCTCAGCAACCTCGGCCGTCAAATCTGTGTTCACTTTATAGTATAATTCCTCCATGCTCTTGTCCGTTGAAACGTGGGCAATCCCCGCAGCATGTAAAATCGCATCATACCCATCGAACGAAATGTTCTTCCATTCTCCGTTTCGCATCCCCACTGTATCGACTTGAACAGAGGTAGTATGATGTGCCTCCACCCATTGTTTGAATGCATTACCGACGTAGCTATTCGCTCCCGTGATCAATACTTTTTTCATGTATAGCCCTCCTCCATAAACTTAACTATGTATTTTCTATGATCTATAACTAATTTATTCGCCTTGAACGGGGAATAATCGTTGTTCTTCCCGATGCACCAATGGCCTTGTGCGAATGAAATAGAGGGGATTATCTCCTCGAAGACGCAATGATAAAGAGAGGAGCCGTAGAGGCAAGGGATACCAACACCCAAAAAGGTAAAGAACAACGATTATACTCGGTCTTACCTAGGAATCACACCGAGCGCTCAGGAAAGAGCAACTTGATGAACACGATTGACGAACAGATTCGCGAGTGGGAGCCGATGATCCATTATGTCGTTCGCCACCTATCCATCCACCCTAATGAACAGGAGGACTGTGCCCAAATCGCCCGGATCGCATTATGGGAAGCGTTGAACCGCGGCTGTACCTTATCGAAGACGTACTGCTTCCAACGCATCCGGGGAGCCATACTCAACCACCAACAAAAGAACGCGCGTCATTTGAAGCACGAAGTCGCAGCTGAACGAATCCCAGAAACATGCATCGAGTCAGAACGTCGATTCCACGACTGGCTCGATGAGCAAAAGAAGTTGCTATCGCCTCGCCACTTCGAGCTCCTTTGCCACCTCATCGACGGGACCGAATCGACACTGCCTTATTCTCCAAGCCGGCTTCGGGCCTATAAGGCAGATGTCCAACGAGAACTTCGAGAGGCCATCCAAATGAAGGAGTGATCAACATGGAAACCATTTTGTTGCAAGACGCGATCGAACTGTATATGCAAGACCTGATTGTTCGTCGAGAATTGCCAAAGACGACAATTAAAACGTATCGAAACACGTTGTGCCGATTCGAGAATTTCGTTGCCCAACGCAACGTTCTCTTTTTGCAGGACGTGACCTACCTCGAGCATGCGTTACCTTACAAACTGTCGCTCCAAGAGAAGGGTCTATCGAATTGTACGGTGCGTGCTTATATTATGTCAGTACGTTCCCTCTTCACGTTTGCCATTCACCAAAAATGGGTCATAGATAATCCGTTCGCCCAAATCATCACAAAAGACGGCGTGCAAAAGAAACCGAACGTCATCACCCGACAGCAGTTAAATTTAGTATTGTATCAGGCTAAAAACGCGACGTTATATGCCATCTATTTAGCTGGCGGTGACGCTGGACTTCGGATCAGCGAAATTCTCGATTTAGAAATTTCTCACCTCGACTTTGAGAACAACGTTTTGTATGTCAACAAAGGCAAAGGTGAGAAGCAACGCATCATTCCGATGAGACCCCGTCTAGCAAAAGAGCTCAAAGACTATATCGAAAGAGACCGGCCTAAGTTCCCGAATTCACCTTACGTGTTTCTCATGCCGAGCGGGCGACAAGTACGTGCCAACTATGTCAACGAGGATTTAAAATGCATTTCAGAGAAATACTTCGGCGTACATTTGACGACTCATATGTTGCGTCATAGTTTTGCCACCTCGTGTTACCGAAATGGAGCCAGCCTAATGGTAATTCGTCAATTACTCGGCCATAAACATGTCCAGACGACCGAACGCTATTTGCATGTGACGAATCAAGAAGTCCGAGATGCTGTCGACGACTTAGAAGATTGAAAATATGGAAACACATAAGTCCTTTCGACGCATAAAATCAAATATATTTTGATAGCAAACTTAGAGTGTACTTCGTGAATACTTTGCCTATTATTTAGTAAACAAGGGTAGTTTAATGAGCCTACTCATTAAACTACCCTTGTTTTTCGAACTAAAGTTTTTGATTTTATTTATTCCAACCGCCATTAATTCCTAATTCATTTTTAATTTTAGTAGTTGAAATCTCAGGAGTTCTTTCTAAATAAACTACCTCACAATACTCTTTTAAAAAATCAAACTTTCCTTTCCAATCATCTCCCATAACAAAATAATCAACTCTGTGATCCTGTACATCTTTAATTTTCTGTTCCCAATTGTCCTCAGGAATTACTAAATCTACATATCGTACTGACTCAAGTAGTTTTTTTCTTTCTTCATAAGAAAAATAGCATTTTTTACCTTTTTTTTCATTAAATTCATTTGTAGATAATGCTACTATTAAATAGTCCCCTTTTTCCTTAGCACGTTTCAAAATATTTATATGTCCGTAATGTAATAAATCAAAAGTACCGTATGTTATTACCCTTTGCAATTAAAATTCCTCCTCAAATGATACTTCAACAATGTTGTGTCGATTTAATCTTTGGCGTTCAGGTGGTGGAGTAAGGTAATCCCCGTAAAAATAAGTAAGATATTGTTCACAGCGAATTGGAGCAAGAAATTTTTCATTTTCAAAATCGATGTCTCTTAAGTTCTCAAGCCAGTCTCTTTCAATCGATTCTTTTTGGTAGCCATATGCGCCACCGAAAGTAACGATTTTACTAGAATTGTTTTTATTACTTAATTTCATAGTTTCATTTAAATATTTTTTTATTAACCTTACATCAATAGCGTAAGATGCAAATTTAAGAAGTGCATAAAAGTATTTTTTTAGGAAATCTCCATCCTGATACACTTTGTAATTCATTTTTATTAACAAGATACGCTTTAATACATAAGCTAAGATAGTTTGTAGTTTTTTCTTTATATTATTATTTGGTACATTATCAAACGGAAATATATCTATATATATTCCAGAATGCAGATTCGAATTTGCGGAATTTTTTTCTACAAATTTAGTTCCTTTTTTTCTTATTTTAGCTATAGGTAAAGCGAAATGAGGATCCGTTTCCCATGTTTGTAAAAAATATGATGGATTAAGTTCTAGATTGCATATTTGTAAAAATCTTTCGTATTCATCTCTCATCATTCCAATATCTAAGTCATCATCCCAAGGAATGAACCCTTTATGTCTTACAGCCCCTAATAATGTCCCTGCTATAATAGAATATTGTATATCATGTTTCTCACAAATTCTTTTTACTTCTAGAGCCATTTCTAATTGAACTTTATGAACTTTTTCTAACAAATCATTCATTATTTACCCCGCCTTAATAAGAGTTCATATTAATCGATTGTACCCACTAATATCCACAAGAAATCTGATTATCTGATTAAACTATTAATTTTTTTCACAGTATATTCAGGAGTAGCATCTAAAAATGTATGTTTTATTTCTTCAAAAGATAGCCGTTCATCTACATTATTTTTACAAAAGTTGATTATTCTATTTGAATTTAAGGTTTTATTATCCGAATTTTGATTTACACAAATTGCTAATTTGTATTTTTCTAACACTTCCAAATTTTTATCATTTGAATTTGTATAGAAATATATAATGGGTTTTCCGTAAGTAAAGTATTCGAATATTTTACTTGGAACTTGTTTGTCATCTTTATTACCTAAAGCCACCAAAAAGTCACTATTAATAAGTTTCTCAGGAATTTTGTCATTACTAATTTTCCCGAAACTCTTTATTTCAGATTTATTATAGGTATAATTCTCAATTATTCGGTCGCAATCACCGAATGAATATATATTGAGTTCCCCTTCAGACTTTTCAAATATTTTAGTGAATACATCTAACATGTACTTTGGATTTCTAATATTTTTGTAGAATGATCCTGCATAAACAAATTTGGTCTTATTGTTGTTACTGCTAACAGTTACGTTTGGCAATTTCAATAGTGGATGTTCTACTACATGAACTTTCTTCATAAACTTTTCATAGTGTTTCATATAATAACTATTCAATTGCTTTAAAATCAAAATCGAATCTGAATTTTCAACAGTATTTTTTTCTAATTTAGAATGAGCATTTCGTTTTAATATTTTTATTAATTTCAAGCGGTGTAAACTATCATTTTCTACAAATTGATCAAATAAATAAGGAATTACCTTGACCTCATTGTTATATTTTTTCTTGTATTGTATAGATGCAATTACACCTTCATAAGGCATACAAACTGGGATGATGGTATCTATAGGATGCGAAATACTAGTCAGTCCATTTATATAACTTTCAACTAAATTTTGATTAATAGTCGTTTTAGAAAAAATGATATTAAAATTTCGAAAGACTTTATTAAGTTTATTTAAAATAATATAACCTGATTTGATAAATCCCTTTGAAGACTCAATTTTATCATTTAATTTAAATTCTTTGACTAAGTCTTTAGTAGTTACACGTAAAATTTTCTGATTATTTATTTCATCATTTTCATTTTGATTGAAATAATCTTTTAAAGAAATAACAGTAACTTTATTACTTTTTGCTAATTCTTCGGCAATGTTACTCGCGCATTTTCCTACAGCAGAATAATTAGGATAATAACTTCCAACTACAAAAACAATATGCAAAAAATCATCCCCTCATAAAATAATCAATATTCTTTTTTATAAATTTAAGTTGAGTTAAAAGATAGAGCATAAGAATAATTGTATATCCAAAAATTCCTAATGAGAAGCTGACTTGGTATGCAAAAATTATAAATATAGTTATATAAAAAGCTTCGAGTAAAAAGCCATTGTCTTTATAAATTTCTAATTTTTTCTTTATAAATTTTTCAGAAAGATATAATCTAATGGCCATAGCACAAAATGTACTTAATGCTATAATAAATACAGATTGCGTTACAAAATATGAAACTGTAATTGTAACTATTGCAAAGATCAACCCCATAATATTCGCAACCATCATTGCTCTTTCTTCCCTTAAAAGTTTATAAAAAGGATTTATTACAATTTGCATCTTTGCTTGCAGAAATATTATCGCGAAAATTATTGGCAAATAATCAAAAACTAATTTGTATTCATTCATAAATTCTTCAATAAAAAATTTTAAAGGGAAATAGGAGACTAATAATATAAACACTAAGATTCGTATTAAATTATTTAGCTTTAGAAAATACAGTGAATATCGTTCTGCGTTAATTCTACTAAAAGTCGGATAAACTACTAAACCTAGTGCAGAAATAAAAATCAAAACCAAATTTATAGTTGAGTTTGCAAAAGAATAACTACTATGAACATCTATATTTTCGAATCTTTCTACAACGAACCTTCCAAATCCAAGAATCATCATTCCAGCGAAATTTGCTATCATAAGCTTTATACCCACTCTAATATTGTCGCTCAGCTCTTTTCTAGCAATATTAACACCTGCACCGTTTCCAAATATTAATTCTTTGCATGAACGAATCATTAGCACAAGAACTATTATTTTAGAAAGGAAATCAGTAAAAATAATTAGTAAATAATTATTTGTTTGAGTAAAAAGAGCGATTAAAATAACGATTAAAAGTAGTAGTTGATCTAAAATTGTATAAAAACTGTATTTTTTTAATTGATTGGTTACCTGTAAAATATAAATTAATACGCCACTAAAACTTGCAATAGGAATATTTATCGTGGCAAACATTAAAGCAATTTTTTTATTTTCATCCGGTTCAAACATGACTAAAGTGAATATTATCCATGTAATCATTATTTGAAGTATAAAAAATAATTTAATACTGGATCTAAATTTTTGTTTTGGTAACTCATTGTAATCATACTTACCGTACTTAAGGTATATCCCGTCATTGAATCCTAAAGTGAAAATACCTACGTAACTCAGATATAATAAATAGACTTGCCAATATCCGAAATTAGTAATACCAAGGATTAATGGTAACAGTAGAATTTTTGAAATACCTAAAACTAATTTGATAACTTGTGATAATAAAACAAAAATTGTGTTATTTATACCTTTTTTTAAGATTTCAGATTCCATTTTCAACCTCATTTTCAAACCCACAATAGTTTGGTGTATATCTAATTACGAGAGTTATTAAAAATAATGACATAGAATATACGTTATTAATAGAACCTGTGAAAGTCCAACAAACTATTAATAAAAAAATGATCAAAGAATTATCGAAAGAAATATTCATTTTTGCAATTCCTTTAAATATTAAAATCAACCATAATATAAAACCAAATAGACCTAAGCTCGCTAACAAGGTAGGTATAAATCCATGCGCGTAACTAGTACCAATACCAATTCCGAATAATGGTCTATCAAGAAAAATTTTAAAATTTTCTATCACGCTTATAATTCTAATATGCTCAGAATAAGTTTGATCTATTCTATTTAATACTAGTAAATCAACTACGTTACCCAAACGTATTAAATAGTATTCAAAGACACTTGAAAGTGTAACTGTAAATACAAATAATGTTGTTAGAGAAACAAATATCGTTTTTCTATTATTAAATATTGCATATATTGAACTCAAGGTTGCGAGATAAAGTACAGCAGAGAAAGATCTACTTAAAAACATAATTAAGCCTATGAAAAGTAATGAAATTAAGGTTTTACGACTTTTACCAGAAAAAACGATTACTAAAGTAAGCGAAAACAGTGCTGCAGCAAAATGTGCTGGTTCTTTGGTAAAACCTTGTAAGGCAAATGTATCACTTCTTTCGATTAACACTTCCACGGTCCAATCACCTAATCCAAAAAACCAATTATTGAATGAAGATAAGAAGTCACTCTGCAAAAAGTTTTTAACAACGAATTCTAAATAACCATAACCCACAACAAAATACCCAAAACTAATAAATCTTTTCGTTAATTCTTTTACATCACTTTTGCTTAGAATGCTAACACTAACAATCGTTATTAAAACATACAAAATAATTCTCAAAGACATTTTAATACTTTGAATGGTGAACTGTGCCATTGCCATTTCTCCAGTGAAATATCCAGTCCAGGGCATCCCAAATGTAATAATCGGCTTAGAATAAGGCAAAACTATTAATATTAAACCGCTTATTATCAGAGATCCGATAAACAGCAATCCTATGGTAATTATTGATTTGTTAACTTTATTTTTTAATAAATATGTCATAGAAAGCATGCCTAAAATTGCAAGCATAAACTCAGAATATTGTAGTTCAAAATTAGAAATTTTGAAGAAAAAACCAAGATTTATAAATGTTTCTATACAAATAGTTATCACCAATAAATACATGTATCTCTGCTTAAAACTTGATGTGTTAAAAAGCATATAAAATAACATTAAAATTAAAATTATACCAAATGGATTCATGAAATTCTCCTAATTTCCAAATCGGGTGAACATTTTTATTTAATTATACATTTCAATGCTGCATACGTTGTTAGAATTATTGTATCTAAATATAAAGATTTGCATACGTTGTCATTAAATGAACATTAAAAAAATTATAGTTCTCAAATTTTAAAGAATAATAAACACTTCGACGGGTATTTTGCAATCTAATTATTAAACTATATATTTCTTCATATGATTCGCAAGAGTTCTACAATCTGAAAATTTAAAGTATAATGCTTCCTCATAGCCTGTTAAAATTTCTCTGCTATATGAACAATCAGCAACAATTACTGGAGTCTTATGCATCTTAGCCTCGATCAAAGGTAAACCTACTGTTTCTATATAAGAAGGAAAAATAAGTACAGATTTAGTATAAAAATCAAATACTTCTTCTCTTTTTAAAACTCCAATAAATTCAATGGGTAGTTTTTCTCTTTTGACTATTTTATAAATTTTTTCAGTTAGAGAGTTCTCTTCTTTAGCTAAAGTAAGAACTACTTTATAATTACTAACTCCTTCCTTTTTTAACTTTAAGCATGCTTCTATTATTATTTGATGATTTTTAAAAATCATACCACTTGCCGGATAAAAGAAAGTACAAAAATTTTCAGACGGTTTATCGAAGAACTTAGTGACATTTTTATTAATTTTCGGATGCTTAATTACAATTTTTTTTGATGGTACATTTAACTTATAGGAAATCTCATTTTTCATCCAATTGGTCTGTACAATTACCTGATTTGCTTTTCTAATTGAATGTATTATTTTTTTTCCGACAATGTTTTGATAAATCCATAGAAATTTACTTTCCTTCAAAGAAAATTTCTTAGGAGAGAAAGGGAGTGCATTGTGTACAAACAAACTTTGATTTGTCCTTACGTTCGGGATAATAACATTTTGAAGAGAAAGTATTTGATCAACTTTATATTCACTAACTAGGCGTGGTGCAACGAAATAATCAAAGTATAATCTGTGAAACCAGCTAATCTTCACCCAAGGAAAACGTAGAACTTTCACATTCTGCGTTTCCTTTAACTCAGGCAAACTTAAAACAAGAATGTATTCATTTTCTTTATCAAGTAGAAATTCTTCATAAAAATCCTGCAGAACCGAAAGCGCACCTCCATTTTCTGCAGGAACATCAAAAACCATTATTTTCATGACTTTCTCCAAACCATCTTATTAACTATTCCGGTGTAACTCTGAATTAGTTTTATTACTTTTGTGCTTACATTTTCATCTACATAGTTAGGGACATTTTCTCCCAAGTCTCCCTGAATGTTCATTTCTACTGCCATGTCTACAGCTTGTAATACCTGCTCCGTAGTTATACTACCAATCACCATATTTCCTTTGTCTAATACTTCTGGTCTTTCTGTACTCGTCCTTACAGATACTGCAGGAAATTTGAAATAAGATGCTTCTTCAGCAATTGTCCCACTATCAGACACTACGCAAAAAGAATTCATTTGAAGATGGTTGTAATCTGAGAAGCCAAAAGGTTGTAAGCTTTTAACGTTAGAATGAAACTCAAATTTTCTATCTTCAATAATTTTTTTACTTCTAGGATGCATACTATAGATTATAGGTAAGTCATACTTATCTGCTAAGGCATTAATAGCATTCATTAAAGCCATAAAGTTATTTTCATCGTCTATGTTTTCTTCTCTATGTGCTGAAAGCAAAATATACTTACCTTTTTCTAAATTCAAAGTTCTAAGTACTTCACTATCTTCAATAGACTTTTTATTGTTTTTTAATACTTCTGCCATCGGTGAACCTACAACATATGTTCGATCTTTAGAAACTCCTTCCCAGTTTAAATAGTTTCTTGCGTGTTCTGTATAACAAAGATTCACATCACTTGTGTGATCAACAATCCTTCTATTAATTTCCTCGGGCAAATTCTCATCAAAACATCTATTTCCTGCTTCCATGTGAAAAATCGGAATTTTCAAACGTTTCGCCGAAATTACACTTAAACATGAATTTGTATCTCCTAGCACTAATAAAGCGTCGGGTTTCTCTCTTACCAGAATTTCGTAAGATTTTGCAATCACATTCCCCATAGTTTGTCCTAAATCGTCTCCAACTACATTCAAATAATAATCTGGCTCTCGAATCCCTAAATTCTCAAAGAACACTTGATTTAATGCATAGTCATAATTTTGGCCAGTATGAACAAGAACATGTTCGAAATATTTATCGCTTTTTTTAATTATTTCAGACAATTTAATTATTTCAGGTCTTGTACCAACAATGGTCATTAATTTTAATTTACTCATGTATTTTTACTCCTCGATTAGAAAATAATGCGAATACAATTCTTGATGTGTGTCAATCCACTCTCTCATTTCACTTATCATAACTTCATAACTTGGAACTTGAAACGAGAAGTCTTCTCGATTATTTACTAAAGATTTATCAAGCACGAGTTTGTCACTAGGTAATATTGTCAATTCATTATCTTTAAAGTATTTGTTGAATAACGTAAGTAATTCATACTTATTGATCACATCATTATTAACCAAATTGTACAAGCCAGAAAGATTTTCATCTAATGCTTTTTCCATTGCTTTGGCCAATGTCAATGTCGTTACACCCGTCCAAATAGCTTTAGTATAGCCTTGTACTTTACCTTCTTGCTTCATAAACCAATTAAATAGTCCTATTCCATCTCTTTTCATATCGGGTCCTATAATTGAATTTCTAAATGTTAAATCTTTATTATTATCTAATTCACCCAAAGCTTTTGAACGATCATAAAAAGTATCGCCGTCTTTTAATGCATTTTCAGAGTAAGATCCATCTTTGCCCGAAAACACACAATCTGTACTCATGTGAATAATCTTTGTCTTAGTGTTTTTAGTTAAATCGCTTAAAAAATGTGGTAAATAGCTATTTAGCAATACTGCATTTGATTTGTTATTTTCCGCATCCGCATTTAATATACCAACTGCATTAATTACTGCATCATATTCACCTTTTACAATTATTTTTTCTATTTCAGCAAAATTTGTAACATCGCCAATTATGCTTTCACAATAGTCGACTTTGTTTCTGCTTAACACTGCAACATTATGACCTGATTCCTTGAAATAGAGAGAAATGGTATGCCCAGCCATTCCTGTTCCACCTAGAACTAAGATATTCATTATTTAATTCCCCATATTTTTAACTCATCTTTAATAAAATCGAGATTTAATAGTTTTTCTTTTATTTGCTCTACGTTTAGTCGTTCTGTATTGTGAGAGTTATAATCCTCAACTTGTTGTAGTTCTTCATTCCCCTCCACGAAATATTTATCATAATTTAAATCTCTATTGTCAGCTGGGACTCTATAAAAACCACCCATATCCTCAGCCACTACATGTTCTTCTTTAGTCAAAAGTGTTTCAAATAACTTTTCTCCATGTCGAGTTCCAAAAACTTTAATTTCATTATCTGCATTAAATAACTCTTTAACAGCTTGAGCTAAATCTCCTATAGTAGAGGCAGGAGCTTTTTGCACCATTATGTCCCCAGCTTCAGCATTTTCAAAGGCAAAAACTACTAATTCAACTGCTTCTTCTAAACTCATCAAAAATCTCGTCATATTCGGATCTGTTACCGTTAAAGGTTGTCCAGTTTTAATCTGTTCTACAAACAATGGAATAACTGATCCTCTAGACGCCATCACGTTTCCATATCTAGTACCACAAATTAGTGTTCTATTTGGATTGACTGTTTTCGATTTAGCTACAAACACTTTTTCCATCATAGCCTTTGAGATCCCCATCGCATTAATGGGATATGCAGCTTTGTCTGTAGATAAACAAATTACTTTTTCAATTCCCATTTCAATAGCTCCAGTTAGAACATTATCTGTACCTAACACGTTTGTATTAACTGCCTCAAGAGGGAAAAATTCGCATGATGGTACTTGCTTAAGTGCTGCTGCATGAAATACATAATCCACATCGTGCATTGCATTTTTTACACTCGAAAGGTCTCTAACATCCCCAATGTAAAACTTCAATTTATCATCTTTATATAGTTTTCTCATGTCGTCTTGTTTTTTCTCATCTCGAGAAAAAATTCTTATTTCTTTTACATCTGTATGCAAAAATCTTTTCATGACTGCATTTCCAAAAGATCCTGTGCCACCTGTAATTAACAAAGTTTTATCTTTAAACATTATTATGTACCCCTATCATTTTATGTTTTTATCTTCCAAACCATGTATCCATTTTATTTAACAATGATGTTTTATCAAAGTTGTTATTATAGTAGTTCACTGCATTCAAAGACATGTTTTGCCGTTCATCTATTGACATCCCAACCATTTTTTTTATGTTTTCAGCTAAACCAATCGCGTCTCCTGCATCACCACAAACTCCGGCTTGCGATTCAGCGATTACTTTTTGTATTTCTCCATCGGCTGCAACGATTACAGGTATTCCACATGCTAAGCATGATTGAGTTTTCGCAGGAAGAGTAATTGAAAACACCTTACTTTTGGAAAGACTTATTAATGTCGCATCACTAACTGCCATGAAATCCGAAATTCTTTCAGGCGGCTGTTTACTTATGAAGTTAAAATATTCTGAGACTTCGTAATTTCTAGTTGTTTCTATAAGGGAATTTTTATATCTACCTTCTCCTACAATATTAAATCTAACTTTTATACTCATATCTTTAAGAATTTTTGCTGCCTTTGGAAGAATGTCTAATCCTTGAGCATATCCCACATTACCTGCAAAAATTATATTAAAAATATCGTCTTGAGGGATTTCTGGAACGTTAACATTAATTCTATCAATCGGTTTATAATAATCCTCAGCGTATTGGGGCCAGTATTCTAGCTTATCTGAATTAACACCACGGCTTTCGATTGATTCAATAAAACTATGAGATGATGTAAAAATTCTATCGCATCTCTTATAAATATAATCAACCATCGCACCTATTAAATTAATTATTTTTTTATTTTTAATTCCTGCAACGATTTCAACATTCTCAGGCCATAAATCTGTGACATATAAATAACAAGGAATGTTTCTCTTTTTAGCATACCAAACACCAGGAAGAGCTTGAGTCATTGGTGATACTTCATATACAAACACATAGTCTGCTTTTATTTTTGAAAACAGGCTCCAGAAATATCCTGAAATCACGAATGAAAGATAATTTAAAGCCAGCATAATTGAGCTACTACCTCTAGGGATAAGCGGAATTCTTATAATATCGACACCTTCGTAAGTATCTTTAGTTTTCTTAAACAGCCCGTATCCATTGTAATATTTTCCTTGCGGATAATTCGGTATTCCTGTTATTACTGTTACCTTATAACCTTTTTGAACCCATTCTTTGCAGATGTCATTAATTCGAAATTGTTCTGGATAAAAATATTGAGCAATGATCAATATATGTTTTTTCAAAGCTATATCCACACTTCCTTATTATCTTTGTTAAATACTTTAATATTAGTACTAATTTTAAATCAGCATGTATTATTGCCCGCTATAGTATTATTCAATAATTTTTTCTTCTGTACTGGCTACCTCAATCTCTGCTTTATGTTGCCCTTCTCTAACCCCATTACTTTGAACAACACTTACAATGGTTTTAAAAAAACACATACAATCCATCGTGAAACTAATTCTTCGAACGTATTCTCCATCCAATCTAGCTTTAATTTCGATTGGTAGTTCATCTCGACCATTGATTTGAGCCCAGCCAGTTAATCCAGGAGTTACACTGTTAGCTCCATACTTTTCACGTTCCTCAATTAAATCATATTGATTCCAAAGTGCGGGACGAGGGCCAATTACTGCCATATCGCCTTTTAAAATATTAAAGATTTGAGGAAGTTCATCAAGACTCGTTTTCCGAAGAAACTTTCCTACTTTTGTAATGTAGAGATCTGGGTCTAGTAATAAATGCGTTGGTGTATCATTAGGAGTATCAATTTTCATCGTTCTAAATTTTAAAATTTGGAAATGAGTTTGATTCACTCCGACACGCTTTTGTTTAAAAAAGATGGGACCTTTCGACTCCAATTTAATCGCAATCATAATCCCAACAAATAAAGGTGATAAAACAACTAATCCTACTAAAGAAAGAATGAAGTCCATTTTTCTTTTCTGCTCAATGTATTTCATTATTCACACTCCAATAGTCAAACAGTTTCTCGAATATTATCAGTCAACTCAATACCATCATTTGCCCAACTTACAAGATAAAGACTAAGTGCCTCGCTTGTTGTAAGATAGTCAATTTGATTTAGTTTTTCGTCTAAATTCTTCTCTTCTGAAACGATTCCTGTAAAGATTTTTGGATATACTGCTTCCGGATGGACTTCGCCTTCTTTCAACAACTCTTCGAACATTTTTTCGCCTGGACGAATCCCACTATATTCAATAGAGATTTGTTCCTCTGTAAACCCACTTAATTTGATCATGTTTCGAGCAAGGTCAACAATTTTCACGGGTTCGCCCATATCTAAAACGAAGACTTCTCCACCGTCAGCAAGCATGCCTGCCTGAATAACGAGTCGACTCGCTTCAGGAATAGTCATGAAGTATCTGGTCATTTCCGGATGAGTAACTGTAATCGGGCCACCTTTTTCAATCTGTTCTTTAAAAAGCGGTATGACCGAGCCGCGGCTTCCCAGAACATTCCCGAAACGAACTACAGCATATTTCGTACGGCTTACTTTTCCTAAACGTTGAACTACCATTTCAGCAATCCGTTTTGTTGACCCCATGACATTTGTGGGATTCACTGCCTTATCAGTGGAAATCATCACAAATCGAGAAGCACCAAATTCATTGGCCATTTCAGCAACGTTTTTCGTCCCATAAATATTATTCTTAACAGCTTCATGAGGATTAGACTCCATCAATGGCACGTGTTTATGGGCTGCTGCATGAAAGACAAGATGTGGCGTGTATGATTCAAATACTTCTCTTAATCGATTTCGATCTTGTACATCCGCAATAATGGGAATAAGTTCAATATTTAAGTTTAAATTACTTAGCTCACGTTCGATTAAATAGATACTATTCTCTCCGTGACCCAATAGTAAAAGGCGAGATGGCTGGAACTTTAAGATTTGACGACAAATTTCAGAACCAATCGAACCACCAGCACCGGTCACAAGGACCGTCTTGTCTTCTACTTCTGACTGTATACCAGAGATATCAAGTTCTACAGGCTCACGCCCAAGTAAATCTTCAATTGACACTTGGCGCATCTGATTGACCGATACTTTACCAGCTGCCACTTCTTCAATCATTGGCAACGTATGAACATTTGTACAAATCGCTTTTGCACGTTTGATAATTTCTAATCTTTCTTTGTAATTCATCGATGGGATAGCAAAAACAATTTTATCCACCGCTTCACGTTCAACTACAGATTCTAAATCATTAACCTTCCCTAATACTTTTACGCCGTTAACAGTTAATGACTGCAGATGACTATTATCATCAATAAACCCAATCGGGTTCATCCGATGATTTTGTGAGTGTTGCATTTGACGGACGAGCATCCGTCCGGCTTGACCAGCACCGATGATCAGCGTCCGTTTCTCATCTTTTCGTCTCTTTAATTTCTTATTAAATATGCCTGAAGCAGAATTAGAGTTCCAAGTGATTACTACACGCGAACCTAAGCGAATTGCTCCTAAGGCTAATAAGGAAAGACAGAAACTGAGAAACAACATGCGCTCCATTGCTTCTCCATACATTCCAAACTGTATAAGATATAGGGAAACTGTACTCATTACCAATGTAAGTGTTAGTCGAATGGCTTCTTTAATACTGGCGAATCGCCATGCTACATCATAGAGACCGCTTAGTCCCGCTATTACAATAAATAACACACTGTAAATAATCGCCGATTGGATGAAATGATTTTGATTCATCGAAAATAAAAATTCGACGGGATACAAAAAGAAATACGTAAATGTGATTGCAGAAATGATTGCAATAATATCTAGCGTAGCCAAAATACTAGTCCGAATCGATTTTCTTTTCAGCTCCGTAAATGACATTCATCGTTCCTCCTCGCTGGGATAATATATATTATATGTCTGATTCATAGAAAAAAGGATGTAACTTACATCCTTTCAAAATTATAAACTAAGGGTATCACTTTCGACCTAATATAAAAACATACGAGGAGTAAAATAAACCTACAATCGTTCGACAGTTGTCGACAAAAGAATCACATTACAAGCAAATTGTAAATATTTAGTCTTGTAAAATAAGTTAATTACTTTTTCCATTTCCCTCGCCAATTTTTAGTCGGCAACGTCGGTGGATCGATAAATACAAAGTCATCTTTTATAATTGCTTCCGAATTGACTACGTAATTTTCCCACTTGTCTAAACCGAGTTCTTCCTGAACAACCTTTTCGACTTCCGTCCAATAAAATGTTCGACGACCTGTACTATGAGCATCTGATGCGATTAAATGGCTGAGGCCGTTACGAAGGAAAGCAAATGCAAGCTCTTTCACGTTCTGACCGAACTCTCCTGTCAAACTACTCGTCGTAATCTGTGAGAGCGCACCAGACGAGACGAAGTCCATCAGTCGTTTGGGATTGGTGGCAAATTCTTTATTACGTTCTGGGTGAGCGATGACGGGGGTATAGCCTTCCGTTTGAAGGCCAAAGAATAGCTGTTCAGCATAAGCTGGTACAGAATCACTAGGAAACTCCACCAGGACATAACGTGATCCAGCAAGCGATAACGCTTTACCTTGCTCTAACGATTCCGCAAGGTCTCCAAAGATTCGAATCTCTTGTCCTGCATACAAATCAAGGTTGATCCCCTCTTGCCGCAAAACATTTTGTAATCTCGTGACAGCATTCGCTACATCGAGCTGGCTTGTGTCAAACTGCGGATGAAACGCGTGGGGGGTGACCACGATTGCAGTCACCCCTTCATTTACGGCGCGCTTCGCCATCTCGACCGCTTGTTCGACTGTTTCCGGACCGTCATCGACAGCCGGCAATAAGTGACAATGGATATCAATCATGGCACGCTCTCCTTTTATTCGTATGCATAGTAGTAGTAGTAATCGTCGCTGCCTTGTGGTTCGCGTTTGTTCAAGACAACACCGAGAATATGTGCTTCCGCGAGCGTCAACTGTTCTTTCGCTTTGACAACCATCTGACGATCTGATTTATCACAACCGACAACGAGAACGACACCATCAACCTTACGAGCCAAAAGACGTGTATCTGCTACTTGCATCATTGGAGGAGCATCTAAAATGATGATGTCATAATTTGCTCGAACTTCTTCTAAAACTCGATCCATCATCTTGGAAGATAATAATTCAGATGGGTTTGGTGGAATTGGTCCAGCCGCAATCAAATCTAAATTCTCGACTTGGGTCGAATGCGTGGCTTTTTCAACAGTCGTTTTCTTCGCTAAGACTGTCGAAAGTCCAATTCCGTTTGAAAGACGAAACGTGAAATGGGCTGTCGGACGACGCATATCACAATCGACTAACAGAACACGCTTACCTTGTTGAGCATAGACAACAGCAAGGTTCGACGAGGTAGTAGACTTCCCCTCCCCTGAAGAAGCTGAGGTAATAACCATTGTCTGTAGATCCTCATCGACTGCCGTAAACTCTAGGTTTGTCCGGATTGTTCGGTATTGCTCTGAAATCGGTGACTTTGGCTTGTGTAGTGTGATTAAGTCCCGACCCGTTTTATCATATTTGATATGCTTACTTTTCTTTTTTCCGAAGTTAAACATGGACTTGATCACCTTTCACGTTAGCTTGACGTTGTTTCATCATTTCGACTTTATCAATCACAGGGATTGATCCGAGAACAGGAAGTTCTAAAATGTTTTCAACATCTTGTTCCGTTTTAATACGACGATCTAATACCACTTTGAGGAATGCGATGGCAACACCAATCATTAAACCAAGAACTGTTGCGATTGCTGTGTTTAATATAATATTTGGACTAACTGGATACATTGGAACTGATGCATCAGACAATACCTTGACGTTGTCAACACCACTCATTAACTCGCTGACTTCTTCTGCGAACACAGTGCTGATTTCGTTGGCAATGTCCGTTGCTAGAACCGGGTTCGTATGTTGAACTTTAATATTGATGACCTGCGAGTTTTGTTCACTGTTGACTGTGATTAAGTTACTGATGTTCTCTGGAGCACCAATCACATTCTGTTGAACAGCTTCTAAAATTGCCGGGCTTTGGATGATGACCCGATATGTGTTTACGAGCGCGACCGACGACTGAACTTGGCTGCTATCAATCATGTTGTTCTGTGTTTCCTTCGGAGCGACGAGTACTTGCGTCGAAGCTTCATATGTCGGACTAATCACGAACGAACTAATTAAAAAGGCGATAAGCGCCGCGATGATTGCTAAAGTAACGATGAGCCATTTGCTCCGTTTTAAGATGGAGAATAATTCTCCAAGGGAAATTGTTTCTTCTTTCATGCTCGTGTTTTCTCTCCTCTGTTCTTTAAAGTCACTACTGGAAAAATTCCGCAGATAATATTTAACAATGCCAATACCAAAACATTATAGCAAAAATCCTCACAGTTGATGACCCATTTTTTAAAATTTGGGTTTTTTGGTATGTAAATCTGATAAACTTTGTTAGGAAGAACTTAACAAAAGGAGGAGTCAATAGTGCACGTTAGTGAGCGCCTACTCCAGTTGTACGCAGACACGAATGCGGCAACACGTACAAAACTGCAAGATACCATTAAACAAAATTTAGGGGACGGAAAATCGTTAAGTGTGTCCTTCGAAGAATTGACCGGAGCAACGCAAGAATCACTACCGACGGAAGAAAAGTCGGCGGGAGACTTCGCTGGTTGGATTAAAGACGGAAAGAAAGATGCCATGTTTCTTCCATACTATGTGTCTTTACTTGAGATGCATGACACCGTGTTGAACAAAGAAGCAACGGTTCATCAATCTGCATCAATTGACAAGACAGTCGTCAAGGGAACACCGATTGTGGACAAGGTACCGGTACCCGCCCCTGAAACAACCGTAGTCGAAACTACAAAAGCAGAAGAGAAATCAACTATTGCTAAACCACGTTATATGCCCGAAGCGCCAGTCCCATCACGAGCCGAACGAGCGAAGTATCAACGCACGATCGAGCCGGCAAAACCACGCCGAAAATCCGGCAAGTTGATCGGTGTGCTTTTCTTCCTGATTTTACTCATAGGAGGCGGCTATTTGGGGTATCCATATGTATTGGACTTGTTGGAACCAAAACAAGAAGCCAAAGTCGTCGAGGAAACACCGAAGCCAGATCCTGAGCCGGTCGTTCAAGAACCGGAAACGAATTATGTTTGGCTCGCATCGAAGAATGTCAACCTCGTCTCGGAACCGAACGGCACGACCGTCACCTATATAGGAGATATCGGCGACCGTTACGAGATTGTGAAGGAACAAGACGATCACGTTGAAGTGAATTTGGATGGGACGACAGCGTGGGCCCCGCTCGACGCGGTCACAACCGACTGGCCACAACGTGACTTGACGGATAGCGCTCTACTCGACTGGGTGAACACGAATTTGAACAACGATTGGCTCGGCGAATCAATTCCTGATTTCTTCACCATGAACGAAGCAGCACTTACGGAGACGATCGGCGCTCCTTACGGCCGGGAGACGGATGCATTGAACGCCTATACGTTCTATAACGGCGGCTTCTTCGTCATTCAACAAGACAAAGTACACGCCATCGACTGGACGAACACGCAAACGACACGCGAGGCGTTCCGCTCGCTCGGCGAACCAGTCTTGGAAACGGACGATGCAGTAGTTTACGAGAGTGAGACGTATTCAATCCGCTTATTCGAAGGTACGAACGGACAGACACGGGTACGACTGACTGAAAAATAAGAGAGTTTCACGGAAGGAGCAATCCCCATGAACACGATTCTTGTTACAGGGGGTGCCGGTTATATCGGTACCCATACCGTCCTACAGTTGCTTGAAGCTGATTACAACGTCATCGTCATCGATAATTTTTGCAACAGCTGTCATGAAGCGCTTAAACGCGTTGAGTCTTTGGCCGGAAAGTCGGTCACGTTCTACCTTGGCGATATCCGCGATCGCGAGTTATTAGAGAAAATGTTTACCTCGCACCAGATTGACGCCGTCATTCATTTCGCTGGATTGAAGGCAGTAGGTGAATCAGTTGCCGAGCCACTTCGCTACTATGAAGATAACGTCGTCGGTACGACCATCCTTTTAGAAGTAATGGATGAATTCGGTGTGAAACGGATTGTCTTCAGCTCATCGGCGACCGTCTACGGGATTCCTGAACGAACTCCGATTGACGAGACGTTCCCGCTCAGCGCAACGAACCCGTACGGTCGGACGAAGCTGATGATTGAAGACATCATGCGCGACCTTGCTGTATCTGATTCGTCTTGGAGTATTGCCCTCTTACGTTATTTCAACCCGATCGGCGCCCATGAATCAGGCCGAATCGGCGAAGACCCGTTCGACGTCCCGAACAATTTGATGCCGTACATCACGCAAGTCGCCGTCGGCCGCTTGAACGAACTGAGCGTGTTCGGTGACGATTACGACACACCGGATGGGACCGGCGTCCGTGACTACATCCACGTCGTCGACTTGGCCGAAGGTCACTTGAAAGCTCTCGACTATGTCATGGACCACACCGGCGCCGAGGCATTCAATTTAGGGACTGGGACCGGCTATAGCGTCCTCGACCTCGTCCATGCGTTCGAGGCCGAGAGTGGAAAAGCTGTTCCGTACCAAGTGACGCCGCGCCGACCGGGCGATATCGCCATGTGCTTCGCCGATCCATCGAAGTCGAAACGTGTACTCGGCTGGGAAGCGAAACACGACGTCCGCGCCATGTGCCGCGACGCTTGGAACTGGCAATCGAACAACCCGAATGGTTATCGGGCATAAGAAAAACGGCTGACACGAGAACCTTAAGGTTCTTCTGTCAGCCGTTTTGTCATGTCGACTTCAATAATTTCGGGTTCTTTGCCCGGTGTGACGAGTACCCCGAAGTCGAGGACGGCAATCAAGATGGCGATGCCGGCGAGCGCCCACGCTGCGTCGAACGTGAACTCACCGACGATTAATCCGAACAAGACGAACGCTGCGAACGTCAAATAGTAGAACTTACGCCAAATCGTCCGGTACTCGATCGCAAATTCACGGTCCCACATGTAGAAAAATACGAAGCCCGCTAATGCGATGAACAACGTCGCAAACATCCAATACGAAAATGAATGGAATGTAAGGCTTAAGACATGCATAAATAGTGACTGATTCATCGGAATTCGCTCCTTAGGTGTATGTAGGATTTTGTCATGGAAATTCCTTCTATATCCATTCTCCTACCAAATGAATCATGAGTCAATACACCTAAATCACACAATTTAAATTTGAATCAAAAGTCCTATTCAGATTTCACCCAAACAAACCCATACGCATCGAGGTCAATCGTCTCGACCGGCTCACCTGTGAATAGGTTCGTCCCGCTCGTCTGCACGGTGACCGGCTCATTGCTGACGTTCGTATACAGCATGAGCGTCTCCTCTTTACTCTTTCTTTCGACCGTGAAGACGCGTTTGTCGGACGTATCGATTCGCTGCTCAGCATAAGGCGAGAAGGCCGGATGTGTCCGTTTGACGTTCAACTGGCTGATGATACCAGAGAATACTTGCAGGCGATACGGATCCGTCTTTAGCTCTTGGATGAGCGCGTCATGGTCGACCGGTGTCTGGACACCGAGCAGTGTCCGGTAATCAACGGTCGGGATGCCTTGTAGCGAGAACAAGATGCTGTGAGCCGCGAGAATCATGTCGACGCTCGGCTCAATCAAATTTTTCTCGAACGGGTCACGCTCGTGGATCGACAAGAAGTTAAAGTATGTCTTCCCTGCTTCCGGCGCCTCAATCCGATTCGCCCAGTCGGACAGCTTCTTGGCATCCCCTTGCGCGAAAGCGAGCATCGTGTGCGACGCGAGGTCGAAGTGACAAATCGCATCGGCGACGCTGATGTACGAGCCGAGTGCTTGGACGTCCCCTTCATAGGCGAGAATCAACTGGCCGTGCGGTTTATAGTGATGAAGTACCGCGTGCCAGAGTTCGATGACGCGTTGAATGCTCTCCTCCGGCATACCACGGAATGATTGCACATGAACACGCAGCTTCGTCGCGCCTTGAGCGAGCCGCTCGATGAAAGCGTCCGTCTCCTCGAGCAGATTGAACTGTAGCTCGTTGTAGACGTCGGGCTCGGTGTCATACATGAGCTCGAACTCGTGCTTGAAGCGTCCGAGGTCCTCGTATAATCGGATGCGCGGATTGATGGCCGTATCGGTCGGTTTGGCCGGATACGGGAACAGCGAGACGAGATACAAGTCGCTGATCGACGCCTGGACGTGTTCCTTCAACAGGTCATGGAGTGCGTCCAAGTCGGGACTCCCATCCGTCGTGACGGCGTTCGCGTCCATCATGAGCACGCTCGTCTTCTCGCTCACACCTTCCCCGTCGTGCCAATGATGACCATCCCACTTCATGAACAGCTCCTGCCAGTCCTCTGATGTATGGTCATCCTCTAATCGGTTCATGATCGGTTCAACAGTTTCCCAAAGCATGTGATCCCTCCTCAGTGTCTCTTTATCACTCCCACCGATACACGATTTTCAAACGCAAAAAAAGCCGTCCCCAAGGACGACTCAGTTCATCAAGCGCTGTAGCTCGGCTTGGACATCGGCGAGTGAGGCTTCATTCGGATGCCAGTAATAGATGCCGTCCGACTCCAGACCACCCGCTCCTTCGATGCGAAGTGTGCTGGCGTTGCGGAACGCCTTCATATAGTCTGTCGACAACGCCACGAGCTCGTTGAACTCGATGTTTGTCTTGGCCCGGTTGCCGGCGACGTCGAGCAGCTTCGTTACTTTGTCGACCGAGAAGTCAGAACGTCCCTTCTCGACGATGGCCGCGACGACGGCGCGTTGCCGCTCTTGACGGCCGAAGTCACCGTTTGGGTCGTCGTAACGCATACGGGCGTATGACAACGCCGAGGCCCCGTTCAAATCGACCTGTCCGACTGGGTACGAGTAGCCGTCCGACGAAAACGCGAAGTTGTTCGTCACCGTGATGCCGCCGAGCGCGTCAACGACCTCGGTGAACGCCTCCATGTCCGCCTCGACGACGTAATCGATCGGGATATCGAGTAACCCTTCGACCGTATTCATCGCCATCTCGGCCCCACCGAACGCATAGGCATGGTTGATCTTGTCGTTCATGCCTTTTCCGACGATTTCTGTCTTCGTATCGCGCGGGATGCTGAGCATCGCCCCTTCGTCCGTCGTCGGGTTGAGCGTCATGACGATGATTGAGTCACTCCGTCCCTGCTCCCCGTCACGACGGTCAATCCCAAGCAGTAACACCGATACCGACTCTTTCTGCTCAATCGTCTCGACTTGTTTCCGTTCTTCGCTGATTTCCAAGTTGTCGTTCACTTTCGTCACCGTCTCGTTGACGTCCCGGTACATCGACCAGACGAACAAGCCCCCAGCGACGAGGAAAACCGTCAAGACGCCGAGCGTGATCGCCAACACCTTTTTCCAGCGTGATTTCTTCTTATGTCTCGCCATGCGTGCACCTGCTTTCAAAATCGTTAGATATGGATATAATTCCCGCTTCACGTGTTGTATTATAGCACGTTGTAAAAAAATGCTAACCATATCTTTTCAATTTTCATGGGAAATGTGTCTGATAGCGGGCACGTCGTATGTGGTCGGGCCAGGCCGCGTTGATTTCGGCCCCGAGCAGCATCGTCGCCGCCGTCAAGTAGAGCCAAATTTGCAATAAGATAACGATGCCGATCGTCCCATACGTGTCCCCGAACATCGAGAACCGGTCGACATAGACGCTATAACCTGTCGACAGTAGCTGCCAGGAGATGACGGCGAAGACGGCACCGGGGAGCGTCTCTGTGAATTTGACGTGTTGTTGCGGGGCGATCTTATAGAACATCGAGAACGCGAAGATAAGGATGACGGTTGACAACGTATAGCGCGCTAAAGTCGCCAATCGATCGAAGTCCTCGAACATTGGGAACCAGGTGTACATGAGCTCAACGAACTCACGGCCGAAGATATGGAACACGATCAAGATGACGGCCCCGATGCTAAAGGCGATGAGCGTGAGCAGACCGATCAAACGACGGACGACATAGCTTCGTGCCTCTGTCTCCCCGTAGGCGAACACGGTCAGCTTGACGAGGCGGGCCGTCCCGTTCGATGCCGACCAGACGGCGATGATGGCACCGATTGAGACGACACCGGCGTTGATGTTACCGCTGACGTCATAGACGATCGACAGCATGTCGCGCACGCTCGAACCCGGGATGAGAATCTCGATCTGTTCGATCAACAAGGCGTCGTCGATGCCGAGCCACGCCATGACGGTGAACAAGAGGACGAACGTCGGGAAGATGGCGAGAAACCAAAAGAACGCGAGCGTCGCGCTATAGTCGTTAATATGGTGGTCCTTGAACCGATGGCGGACGTCGATGACGAGGCGAACCAGGCGGTCGAGCACGCGCGTCACTCCTTTTCTTCTTATTATCGCACAAATCAAAACGCCTCATCCGATTGGATGAGGCGGTACGTCACTGTTCCATCAATTGTCCGAGATACGACTTCACGTCTTCAAGTGAAGCAGCGTCCGGGTTCCAGTAATAGATGCCGTCGCTTTCTTTCCCGCCCGTTCCTTCGAGGCGAAGGACGTCCTGGTTTTTGAAAGCAGCCATATAGTCGCTCGAGAGCGTCCGGATGTCTTTGAACGTCATGTTCGTCTTGGCGTTGTTGCCAAGCACGTCGAGCATGTTGTTGAACTTCGAGATCGAGAAGTCGTCTTTGCCTTTATTGACGAGCGCCGTGATGACGTCACGTTGACGCTCTTGGCGACCGAAGTCCCCGCTCGGGTCGTCATAGCGCATGCGCGTGTACGCCAGCGCCTCTGAACCGTTAAGCGTGAGTGCGCCCGGTTCGAACGTATGCTCACCTGACGTGAATGACAAGTTATTCGTCACGTTGACGCCGCCGAGCAGGTCGACCGTGTCTTGGAAGCCTTTCATGTCGACTTCGGCCACGTAATCGATCGGGATGTCGAGCAAGTTCTCGACCGTGTCGAGCGCCATCTCGGCTCCACCGAACGCATAGGCGTGGTTGATCTTATCAGACGTTTCTTTCCCGACGATCTCCGTCTTCGTGTCACGCGGGATGCTGAGCATCGCGCTTTGATCCGTGTTCGGGTTGAGCGTCATGACGATGATCGAGTCGCTGCGACCCTGCTCGTCGGCACGACGATCGACACCGAGGAGAAGGACCGAGATTGGCTTCTTATTTTCAATCGTTTCCGGTTGCATGCGCTCCGGGCTAAGGCCCGTCGACTCGTTCAACCGTTCGACGGTCGAATCGACTTGATTATATAAATATGTCGCCACCCCGACTCCAATGAGCAGGAACAGCCCTACTACGATTCCCGCGATGATCGCGATGCGTTTTACGGGTGAACTCTTTCTCCGGCGTTTCTTGACTCTCTTTTTCTTTTGCTCTTCCATGACATAGCACCTTTCTCGAACCTTTTAATGAATAAGACCAGGTTTTATTTTATCATGCAAATAATTTCGACTTTTTAAGAAATTTGTAAAAAAGGTAAATGTTTGTCGGCAAGTGTCGAAATATTCATTCGTTTTTAAATATCGGATTTCCCTCATGAATAGTTTAGTCTTCTGCCAACATTCCTTTGTAAGAGTACCACGCCTTGGTACAACTGAAACCGTTCTCACTTTTCACTCATATGTATAAGGTCCCATTTTTCTGTTAGAACTTTACTGGATTTATGTCGAATATACGTCGAATGTGTAATTTTTTAGGTCTGTTTCCTTATATTTAAAAACCTTTATGGGACAAATGGATGATTTTTTGTAATAATTGACTCATTCGTAATGTAAATGTAAATGAAAACCTATTAACTGGTCGGAGGAATCGGCAGATGCGTTATGTCGTCACGTGTTTTTTAGAGAAAAATGAGCTTTGTTCGTTTATCGTGTATGGAGGTTCGATTCATGAGGCATCGTCCACGTTCGAGAAGACGTTAAAGGTCGCGAGTCCTTTGAATGACTTCGTCAACTTGAGTGACGGGAAGCAAGTGAAGGTCGGGTCGATCCTCGCCTACCGCATCGATGAAGTGAAGCCCCTCTTTTGAAGTCCATCCATTTCGGGTAACCCTTATAAGGAAACCACTACAACGAACGGGGTGAACCGATATGGAATTAGGGATGATCGGACTTGGGAAGATGGGGTTGAACTTGGCACTCAACTTGACGGACAGTGGACACCGTGTGCTCGGCTACGACCCGGGCAACGTGTCGACGAGCCAGTTCGAGACGAAAAGTTCACTCGAAGAAGTCGTCGAAGGGCTCAAAGCGCCACGCGTCGTCTGGGTGATGGTACCGGCGGGCGACGTGACCGAGCACGTCTTGAACGACCTGCATGCGTTGTTGTCACCAGGGGATATCGTCATCGACGGTGGCAACTCGAACTATAAGGAATCGATGCGGCGGGCCGAGCACTTCAAAGACAAGCTCATCTATTTCTTTGACGTCGGTACGAGTGGCGGCATGGAAGGAGCGCGGCACGGCGCCTGCACGATGATCGGTGGAGATTTAGAGGCGTTCGGCAAAATCGAGGAATTGTTCCACGACGTGTCGACGGACAACGGCTATTTGTACGCCGGACCGAGTGGCAGTGGCCACTTCTTGAAGATGATCCATAACGGCATCGAGTACGGGATGATGCAGGCAATCGCCGAAGGGTTCGAGATTCTCGAGAAGAGCCCGTTCGAGTACGACCATGAGCAAGTCGCCCGCGTCTGGAACCACGGCTCGGTCGTCCGCTCGTGGCTAATGGAGCTGACCGAGAGCGCGTTCCATAAGGACGCGAAGCTCGACGAAATCAAAGGGGTCATGCATGCCTCAGGGGAAGGCAAGTGGACGGTCGAGACGGCGCTCGAGTACGGCGTGCCGGCTCCGGTCATCGCGATGTCGCTCATGATGCGGCAACGTTCGCTCGAAGAGGACACGTTCTCCGGGAAAGTCGTCGCCGCCCTTCGAAACGAGTTCGGCGGTCATGCGGTGGAGAAAAAATAATGAAATCAAACTAGTACTCGCTCTGATCGTGAGCAAATCTTTTAAAGGCGCCTTCGAGCGTCTTTTTTATGTTTGAATCACTGATTGTAAAGAAAGATCTCAGTCAACGATTCGACTGAAATCTTTCTGTTTTTTGCGCAATATTTTCTAGCGTGACAAATGTCTCTTTTATAAATTTCAAGGGAAATGTTACTACGAATGGAAAGTACAGCGATTACCTTCTTAAATGTACTATAATTTGTAAAATTCTAACCTTTAAAATTAGCTTATGATGAAAGGAGCACCGTATCTTGTGTTGAACAAGGAGTGGAAAAACATGTTGAAACTTCATGAATATCCGTTAAACGTCTCGAAAAATCTACACAAAGCCACAAGGGAAATCCTTTTTCGCCAACAGACGAACGATTGGCGAGATGTCGATTACACCTTCAATCGAATCGCCGACCAAGCGCTTCGCATCAGTGAACAAGATCATCGTTTCAAATTCGAAGGAGAGACGATGATCTATGAACCGATGACCATCCTCAAATTAACACGCACGTTCCCCGATGGTGGGGAGATCTCGTTCCAAATGATGTATCAACAGGAAGTAGACGAGGCTTATTTTGTCATTCGCGTATTGGATTACATAAGTCGTTTGAAAACAGCCTGGTTACCGCCTGGCTTTTTGTGCGCCGGACCGCATACTTATCAACACGTCCTCCAGTTCGAGCCTTGCTTAGTCAACGAGCATTTCATTGAACACATCATCGATTATATGATGAAGCAGAAAACGTTGATCGAGAAACGCATCAAACGCTACGGAAAACCTGTGCATCCAAGCGACACTCGTCCGTTCTTCGGTGAATAAGCATCAAAAAGGCGGCCGAGGCCGCCTTTCTCATTCCATTGTATTGCCTTCGGCCGGGATTGGCGTCTGCTTCAACATGTTCGCGAAATGGTACAAGTTGTACGCCATGACGCGTCCATTCTTTTTCGTGAAGGCGTTGTCGCGCCCGGCATCGATGTACGAGTCACCCGGTCCGGCCTCGCCAACCCAGTACGCGTCGACGTTCGGGGGGACGGTGAAGCCGATATGTGACAGGCCATACAGGATCGAAGCACAGGCGTGTTTCGCCCCGTCCTCGTTCCCCGTCACGACGACACCGCCGACCTTGTTGTAGTAGATGGCCTGGCCCTTGTCGTTCGTCAAAGCGCTGCCCCCATACAACCGCTCGATGACTTGCGTGGCGACGCTGCTCTTCTCGCCGAGCCAAAGCGGTGTCCCGATGATGAGGATGTCGGCGGCTTTGACTTTCTCAAAAATCTGGGGCCATGCATCCCCGTCCCCTTCATCCTCGGTCACGCCGAACGCGACGTTGTAGTCGACGACGCGGACGATCTCCGAGTCGACCTCGAGCTTATCGAAGTGCGGGATGATATCCTTCATCAATCCTTCCGTATGTGAGGTCGTGTCCCCGCCTTTCAAGGAACAGTTCAAGAATAAGGCTTTCATCGAATCCCTCCTTATAGTAGACAGTTAGGTGTTCCCCGCCCGTAGAAAGATTAATCTTGTCGACACGCTTGCCTTCACATGGGAAAATTAGGATAGATCAGATTCGGGAGGACTTGCCAATGACACGTTTCATTCATATAGCTGATTTACACCATGCGAGACATACCGGGAACGCCATCACGGCCGAACGGACGAGTTTTGCCACCCAAGCCGAGAAGCTCGCCCAGCTCGCGGAAGTCATTCGACATGAAAACATCAAGGCAGTGCTCATCGCCGGAGACATCGAAGTGAGCGACCCGGAAGATTTCGTCCCGTATTTGAAGACGTGGACCGCCCTCGGTGCATCCGTCTATTTGGTATACGGGGACCATGATATCAATCGGCTCGCTTATCACGACCGTTGGCGTCAGATTAAGCACGTGCATAGTTTCCTTCGACCCGGGTATGTCTTCGATGAAGCGCTCGGCGCCGCGATTTATGGGCTCAGCTGTGAGACGAACCAGACCAGGTTGAAAGAGGATGTCGCAAGGACGCCGATGCGAGACGACCCGTATCCGAACATCTTCCTCGGTCACGGGGACCGACAACGGTTCCCCACATCCGTCGTCGCCCGGCTCGGGTTCAGCTATTACGCCCTCGGTCATCATCATCGCTATGAGGTCACTCGACGTGGCGATGCCGACCTCGTCTATCCTGGTCATGTCTTCTCGGTGTGGGACGGATGCGGCAAGGCGTGGCCGACCGGCTATGTCATCGATGAGGTCACTCCTTCAGGGATCACACACGAGTTTCGACCGTTCACAGGTCCAGAGACGCGACGGCTCAGTTTCAATCCGTTCATCCGGGACGGGTCATGCATCTTGCTCACGCGCGACAATCTCGAGGGCTCGTCGGAACAATGGATTGAAGAGGACGAAACGGTGTTACGCGATTTCGTCCGCTCCACGTTGACCGCCTATCCTAATGATTATTTCGTCACACCGAGCCAATCGACAGGTTTTCCGACACGCCGGCTGTCGATGACCGGACGAACATTGCTGGAAGACGATGAACGATTCGAGGAATTTTTCGCCCGCAGTTTCAAGGCGACGAAGACGACGCAATAAAAATGACCCCCGATGGTTACATCGGGGGTCATTTCACAAACGTATGTTCGTTTCAAGGGACAGCGCAAACAAGCGCTCTCTTATTCGTTTCTTCTATTATTAGCGTAGCAAATCACGCAACATAAGTCTATTCTTTCTCGGCTTGAATCCGTACAGTGAAGACAGACCTACTGAAGGAGGACATTCATGGAAACATACCGCTGGGACCTCAACTTGAAAGTCCGCCTGTTCGGCGAAGGGCTGTTCAATCTGTTGTTTTGGATGTACTTCCCGTTCATCACCGTCTATTTCGCCCAGACGCTCGGCGTCGAACTGGCCGGTCTGCTCATGGCCGTGCCGCCGCTGTTCCTCCTCGCCGGGAGTTTATTAGGCGGATCGCTCGCCGACCAGGTCGGGCGCCGTCCCGTCATGCTCGTCGGGACGTTCGCGCAAAGTATCCTGTTTCTCGGTTTCGCCTTCTCGACGAACGCGATCGTCGACTATGTCACGTATATCGGCATCGGCTTCATGGGCGCCATCTACAAGCCTGCCAGTTCGGCCATGGTTGCCGATCTCGTACCGCCTGAGCACCTACGTGACGTATTCGCGACGTTCATGGCGTCGAACAATATCGGAGCCGTGCTCGGCCCCATCCTCGGGGCGGTCCTTTTTTTCGAGCATCGTCAGGCGCTGCTCCTCGGCTGTGCCCTCGTACTATTCGGATACGGGGTGCTGCTCGCGGCGCTCACCCATGAGACACGGCCGGGCTCGACCGGAAAGACAGTCGCGACGACATTCCGTACCCAGGGAAAATCGTATGCAACGATCCTGCGCGATCCGTTTTTCCGCCTCTACTTGATCGCCGGAGTGTTCGCCCTGATTCCGATCATGCAGCTCGACGTGTATTTACCGGTCTATTTGATCGAACAGGCCCCGGCCACATTCGATGTCTCGAACACGGTCCTGTTCGGCTGGCTCGTCGCCTATAACGGCCTGTTGTTCGTCGTCTTCATCATTCCTGTCACGCGCGCGTTCCGGGCGTGGGATGAACGACGCGTCTTCCTGTTGTCGACATTCCTCGCCGGCTTCGGGACGTTCCTCGTCGCCTTCTCGTCGAACGTCTGGTACTTGCTCGTCGTCACGACCGTGTTCACGTTCGGCGAGTTGATTCGCTCTCCGGTCAGCCAGAGCTTCGTCAGCCGCTATGCGCCTCCCGAATCACGCGGACAATACCTCGCGGCTGATACGCTCCAAAACACGATTGGTAAGTTCCTCGCGCCGGTAACGGTGCTCGCTTCAGGCTTCGTCTCCCCGCTCGCCGTGTTCACGCTCATCTTGCTGTCGGCGCTCGTCGGGATGGCGCTGTATTCGAAATTATTCCAACGACTTACGCAACAAGACGGATGACCGCGGTCATCCGTCTTTCGCCTGTCCATCGAATAATTCTTCGCCCCGCTTCACCCGACCGTCCGGGTACTTGTAGGCGACATGTTCGAGCGACAGTTTCGTCGGCGTGTCGAGTCCGGCCGCGGCCGCCATGTTGTAGAGTCCTTCCCGGAGCGAGATGATATAGTTCGTCACGCGGAAACTCTTCTCGTCGACGACGAGGGCGTGCTGCAGTTTCGGGTCGGTCGTCGCGACGCCGACCGGGCATCGGTTCGTATGGCACACTTGCGCCTGGATACAACCGACGTTGAACATGAGTCCGCGGGCGATATTGACGCAATCGGCCCCGAGCGCCAGGGCGACGGCAATCTTATCGGCCGTCACGAGCTTGCCGGAGGCGAACAAGGTGACGCGGTCACGGAGCCCATGTTCGACTAGTAAGCGATGCACGTACGGGAGCGCGGCCTTCAACGGCAGCCCGACCGTATCGGCGAGCTCTTGGTACGTCGCCCCGGTCCCGCCTTCCCCGCCGTCGACCGTGATGAAGTCAGGATGTTTCCCCGATGAGTCCATCTCTTGAATGAGCGCCTCGACGTCTGCGAGGCGTCCGACGACAAGCTTGATGCCGACGGGTTTGCCGCCGATGTCGCGCAAACGCTCGATGAAGCCGAGCAGTTCCCGGTCCGTCTTGAACTCGGAGAAGCGGTTCGGGCTGTCGATCGTCACGCCGACTTTGACGCTCCGGATGCGGGCAATCTCTTCCGTCACTTTTGAGCCCTCGATATGGCCACCCCTCGTCTTCGCGCCTTGGGCGAGCTTCAACTCGAAGGCGCGTACTTGTGGAATCTCGCTCTTCGCTTTAAACGCTACTTCCGAGAATGCCCCGTCCTCGGTCCGGACACCGAACAAGGCCGGCCCGATTTGACAGATGAGGTCGACCTCGCCTTTCAAGTGATGGTCCGACAGGCCACCTTCCCCGGTGTTCATCCATGTCCCTTTGGCCCGACCGAGCCCGATCGACAGCGCCGTGATGGCATTCTCGCCGAGCGAGCCGAAACTCATCGCGGATTGCCCGACGAGGCCGCGGACACGGAACGGTTCCCGACACGTCTGTTTTCCGATGACGATGCTGTCTTCTTCCATCAACAAGGACGGACCGACCTCGCGTTCGACGATCCGCTCTTTCCGCGTGAACAGGTTGTCCTCCTCGACTTGATACAGCCGCGTCGACACGGTGTCCCGGTTGTCGATGCGGAGCTCGTCCCGGTTCGTCGGGTAGAGCACGTTCTGGAGATAGAAGCCGCCGCCTTCGAAGTCCCGTTCCGAGCCGAATCCGATGATGCGCGACTTATATTTTCCGGAAATCACGGCCGCCTCGTAGTCGTTCCGGGAGAACGGTTTTGACTCATTGTCGTTCAAGAACAAGTATTGGCGCATCTCAGGCCCGACCTTCTCCAAGATGTAACGCACCTTGCCGAGGATCGGGAAGTTCCGGAGGACGGAGTGCTCGCGCTGGTGGCGGTCCTTCCGCCAAAGGTACAAGATGAACAGGAACGGGGCGGCAATCGTCGATACCATCAGGACGAGCACGATGGCGAGCATCGTCGTATTCACGGACATGGCGTGGCCTCCTTCAACTAGACAAATAACCCGTCCCGACCGATTCGGGACAGGTCAACTTATTTTGGTATGGTGACGTCGTCAAATTGCTCGTCGCGACAAAGTGTGATCGCCTGCATCGCGAGTTGATAGTCGTCTTGCGGCAGACTGATCAACTCGGTCGGGAGCACCCATTCTTTATTGTTGTACAAGTGAATGACGAGTTTCACGAGGATGAAGTCTTGTTTCTCGAACGTGTTGTCGTCGATGATGGTGGCCGTGCTGATTTTGCCTTGCTCGAGGTCCATGTACGGCAAGAGAAGGTTTCGCACCCGTTCGTTCCCGGCGATGACATAAAGGGCGGAGAAATACTCTTTCTTGACGTCTCCGGGACTCTTGAGGCGCTGGGCCAACTGTTTGAACACGTCGTAGTGCTCGGTCGTCAAGAAGTTAAGGTTATTCATATCGGTCGTTCCTCTCTGTATAAACGAAAATCAATCTGTTTATACTAATTCCACCCTTTTGCACTTTATAATCCTCAGGTGATACCCATACCCCTACTTGTATCTGTAAATCTTTTTCAAAAATCAGGTTTTTATACATATTGATTGTGCATATACAAGACAACAGGCTCCGTCATAATTTAGATGCTCCGAGCCGGGTCGAGAAACGCGTTCATCAAATGACACGCAAATAAGAAAAAGACTGGCCCGAGGGTCAGTCTTTTCACATGCGTCGAAGCGAGATGGCTTCGCGCATCTTCTGGAGCGATTCTCTACCTTCTTCCCCGCGCCGCATCATGACGACGGTGAACAAGGCGTCGATTAGACTGAGCTCGGCGATTCGCGAGGCGAGCGCCTCGGAGCGAAACTCCGTCTCTTGCGACACGGTATAGAGGGCGACGTCACACAGCTTCGAGAGCGGTGACTTCGCATAGTTCGTGATGGCGATCGTCGGCACGCCGCGCTCGTTCAATACTTTCGCCACGTCGAGCGTATCTTTCGAGGCACCCGAGTGCGAAATGAGGACGGCGACGTCATCTTCCGTCAGCTGTGACGCCGACATGAGCTGCATGTGCGACTCGAGGTTCGCCGTGACGAACAGGCCGCTCCGGACGAACTTATGGTAGGCGTCGAGCGCGATGACGGCCGAACCGCCGCTCCCGAAGAACTCGATGCGGCGGGCCGACAACAGCAGGGCGACCGACTTGTCGAGCGAGGCCGCGTCCAAGATTTGCCGGGTCGCCTCGAGCGTCTTCACGTTCGAAGTGAATATCTTCTCGGCGATTTCATGTGGCGTGTCTTCGTTCGAGATGTCTTCATGGATGTCTTGGAGCGGCGCGACGACGTCAGTGGCGAGCGCAATCTTCAGCGCCTGATAACCTTTGAAGCCAACGCGCTGACAGAAACGGAACACGGTCGACTCGGCGACGTCGAGGTCGTCAGCGACTTGGTTGATCGTATGGTGGATGATGCGTTCGGGCTGTTTCAAGATATAGTCGGCGATGCGTTGCTCTTTCTTGCTCAGTGTCGTATAGGCCCCACGAATCCGGGCCAGGCCGTTCATCGATTCCATGTGTCTCACCCTTTTTTCTTTTAACGATACCTTTTCGAAAAAAATTCCGCAATCTCTATTGAAAATAGAATTTAATTTGATATTATAGTGGAGAGATGGAAAAAAATTCGATTTAGAGGTGACGATATGCAAATCGGTTTGATTGGATTAGGCAAGATGGGATACAACTTGGCGCTCAACTTGAGCGACCACGGTCATACGGTCGTCGGGACGGACGCCGGGAACGTCGAGGCGACATCGAAGTTTGAGATCGTACCAACGCTCGAAGACGTCATCAACTCGCTCGAGACGCCACGCGTCGTCTGGGCGATGGTTCCGGCCGGTGACATCACCGAGACCGTACTGGCAGAACTGCTCGAGAAGCTCGATCCGGGTGACATCGTCATCGACGGGGGGAACTCGAACTACAAGCTGTCGGTCGCACGCGCCGAACAGTTCAGCGCCAAAGGCATCGCCTTCTTCGACTGCGGGACGAGCGGGGGCACGGAAGGCGCCCGTAACGGCGCCTGCACGATGGTCGGCGGAGACGCCGACGCCTGGCCGACGATCGAGCCGATCTTCAAAGACCTCTCGGTCGAGAACGGCTACTTGTACACGGGACTGGCCGGCAGCGGCCACTTCTTGAAGATGATCCACAACGGCATCGAGTACGGCATGATGCAGGCGATCGCCGAAGGGTTCGACATCTTGGAGAAGAGCCCGTTCGATTACGACTACGAGCAAGTCGCCCGCGTCTGGAACCACGGATCGGTCGTCCGCTCATGGCTCATGGAACTCACTGAGAACGCGTTCTCGAAAGACGCGAAACTCGACGACATCCGTGGCGTCATGCATTCCTCAGGGGAAGGAAAATGGACGGTCGAGACAGCGCTCGAGTTGCAGGCGGCGGCTCCGGTCATCGCCATGTCGCTCATGATGCGCTATCGCTCGCTCGAGGACGACACGTTCTCAGGGAAAGTCGTCGCCGCACTCCGTAACGAGTTCGGGGGCCACGCGGTCGTCAAGAAATAACCGCAAGGAAAAGGTCAGGGGTGGCCTTTTCCTTTGGTAATATTTGTAAACGGTTACACGTAAAATAAAGGGGGAACTACATAATGTCTGGCTCTACGCTTATACTTATCGCAGTCGCAGGGATTTTCTTGCTCTTATTCTTGGTCATGCGGACGAAGCTTCACGCGTTCGTCTCACTTCTCCTCGTCAGTCTACTCGTCGGGATCGCGGCCGGCATGCCGCTCGGGGACGTCATCGCCTCGATTCAGAACGGGATGGGCGGCACGCTCGGTTTTGTCGCCGTCGTCGTCGGTCTCGGAGCCATGTTCGGGAAGATGTTAGAAGTATCGGGTGGCGCGGAACGCCTCGCCCAGACGCTCGTCAATAAGTTTGGCGAAGACAAGGCGCAATGGGCGCTCGCCATCACCGGCTTCATCGTCGCCGTGCCGGTCTTCTTCGACGTCGGTTTCATCATTCTCGTGCCGATTGTCTACGGTCTCGCCAAAAAGACGGGCCGCTCGCTCCTCTACTACGGGATCCCGTTGCTTGCAGGTCTCGCTGTCACGCACAGCTTCATCCCGCCGACACCAGGTCCGATTGCCGTCGCCAACTTGATTGGGGCCGAGCTCGGCTGGGTCATCTTATTCGGGGTCATCGCCGGGATTCCGGCCGCGATTTTGGCCGGTCCGGTTTTCGGAAAATATATCGCGAACAAGATTCAAGTCAACATTCCAGACTATATGGAATTCGAAGAGATTGACACGTCGAAAGAGTTGCCGAGCTTCAAGATGATCGTCTCGCTCATCTCGATCCCGCTCGTCTTGATCCTCGCGAACACGTTGTCTACCGTCTTATTAGAAGAAGGCAACAGCATCCGCACGTTCTTCACGTTCATGGGTCACCCGTTCGTCGCCTTGACGCTCGCGACGTTGCTCACGTTCATCTTCCTCGGCACACGCCGCGGCTATACGCGTGACGAAGTGCAAGAGATTGCGACGAAAGCGCTCGAACCGGCCGGGATCATCATTCTCGTCACCGGTGCCGGTGGCGTGTTCAAACAAGTGTTGATCGACTCAGGTGTCGGTGACGTACTCGGGGAAATGATGGCCGGGTCACCGCTGCCGGCCATCGTGCTCGCCTTCTTGATCGCGACCGTTGTCCGTGTCGCCCAAGGTTCGGCGACCGTCTCGATGGTCACGGCGGCAGGACTCATCACGCCGCTTCTCGAAATCCAGAATATCACCGGTGCCGCGCTCGGCCTCATCGTCATCGCGATCGCCTCTGGTGCGACCGTCTTGTCTCACGTCAACGACTCAGGGTTCTGGCTCGTCAACCGCTACTTCGGGCTTGACGTGAAAGACACGCTCAAGTCGTGGACCGTCATGGAAACGATTATCGGATTGACTGGCTTCGCGGTCGTCTTCTTGATCAGCTTGTTCATTATTTAAGTTAGGAAGTGATGTGTATGTACACGATTGGCGTCGATATCGGGACGACGAGCACAAAAGCCGTCCTGTTCCATAACCAGCAACAACTCGCGGTACATAACGTGTTGTACCCGCTCCTCACCCCGGACACGGAGACGGCCGAGCAAGACCCGGTCGTCATCTACGGGGCCGTGCTCGAGGCAATCTCGGCCGTCCGCGCCAAAGCCGACGGTCCGGTCCGCTTCGCTTCATTCAGCTCGGCGATGCACAGCCTGATCGCGCTCGACGCATTAGGTCGCCCGCTCACCCACAGCATCACCTGGGCCGATAGCCGGGCCAACCCGTATACGCAAGAGATCAAACGGAACTTCGACGCGAGCGCGCTCCATATGCGCACCGGCACCCCGGTCCATCCGATGGCGCCGCTGTCGAAGCTGCGTTGGCTGAAACATGAGCATCCGGACGTGTTCCAGCAGGCAACCAAGTTCGTCTCCATCAAAGAGTACGTCTTCTATCGCCTGACCGGCCGCTTCGTCATCGACCATTCCATCGCCTCAGCGACCGGGTTGTTCAACTTGAAGAACTGCGACTGGGATGCGGAGGCGCTCGACGTCGCCGGAGTCACGCCCGAGCAACTGTCCGAACTCGTTCCGATGACGGAGATTTTGTCGCTTAAATCGGATGTTGTTGAGACGCTCGGTTGGGACTTCCCGCTCGTCATCGGGGCGAGCGACGGGGTGTTGTCGAACCTCGGTGTCGGGGCGTTCGAACAAGGTGTCGTCGCCGTCACAATCGGGACGAGCGGTGCCATCCGCACGGTCGTCCGGGAACCGGTCGAGGACCCGAAAGGACGCATCTTCTGTTACGCCTTGACCGACAAGCATTGGGTCATCGGCGGACCGGTCAATAACGGCGGCATCATCCTGCGCTGGCTCCGCGACGAGTTCGCGGCGAGCGAGGTCGAGACGGCGAAACGGCTCGGGATGGACGCCTATGATGTGTTGACGCGCATCGCCGAAACGGTCAAACCGGGATCGGACGGTCTGTTGTTCCACCCGTACTTGATGGGGGAACGGGCCCCGCTCTGGGACTCGAACGCACGCGGTTCGTTCTTCGGCTTGAGTATCCACCATAAGCGCGAGCACTTCATCCGCTCCGTGTTAGAAGGTGTCATCTTCAACTTGTATACGGTCATGCTGGCGCTCGACGAGTTGACGGGCGCACCGAACCGGATTCATGCGACGGGTGGGTTCGCCCAGTCGAGCCTGTGGCGCCAGATGATGGCCGACATTTTCGATACGCCGGTCGTCGTACCGGAGAGTCATGAGAGCTCATGCTTAGGTGCTGTCATGCTCGGCGAGTATGCGTTTGGGGACATCGACGACTTCACGGCCGTGCCGCAAGTCACGCATGAACATGCGCCAAATCATGAAGCAACAACGATTTATCGGGAGTTGCTGCCGATTTATATCCGGCTCTCTCGTCATCTCGCGGAAGAGTATGAAGCGATTTCCGCGTTCCAAAGGAAGCATGTATAGGAAGAGGCCGAGTTCATCGTGAACTCGGCCCTTCGTTTACCGCTCGTACGTCACCATGACGAACTGTCCGGACGCGCGTTGGCTCGTCAGTTTCAACTTCGTCTCTTTCGTGCCTTCTGGGAAGAGAGGAATCCCTTCGCCTAGCACGACCGGGGCGATGGCAATCTCATAGCTGTCGATCAAGTCGTGCTCCATCGCCGCCTTGATGACCTCGCCTCCTCCAACGATCCAAATGTCTCCGTCGATGTCTTGCTTCAATCGTTTGACGAGCTGCTCGATCGGCTCATCCGTGAACGTGACGTGCTCGGCTTCACGGTTCGGGTTACGTGTCAAAATATAGTTCGGGATGTTCGCGTACGGATAATGATTGTCCTCGAGCCGGAGCACTTCCTCGTATGTCTTCCGTCCCATGATGACCGCTCCGACCGTCTTGAAAAAGTCCGCGTAGCCGTTGTCCTCTTCCCCCTCGACCGCGAACAACCAATCGAGTTGGTCGTTCGTTCGGGCAATTTTTCCATCTAAACTCGTCGCGATATATAAGACGACGTTTGCCATGATGAATTCCTCCTTGATTCGTGATACATTCAGCTTACTTGATAAACACGACAAAACATGACGGGAATGGATAAGGTGAAAAAACGACATCTGCACTTGATTCGATTGTTGAATCGCGGGCGCCGGTTCACGGCGGATGAACTCGCTCTTGAGACAGGTGCCTCGGTTCGGACGATTCAGCGCGACATGTTGACGCTCGAGGAGCTCGGCTATCCGATTTGGAGCGTCCCCGGAACGGGTGGCGGTTATGAGATGTTGCCGAACCGCCTGCTTCCCCCGCTCCAGCTCCGGGAACAGGAAGCGGTCGCGCTCTACCTCACCCTCAAATGGATGGAACAGATTCCGGACGTGCCGTTCGGGGACATGCGGGACACGTTGTCCGACTGGTACGTCAACGAGTTGCCGCACGACCTCGAGACGAAAATCGCTCGGCTCGAAAAGAATATCCTTTGGCTCGGGAATCAGACCGTCCCACCGGCGCCGTTCACGAAAGACGTATTTCAGGCGGTCGAGCAACGGCGCAACATTGAGATGACGTACGCGACGACGAAAGGATCACGCACGTTCACGATTGCACCTGCTGGGATGGCGCTCCTCGATTTGAAATGGTACGTATTCGGTCTCTCGGATTACGGCCTGCGCCAATATCGCATCGACCGGATTGAAGCGATGCGCCTGCTCGATGAGACGTTCGAAGCGGACGACTTGGCGACGCTCCTCGAGGCGAGTGACGAACGAAGCGGTGTGACCGTTCGGCTCAAGCTCACCCCGCTCGGCCGCCGTCTGCTTGAAGACGTATTACCCGATATCAGCGAAAAGAATGAGTGGGACGTGCCGGAAGCCGAACTCCCGTTCTTGTCGCGGCAATTACTCGCGGCCGGGGCGGAAGTCGAGGTCGTCGAGCCGATTGAACTGCGGGAAATGATGCGGGAGCAAGCGGAGCGGTTATTGAACCGGTATCGTTAATCAAATCGATGCTTTGTCCTCATGTAAGAATTGTCTTTATATGGTAATATGAGTCCATATTGCTACATGTAAAGGAGCGTTCGCATAACCAAGCTATCGTTTTCAAAATTATTTGTCTCAATCAGTGTCATCTCATTGTTCGCTATCATGGTGTACCTTAACGTCTCGACGCTCGAACTGAACGAGACGATCGGTTCAGGGCTGTTCTACTTGAAAGGCTATTATGAGGAAGGCAACATGATCGTCACCGAGCAAGGGATTGGCGTCATCACGTTACCGCTCGCCATCGGTCTCGTCGCTTCGACACTCATCAAAGGCGCTCAATTTTATCGTGCCTCGTCGGTTACGAACTAACCTTCTCATCTCGGACAAAGAGCCCAACCGTAAATCGGTTGAGCTCTTTTTTCAATTCGCTTGGTCCATCTCTTTATGCAGTTTGAGCAACTCATTCTTGTACAAATCCGAGCGTCCTCCAAAGATGGCCTGGATGTTATTTTTCACTTTCACGACCCCGGCTGCCCCGAGTGCCTTCAACTCGTCCTCATCGATTTGGGACACATCTTTCAATTCGACACGGAGACGTGTGAAACAGGCATCGATATCGATGATGTTGTCACGGCCACCGAGCGCCTCTTGAATGGCAAGTGCCGTCGTTTGGATTGATGTCTTTCCTGATTTCTTTTCATTGTAGTCTTTGCGGGTAAACAGTTTCGTCTCTTGTCCCCCTCGGCCCGGCGTCGCCAAGTTCCATTTTTTAATCGCGAACGTGAAGATGCCGTAATAGACGAAGAAGAATCCGGCCCCAACGACGAGGTTCATCCACCAGCGCGGCGTCCCTGGCAACACATTCACCAAGACATAGTCAATCAATCCCGAGCCACCGGCCCAGCCGATATGGGCGTCAAGAGCGTACATGAACGCAAACGACACCCCTGTCAACACACTATGCACGACGTAAAGAAGTGGTGCAATGAATAAGAACGTGAACTCGATCGGTTCGGTGATCCCGGTCAAGAACGCCGTCCCTGCCGCTGCGAGCAAGAGGCCACGCACGACGGGACGCTTGTCCGGGTCGGCCTGACGGTACATGGCGAACGCCGCTCCAAGAAGACCGAACATGACGATCGGGAACTTGCCGGCCATAAAGCGTCCGGCCGTCACGTCGACACCTTCTGCGATTTGAGCGAGGAAAATATATTGGTCCCCGCTCACAATCGAACCGCCAACCGTCGCCGTGCCGCCAAGTGACGTCCATAAGAACGGTGCGTACCAGATGTGATGTAATCCGGTCGGAATCAATAACCGTTCGAGCATTCCGTATAACCCGACGTAAGCCGGATTCGTCGCATCACTCGCGATGACATTCGCCATCGCTGTGAGGCCGGTCTGAATCGGCGGCCAAATGAGCATCATAAAGAAACCGAGCAAGATGGAGAAGAATACCATGACGATACCGACCGAACGATCTCCGGCGAAAAAGCCGAGCATCTCTGGCGGGTTGAACGTGTGGAATTTTTTATACACCCAGACCGCAAGCAAGCCGACCGCGATCCCACCGAGCACACCCGTCTCAAGTGACGGGATACCGAGCAACATGCCGTACTCCCCGCTCTCATCCGCCATTTCCGGTGTGATCCCAAGGGCAATCGAAATCGTCGTGTTCATGATGACGTAGCCGACGAGTGCGGCAAGTGCCGCAATTCCCGACCCGCCGGACAGACCAACCGCGACGCCAATCGCAAAGATGATTGGCAAGTTGGCGAAGATGCTCAACCCGAATTGAAGCATCCCGGCACTGATCGCTTCGACCGTCCCGTTCTGTAAAAACGTCCAACTTTCTGCAAGCGGACCTGTTAGCGCCGCGCCGAGACCAAGTAAAATACCGGCCGCCGGCAAGAGCGCGACTGGTACCATGAGCGCCTTCCCGAATTTTTGAAATACCCCGAACCATTAACTCATTTGATTCACTCCTCATGTGTAAGCGTTATCAATTCACAAAACGAACAAAGGGGAATAACTCCCCTTCGTCTTTAGCGTGCGACCGTCTCCCGTTGTTTGAGGGCCGGCCAATAGTTTTCGTTCTCGTTAATCAAATCGTCAAGGATTTGACGGGCGACCGGCGCATCGACGACGGTCCGGTTGAGCGTGAGTGCCTGGAGTGCCTTTTCATAGCTGTTCTCGAAATAGGCGTCGACGACGAGCTGTTCGTAGGCGAGCTGTCCTTCAATCATCCCTTTGTAGAAGCGAGGAATGTGTCCGACAGCGAACGGTTTCGGTCCACGGTTCGTGAGCATCGCCGGCACTTCGACCATCGCATCATCCGGCAAGTTAGCGATGATGCCGTCGTTCTTCACCATGACGATGAAGATGTCGCCATTGTTGTAGGCGATTGACGCTGCGACGCGAATCATGTAGCAACCGTGGATGTCGACTTCAAGATGCACGTTCTCAAGTGAGTCGTCAGCGATGATTTGATCGCACATCGAGAAGACCCGATGCTGGCGGCCGTTGATGACTTGACGGGCCCGCGTGTTCTCCACATCTTCCTTCTCCGCCATGTCGGACGGATACAAATAATACTGAAGGTACGTGTTCGGCAAATATTCCGGGAAATCGGTGAGCATCTTCTCGACTTGCTTGAACGTCTTGATCCAAGATGGGTCGTTTGCGATCTCTGAGTCTTCTGGGATGAACCCGTCCTCTAAGATGGCGCGCTTGATGTCTTCCGTCAACTCATTGCCTTCTTTGTCATAGATGCCTGTGAACCAACCGAAGTGGTTGAGGCCGAAGTATTCCGGCACGAGATCCCAAATTTCTTTGCCGAGAATCTTCGCGTAGCTCACCATGATTGCAGCCGGCATATCACAGATATTCAAAATCTTTTTGTCATTCGGGTAGGCACGCTTCAACGCCTCGGCGACGATTGCGGCCGGATTCGTATAATTTAAGATCCAACCGTCCGGTGAGCCTTGGCGGATGTCTGCGACGAGATCAATCATGTCCCCAATCGACCGCATCCCATACGACATCCCGCCCGGTCCACACGTCTCTTGTCCAACCACGCCGTGACGGAGCGGAATCTGTTCATCTTTCTCGCGCATCTCCAGGCCGCCCGTTCGAATTTGAACGAAGAAGAAGTCCTTGTCGCGGAAGGCGTATTCTTTGTCCGTCGTATACTCGAACAGCTCGAGCTCTGGGTAATGCTCACGCAAGATGATTTCAGTCGCTTTGGCGACACGCTCCTGGCGCTCACCATCCGTATCGTAAAACGTGATGGAACGTAGTGGGAAGTGAGCCTTCTCTTCGATCAAGCTCATAATCATACCGATTGTGTACGTGCTGCCGCCACCGACGACGACGAGGCGTTGTCCTTGTTTCATGTGTGTGTTCCCCTTTCGAATACATATCTAATTGATTACAATACAAATTTAATACATATTATTTTAAACGTCAACAATATTTTTGAAAACATTTTACTTTGTGTATACTAGAAGTATGAATTTAGGTCGAAATCGGAGGGTCAGTCATGAAAGCAAAATCACCGCTCTACCAACAAGTCGCCCACAAAATGCGCACGTTTATCGAGTCCGGCACGTGGGCGCCCGGTGAGGCGATCCCGACCGAGGCTCAACTCGTCGAAGAGTTCAGCGTCAGTCGAGTGACTGTCCGGCAGGCGGTCAAATTGCTCCAAGAGGAAGGTCTCTTATGGAAACGACAGGGCAGCGGCACATACGTCCAGTCCGAAAAAATTGAACACAACATGTACGAATTAAAAAGCTTCACGGAAGACATGAAACGAGAAGGGAAAGAAGTGACGAACAAAGTGCTCACCTTCACGTTACAGCCACCGAGTGAGAAAGTGCGAGAGGCACTCGAACTCGAAGATGGCGAGCTCGTCTTCTACGTGAGGCGCCAACGATTCGCAGACGGCGAACCGCTCATCGTCGAGGACACATACTTGCCGCTAAAGCTGTTCCCCGACTTGACGTACGAAGTGATGTCGCAATCGAAGTACGCTTATATCGAAGAAATCAAACAGTTCAAGATTGCGGACAGCGTCCAAGAGTTCATCCCGGTGCTCCCGACAAAAGAGATTGCCGAGATGCTCGGAGTGAGTGAACGAACGCCCGTACTCAAAGTCGAACTCTATTCGTTTCTTATGGATGGCAGTCGGTTTGAGTTCACAGAAACGTATTTCAAGAGTGAAGAATACCGCTTCATCATCCGCGCCGGACGAAGACATTAAAAAGGACCTGTGAATCACAGCGATTCACAGGTCCTTCGTCAGTTAATGACGATCGACAACTTATAATTGACGTACTTGCTGAGCCCGTCCAAAAAGGCGTTCAGCTCTTGGTTCGACGGGAAGCGGCATTCCAAGACGTAACAGCCGTCCCCGCTCACCTTGTAGTTATTGCGGACGTACGGCCGGTGCTCCTCGAGGAACATGAGATACGGGTCGTGGAACGTGCTCGACGTAAAGATGGTGATCATCGCGTGGACCGGTAACCCGAGCTTGTCCTCGTTCACGCGAATCGTATACCCTTCGATGATGCCGAGGTCTTCGAGCTTCTTGACGCGCGTCGCCGTCGCCTGCCCGGTCAAGTGCACGTGTGCCCCGAGTTCTTTCATCGTTATCCGGCTGTTCGCCTGTAGCGCCTCGATGATGAGGCGATCTGTTGGATCGAGCATAGGTGACTCCTTTCACGATTCAAGCCAATCCGTCCAAACACTTGATTCGTGTTATGTATGAAACGACGGCTGCTTGTTAGACTGTACATACATTATAGCTAAAAGGAGAGATTTTTCTATGCACGTACAACTGATCCGTAATGCCACACTCCGCGTCGAATACGCCGGAAAGACGTTCCTCATCGACCCGTTCCTCGGGGAGAAAGGGGCCTATCCCCCGTTCCCGAACTCGGCACGGCAAGACGCTAATCCATTGGCCGACCTGCCAATCGCGATCGACGACATCCTGACAGGCGTCGATGCCGTCATCTTGACCCACCTGCATCTCGACCACTACGACGAGGTCGCAAAACAAGTTCTGCCGAAAGCGATCCCGCTGTTCGTTCAAAACGAGGATGATTTGACTGTCATCGAAGGCGACGGCTTCACGAACGTGACCGTGTTGAGCGACACGACAGCATTCGAAGGAATCAACCTCACGAAGACAGCTGGGGAGCACGGTCGCGGTCCGATTTTAGAAATGGCCGGTCTCGTGTGCGGTGTCGTCTTCACCCACCCTACGGAACAGACGCTCTATGTCGCCGGGGACACGGTTTGGTATGACGAAGTCGCCAAGACGATTCAAGCGCATCAACCAGCAGTCATCGTCGTCAACGCCGGGGACAACCAATTCGTCGAAGGCGGGTCGCTCGTCATGAACGAAGAGGACGTCCGCCATGTGCATGAGGCGGCTCCAGCCGCGACGATTATCGCGGTCCATATGGAAGCGGTCAATCATTGGAAGTTGTCGCGTCCTGACTTACGTGCCTATGCGGCATCACATGGCTTCGCCGATCAACTCATCGTTCCAGAAGACGGCGAGACGATTTCACGCTAACGAAACGACGGCCTGACCTTTCACGTCAGGGGCATTTTCAGCTTCATTTTTGAATCCTTTTTGTGGTATTCTATGCTTCATACCGATGCCATGTCACCCGTTTTTTGCCTCGAGGGAGTTTTGTGAGAATGAAGAAACGCGTCATTTTGCTCATGTCCATCTTTTTGTTAATCAGCTCCCTGTCTCAGGCGGCGATCCCGAAACCGAAAGCTTATAACGACCGCAGTCTCATCTATTTGACGCTCGATGACGGACCGAACCGGAAGACGGGCGCGCTGCTCGATGTCTTGAAGAAGCATCGGGTGAAGGCGACCTTCTTCATTCTTGGGAAGAATATCAAGGGCAATGAGCACCTCATCCGACGCATCGTCGCCGAAGGCCATCTCATTGCCTTGCATGGGATGACACACGTGCGCGAGGAGTTTTATGCGTCGCCGATGACGGCCGTGCGTCAAATGAAGGACGTGCAACGTCTCATATATGAAGTGACAGGCATCCATACGAACATGGCCCGCACGATTTACGGTAGTGACGCAGGCATGACGCCTGCGCACTGGCAAGCGATGGACGAGGCCGGTTTTGAGATTTGGGACTGGAACGTCGGCAGTCTCGATCATATTTATAAGAAAGACAACGCGCCAATCGAGCAGCGTGTGTTCAATCGGCTCGAGGCGAATTACAAGATGAATATCGCCTCGATCATCTTGGCGCACGATCACTCGATGACACCGAAAGCGCTCGATACGATTATCCGCTATGCGAAAGAACGCGACTATGAGTTTCGGACGTTAGAAGGGGTGCATCCCCCGTACAACTTTTTCAATCCGTGGGAACCGAACGAATGAAACATGCTGAGTCTACGTGGACTCAGCTTTTTGTTTGCTCGAAACTTTATGTTCTTTACGCCGTATACAATAGGAACAACCAGCAAAGGTGGAACCCACATGCAACTCGACGTCCGAACGTTTCCTAAATCATTTCTCGATGGTCAATTCGATTCGATTTATAGCCAGACGACCGACTCATTCAAACAACAGACCTCGCTCGACACGTTCTACCAGCTCGCCACTTCATTCAATGAAGGTGTTCGCCGCTATCGTGTGGTCAATGACATGAAGTTGAACGGTAGCCGTCACCTCGTCTGGATGGATGACCGGAAGGAACGTGTGCTGAGCGCGACGTTCAATCAGGACGACCTCATCGAGGAACTACTCATGACGCCATATCAACCCGATTCGAGGGGCGACCGTCGCTTCACGAAACATACATACCACCTTCCGTTCACGGATGACTGGCTCGTCGTATCAGGCGGCACACACCCTGGTGAGAATAGGCATTATCCGGAACGCGCGCAACGATACGCCTACGACTTCATTAAAGTGAACAACAACTGGTCATACAACAAGACAAAATCCGGGAACCACTCGTTTTATGCGTTCGGGGAACGGATCATCACACCATTGGACGGGACGGTTGTGGTGGTTGTCGATGATGTACCGGACGTTTCGGATTCGAACCATCCCTTTGGTAATCACGTCATCCTCGAGCATGCCAATGGCGAGTACAGTCTCCTCGCCCACCTCGAGGCCGGCTCGATCGCCGTCAACGTCGGGGACCATGTCAAGACACGCCAATTGATCGGTCGCTGCGGGAACTCGGGGGATTCGTCTGAACCGCAACTCCACTTCCAAGTGATGGACAGTCCTGACTTGGCATCCGCCACCTCGATTCGGATTCGTCTAAAAGGAAGAAAGAATCCGGTTCGTGGTCAAATCGTCAGACCGAAACAGTCCAACTCGTTGGATCGCACGAACTTAGCCGCTGACTTTTTATTCGAACTCGCGCTCGCCGTTCCTAGACTCCTGTTTAACTTTTGGCGGTAATCGTTAACTACAAAAAATGTCCCCGCATCGATGGATGTGGGGACATTGCTGTTACATCTCGAGTTCTGTGAACGCAAGCGGGACGAGCTCTTCCAGCGTCACTTCTTTCACGTCGGCGTTGCCGTTCGTGAGCAATACTTTGAAGTCCGGGTCGCCGAACTCGACGAGCACTTGGCGGCAGATGCTGCATGGCGGCAAGAAGTCGACCGTGTCGCCTGACACCGCGACGGCTTCGAAGTCACCTTTTTTATAGCCTTGCGCGACCGCTGTGAAGATGGCCGTACGCTCGGCACAGTTCGTCGCACCGAACGAGACGTTCTCGACGTTGACGCCGTCGATGACCGTACCGTCCTTCATGAGAAGCGCTGCTCCGACGCGGAAGTTCGAATACGGCGAGTAGGCGTTCTCTTTCACTTGGCGGGCACGCTCGACTAATTGTTGTTGGTTCATGGGATCATGGTCCTCTCTGACTCGAAATGAACTGATGCCAGTTCCCGGCCTCTCTTTTTGGGCAGGATTTTTAGCATACACCTCAAGCGATAGAGAAGTCAATGAATTTTTGAAAGCGGTCACAATCTTTTATCAGTTTTGAAACGTCAGCTCGACCGTCCCGCTCCCGAGTAGTGGTGCAAGCGTGGAGAAGTCCTCGACCCGACCGATGCGCGTATATGCATAGCTCGTCTCGACGTCTTTATAAAACAAGACGAGACAGTCATCGCCATACAGCATGACATCCCCGGCTCGAATCGAACCGCCACGTTCCGGGTTCGTCGGGAACGGTTCATCGAAATAGAAATATTTCTCGTTCTGATGCAAGTCCTGCATCGACAACGTGAGCGGCAGACGGGCTTGGAGCGCTTCGGCTGTCGGGTTGGTTTCGAAACGTATTGAGACGTTTAGTTCTTCCACTTGTGACGTCACTCCTTCCTGATTCTCCGGCTTCCTCACCGTGTCGTCCCCACACCCAGCGAGAAACAACATGGAAGCGACTAATCCGAGCCGGATGACGTTCATGACGTCTGAACGACACGGGCCGGTGTCCCGGCGACCGTCACATTGTCCGGGACGTCTTTCGTCACCGTCGCGTCAGCTGCGACGATGGCGTTCTCGCCGATGGTGACACCCGGCAAAATCGTCGCCCCAGCCCCGATCCAGCCGTTCCGTTTCACGCGAATCGGCTTCGTGATCAAGCCGCGCCGTTCGGTCGGGTCGGTCGGATGGTTGACCGTCAACAGTTTGGCGAACGGGCCGATCAAGACGTGGTCCTCGATGTCGATGCCTCCGAGATCGGTGAACATGACACCACGGTTGATGAAGATGTCTGTCCCGAGCGTGATGTGTTTCCCGAAATCGGTATAGAACGGCGGCAGCACCGTGACCGAGTCCGCGACGTCTTGCCCAAGTAGCTCCGAGAGCGTCCGCTGGAACTCGTCTTTCGGCAAGTACTGATAGTTCAGGCGCATGAGTGTCGGCTCGATGGCTCGTTGAATGTGATGAATCTCTTTAAAGACGGCTTCACCCGCAGCGATCGTTCGGCCGGACACGCGTTCTCTCAATCCGCTACCCATCATCACACCTGTTGTTTCGTCGGACGGATGATGAGGTTGCTTACAGAGACCCGGTCCGGCGTATCGATGGCATAGACGACCGCTTCAGCCACGTCCTCACTCGTCAATCCCCACTCGGTTTGCGCCTCATGGAGCGCCTGGGCGGCTTGTTTGTCGCTGATCGTGTTGTACAGCTCGGTCTGGACGGCTCCCGGCGAGATAATCGTCGATTTGACGTTGTTCTCGCGCTGTTCTTGGCGCAAGCCTTCCATGATGGCGCGGACCGCGAACTTCGTCCCGCAGTAGACGGCCGACTCCGGATAGACAACGTGGCCGGCCACCGAATCGGTCGCGATGATATGACCCGACTGTTGACGTTCCATGATTGGAAGCACGGCGGCAATCCCGTTCAACACCCCGGTCACGTTCACATCGAGCATGGCCTGCCATTCGTCACGGCGACCGTCGACGAGCGGGGCTGTCGGCATGATCCCGGCGTTATTGAACAAGACATCGACTTTCCCGAACGTGTCGAGTGCCGTCTTCACGACCGCCTCGACGGCTTCGTAGTCCGTGACATCAGCTTGCTGGATGACGATGTCGGCCTCGGGATGCTTCGCTTGGATGGCTTCCAACCGGTCGAGACGACGAGCGACGAGCACAAGTTTCGCGCCCCGTTCGGCCAACAGATGAGCCGTCGCTTCCCCGATTCCGCTTGACGCTCCCATGATGATGACAACTTTATTGATGGTCATAATCCATTCCTCCTTTGATTGACTCCAGTATAGGAACGGACAAGCGTCATGTCTAATGCTACTATTTGATTAAGAACCATAACGAAAATGCATGGAGGAATGACATGGAGCTACAACAACTACGCTACTTCCTCGCCGTCGCGAGCGAAAAGAACATCACCCGCGCGGCCGAACATTTACGGCTGTCGCAACCGGCGCTGTCCCGACAAATCCATCAGCTCGAGGACAGCCTCGGCGGTCCGTTGTTCGAGCGGAGCCAAGGCGGGGTCACGCTGACGGAACGAGGCTACTATTTGGCCGAACACGCCAAAGAGATGGTTCGTCTGGCCGATAAGATCTCGATCAACTTGAACACGGCGACACCCATCAGCGGAGAATTGTACATCGGCGGTGGGGAAACGGAGACGCTCACCTCGGTCGTCGAGACGTTCCGACAGATGAAACAGCTTCATCCCGACGTCAAATTACGCCTGTATAGCGGCAACGGAGACGACGTCATCGACAAGTTGGACCGAGGCATCCTCGACTTCGGGGTCGTCATCGAACCGATTAATCTGGCCACGTATGCCTCCCGCAAGCTCCCTCATGTCGACCGTTGGGGTATCTTGACCCGCCGTGACAGTCAGGTTGGACAAAAGAATGCCATCGAGACCGGGGATCTTCTCGACTTGCCGCTCATCTTGTCAGAGCAATCGCTCGTCGACCGGCATTTGTCGGCCCGGCTCGGCATCGATTTGACTGAAACGGACGTCGTCGCGACGTACAACCTGCTCTATAACGCCTCGCTCCTCGTCCGGGAAGGCATCGGCCACGCGCTCTGCCTCGACGGGATCATCAACACGCAAGGGACCGAGTTGGTGTTCGTCCCGCTCCATCCCCCGCTCACGTCTTCCGTCCATTTGATTTGGAAGAGCGGGAGTCGCCTCTCGAACGTCGCCTCAACGTTTTTACAGCTGTTTGATGAACGGGAAACGGCCACCTAAACACGGCGGCCGGAATCGAGGCGCAATATGTGCGCCAACTGCTCGTTCATCTCGTCCGGGGTGGCCGCAAAGTCGTGTTCGGCCCAATGGATGATCATCCCGACGATGGCGTTCGCTTGATACGAACAGAACAACTCATGGTCAATCTCGTCTTGCTTGTGCGCCGCCGTGTCGCGGAGGAGCAACTTGCGCACTTCGTCGAACAACATGTAATAGTACGCGAGCGGTACGTTTTTCGAAAAGACGATGCGATAGAAGTCGACGTACGTCTGGACGTGGTGAAAGATGCGAATCGTCGATGGTTCGAGTTCACGCGGATTGAGCAGCTTCACATGTCGATACGGCTCCTCATACGACTTGGCGAGGTCGGCCGTGATCTCTTGGAAGTACTCCTCGAATACGTCCTCGACCCGGGCGTAATGCAAATAAAACGTGCCCCGATTGACATTTGCCACACGACAAAGTGCTGAAATCGTCACTTGTTCGAGCGAATGATTCCTCAATAATTCGACGAGCGCCTCATGGAGCGCTCGCTTTGTTTTGACGACACGCAAGTCCGGCTTCATAGTTTGCACATTCCTCTCAACAGTTATGGCTGGAAGTGTTGATTACTCAACAGAACGTCTCTTTTTTGATGATTGTAAGCGCTTTCCAACATTCATTATAATAGTTATTGAACACATGTTCAATTAAAGGAGGAGACAGTTATGCGGTTATCGGGGAAAGTGGCGATTGTCACAGGTGCAGCATCAGGAATGGGGAAAGCGATCGCGGAACTATATGCGAAGGAAGGAGCCCGCGTCGTCGTCTCGGATATGAATCTCGACGGAGCGCAGGCCGTCGTCGAGGGGATTTCGGGCGAGGCGTTCGCCATCCAAACAGACGTCACGTCTGAAGAGGCGCTCCAGCAGTTGTTCGACGAGACGGTGAAGACGTTCGGTCAAGTCGACATTCTCGTCAACAACGCCGGCATCATGGACGGGATGGAGCCCGTCGGTGAGATCTCAAACGAACGTTGGGAGAAAATCTTCGCCGTCAACACGGTGTCGGTCATGAAATCGATGCGCATCGCCGTCGACTTGTTCACGAAGCAAGGGCACGGCGTCATCGTCAACAACATCTCGGCCGGCGGTTTGTACGGCGCTCGGGCCGGCGCGGCCTATACGGCGTCGAAACACGCCGTCGTCGGATTGACGAAGAACACGGCGTTCATGTATGCCGACCAAAACATCCGCTGTAACGGGATCGCGCCGGGCGCGGTCGCGACGAACATCGGCTCGACGATGACGAACATGAGCCAGGCCGGATTCGGTCGCCAGCAACTCGGGATGGCCATCAACCCACGCATCGGACAACCGGAAGAGATCGCTCAACTCGCCCTCTTCCTCGGCTCGGACGAATCGAGTTTCATCAACGGTCAAGTCGTCGCCATCGACGGCGGTTGGACCGCCTACTAAACCAAAAAAATGAGCCATATCCGACGCCGGATGTGGCTCATTTCTCGTTATAGCTCCCCTCTCCGGTTCATCCGAATCAAGAGATAAATCAAATACGGCGCCCCGACCATGCCGGTGATGACGCCGACCGGATAGCGGGCCGTGAAGGCGAACTGACCGATGAGATCGGCCGCGAGCACCAAGATGACACCGACGAGTGCCGCCGGGATGATTGTCGAACGCCCGTCCCCGACGAGCCGCTTCGCGATCGGTCCCGCTAGGAATGCGACGAACGCGATCGGGCCGGTCGTCGCCGTCGCGAGCGCCAGCATGAGCACCGAGGCGACAATGAGCAGCACCCGCGTCTGGTTCGTCTTGACACCGAGCGACGTCGCCGTCATCTCCCCGAGCTCTAAAATCTGGAGCTGTCGGCTGAGCCGGAGGATGACCGGGAGGCAGAGCGCGACCGCGATCATGAGCGGCGGGAGCGTCTCCATCTTCACCCCGTTCAAGCTACCGCTCAACCAGCGCATCGCCGTCCCGACATCGTTTTGGCGGCTGATGAGCAGCAAATAGTTGATGACCGCCGTCAGCATCGCTTGAATCCCGATGCCGACTAAGACGAGCCGGCCGATCGAGAAGGCGGCGCCTTTCGACAAGAAGTAGATGGCGAGGACGGTCAACAGCCCGCCGATGATCGAGATGATGGAGACGAACGTATCGCTCGCCTGTAGGACGACGATACCGAACACGGCCGCCGCACTCGACCCGGTTGTGATGCCGATGACGTTCGGGTTGGCGAGCGGGTTACGAAGCATCGTTTGGAACACCGTCCCGGCGATCCCGAACGCGAGTCCGGCGAAGACGCCGGCGAGCATGCGCGGCAGACGAATCGTGCCGACGGCGAACGAGGCGCCCGGTACTTGTTCCCCGAACAAGACACGGATGACGTCCGCGACCGGATAAATCGTGTTGCCAAGCATGAGCATCGTCGCGCTCAACGTAAGGGCCAGCGCGAACAAGACAAGCGTCACGAAGACGGTCCGTTGCCGGCGCTTGCGACTGTTATGGATGATGGGTTGAATCGATTGGTTCGTCATACGCCACGCACCTTCACTTTCATCGTCAAGGCGATCAAAATCGGGGCCCCAACGAACGCCGTGACGATCCCGACTTCGAGTTCACCGGGACTGCCGAGCAAGCGCCCCGCCACGTCAGCGAACGTCAATAAAATCGCGCCCGTCAGTGCCGACATCGGGATGATGTACCGTTCATCCGCTCCGATGACCAAGCGGACGAGGTGCGGCGCCAAGAGACCGATAAAGCCGATTGGTCCAGCCAGTGCCGTCGCCGCCCCGCACAAGATGACACCTGCGAACGAGGCGATCCCTTTCAACGTGCCGATGCGGACACCGAGACCTGTGGCGAGCTCTTCCCCGAGCGCCAAGATGTTGAGGGACGGTGCCGCCAAGATGGCGATGACGATACCGCCGATAAAGAACGGCAGGAACGTCATAATCGAATCCATCGTCCCGGCCCCGACGCTACCGACTTGCCAAAACCGGAACTGGTCCATGACGTTCGAGCGCGGAATCATGATGGCCATGACGAGTGACGACAACGCCGCACTCGTCGCCGCGCCGGCCAAGACGAGCTTGAGCGGCGTCGAACCGCCCCGCCCGAGCGACCCAATCCCGAACACGAACGCCGCCGTCAAGAGCGCGCCGGCGAGCGCGAACCAAATATAGTCGCTCGCGGTCGAGATATTGAAGAAGGCGATCCCGACGACGACGAACAGCGCCGCTCCCGTGTTGACCCCGAGAATGCTCGGGTCGGCGATCGGGTTGCGCGTCACCGACTGCATCAATGCGCCCGAGACACCGAGTGCTGCCCCGCACATGAAACTGAACACCGTCCGAACGACCCGCTGCCGGACGATGTCCGCTTCATACGACTGAACAGCCGGACGGAATAAACCGTCAAGCAGTTCATCCCATCCGACTGTCCGTGAGCCGAAAGCAAGCGAAGCGAGCATACAGACGACGAGCAGGACGAGCGACCCTACAAGGAGGAGCCCGAACCGTCTCGGCGTGTGTAACTTCTTCGGCATATTCATTTGATTACTCGACTTTCGCGAGTGCTTCTGACACGAGCTTCACGTAGTCATCGATCGTATATTCAATCGAGAGTGGTGATGGTGTCCCAGCAGCCGCGAGCGGCGTGTTGTCTTCGATCATGACGACCGAACCGCGTTTGATGGCCGGCACTTTGCTGTAGAGCGGGTCAGCTTGAAGTGCTTTCAACGTCTCTTCGTTGCCGTAGGCGACGAAGATGTCGACGTCGTTCAAGATGTCAGCGTTCTCTGAGCTGAGCTCGAGGTAGAAGCTGTTCTCATCTTCGATTTGACTCGTGATGTTCTCAGGGTACTCCATGCCGAGCTCTTCGATGAATGCACCGCGTGGGTCACCCGTCGTGTAGATGTAGAACTTCGACAGGTCGTCTGGGCTGAGCGCGACGAATGCCGCTTTCTTCCCTTTCATCTCTGGCACTTCAGCCGCCTTGTCGGCGATGAGTTTCTCTGTATCTTCAATCAACTGTTTGCCTTCTTCTTCCATGCCCATGGCCATTGAGTCATAACGAACCGTGTCCTGCCATGATGACACCCAAGGCGTCTCTTGGTATGCGACGACCGGTGCAATCTCTGTCAACGTGTCGTAATCTTCTTGCGTGATGCCTGAGTAGGCAGCGAGAATGACGTCCGGCTGTGAGTCGGCGATCGCTTCGAAGTCGAGGCCGTCCGTATCTTGATAGATGTTCGGGTTTTCTTCACCGAGGTCTTTCAACTTGTCAGCCGTCCATGGCAACATGCCGCTGCCGTCTTGGACACCATAGTTCGCAGCCGAGAATCCGACTGGTACGACGTCGAGCGCGAGCGCCACGTCTTGGTTCGACCAACCGACCGTTGCGACGCGTTCCGGCTTCTTGTCGATGACCGTCTCGCCTAACGCGTGTTTGATTGTGATTGGATAACCTTCTGCCGTTTCAGCAGATTCATCTGTCGTGGCTGCATCTTCGTTGTTCGAGCCGCATCCTGCGAGCACGAGCACGAAAGCAGACATGATGATGAACATATGTAGCATTTTCTTGTAGCTGTTCATGTCCTAGTCCCCTTTTTCTGTATGACAACGTTTTACGCCGACATTGATAATCATTATCATTTATGAGTATAGGATGAATGCGGGCGTGCTGTCAATCTGAACTTCAAGATATCTTGTGAAAAATAGAAACAGCCTGCATCTCTCAAATGGTGAGATGCAGGCTGAAGTCATAACGTTTGGTTAGCCAAATTGATCAGTTGTCGGACCGGTAAGCGGGTCTCGCCGTCAAGTTCGATGGAGTTGCCATCGATGTAGTAGATGATTCGGGCAGTGAAGCCGTTTTCTCTTCAGCCCTTAGCAGTGTGAATAGGAGAAATGCCTTTAAACCAAAAAAGTACTATAACAAAACGTACAATTTCAAATTAATTTTATTGATTGTTTTCAAACTCGTCGAAGTATTCTAACAGAAAAATTAGTTCTTCTCCTAATGTTTTGAGGTTTCTAATATATTCTTTTTGATCAACCTCAAAGCCTATTTTAAGACCAAAATCCAAAGGTGTAGCAAGAGTGTTTTGAAAAAGTGTTTCAACGGTCAATAAACTTTCCCTTAAATCATCAGGTAAGAACCCCATATACCTAGAAATAAACTCTTCAAAAATCTTTTGATTTTCTTCTTTAGATATTTTGCAAAATAGTTGATGTTCAATTTTTTCAATTTCACTACTAACTTCTGTTGGTTTTTGCACTATGTAATGCCATTCAATTTTCTCATTCATAAAATCAGGTGGGACTAACTGTTCTAGGTTATTCATTATTTCCTCAATTTTTTGTTTCATTTCTTGACATTCATTGCTTTTATATCCAAAAGGTTTTCGTGAAATTAAATGTACGTATTTTCTACCAATATCAAGAATCAATCCTTTATATCTTTTCCTTGTAAGTTTGTATGCTTTAAATTTAGCTTTCTTTTCTTCACTTTTTGATAGTAAGTAAGCTATAAAATAATACGTAATGAGGATGCTTAGCATTTCCACCATGATACCAGGGATTATCGAAACTATAATTCCTCGATTGACTTCTTTTAAACTGTAAAGAATAAGAAAAGATATACCAATAGTAATAATAGTAAAAGTAATAATAAATATATGTTCCTTTTTCCCAATTAATTTATTTATATTTCTTTTTCCCATATGTTTCTTCTCCCTAATTTTAATACCTTCAATTCGAAATAAAATTAATTTATCATATTCCTTTATTTTTCTTTACGTCGCATCACATCTGCCATCGGACACCCTGCTTGCTCGAGCTCGGAGACGATGCGTGTATAATCCGTTTCGTTTCGATTCTGACTCAGTTTGAACGCCGCCTGCATCTCTTCGATGTCGATACGGAAGCCGACGACGCCATATTTCTGTCGCTGCACCGGCTCGGACAATTCCTCCCAGACGACGGCGTGCTCCCGGTCCCCTTCATGATCTTGAAGCAGTCCGGCCAAGTCTTCCTCGAGTTGGTCCGCATTCAGGATGGTCGCCTGTCCGTATGCATGAACGGCCTGATAGTTCCACGTCGAGACGTCCTCATGCCCGTACCACGACGCCGAGACGTAAGCGTCCGGGCCTTGGACGATCAAGAGCACGGTCTGGTCTTCAATCGTTTGCCACTGTGGATTGTTTTTGGCGATGTGTGTCGTGAACCAGACTAGGCCCTCTTCCTCATGGAAACGGAGCGGTACGTGCGTCGCAATCGGCTTCTGTCCGTCATGCGTGACGACGGTGCCGAACGGATGGGCCTTCAGAAAGGCGTAGACTTCTTTCGGGTCATTCACGGCGTATAGTTTTGGGACGTACATCAAATTCCTCCTGTCTTGTTCGTTGTTCAACTGACTGGACCCTTCCGTATAATTCACGCCAACTAGGGTAAAGAGTAGATGACGCGATTTTACTGAGGAGGGATTTCATGAAACCAACTATTAAAATATTCGTGTTCGATGTATACGGGACCTTGTTCGACGTGCATTCCGTCAAGACAGCGTGTGACGAACAATTCCCCGGAAAAGGTGAACAAATCAGCCAGGCGTGGCGGATGAAACAGCTCGACTACTTCTTTACCCGCCACATCATGGGACGTTATGAGGACTTCTCTGTCGTCACGCGCGACGCGCTCCGGTATGCATTGTCGGCGGCCGAAGTGACGTGGACGACCGAGACGGAGGATGCGTTGATTGCCACGTACGCCGACCTGTCACCATATGAAGAGGTCGCGGATGTCTTGCACCAGCTGCATCATAAACAGACTATCGTTCTCTCGAACGGGACGGACGCGATGCTCGAGGCGCTCATCCACAACGCCGGGTTCACCGACCTGTTCGACGAGCTCGTCAGCATCGACGGCATCAAACAAGCTAAGCCGTCACCGGCCGCCTACATGCACTGGTTCAAGAACAGCGGGTTGAAGCGGGACGAGGTGCTGTTCCTGTCCTCGAACGGATGGGACATCGCCGGTGCGAAGAACTTCGGGTTCCATACGGCTTGGATCAACCGCGACGGCAAACCGGTCGATATGCCCGACCTGGCCCCTGACGCCGTCTATGAGGACTTGTCCGGGATACTGGAATGGGTCACGGACGAAGCGGCTTGGCCATAATCAAATCGACTTGGGCGTCATCGCCCATATAAAACGTGTGTGCCCCGGTCTGGACGAAGCCGTGCTTTCGGTAAAAGGCGAGTGCCTTATGGTTATGTTCCCAGACACCGAGCCAGATTTCACGTTTGTTCAGCTCACCCGCGCACGTGATGGCCTGGTCATACAACGCCTTCCCGACGCCGCTCCCTTGGAAGGTGCGTCGCACATAGATCCGTTCGAGTTCGAACGCCTCCTCGCCCATGGCCTCGGTCTGGGCGTTGTTGGCGTTCACTTTTAAGTAACCAGCCACTTCCCCGTCAAGCATGGCGAAGAAGAACTGTGAGTCCGGATTCGAAAGTTCTTCTTTGAGTTGCGCCACGTTGTACGCCCGCTCGAGATACGCCGCCAGATGCGCCGGGTCGTTCTCCGCCTCGAACGTCTCCGTGAACGTCTCGATGCTGATAGTGCGAAGTGCGTCAACGTCTTCGATTGTGCAAGCTTTGATGGTGATCATGTTCGTTCCCCCTAGTAGTCTCGTTTCTTCCCTTTCTTCACGGCATCCCAGTCCCCTTCGATATTGTGGCGGACCCGCTTCAACAGCCGGAGCAGCTGCTCGGCTTCCTGGTCGCTCAGCCCGGCGAGCGCGACGTCCGTCGAATGCTCGTGCTCGCGGATGATGACCGGGTACAGCGTCTTGCCCCGTTCAGTCGGGACGAGCCGCTTGATTTTCTTGTTGTGCGGGTCGTCCTGCTTTGTGATCAACCCGTTCGTTTCCAACTTTTGAACCGCCCGCGCCGCCGTCGTCCGGTCGACTTTAATCAGTTCGGCGAGCTTTTCTTGAATGATGCCCGGCTCTTCACAAATCCGGACCAAATACAGATATTGCCCTTTCGTCAGCTCGAGCTCTTTGAACTCGATGTTGCTGATCGAGTCGAGGGCACGGGCAATCATCCCGATTTCACGCAACTGGTCTCTCATACAATCCTCCTGATTGTTGTATTTACAATATGTTACGTTTAGTATAATCCATTTAGTTGCATTTGCAACAAAAAGTATTTTAGATATGAGCTTAGATTATGTGAGAAAATAAAGGTATCATTCCACGAAACGAGGGGATCTCATGGCACACCGCATTTACACGACGAGCTTTGCGAGCGTCTATCCGCTCTATGTCGCGAAAGCCGAACGGAAAGGCCGGACGAAAGACGAAGTCGATACGATCATCCGCTGGTTGACCGGTTATGACGAGGCCGGGCTTGAACGTCAACTTGAAGCCGAGGTCGACTTCGACACGTTCTTCGCCACCGCACCCAAGATGAACGAGGACCGCGCCTTGATTAAAGGTGTCGTCTGTGGCGTCCGCGTCGAGAACGTCGAGGAGCCGCTCATGCGCGAAATCCGTTACTTGGACAAACTCGTCGATGAACTCGCCAAAGGCAAGGCGATGGCGAAAATCTTACGGGGAGGCGACGTCTGATGGACTATACGACACTCGTCGACGACAAACGGCTCGACGCCTTCATCCGTTTGATTGATGTCATCGATGCGAACTTACCGGCCGGGTTCGAGAAGACGACCGACGGGAACGGCATCCATTATGTCGTCCCGCTGTCGACGTATCCATCCGGGTATCACGTCACGCCGGGCACCCCGCTCCCGTTCTTGAGCGTCATCGCCCAGAAGAACCATGTCGCCGTGTATCATATGGGCGTCTATAGCGACCCGGAACTGCTGCGCTGGTTCGAGGACGCCTACGCCGCCCAAGTGCCTACGAAGCTCGACATGGGCAAAAGCTGTATCCGATTCAAAAACGTGAAGCATATCCCATATGAGTTGATTGGTGAGCTCGTCGCGAAGATGACTCCGGAACAATGGATTGCAGCTTACGAGTCACGTTAAAAAAGCCAAACCTCACTCGGTTTGACTTTTTTACTTTTCTAAATCACTTTTTTTGAAATGATTGTAGTAATAAGTTCTAACATGCTCTGTAGTTAGTGTTGGATATTCTTGTTTAAGTTGCTCAACTACTCTTTGAAATCTCTCTTTAAGCGTGGAAGTCATTTCATATTTTTTTAAGTATATATTTATTTTTTGATTTCGTATTAAAAGCATATCTTTTTTTCCTAGATTCATTTTTCTTAACCGATCCCTAACGCGTTCTAAGGGCAATTCAAGAACTTCAGCAATATCTTGTGATCTCATTCCATCTTGATACAATTGAGTTATTTTGACTCGGTAGTCCTCTTTACCTTTCATAAATTTTGTTTTATTTTCTTTACCATCAAATTTTGAATAATAGTAACCTTTTACAATGCTAAAAGTAATATCAGGATGTTCATGTATTAAACTATCTACAATCCATTCAAACTTCTCAGATAAAATTTCATGATCAGTATAACTAGAGAGTAGTTCATGAATTTTATTATTTCTAATTTTCATGTTTGCACTTTGATTAAGGCCCAAGTTTCTTAAATGATAGTTAACCATATTTATTGACATATTTAATTGATTTGCGATTTCTATACTTGGCTTACCCTCATGAGAGAGTTCAATTAAATTCATTATAGTTTCTTGATAGTTTTGTTTTTTCTGTTTCTGCCTCAGTTTATATTCTAATGGATAGGTGCCACTATATTCAGCTAACGCCTTTCCTAACAAAATAACATTCACGTATTTATAAGAAATATTTACTTTTTGAGCGATAGTCGGATTATCCATTCCTTGTTTATCATATGCAATGATTTGCTCAACCAACATTTTATGATACTCATGAATATCAGAATTATATTGATTTTCATCAATACTTTTGACTATTAGATCAAGCTCGCTAATAATTTCAGTTTGCTTTTCCACCTCTAATTTTTTAAAAAAGGGCTGTAGACCTAACCATTTGTAAATACTCATTTTTCGAATACCATGCTTAACCGTTATCGTTTCTCGACTTCCTAAGAGATAGATCACAGTAACAGCATCGAATTCATTCTTGTACTTAAGTACCTCCTTGTCAATTTCAGTTTTAATACTTCTCTTTATATCGATTGCTATATGAACTTTACTATTGTATAAATCTGGGGTACAACCATTGCTAAACCGTTTAAAATATTCGAAAGGTGCATCAACCTTAGACAGAATTTTCACGATATCAAATTCTATCTCTTTACCTTGCTTTAAAAAAACTCCTATTTCTGTATTCCTACTAATTAAATCTGGATTTTCACCCACACTGATAAGAAAAGAACGATAAGAATATCTTCCCTTATATAATCTCTGAGTTGCTTTGTAGAACGCTAAATGGTGGTCTCTAATATAACTTTCATACAATGGTTCAGATTGCTGCTTTAGTTTATCGAAATACATCGTCAAAGTTATCTCATCCCAAAAACCCTCTATCCAACCATAATATTTATGGAAAATGCCCTCATACATAAAGGACACTAACTGACTTAAGGTATAAGGACCAGGGTAGTCCATTAAAAATTTCAGGTGCGAAAGTGAAATGCCTGTTCCATTTGTATGAGTGATTCCTACTTGTCCACCTTTATAAATTTTCATTTCAATCCATTTATTATTAATACTTTGTCTCTTGAACCACTTTCCGTCATCACACTTAACTCTTTTTGTTTCAATCAAATCTATATGGAGCTGATTGATTCGTAACAAAAACTTATTCAATATTCTTCTCCTCGCCTAGACAATAAAAATTTTAAGCCACATTCTTTATCAATCAACTACAAATAACAAGTTAAGTCTAGTCATTAAAAAGAGTAGAGGATTATCCCCTACTCCACAAATCATATCGTAAATTTCTTCGTCATTTGACGCATCTCATCTGCCATGTTCGACAGTTCTTGGGCCGAGGCCGTGATCTCTTCCATCGACGCCATCTGTTCTTCCGTCGCCGCCGAGGTGTTCTCGGTTTCGGTCGCGGTCGTCTCGGTGATGCCTTGGATTTCGTTCACGGACGTCAAAATCTCGGTTGCCCCGGCTGCCATCTCTTGAACGGCGCCGGACACTTCCTCGACTTTTTGTCCCACTTCTTCGATTGCCCGCTTGATATCCTCGAACGCGTCGCCCGCTTGTTGGACGTTCGTGACGCTATGGCCCATCTCACTCTCGACGATGTGCATCGTTTGGACGGCTTGTTTCGTCTCCGTCTGCGTATCCCCGATCAAACCGGAGATGCGTTTCGTCGCGACGGCCGACTCTTCGGCAAGTTTCCGCACTTCTGACGCTACGACGGCGAATCCGCGTCCTTGGTCACCGGCTCGAGCCGCTTCGATGGCCGCGTTCAGTGCGAGCAAGTTCGTCTGTTCGGCGATACCGGAAATCGTGCCGGTGATGCTGCCGATTTCTTGCGAGCGGACGTCGAGTTGACCGATGACCGTCTGCAACGCCTTCACTTTCTCATTCATCGCCTCGAGCTGGGACTCGAGCGTCTCAATCAACTCGTTGCCGGTCCCGACTTTTTGGAGTGCCCCGTCTGACAACTCGGTCATATGTTGGGCGCTATTCGAGACGTGATGAATCCCGTTCGTCAGTTCGGTCAATGTGCTGTTCGATTCTTTCACCCGCGTCAATTGACGGAGCGAACCCGATGCGATCTCTTCCATCGTGACGGCGACCATCTCCGTCGCTTTCGTCGTCTCTTCGACGTTCGATTTCAAATCGTCCGATGACGTGGCGACGCGTCCCGCCGTCGACGTGACGTTACTGATCAAGTCACGCAAGTTGTCTTTCATATGATTGAACGACACCACGAGCGACCCGATTTCGTCACGTGACGTGTAGGTGCTGTCGACCGTCAAGTCTCCTTCACCGGCTCGGCTCATGAGTCCATTCAACTCACGAACCGGTCGCACGATGAGACGCGTAATGTAGATTCCGAGCCCGATTGAGACGAGCGCCCCGATGGCGACGAGCACCCAGAAGACGAGTACCGACTGGGCACGATTTTCCTGCATCGTCTGACTAGCCGTCTCGGCTTCTTGATTGATTCCATCCATGACGACCGTGGCTGTTTCGACGAGCGCGAGGCGGATTGGGCGTAGCTCGCTGACATATTGGCGATAGGCTGCCGTATTCTCGTTTCTGATTGCCGGTTGCAAGACGATATCAACCCGTTCCAAATACGTCGTAATCAAAGTATTCAAATCTGCGACCTGTTGTTGCATGTCAACATTTGTCGAAGCGAAGTTCTCATTGAACAACCTTAAATTCTCGACCATGCTGTCTCGTCGCTCCGTAATATTTTCTTGGAGTTCCGCGTTACGACTTTCTTCGGTTGCCAACATCAACTCGAGTACATAACCTTCAAGCGCACGGTTGTCCGTCCGAATCTGACCGAGCGCCCGAATCGGCAGCAACCGCTCTTCGTATAATTCTTCTCCCGCGTCGGCCATCCGTCCCATTAGGACATGACTGAGTGCCGCGATGATGACGAGCGTTGCGATAAACACGGTGATGAGCACCGTAAATTTTTTAGACATATTTAAATTTTTCATGATCATCCCTCCTATCTGCTTTATCGTAGGAAAGCAGCTTCACGTGAAGCGTGATCGCACATGCGTTGACCTAAGTTTCCATTTTCATCGCCGTTACCTGCTCGTCAGCACATTCGGCACCGGTTTGTAAGCTGGCTCACCTTCATTCGAACGAAAAATGCGCTACGATAAATAAAAGACTGATCGATTCGAAAGGAATGATTCGCGTGCCACGCCCGCTCAAACTCAGTCTCATGCTCGCCGTGTTCGGGAGCATCTTCTATATCACGCACTTCCATTATGAGCTTCGCCCGTCTGACGTCCGTGACGTCGTCTTGTCGTTCGGCTGGTGGGGTCCTGTCGTCTTCTTCCTCATCTATGCGATTGGCCCGATCATCTTCTTGCCGACGTCGGTATTGTCACTCGGGGCCGGTCTCGCCTTCGGGGTATGGCCTGGCGTCCTCTATATCTTGTTCGGGGCGACGGCGGCGGCCGTGACCGGGTACGTCATGGCCCGACTGTTCGGCCGTTCCGTGCTCAAGGTCGAGAGCTATCCATGGTCGGAGAAACTGTTCACGCAGATGGAGCAACGTGGTTTTCTATACGTGTTTGTCTTGCGGCTCATCCCGCTCGTCAGCTTCGATTTACTCAGTTACGCCGGCGGGATTGCCAAAGTCAAATTCAAGTCGTTTATCCTGGCGACCGTGCTCGGCATGATTCCCGGGACACTCGCTTACAGTTTTCTCGGTGCGAGTCTCGCCTCGGGAAGCATCACCTTGGTCGTCATCGCCGCCCTCGTCTTCGTCACGTTGATCGGCGTCACCTACTATTTCCGGGAACCCGTCAAACGGTGGCTCGGGCTCACGTCAGACTAGAGAAGCGCGATCGCTTCTCTTTTTTTATGTCGGCGTGTAAAAACGATAAACATTCGGGTCAATCGGACGATACTCTAGTAGCTAGATTGACCCATCACCAGGAGGAATCTATATGAGTTCTACGAAACGCAATCAATTGATGCTCGTCACCACGTTCGTTATCGTCTTGACGTCTGTCACCGTCCATCTGCTCCACCGCTTCACGGATTTTGCCTATACGTACACCGTGCTCCGAAACGGTGCCGTCGGTTACGCATATCCCATCGCGACATGGGTCCTGTTTGCCGTTCCGATTGTGCTACTGATCGCCATGGTCGTCAGCCAACGTGTGAAACCACAACTGTTCCCGCACTTGATGATGCTCACGCTCACGTTTTCGAGCATCTCGACCGTCGCCGGTGGACAAGGGCTCGTCGAGTATCACTTCTCGATTTTCGTCGTCTTGGCGATTCTGTCGTTCATGCGCCGCATAGATTTAATCATCTATAGCACCGTCATCTTCGCCGTGCAGCATCTAGCCGGATACTTCTTGGTCCCCGAGATCATCTGTGGGACGGCCGACTATCCGTTCAGCTTGTTGCTCGTTCATGCGGTCTACCTCATCTTACTGAGCGCCGTGCTCATCGCGCAGATTCACTTCCGTAACCTTGAGTCGTCGCGTGTCAAAGCACAAGAAGATGAGACGCGCCGTCTGTTACAGCAGGCCGTCACCGATGCGAGTCAACTCGTCATGACACTCAAAAACCATGCGACCGAGCTCGAGACGGCCGCCAACCAGTCGCTCGAGTCTGGTGAACAAATCGCCGTCACCGTCGATCCGATTGTCGCCCACGCGACCGAGCAAGAGACGTCGATGAACCATGGGGCCGATGAGATTCAATCGATTCGCTCCCTCACCGCTCTCATCCAAGAACGGATGGCCCAGACGGCTGCCGCCTCGTCACGCATCGCGTCCGATGCCATCGCCGGGAACAGTGACATGCAACGGATGGAGACGAAAGTCGGTGAGATCATCAGTGAGTCGGAGCGGCTCGAACGTGTCGTTGCGACGATGTCGAACCGATCAACCGAGATTCAAGCCATCCTGCAACACGTCGAGACAATCAGCGACCAAACGAACATGCTTGCCTTGAACGCCTCGATTGAAGCCGCACGGGCGGGTGACGCCGGTCGTGGTTTCGCCGTCGTCGCTTCCGAGGTCGGCAAGCTCGCCGTCCAGTCTCGAGATTATGCAGCCGAGATGACCCGCGTCCTCGGCGGACTGATGGATGACACGACCGTAGTCCGCGATTCGGCACAGTTATTCAAACGCGCGACCGAGAACTGTCAAACCGTCTCGGCCGATGTGACGGCCGTCTTCCATCGTTTGACCGAAGATGTCTCCGAGATCGACGGTCAAATCAGTTCGATTCAAGAGACACGTCAACGCGTAACGTCGCAGATGGAGACGCTCGAAACGCGCCTCGCGACGACGAAACGAGCGGCGAGCGAACTGCAGCAACAGATTCAGCACGTCGCCGCCGCGACCGAGGAACAAGTCGCCATCCAAAAAGAGTTGAGCCACATGTCGGACCGCCTCGCCTCGACCGCGAGCACGTTAGAAGACGTGACCGGTCAGCTCGAAGCCCGAGCGAACTAAAAAACAGACCGCGAATGTGGAGATTCGCGGTCTGTTTTTATGAATGGCTGAAGAATGAAATTTTTGCAGTCGACCGAATGATGAGTACCGATACGAGCATGAGGATGGCCGCGATTCTAAAGCCCATATCCCCGATGACATTGAATTCATATCTCAGCCCGAACAGTAATCCTAATCCTAAGACAACGCCGATTAAGAACATCATGTTTTTCATGTAATCGATCCTTCCTATAAACATATTTACCGATTCTTTCATATGTACACTTAAGATTATCCATTAATTTCTAGTATACGCGATATGGCTGAGGTATACGCAAATATGTGAAGACAAATCGCTAGCAATCATCAAAAAACGTCACGTTCTCGATGTTCGAAAACGTGACGTCACTATCGTTTATAACGTCGATACGAGCTTTTGAAGCGCCTCTTTGAGCGGTGTAACCGGACGACCGAGCAATAGCTCGAAATCGTTCGACTCAACTTCGAGCGAGCCGTTGCGGATACTGTCTTGAATCCCGACGACGATTGGGATCGCGCCATCTGGCACACCGGCGCCGCGCATGACACCGGCGTAAGCGTCCAAGCTCACTTCTTGGAGTGTCACCTCACGGCCTAGCACTTCACTGAGCGCCTCGACAAGTTCGGCTTGCGTATGGAGCGGGCCGGACAACTCGAAAATGTTCTGTTCGAAGTCATCCGCGAGGAGCACGTTCGCTGCCGCTTCAGCGTAATCGTCTTGCAACGCCCAACCAACCTTCCCATCACGGGCAGCCGTCACCCAAGGTGCACCGGCAAGCACGCCTTGGATGCTGCCAAGTTCGTTTTCTAAGTACCAGTTGTTGCGCAAAAACGCATGCGGGATGCCCGTCCGTTCGATTGCGCCTTCCGTCTCGACGTGTGGCGGTGCCATGAGGTTTTGGCTCTCTGTCGCATCGGCGAGGCTCGTATAGGCGATGAACGATACGCCTGCGCGTTCAGCCGCCTCGACGGCGTTCGCATGTTGACGGATGCGCGTGTCGTTGTCGCCGTCCGCCGAGATGATGAGCAATCGTTCGACACCTTTGAACGCTTCATCGAGCGTCTCCGGCTTGTCGAAGTCGCCGTGTCGTACATCGACCCCTTTCGCTTTCAGTGCTTCTGCTTTTTCAGGGTTGCGGACACTGACCGCGAGTTCACTTGCGGGTACCGATTTGAGCAACACATCGACAATTTTCGAACCGAGTTTCCCGGTCGCACCTGTGACTAAGTATTTCATGAATCATTTCCTCCCTTTAACCTGTAATTGAATCAGTTACATGTAACCATCATAGTTACAGCATCTTCGTTTGTCAATTGTTTGTTCCCTGTTATACTGAAGATGTAACCAATTCACTTACACGACTGTGCAGAAAGGTGGTAGCCTATGTCCATCAGTAGCCGTTTCGCGGTCGGCATTCATATCTTGACGTTGATCGAGGTCAATCAGGACGGCGTCACCTCGTCTGACTTTTTGGCCGGCAGCGTCAACACGAACCCGGCCCTAATCCGAAAAATCATGGCCATGTTGAAGAAGGCCGACTTGATTGAAGTGAAGCCTGGCGTCGCCGGAGCCAAACTGACGAAAGACTTGACCGAGATTTCGCTCTATGACGTCTATCGCGCCGTCAGTGTCGTCGAGGAGAACGAACTGTTCAGTATCCATGACAACCCGAACCCTGCGTGCCCCGTCGGCCAACATATCCAAGCGACGATCGAACCGATTTTCATCCACGCCCAATCGGCGATGGAGTCTGTGTTGAAGCATGTGACCCTCGCCGATGTCGTGAACGATGTCGCCACGAAAAGCCAAGCAACCTGAAGAGAGGTTGCTTGGCTTTTTTTCAGATGAGTCGATACTTTTTGAAGCTATTCGCAAGCCCGTCTTGATCACACGCGTCTGTCACGTCGTTCGCGACACGCTTGACCTCGGGTTTGGCATTGCCCATGGCGACACCGACCTCAACGTATTCGAGCATCTCGATGTCGTTCAACCCGTCCCCGTAGGCGAACGTCTGCGCTCGCTCGAGACCTAGATGTTCGAGCAGCGTCGCAATCGCCGTCGCTTTATTGACGCCCGGAATGGATAGCTCCCCACTGTTAGCCCCGAATACGGCGACCGTGCTCGGGATGACGGTGAAGCGGGATGCGAACTCTTGTTGGATGACGTCGAGCGGGACAGACGAGCCGAGGAACGAGATTTTGTTCACGTCGGGACGGACGAGGTCGACCCCTTCCATCATCGCGTCATGAAACGGCTTCAAGCCGCGTTCAATCGTCGCGCTCGCTTCCGGATTGTTCGCCATCAACTCGTCGATCATCGTCGCCACCCGTGCCTTGGCGTTGCCGCCGGCGAACAGGCCGTCGTTCGACTCGAGATAGAAGTCGATGCCGTGTTCGGTGAAGAACGAGATGAGATGACTCAAATCATCGACGGAGACTTGTTGATGGTACAGCACTTCCTCCTCGAGCTCGATGTAGCCCCCGGCTGCCCCGATGATGCCGTCAAAGCCGACGTCGAGAATATCCGAGAACAGCTCGGCCTTCGAGCGCCCGGTCGACAAGAAGACGAGATGGCCGTTCTGTCGCGCCTCCCGGACGGCCTCTTTGGCCGATTCCGGGATGTTGCCGTGGTCATCGATGAGCGTGCCGTCGACGTCTAGAAAGATGATGTGTTGCATAATATCCTCCTTTTTTGTCCTGAACACAAGAAAAACCTAAACCAGACGCCACATGTGCGCCCAGTTTAGGTTTTGCCTGGTCATCCAGTAACAATCCTGATGTATGTCGTTTTCCCCTCAAGCATACCGCTCGCACATTTCCTTTGTCAAAGCTGTCGTTGTTGCCGCACATCGGCCCGTGGCGACAGCCCGAACAACCGGGCATACTCGCGGCTGAACTGCGATTGACTCTCGTAGCCGACCTGGAACGCCGCCTCGCCCACGTCCGTCGCCTGCATGAGTAACAGCCGTCTCGCCTCTTGGAGCCGTAACTGTTTTTGGAATTGGAGCGGGCTCATCGCCGTCACTTCCTTGAAATGACGGTGGAGCGTCGAGACGCTCATGTTGGCGACGCGGGCCAATTCCTCACTCCGAATCGTCTCGTTGAAGTTCGCGATGATGTGGTCGATGACGCGCTTGATCCGGAACGCCTGACTCCCCTCATACGCCAACTGCCGTAGCATCTCCCCGTTCGACCCTTGCGCCACCCAATACAGGAGCTCGCGCTTATAAAGCGGCGCGAGTTCCACATGATCCGGTGTGTCGACGAGACGGGCGAGACGGAGCGCGACATCGAACAACGCCTCGTCAGCATCGGCGATATACATGCCTCGTTTCGGTTCACGCGGCTCGGTCAGCTCGACGTGCCCGACGGCATCGATCAAGTCGTCAATCGTCAACTCGAGTTTCAGCGCCACGTATGGAACGTCTGCGCTCGCTTTCGTCACTTGGCCCGTCACAGGCAAGTCGACCGAGGCGACGAGGTAATGCCCGCCCTCGTAGATGAGCCGCTCGTCGCCGAACAACATCTCTTTCCCACCCTGCAGGATTAGGCAAAATGACGGTTCATTGACGCGAGTGATCGGTTCGGTCACCATCGATTCATGGATGAACGTCATCGCCGGAACGATCGTCGGATGCACCCCGTCCCCCGGTATGTGTCGTGTGATGATGTCAATCAGTTGCAGTCGTGTCTCGATGTCGTCCATCCTCCCTCGGTTTTCTCCCCTTCAGTATACGGTAGATCGTTTTCTTGGACGAGGCCTGTCCAACCTGTTGAGAGGATTAGGCAAAAACACGACATGAACGCGCTAACGCTCGCCCCACATCTCGCGACATACTGGTGGCAAAGGAGGGGAATCGACATGGAAAAGACGTATCACGTGACGGTCGAACGCGGCTTCGCGACATTTCTCACCCGCTGTGCGCATTACGCCCTTGCCCATAACGTGGCGATTCGGCTCGATTCATTCCGACTCGAACCGACGCCCGAGGCACTTGTCGAGGCGCTAGCGCTTCCGATTGGCACCCATACCGAATTACGATTGACCGTCAACGACGACAGCACCGTGGATGAGTTCGAACGGTTCCTCTCCACGTATCAACTTTGAAGGAGGCATTTTCGTGGAATACGTAAAACTTGGCAATACGGGACTCGACGTCTCAAGGCTCTGTCTCGGCTGTATGGGCTTTGGCGACGCGAACCGATGGATTCACGACTGGGTACTCGATGAGGCGGCGACCCGTCCGATCATCAAACAAGCACTCGACCTCGGTATCAACTTTTTTGACACGGCGAACATCTACTCGAAAGGCACGAGCGAGGAATACGTCGGACGTGCGCTTCGGGATTATGCGAACCGGGACGAGATCGTACTCGCAACAAAAGTTCACGGTCGAATGCACGACGGTCCGAACGGTGGCGGCTTATCGAGGAAGGTGATTCTGTCGGAAATCGACCATAGCTTGAAGCGGCTCGGCACCGATTACGTCGATCTGTATATCATCCACCGCTGGGACTATGACACACCGATCGAAGAGACGATGGAGGCGCTCCATGACGTCGTCAAATCCGGGAAGGCCCGCTACATCGGTGCATCGGCGATGTACGCCTGGCAGTTCCAAAAAGCGCTCCACGTGGCGGAACGGAACAACTGGACCCGGTTCGTGTCGATGCAGAACCATTTGAACTTGATTTATCGGGAAGAAGAGCGTGAAATGTTGCCGCTTTGTCGGGAAGAGAAAATTGGGGTCACACCTTACAGTCCGCTCGCCTCGGGGCGCTTGACCCGCGACCTATCGACCGTGACCCACCGCTCCGAGACGGACGTGATTCAACGTTCGAAGTATGACGCGACGATGGACGCCGATCGGCTCATCATCGAGCGGGTCGCCGCCATCGCTGAGACGCGGGGGATCACTCGTACCCAAGTCGCCCTCGCCTGGCTCCTTCAAAAAGACACGGTCACGTCTCCAATCATTGGCGCCACGAAAGCACGTCATTTGGACGAGGCCGCCCTTGCGTTGACCGTCACGCTGACAGCGGACGAGATCGCTTCACTCGAAGAACCGTACGTGCCGCATGCGGTCGTCGGTGCGTTATAATCAACATCACTTTGATTTTTTCCGAGCTAACAATATGTGAAAATAAGTTCTTTCGACCTTAAAAGTTTATCCTTCTTCAAAATTGGTTAACTCTTTACTAAAGACCTGTTACGAGGAGGAATTAGACTTATGTCTGATCACAAACAAAACGGTAAGTATGACCACATCATTGACCAAGTTGCAGCCAAGGCGAAAGAAATAACTGGGAAAATGAATGATGACAAATCGACTCATCAACGCAACGACGGCCATTCCGACTCTTTAGCGGACAAAGTCAAAGGCGTTCTGAATCAATTCCAAAAGCCTAAAAAGTGAGGAACCGGGCGTCTAGCCAACAAACTAAACCGAGGCGCTCGCCTCGGTTTTTCTTATGTACACTGGGGAAAAATCATTTAGGAGGTCACATGGATTATTCAGCGACAGAACTGACGGAGGCGAAACGTCAAATCGATTCGATTCTCCACAAACTGAACGAGACGGTGAAGACGCTCGAAGCAAAAGACGAACCCGCCCGTTACAAGGCGCAACTGACGCTCGCCAAACGTCGCATTCAGGCGTTGACGATTGCCGTCGACTTGATTGAGACACAACTCCCTACCGACACATGACAACAGCGGCCGATCACTCGGCCGCTGTTGTTTGCGCTTCGGCTTCTTCAGCCGCCTTCGCTTCCTCTTCTTCTTGTTCTAGCTCTTCGATCAATCGCTTCATCTCGGCGATTTCTCGTTCTTGCGCTTTGATGATCTCTTCTGACAACTGTTTCACGCGCGGGTCTTCGATTTCCGCCCGTTCGCTCGTCAAAATGGCGATGGAGTGGTGCGGGATCATCGCTCGCATCCAACTGACGTCATCGACCGTCGTCTGGCTCCGGACGAGCCATAACGACAAGCCGAAGACGAGCGCGCTCACGCCCAAGATGATGGCGTTCAGCTTCTTGTTCTTGTACATGCCCCACATGAACAGCAACATGACGAACGCCATGACCGAGCCCATGATGAGCGCCATGTACAGACGCGTCTGACTGAAGAAGATGTGGTCGAGTTGGAACACGTTCAAATACATGAGCCAGTACATGAGGAACGTCGACACAAGAATCATCACTCCGAATTTCGCATAAGGTTTCATTGTTCTCTCCTGCCTTTCTATTTATTTGCTTCTACGTATTCCTTTGCCTATTCTTTTTTCGTTAAAACCCCATGATTCATCTAGTCGAGCGAGCGTTCCTACCATTTCACTTCTTTTTCACAAACAGGGGCTATACTGTCAAAATGGACTTTGCCGACAAAGGAGACATCAAGACGTGTTAAAAAACCTGCAAGACCTGTTGACAGAGCTGAAACAGCTTGTGACATGGACGTATTTAGACAATCCTGCCGAAACGATGATTGAAGGCATTTCCTTCTCCTCCAAAGAAATTAAACAAAATTTTTTATTCGTCTGTATATCAGGGTATCGACGTGACGGTCATGACTACGTGAACGAGGCAATCCACAACGGGGCCGTGGCCATCATCGCCGAACGTCCGATCGAGGCCCGGGTGCCTGTCATCTACTGTAAAGATACGAAACATGCATTAGCTGAACTCGCCAGTGCGTTCTATGACCATCCATCGACGCGACTCCGTCTTCATGGCGTCACCGGGACGAACGGAAAAACGACGACGACCGCCCTGGCACATCAACTGTTCGACCAACTCGGCATATCCGCCGGCTTGATTGGCACACTCGGTATCACCTATTCCGGTCAGACGTTCGAGACACCGAACACGACACCCGATTCGCTAACCATCCACCGCCACCTCCACACCATGATCGAGGCCGGCGTGACGGATTGTCTGATCGAGGTATCTTCCCAATCCATCGCGGAGAGACGTATCGCGAACTTGTCATTCGAGACGACCTCGTTTCTCAATCTGTCGCACGACCATTTGGATTACCACGGCACGATGGAGACGTATGCGTACACGAAAGCCCAATTGTTCGCGCAATTATCGGATGTGGGTTGCGGCATCGTCAATGGTGACGACCCGTATCATGAGCTCATGCGGTCCGTCGCACCACCTCACGCGAGGCGGTTCAGGTTCAGCCGTCATTCGTCTGTAGCCGATTTAACCGGTCAGACGGAAGCTGACCGTTTTATCGTTCGTATGGACGGAGAGACGGCGTTGTCTGCGCCCCCGTTCCTAGAAGACTATAACCTCGACAACACGTTATGTGCGATCAGTATCGTCCTTCAAACGGGTGTCTCTTTAAAAGAGATTGTCCCTCACCTCTCGAACTTAACCTTGCCGAGCGGGCGACTCGAGAAAGTGTCGGGCATCACGACACCCGTCTATATCGACTACGGACATACTCCGGATGCCATTGAAAAAGTCGTGACATCGCTAACGGCCCGTCATTCTCGTGTGCTCGTGTTACTCAGCGCCGCCGGTGAGCGAGACCGGATGAAACGTCGGATGATGACCGACGTGGTCGCTGTTTCAGGCGCCGACTTCATCTTGACCGTCCATGACCCGCGCCATGAAAATCCCCAGCAAATCCTCGACGATTTAGCGGATGGACAGTCTGCCGAACTCGCCCATTTCGACAAGCGCGAAGAAGCCATCCGTTTCTTCTGTGAGCGGATGGTAGACTATGACTGTGGGGTCCTGTTCGGGAAAGGACATGACCACGTCGAGCGCATCGAAGACGTCCTCGTGCCGTTCGACGAATCGGAGCTTGTCCGACAGTTCTTTACAAGGAGAACGTAGCACGACTCTCGAAATTGGTAGGAACGATGGACGAAAACAAAAGGAGGACAACAGATGAACATCTTGATTGTCGATGACGAAGTAAAAATGAGACGGCTCCTTCGCTTATTCCTCGAAGGGGACGGCTACACTTGCATCGAGGCCGCGGACGGACGAGAAGCCATGGAGCTGCTATCTGAACGTCCGGACTTGGTCATGTTGGATATCATGATGCCCGGTGTCGACGGGATCACGTTGTGTCGCCAAATCAAAGCACTCGACGCCGAACTACCTGTCGTCTTATTGACGGCCCGCTCGGATAGCGAGACGACGATCCGCGGATTGGACGCCGGGGCTGACGACTATGTCACGAAACCGTTCGAAGGCAACGTGTTGTTGGCCCGGATTCGCGCAGTGTTACGACGGAGCCGCGTCACGAATGTGAATTATGGACAATTGCGCTATGAAGAAGCGAGCGGACGCATCCTGTATCAAGAACAAGAAGTCGTCATGACGCCAAAAGCGACGGCCATCTTAAAGTTGTTTCTGCAACATCCGAACCGGTTGTACAACCGGATGGATTTATATGACCTGGTATGGCCTTATTCGTCCGAATCGGACCCACGCACGGTCGACGCCCATATCCGTATGATTCGCGACAAACTCGGCGAGGCCGGCTTCCCAATTGACGACTATTTGAAGACGGTGTGGGGACGCGGGTATCGCTGGAGCGAGGAGCGATCGGACTCATGACGTTACGACGCAACAGCCTCCCGTTCCGAATCAGCTTGATTTTTTTGTTGACGACATTGCTGATTGAAGGTGTCTTGTTCTTACTGCTTTACCACACGTTGCTCGGTGAGCGCGTCGTCGAAGAAATCGATCGCCTCGAGTCGCGGGCCGAGAGTCATGCGAACGTACTCTCGATGAGCTTTGATGCCGAGACGATCGGTCATGTCGCGACGATGGAAAGTGAGACCGATACGAAAGTCGCCATCACCGCTCCCGACCATTCGATTTTGCAGACGTCCAATCGCTTTCCCGACCCGCTCGCGACGCTCGTTCAAGATGAAGCGAGCCGAGAGGACATGAATGAAACGATCGTGCTCGAAAATGATTGGGAGAACGAACCGTATCTCGCGGTGCGGACCCCGATTGACGCCATGGAAGACGACACCCGCTTCGGATATGTGTATATGTTTCTCCCGACCGAGATCATTCACGAGATCAGCCATCGCCTCCAACTCCGATTTCTCTACATCACAGGGATCGCGCTCGTCATCACCGTTTTGACGTTCGTTTTGCTGAGCCGTTTGATTTCAAATCCGATTCAGCTGTTGCGCCGAGCCACCGAGAACGTACTGACGAATCCTGAAACGTTGACGCTTCCGACGACTCGAGAAGACGAGATCGGGGAACTTGCCCGCTCGATTGAAGCGATGTCGCTCGAACTCGTTCGTCTTCGTAAAGAGCGCAATCAATTTTTATCCGACCTCGCCCATGAGATCAAGACGCCGCTCACGTATCTGCAAGGCTATGCCGAGATCGCGTCAAAACCACAAACACCAGGACCGTTAAAAGAACAGTCGATTCAAACGATTCTTGAGGAGAGCCAAGCGCTGACGGAACTCGTCGAAAATGCATTCCAACTCGCCCAGTTGGATGAGAACACGTTCACGTTGCATCGCGAAACCGTGCCTGCAGGTGAGTTATGCGAAGACTTACGCAGAGTGCTCGATACGATGTTCCGGGTGACGCCGATCGCCTTCAAAACTCAGACCGATTGCGGCGCAACAGACGTCATCCTTCAGTTGGACCGAAGTCGAATCTTACAAGTGTTCCGTTCCATCGCCCACAATGCGATTGAACACAGCGAGGCACGCCACGTCCGATTTGATATGCAGCTTGCGGATGAGTCGCTTCATTTCACCATTCAAGATGACGGGAAAGGCATCCCACAAGAGGACCTGCCTTACATCTTCGATCGTCTGTATCGGGTCGAAAAATCACGTTCCCGTCGGACAGGAGGCAGTGGCCTCGGACTCGCCATCGCCCATCAAATCATTCGTCTGCATGACGGCACGTTGACCGTCGCCTCCGACCAATCTGGGACGACGTTTACCATCACGCTTCCACTCCACTAAAAATGGCCGGCCCCTGACTCAGGCGCCGACCATTTTTTCAGTTCATCTTCCCCGCTTTCAACAGTTGCGTCCATCCCTCGTCTTCGAAGACGTACACACTGTTGTCCGACGTCGCCAGCAACAATCGTTCTGCTTCCATCACGAGTTCAATCGGGACGTTGTCACCGTTCATCGACGGCAAGTCGACGGACGTCTCCGTCTCGTCGGTCAAATCAGAGACGACCAATTCAAACGAAGCGTCCTGTTCAGTGATGTACGCCAGTCGTCCTTTTGCCGTGGCCATGGTGACGATATTCCCTTGATCATTGAACGGTTCGAACGTATCTCCCCCGTCGTCTGAAACGAGGATGCCATCCGGTCCATAGACGAAGACACGTTTCGCTTCGCTCGCATCGGCCGTGATACCGGCGATGCCACGACCTTCGATCCCGTCCATCTTCATCGGCTCAAACGAGACACCGCCGTCGAGCGAACGATAAAAACCTGGCGCGAGCTCTTTTGTCGCTTGTTCTAAATACACGTAAAGGCTCTCGGATTCGAAGCCCGCACTCATATAGTGAAAATCGGCCTCGCCCTCTAGCGAACGAATTTCGAGCGTCTCGCCTTTCTCGGTTCCACGGACGACGCCGAGCGGATTCTTATACGGCGAATCCTGCGCCGGGTGACCGCTCGCGTAAAAGCCGTCCGCGACGAGCTCAAAGCCCATATAGTCATGCCGGTTCGACGACAACTCGTACCAGCCGTCTTCCCTGAATTCCATCAGTCCCGTATGCGTCGCGATGACCGGGCGTCCGTCTTGCCAAAAACCGGCACCGTGAATATGGGAGACTTCGGTGCCTGCTGCTGTCGCTTCCCAGCGGTCTGTCGTCTGTTCCGTTGTCGATTTCTCTTTCTCAACAACCGGTGCAGTGGTCTGATCCTCTGTCGGATCCGCACCGCACGAGGCAAGTAATACGGTCGTCACGAACATCGGTACGAATAGCTTTCGTTTCATTCTAGTTCCCTCCATCTTTAGCATCCTACTCATTATAGAGACTAAAGATGAAAGAATTGTTAAAACTTGAGCGTCCGGGCATTGAGCGCGACGATGACCGTACTGAGGCTCATGAGCACCGCACCGACGGCCGGTGACAAGATGAGGCCGAGCGGTGCCAACACACCCGCTGCGAGCGGGATGGCGACGATGTTATAGCCGGCGGCCCACCACAGATTCTGAATCATCTTGTTGTACGTGTTGCGAGACAAGTCGAGAATCGACAGCACGTCTTTCGGGTTGCTCCGGACAAGGACGATATCGGCCGTCTCGACAGCGACGTCGGTCCCGCTCCCGATGGCGATCCCGACATCCGCTTGGGCCAAGGCCGGTGCGTCGTTGATGCCGTCCCCGACCATCGCCACTTTGCTGCCATCGGCTTGGACGGTTTGGACTTGCCGTGATTTATCATCCGGTAGCACTTCTGCGTACACTTCATCGATGTGAAGTTGCGAGGCGACCCAGTTCGCCACTTTCCGGTTATCCCCGGTGAGCATAATCGAGCGGACACCGCGCTCTCTCAACGCTCGGACCGTCTCTTTCGCCTCATCGCGAACCATGTCCGCCAAGGCGATCATGCCGACCAATTCCCCGTCGCGAATCGTGAAGACGACGGTCTTCCCGGCGGCCGATAACTGATCAAATGCCGTTTCATCGATCGATAGCTCGTGCTCGCGAATAAAACGAGGACTGACGACTTGAACGTGTGCCCCATTCACGCGACCTTCTAGACCGACGCCCGTGATGGAGGCGAAATCGACGACCTCAGGTAACGTCAAACCTCGCTCTTCCGCTTCACGAAGAATCCCTCGTGCGAGCGGATGTTGCGAGGCCGTCTCGACGGCGGCAGCCAGACGCAACACTTCATCGTTCGTATACGAGGATGCGGTTTCAATGTCCGTCACCCCAAAATCACCTTGCGTCAGTGTGCCCGTCTTATCGAAGATGACCGCATCGAGATGACGTGCCTCCTCGAACTGGGTCCGGTTTCGAATCAATAGCCCTCGCTTCGCGGATAGCGACGTCGAGACCGCCACGACAAGCGGGGACGCAAGGCCGAGCGCATGCGGACATGAGATGACCATGACGGTGACCATTCGCTCGACGGCCATACTGACCGAGTAGCCGAGAGCGAGCCAAATGACGAACGTCAGCACACCCGCCCCGACGGCGACATAGAACAACAGCTTGGCGGCCCGATTGGCCAGATTTTGCGTTTTCGATTTGGACTCCTGTGCTTCTTTGACCAAGTCGATGACTTTCGACAAGTATGTGCTCTCTCCCGTGCTCGTCGTTGAAATCGTCATACTTCCTTCTTGGTTGATTGACCCGGCGATGACGACATCTCCCGTTTCTTTCTCAACGGGCATCGACTCCCCGGTCAACATCGACTCATCGACCGTCGTCCGCCCTTTCAGCAGTTCCCCGTCGACAGGGATCTGCTCGCCCGGTTTGACGAGAATCAAATCCCCCGCAGCGAGCGCCGAGACGGGAACGTCTTCGATATCACTCCCGTTGATGCGGTGCGCCACACTCGGTAATAGACGAACGAGCTGTTGCAACGCGTTCGAGGCACCCATGATGGAGCGCATCTCAATCCAATGCCCGAGCAACATGATCACGATCAACGTCGCCAACTCCCAAAAGAAGTCATGTCCATGCCCATACCCGAACACGATAGCGACACTATAGAAGTACGCGACGCTGATGGCCAGTCCAATCAGCATCATCATCCCCGGGTTTCGTTGACGCAATTCGTCGATGCTCCCTTTCAAAAACGGCCACCCTCCATAGACGTACACGATCGTCGCCAACACGAATAGCGTCTGCTTTTCATAAGTAAACGTAAGTTCGAAACCGGCCCACTCTTGAATCATGTCCGACAAGATGAGGATTGGAATCGTCAGTCCTAACGAGACGAAAAATCGACGCTTATACTCTTCAATCATCCCTTCATGTCCGCCGGCGTGCGAGTCATGCGCTTCTCCGTGTTCATGATGAGATGACGCGTGGTGTGAATGTTCCACGTTGACCACCTCCTATGTATACCATATACCCCTATGCAGTATATAAAAACTAAATTTCCCGTTTAACAAAAATTTCATAAGTTGTTGGTATAACTAAATAGGTTCTCGCTTTAACTAGAAAGGATGATGCCTTATGAACCGCGTCATGAAATGGATTATCGGGATGGTTATCGTAAGTATCGTGATTGGACTGCTCCTCCTGTTGTTCACGTTCGCTCCTGGAGGCTGGATGATGGGAAACGGATCATTCATGGGAGATCGGGACAATGGCGGCATGATGCACGGCAATGGTGGGATGGGACGTGGGAACACGATTGACCTCATCACCTCCGACGAACCAGCTCAACCGCTTCCGATTCCGAAACGGCTACAACCTGACCGCGTCACAGACGAGGCGCTTTATTATACGGTCCGCACTGAACGTGGCGAGCATCGCTTCTTCGACGAAGGCGTCAACACCGAGACGCTTGGCTATAACGGGACTTTACTCGGCCCAATGATTGAGTTGCCGGCTGGGAAGACCGTGTATATCGACACGATCAATCAGCTCGCCGAGCCGACCTCTTTCCATTGGCACGGTCTCGTCATCCCTGGAGAAGAAGACGGCGGACCGCACCACCTGATTGGCCCCGGTGAGCAAAAACAAGTTCGTCTCGAGATTGACCAAGAACCGGGCACGCTTTGGTTCCATCCGCATCCGATGGGCGCAACGGCCGAACAAGTATACCTTGGTTTGGCCGGACTCTTGTACGTAACGGACCAAGCGGAGAACGGGTTGCCAAACGAGTACGGTGTCGATGACATCCCGCTCATCGTCCAAGACCGTCTCTTCACAGACGACGGACAACTCGATTACGATCGCCAGATGAACGTCGATGGCACGGTCGGCGATACGTTGATTGCGAACGGAGCCATCAATACGACGTTCGACGTGACCACGAACACGTTACGCGTCCGTCTCGTCAACGGCTCTAACGCTCGGAACATCGACTTCTCATTATCGAACGGATCGTCATTCACTCAAATCGCGACCGACGGCGGGTTGCTCGACAAACCCGTACCACTCAAAACGTTGACGCTCACACCTAGCGAACGTGCCGAGATATTAATCGACTTCTCAGACTTGTCGCTCGGAGACGATCTCGCTCTTCAAGCGGATGGGATTCCGTTCACGACGTTCACGGTGCGTGACGAGGTCGATCAAGACGGCGAATGGAGCGATGCCTTTGACGGAACGTCTGCGTCTAACGAATCAAGCGTTGCCGACCGACGCCTCACGTTGTTCGGGATGGGCAACATGGTGTCGATTGACGGCAAACAATTCGATCCCGATCGAATCGACATCAATGTCCAACAAGGTTCGACCGAGATATGGGAAATTTATAATCGAGAAGACATGATGGGCGGGATGACCCACCCGTTCCACGTCCACGGCGTCCAATTCCGGATACTTGAACGGGACGGCCAACCCCCGCCTGACAACGAACGCGGTTGGAAAGATACGGTCGCTGTCGCACCGGGCGAAAAAGTAAAAATTGAAATGACGTTTCGGGAGACAGGGACGTTCATGTATCACTGCCACATCCTGGAACATGAAGAAAACGGGATGATGGGACAGTTGAAAGTAAACTAATCACACGTTAATTGGAGGGAATAGGAATGAAGATAAACAAAAAACTTGGAATGATGACGATGGCACTCTCACTGAGCGGTTTGCTCGTTGCTTGCGGCGAAGATGAAACGACGAACAATGACACGAACATGAATGACCAGATGGAAGAGACGATGGACGGAAACGACCATTCAGGAATGGATATGTCCGGGTCTGGTGACGTCCCCGAAGGCTTGAAGTCAGCGGAGAACCCGACGTTCGCGGTCGGTGACACGGCCATCATCACAGAAGCCCATATGCCAGGTATGGAAGGAGCCGAAGCGACGATTGTCGGTGCTTACGACACGGTCGTATACAGCATCTCGTATGATCCGACGCATGGGGGTGAACGTATCGAAGACCATAAATGGATTATCCATGAAGAAGTCAAAAACGCCACGACCGAACCATATGAGGTCGGCGATGAGATCGATGTCGAGGCTGAACATATGGAAGGAATGGGCGGCACGACGGCAACCGTCGATTCGGCTGAAAAGACGACCGTCTATATGGTCGACTTCACGTTAGAATCAGGTGAAGAAGTGACCAATCATAAATGGGTCACCGAGGAAGAACTGTCGGCACCATAATCGAAATATTCATCTGAACGTGATCACGCCTTCTCCGTAAGGGCAGACACGCTAAACCGGGGCGCATGCCTCGGTTTTTCTTATGTATAGAGGAAGCACTTCAAGGAAAGGACTGACAAAAGCGGCTGATTCTCATCGGTCTTTTTTATTTAGGCCAAACTAATTAAAATTACCCTGTTTTTCAAAAGCTAAACTATGAGAAATCGGAGTTTTTTTGAATATTAGGCATATATTCTTTTACCAACAAAACGTTGTATGTCTCAATCACGTTGGTATAACTCGACTTTTCCCACTACACTGTCGTTTTCATAACGATTATACTTTTTTGAAATATAAATGACATATTAGAATCTATTTTTTGATGGTAAAATTTTTTTGTAAGGTAATTATCATTGTTCTGTCGCATTGTTACATAATTGAAAGGATTTACCATACTATGAAAAAACAACTGATGACGATTACATTAGGCGCCCTTCTTGTTTCCGGCTTGACACTTCCCGCTTCGACACCGGTAGAGGCAGCTACATCGTATAAAGTCAAAGTCACGACGAATGTCCTGAACGTGCGGAGCGGCCCATCGACGTCTTACCAAAAAGTCGGCAGTGCCAAACTCGGCCAAACGTTCACCTATCTCGGCGCGACCGGTTCATGGACGAAAATCAATTATAACGGCAGTACAAAATACGTCTCGAGTACATATGTAAAAAAATATAGCAGCACATCACTCCAAACGGCGACAGCGGGCAAGCTCCTCATGCCGACAAAAGGTACGTTGACGCAAGGGTACGGCCCGGCGAGCGGAAAATATGGCTACACGTTCCATAACGGCATCGATTTGGCGGCCGCCAAAGGCACGACGGTTCAATCGGCAGCATACGGCCAAGTCATCGTCGCCCGGAACTACGGCGCCTACGGCAACCACGTCATGGTTTCACACACGATCAACGGTCAAGCCTATACGACCGTCTACGCCCACTTGGACCGCTTGAACGTCGTCAAAGGACAGAAGGTCGCCAAGGGTGGGAAAATCGGTACGGTCGGCAACACCGGCAACTCGTTCGGGAACCATCTCCACTTCGAGGTCCATAAAAACAAATACGTCTATAGCAGCTCAACGGCTGCCAATAGCGTCAACCCATACACGTTCTTCTAAGCCTGACGCCTTCCTCGCATCCTCGAGGGAGGCGTTTTTTCCTAGAATCGAGACCGAATCGTCCAAGTGTCCCGATCATGACCGGTTTTTAGCTAGGCCCATGGGTGGTATAGGGAATTAAGCCGGAATATCGTATAATGAATGGGAATGCTACGCACTTACTTACTTTCATAATATAACCTTTGATGGAAAGGAGGTTCTCTCATGAATCGAAAGTCATTTTATCCGGCACGGCGAAATCATGGACGGTCCGCGAGCAGTCGATCCGTCGTGACGAAGCGCGCCCGCTCCCCTCACGCCTTCCCGATCGCCTCGCTCGTCGAAGAGGTGCAGGACGCCGTCTGCTATATCGACTTCACACGGAACCATCTGTATTCGAATGAACAGCTCCGCGTCATCTGTCCATCGATGGAGACCCGTCGCTTTCCAAGCATGGACGATATGACCCGTTTCTTTTATGAGACGTTCGAGCGGAACGGGGCCGATATGACCGACGTGACGCTGTTTTGGGACGAGCTGTTGACGAACCGGTTCGGCTGTTGCCCGAGCATGGATGCGAAGTCGCTCCGCATCGGCGAGCGGACGATGCAACTCATTTCGAACTTCACGCACACCCCGCGTGGCGTGTTCATCATGTGGCGGGACGTCACCGACGCCATTCGGTTCGAGGAGCAGAAGGATGCTTTCCTCGCCGAGCTGTCCCACGAGTTCCGCTCGCCGCTCACAGCCATTAACGGCTATGCCGAACTGCTCATGTACCAGCATAGCGATAACGACAAGACGCACGGGATGTTGACGCTCGTCAAACGGGAAGCCGAGCGGCTCGAGCGCCTCGTCGACAACTTCCTCGACTATCAGCGGGTGAACTATTCCGAAGAGCTGTTATCGCTGTCGACGTTCGCCTTGCGACCGGTGCTCGAGGACGTCGTCGCCCACTACAAGGCAACTTCTCCCCAGCACGACGTCATCTTGTCAGCCGACGACGTGACGATCGAGGCCGACGAGGAAAAACTGTTGCAGTTGCTTCACAACTTGATTGGCAACGCCATTAAGTACTCTCCGGACGGCGGCACGGTCTATGTCGAGATGGCGACCGAGGGCGACACGTACGTCCTGTCGGTACGGGACACGGGGATCGGCATCCCGAGCGACGCCATCCCGTACGTGTTCGACGAATACTACCGCGTCGACTCGGACGCCCACCGTCCGATCAAAGGGACCGGGCTCGGCCTCCGCATCTGCAAACGGATCGCCGAGGCACACGGTTGGGGCATTCACGCCGACTCAGTGTACGGAGAAGGAACGACGTTCTCCATCTATCTGTATTCCCACAGCACAACGAGTACGACACTGCTCACGGAACAAGAGACAACCGACTAAAAAGGGTTTGGCCGAGGCCAAACCCTTTTGTCATGCTGCTTGATCGCTTGATATGTCGCACTCGAGCCCTTGTTCACGCATCGCTTTCGCGTGGCGGAAGAACAAGCCGAACAGTGTGACCGTGCCGATTGTGGCCAAAACATACGGGAGCACCCCGTCCATCTCGAAGCCGATCGGAGCCGTCAAAATGTAGAACCAGACGACATACAACATGAACGTCCCGGGCAACAAGGCGATCCAGTAGTTCCGTCCTTTGATATACAAGTACGTCGCACCGACGAACAAAGCGATGACCGCCGTCGTCTGGTTGGCCCAGTTGAAGTATTGCCACAACAGACGGAAGTCGACTTTCGTCAAGATGAATGACAGGACGAAGAGCGGGAGCGCGATCCACAACCGTGACGTGAACTTCTTCTGGACGATGTTCAAGTAGTCGGCGATGATCATGCGGGCACTCCGGAACGCCGTGTCGCCCGACGTGATCGGCAAGACGATGACACCGAGGATGGCGAGCGTGCCGCCGATGCTGCCGAGCATGAGCGTCGCCACTTCTTGGACGACGAGCGCCGGCGTGCCGGCATTGATCATGGCGAGCAGTTCACCCGGCTCGAAGATGGCCATGGCGGCAGCCGCCCAGATCATGGCGATGACCGCTTCGACGATCATCATGCCGTAAAAAATGCTGCGACCGTTGCTCTCTTTCATCGTCGTCCGCGAGATGATCGGTGACTGCGTGGCATGGAAGCCTGACAGTGCCCCGCACGAGATGGTGAAGAAGATGAGCGGCCAGAGCGGCAAGCCGTCCGGATGCATGTTCGTCAACGTCATCTCTGGGACTTGATAGCCTTGCGTGAATAGACTGACGGCGATGCCGACGGCGCTCAACAAGAGAAGCGCCCCGAAGAACGGATAGATGCGGCCGATGATTTTATCGACCGGGAGCAGTGTCGCCAAGATGTAGTAGGCAAAGATGCCGAACGTGACGATGGCGAGCGTCGAGCCGTTGCCGTCGAACAAGTTGTTGATCATATTGGCCGGTGACGTGACGAACACGGTCCCGACTAAGAGCAACAACAGCAACGCGAAGCCGTTGACGACGTGGCGGAGCGACCGACCGAGGAACTTCTCAGCGAGTTGCGGCAAGTGCGCCCCATTGTTGCGAAGCGAAATCATCCCGGTCAAATAGTCATGCACCGCGCCGGCGAAGATGGAACCGAGAACGATCCACAGGAATGCGACCGGGCCATACAAGGCACCCATGATCGGCCCGAAGATCGGACCGACCCCGGCGATGTTCAACAGTTGAATCATCGAGTTGCGCTTCGTCCCCATCGGCACGTAGTCGACGCCGTCCTGTGACGCATAGGCGGGCGTCGTCCGCTCTTCTTTGATCCCGAACGTCTTCTCGACGTACCGGCCGTAGACGAGATAACCGAGCAATAATAATCCTAAAGCAATGAAAAATGTAACCATCGGGTGGTCCTCCTATATATAAGTGATTTATGATTTCTTCATGTGAAATGTATCACATGATTAATATAGCAGGGTCCCCGGCCGTTGAATAGATGAATTTGCTCACAATTTCACATGAAAATATAACTGTTCATCGTTTAGACAAACGTTGGCGTTGAGCCGTTTTCATGAAAACGCTTGCTTTTAGAATGAAATGATTCGAAACCGGGAACAGTCGAACAGAGAGAAGCAGAAAGGATGATTTTTGTGAAACGTCAACGTGGATTTTTAGCACTCCCGGTCGCCATCGCCTTTGTCCTCATCTTCGGTCTGTTGTTCGATAACTGGTGGCTCGGACTCGGGGGCGGCATCGCGATGTTCTTCGCGTTCCAAGGGACGAAGAAGAAGGCTTGAAACTTTTTGAGGCGGCATCCGTATAAATTGGACAAAGGAGGAGTTCTCTATGTCCAATAAACAGACGACCGGCAGCTATGCCTTCCCGCTCGCCCTCGCAATCGGTATCTCGTTAGCCATCGCCCTCGACAACTACTTGATTGGGCTCGCGATTGGCGTCGGGATATATTTCGCTTTTAGTGATTCGCCGAAGAAAGATGAACAGAAAAGAACCCCTTGAGAGTCGTCTCTCAAGGGGTTCTTTCAGTTGATGCGTTGAAACCGCTCGACCTCGTCCGTCATGATGGCGTCGACACCAGTCATGTCCGGCAACTCGCTCGGGTCATTGATCGTGTAGAGACGTAGCAACCGATTTTGTTCGCGGAGCGTCGCCGCCTCCACTGTCCCGGTGAATTCCGGCTGGGCGTGGACGGCCTCGGCTCCGACTCGTTCCACAAATTCAACCAGATTCGGATGCCCATCAGTTGTCAGGACGGCAATCCTCGCCTCGCGGGCGATATCCCGCAACCGGACGAGCGTGTCCGGGTTGAACGAGGAGAAAACGACGCGCTCTTCTAACTTGAACTCGGTGACGGCGAGCCACGTCAGATACTCGATCCCGTCATAGTCGAACCGGTCCGTCTTCAGCTCGATGTTGAGCGTGACGTCGGTCGGTTCGAGCAAGACGAGCACTTCCTCGAGCGTCGGGATCCGTTCCCCGCTCTCCGTCCGTAGCAAGCGGAGCTGCCGGAGCGTCATGTCTTTGACGAAACCGCTCCCGTTCGTCGTCCGGTCGACCGTCTCGTCATGGATGACGACGAGGCGTCCGTCGCGCGTCAATTGGACGTCGAGCTCGATGCCGTCGACATGTGGCAACGCCGCCTTGAACGCGCTTAGTGTGTTCTCCGGATACTTGGCGCTATAGCCGCGGTGTCCGTAAATCAACATGTCACTGCCCCAAGGTGGAAGTTGTCTCATCGGCCGCGCGCTTCAACGCCTCTTCGACCGATACGCCTTGGTATAGGCTCTCCATCGCATTGACGACGCTTTGACGGGACTGCGGGAACGTCGAGATGAGCGCGCCTTGTGTCGCTGGTGAGGCTGTCGTCTCACTCAATTGATCGACCGTCACTTTCAGTTGCGGGTACTCGGCCCACATCTCTTTGACGATCGGCTCGTCATACGCCTCCGGATTGATGGCGAAGTAGCCCGTCTCGACGTGCCATTTGGCCTGTGCTTCTTTCGACGCCGCATACTTCATGAACTCCCATGCACCTTGCTTCGTCTCGTCGGCGATGCCGTCACCCATCCAGAGCGAGGCCCCGCCGATGATGACGCCTTCACGCTCCGCTTCGTTCGGCACCGGCAAGTATGATGCTCCGACCTCGAAGTCGGCGTTATCCGCGACGGTGCGAATCCCGGCCGACGAGTCGAGATACATGGCGACTTTCCCTGATTGGAAGGCGGCGCGCATGTCGTCCCAGTTTTGGCCGACGTTCATGAACGTCTTGTCGTCGTACATCTCTTTGATCAAGTTGAAGGCGTTCTGTCCTTCTGCCCCATCGAATACCGCTTTTGTCGGCGCACCGCTGCGCCCGTTGTCGTTGTCGACGTAGAGCCCGCCTTGCGCGGCGACGAGCTGTTCGAAGAACCAACCGTAGTTGAGCATCGTGAAGCCGGTCTGGCCGTCGGTCGTGTCGGTCGTCAGTGCCTTCGCCGCCTGCTTCAGCTCGTCATATGTGCGCGGCGCTTTCTCCGGGTCGAGTCCCGCTTGTTCGAACGCATCCTTGTTGTAGATGAGCACCGGTGTCGACGAGTTGAACGGCATCGAGTACTGCTTGCCGTCGACTTGATAATAGCTCAAGATGTTCTCTTCCCAAACGCTCGTGTCGAAGTCTTCTTTGTCGATGAACTCTTGGACCGGCGTGATTTTGTTCGAGTCGATCATATATTTCGTGCCGACCTCGAACGTCTGCATGATAGCCGGTGCGTCCGGTGACCCCGCGACGGCGTTGAACTTCGTGAGCGCCTCTTCATACGTGCCTTGGAACACCGGTTTCACTTCATACTCTTCTTGCGACTCGTTGAAGGCGTCGACTTGGTTGTTAAGCGCGGTCTCTAAGTCCCCGCTCATCGCATGCCAAAATACGACTTCCGTCTTCCCGTCCTCCGTCGCCGAAGCGGCCGGTTCCGCCTCTTCGCTACCACATGCCCCGAGCAACAATACCGAACTGGCCAACCCTGCGAATAATGCTTTCTTCTTCATCGTATATTCCCCCTATTATTTGATCGCGCCTTGTGTCAAACCTTCTTGTAACTGCTTTTGTCCTGCGAATAACAACATCAGCGTCGGGATGATAATCAAGATGACCGCCGCCATGACGACGCCCCAATCCGAGGCGACCTCGTTCGACTGCATCTGTTTAATCCCGATTTGCACCGTGCGTGCCTGCTCCGTGTTTGTCACGAGGAGCGGCCATAAGTACATGTTCCATGTCGTCAAGAAGCTATATACCGACAACGTGACGAGCGGTGTCTTCGAGACCGGCAAGACGACGTTCCAAAAGAAACGGAAACGGCTGATGCCGGCGATTTGTGATGCCTCGTACATCTCGTACGGAATCGTCTTGAACTGTTGCCGGAGCAGGAACGTCCCGAACGCGAGCGCGAAGAATGGCACCGACAGCCCCCACACCGAGTTGAGCCAGCCGAGCGACTGGATCGTCAAGAAGTTCGGTACCATCGTCGCTTCCCATGGCACCATCATCGTCGCGAGGAAGAGCATGAAGATGAGCCCTTTTCCTTTGAAGTCGATGAAGACGAACGCGAAGGCGGCAAGACTCGACAAGACGACTTGGCCGACCATGACGAGGAGTGCGACGACGAGACTGTTCCATAAGTACGTCATGAGCGGGATTCGTTCGAACGCGGCGACATAGTTGTCGAATGTGACGTCGCGCGGGATGAGGTTCCCTTTCAACACTTCGCTCCCGTCCATCAGGCTGATCGAGAACGCGTAGGCAATCGGGAACAGCATGACGACGGCGCTCAAGACGAGGAGCGTATACGTGACTACTTTCCGGAGCGTCATTGGTAATGCACCTTCCTTTCGACGAGCTTGAACTGGAGCCACGTCAACAGGAGGACCGTCAAGAACAAGAGCACGGCCTGCGCACTCGCCCCGCCGACGTTATAGTTGATGAACGCGTCCTTATAGATGGCGTAGACGATGACGTTCGTCGAGTTCGTCGGTCCGCCTTTCGTGAGCAAATCGATTTGTCCGAACGTCTGGAACGCATTGATGAGCGAGATGATGCCGACGAAGAAGAGCGTCGGGGACAGCATCGGGATCGTGATGGCCCGGAGCTGGGTCCAATATCCGGTTCCGGCGATGTCCGCACTCTCATACAATGTCCGGTCGATGTTTTGCAGCCCGCCGAGGAGAATCAAGAACGTGAAGCCGATATTCATCCAGACGGTCGCGAGCGACACGGATAAGAGCGCGTACTGCGGGTCAAGGAGCCACTGCACCCCGCTTGCCCCAACCGCTTCCAAGAAGCGATTGAAGATACCGATGGACGGGTTGTACATGAACATCCAAATGACCGACGAGGCTGCGACGCTCATCCCCATCGTCGCCGAGAATGCCGTCCGGAAGATGCCAATCCCGCGCAGCTTCTCGTTGGCGAGGAGCGCGAGCCCGAGCGCGATGATGATTGTGAGCGGGACGGTCAACAGAACGAAGCCGACCGTCGCCTGGATGCTCTGCCAAAACGAGGCGCTCGTGAACAGTTTGGCGTAATGCTCGCCGCCGACGTAACTGAGCGGCGTCCCTTGCGTGTCCGTTTGAAAGAAGCTCAAGTAAATCGTCCGGAACAACGGATAGACGAGAAAGATCCCAAATAACGCGATCGACGGGGACAAGTAGAGGAGTCCGCTCGTCGCGTCCGATAATCGGGTCCGGACGCGTTGTCTCGGAAGGGCGACCGTCATTGGAACACCTCCAGCGCCTCGAACAGTTTCGGTTGCCGCGGTTCGATGCGATTCCCCGTCGCGTCAAACAGTGACATCTGTTTCGGGTCGACGTAACAGGCAATTTTCTCCCCAATCGCGAGCGGCCATTGTCCGGGCCATTTGGCGAGCCATTCGACGCCGCCCATATCGAAGGCGAGAATCGTCTCCGTGCCGAGCACTTCGATATTTTTCAGTTCGGCGTAGAACGTGATCTCGTCTTTCGCCGGCGTGATTTGTTCCGGCCGGATGCCGAGCGTCGCCGTATCTTCTCGCGTCAGCGTGTTCGGGTGGAATAGACGCCCGTCCGAGGCGACCCAGCCCTTGTCACTCCGTTGCACCGACGTCAAATTCATCGGCGGTGACCCGATGAACGAGGCGACGAACGTGTTCGCCGGCTTATTGTACAAATCGAGCGGTTGACCGACTTGTTGGACCTGGCCATCGTTCAACAGCATCATCCGGTCGGCCATCGTCATCGCCTCGACTTGGTCGTGCGTGACGTAAATCATCGTCAGTTTGAACTTGCGTTGCAGCTGCCGGATCTCCGAGCGCATCTTGGCCCGAAGTTTCGCGTCCAAGTTCGAGAGCGGCTCGTCCATGAGGCAAATCGGCGACTCGGTCACGATGGCCCGGGCCAGTGCGACCCGTTGCCGTTGCCCGCCCGACAGTTCGCGCGGCTTCCGCTTCAAATAGTCGGTCAGTCCGAGCGTATCGGCCGCTTCCAAGCAACGTTCACGCTGCTCGAGCTTCGTCAGTCCTTTCGTATGTAACCCGAACGTGATGTTTTTCTCGACGGTCATGTGCGGATAGAGCGCATAGTTTTGGAATACCATCGATAGTTGCCGCTCGCTCGGTTTCAGTTCGTTCGCGGCGACGCCGTCGATGCGGAGCGTCCCGCTCGTGATCGATTCGAGCCCGGCGATCATCCGGAGCATCGTGCTCTTGCCACAGCCCGACGGTCCGACGAGGGCGAAGAACTCACCCGCCTCGATCGTCACGTCGATGCCACGGATGACTTCCGTCTCGTCGTATGACTTTTTGATGTTCTGCAGTTGAATCGATTTCATATGATGTCCTCCTTCATTCCTTGCGACGCCCAAAGCCGCTCGTCCCCGGTCGAGACGGCGAACGCCCCGTGGGACAGGGCTTCATGCACGTGAATCGGTTTCCGGATCATCCCGCCTGTCACAATCGGCAACGAGACGTGTTCCGCGACGTGCTCGATGACACTCGGGATGAGACCCGGCATCAGTTCGAGCGCGTCCGGCTGTTGGTCTTTCGCCATCTTGATGCCTGAGGTGATGGCGTCCGAGTCGACGAGGAACAGGCGCTGCACCGTCATCAGGCCGGCCCGTTTGGCGTGTTGGATGACAGACGCCTTCGTCGTCACAATCCCGTCGGCGCCGACCCGTTTCGCCAAATAGTCGATGCCGTCCCGGTCGAGGCTGATGCCGTTGATGCGTTCGGCGTGCAGGAACACGGTCCGATTCTCACGCTTCAAATGGGCGACGTAGCGGTCGAGCGTGCTGAGCGTCCCCATCATGAGGAACGTCGTCGTCACGTCCGACTGCAGGAACTTCTCGAGTTGTTTCGGTGATTTGATGGAGGCGATCATCTTCTCTTGTCCGATCGTGCGAAGTGTTTCATTCACTTGAATCATCCTTCCCTAGAAAAAAGGACCAACAGAAACAGGACGTCATCGACGTACGGGCTTCTGTTGGTCTCTCGAATGTTCTACCGGTTGCTATTCACTTGGCATGAGGGGTCTCACAAGTCATATCGTACCGGATGAATGTAAAGCGTCCGTGAAGCTCGTGCAAAAGTTTGTGAAGCCGACGTAAAAAAAACGACTCATAATGAGTCGGTATCGTCGAGCGTCTGTCTCGCTTTCGCCAAGATGTCGGCTTTGACGGCATCATCCCGGCCTTGCCAGTTACGGACCATCATCTTCATGCGCTGATTCTTCGCGAACCGGTCCTCGTGCTTGTCGATGAAGTGCCAATACAAAGCGTTGAACGGACAGGCGTCGTCCTCGGTCGTATGTTTCGGGTTATACTTGCAGCCTTTGCAGTAGTCGCTCATCTTGTCGATATATTTCCCCGAAGCGATATACGGCTTCGTCGCCAATCTCCCGCCATCGGCATGGAGCGCCATCCCGAGCACGTTCGGCAACACGACCCAGTCGTAGGCATCGATATACATCTCGTTGAACCAGTCGCTCGTCTGTTGCGGCGACACTTCGAACAGCGTCGCGAAGTTGCCGAGCACCATGAGCCGCTGGATGTGGTGGTTGTGCGCCCGCTCGATGACCGGCTTCACACTTTGATGGACACAGTGCAGGTCTGTCTTAGCGTCCCAGAAGTAGCTCGGCAAATCGCGCTCATGCTTGAACGTGTTGACCGATTCATAACCCGGCATCGACGCCACATAGACGGCGCGCATATATTCGCGCCAGCCGAGGAGTTGACGGACGAATCCTTCGACCGAGGCGAGCGGCGCGTCCGACGCCACCGCCGCCTGGACGACCTCGTCCGGTGTCAGGAGCCCGATGTTGATGGCCGCGGACAACAGGCTATGCGACATGTCTTGATTGTCCGACAGCATCGCGTCCTGATACGGACCGAACGTCTCGAGACGCGCTTCGACGAAACGAGCGAGCGCACGGCGTGCCTCACTGCGCGTCACCGGCCAGACGAACGGGGTGATGTCTCCCGGGTGGTCCTTAAAGTCGGTCTCGACTTTTCGGATGACGTCTTTCGTGATGGCGTCCGGCCGGAAATGGATCGGTGGTGGGAACGTGAGTCCTGCTTTCGGCGGCTGGCGGTTGTCCGCATCGAACGACCACTTGCCACCCCGTGGCTTCCCGTCCTCGAGCAACACATCGAACCGTTTCCGCATCTGGCGATAGAAGCGGTCCATCCGCCACGGCGTGCTGCCAATCGTGTCAACCGCTTCCTCCTTCGTTAAATAGAAGAGCGGCACGTCCAAATGTTCGACGAGCTTGTGCTTCTGACCCAACTGTTGCAACTTCTTCTCCATCGCAGCGTCGGTGACGGCCGTGTAATGGATTTCTTCCGGTTCGTACCGTTTGAAGTGGTCGTCCCACGCATCATGGAACGAGTCCGCCTCGTGATAGTCGACGGTATAGCCATTTTCTCGCAGTTCCTCAGCGAAGTGACGCATCGCCGAGAAGATGAGGACGAGCTTCTGTTTATGGTATGGCCGCCACGTCGCCCGTGATGTCGCCTCGATCATGACGATGACGTCATCCTCCTCGATGTGATTGAACAGCTCGAGTTCATGCGACAGTTGATTGCCGAAGATCCAAAAGGAACGCATCGATTCAACTCCCCTCCCAAAATGGTTATGCTACACTCAATCTACCTCGATGTTATTTAGAAAGGAATGGTTCGATGCGCTTCCCACGTCTTCAAACATGGATTGACAGTCAATACGAGAACCCACGTGGCATCGTCGGCACGTATATCGGCGAGAAGATGGTGCGCCAACACCGGGTCGAAGTCGATTGGACGATTGAGCGACTTCATATTCAGCCCGACAATCGCGTCCTCGATCTCGGTTGCGGGGCCGGCGACGCACTGGCGCAGATGCTGCGTGGCTACAATCACGTGCATGTGACCGGACTCGATCGTTCCCCGACCATCGTCCGCTCGGCGCTCCGACGAAATCGAGTAGACGTGCAAGCTGGGCGAGCCGAAGTCGTCGAAGGCGACCTCGGGACGCTCCCGTTTCCGGACGCGCAGTTTGACCGCGTCTTCAGCATCCACACACTCTACTTTTGGGAAGACGTGCCGGCGGTGCTTGCCGAGATTGATCGCGTTCTCGCACCAGGTGGGTCATTCGTCATCACGTACTGCGATGGGAAAGCTGACGTGACGTGGGATGGCATCGCGTCTATCGTGCGGGAACAGTTCATCCCCGCCGCTTCCGCGCTCGGTCTGACCGACGTCGTCGAGACACGAGGTCCTGACTCGCGTGATTATCATACGGTCGCCGTGTCCGGACGAAAGCCCGTCTAACGTCAGCTTCGACTCTTCCGTGTGACCGCCACGCCGCCAAATCCGCTGATGATGGCGATATAGAAACCTAAATCATAGAACCAACCGGTATTGTTCACTTCATAGACACGATACGTGTCATTGAACAATCCTAGAATGAGTGACACCGGTGCGATCCAACCGTGCCAAATCCCCCAAAAGAAGCCAGCCGGGTCGGTCGTGTACGTCCCGTCGCCCGGCACACAGCCGCCGAGGACGACAATCAAACTGAGCATGATGGCCAATAATCCGATTCGTTTCATAATGAATCCCTCCTGCTATGAGTATTCCCGGTTTTACGGAAAACAGTGCGGCCTGACGTGCGCCAGACGAACACAAACAAGCAGCGACTCTTCATGAGCCGCTGCTTGTTTTTCGTTACCGCCACAGTTGAACCGTGTTCGCGAACTCGATATCAGTCGCGATTTCCCCGTCGAGGGCATGTAAATCGAAATCCTTGCCGTCGAGCCACTCCTGAAAATCGAAAATGACAGGGTCGCGGTCGCCACCGAGGGCAAACCACGTCTCGAGCGTCTCCGGGAAGTAAGCGGCCGTATGGATCGTGCCGGCCCAGCTCTTGTACAGCTCCGAGAAGACGCCCTTGTCCGAGTCGTTCATGAGCCGGAACGCGCTCTCGGCGTCCTGGACGATATGTTGATACATCTTGATTTCCATCATCCGGCGTGTTGAATCGTCGAGATGGTAACGGTTCTCGTGTTGTAGCAGCTCGAAATGGTTCGTACAGATATTCGACTCGCGGACACGAATATCGCGTGGTGTCGCTTCGATCACGCGTGTCTTCGACGACTTGTCGTGGACGACATACGTGAACGAGCCGCGGTGCGGAATCTCTTGAAGCAGATCGACCGCTTCCTCAACCGTGGCGCACGTCTCGAGAATCATTCGGCCGATCATCTGGCAGACGAACCCATCTCCAGGCCGCCGGCGGTTGATGAAGTTATAACCCATGGCGAGCCCTTTCTCGTTCATCCCATCCATCCGGCCGGTGACACGCGAGACGGGACCGATGACGGCGTAGCCCTCATCTGGCTGGAACACGTTATAGCGTCCATCGTACGTCATCGGGTGATAGTCATAGTTGCGGACGAGGAAGTTGTCCCCCGTCAAAATCGAACAGCCGCTGACCGGGTTATTGACCCGGAAATGACCGAAGTGAAGGAGCGTGTCGGCGAGCGTCAACTCGAGCTCGTCCTGCAGACCGAGCAGTTCTTCCCAAATCTTCGGGGCGAATCGATCGAACGCCTGCTTCGCCTCGCGCTCATCAATCTCAAAGCGCGGGACGCGGAGCTTCCATTGGTCGGTCCGATTCTCGAGCAGCTTGCTGCGCTTGATGTATTGTCCTTGAAAGCGGCCAAAGTCATAGTGACTGCCGCGGAATTGTGTGAGTTCACTTGAGACACGTTGCATGAAAAAACCTCCCTTGCGCCTAGTATAACGGACGCAACGGAGGTATGTCTGACTTGAGACTGTTCACAACTTGAACTGGCGGCTCATGCGTTGCATGTCCTCGGCCGTGTGCGACAAATCTTTGACGAGCCGGTTCATCGTCTCGCTCGTCGCCGACATCTGTTCGGTCGAGGCTGCCACTTCCTCGTTACCAGCCGTACTCTCTTCAGAAATCGACGCGATGTCAGAGAGACCACGTTTGATGTCGTCTTGGTTCGTCTTGACGCGCCCGAGTTGTCCTTGCATCGAGTTCGTCAGGCGCTGCATCTCCCGCACGCTCTGCTCGATCTCATTGAAGGCGCGCTTCGTCTCCTCGAGCGTCCGCTTGCCGTCCTCGGCGGCGTGCATGCTGTCCGTGAACGTCTCGCCGAGCGCGATCGAGTTTCGTTTGACGCTGCCAACGATTTCCGAGATCTCACTGACCGATCGGGCGACGCTGTCGGATAACTTGCGAATCTCAGAAGCGACGACGGCGAAGCCTTTTCCATGCTCCCCGGCACGGGCCGCCTCGATGGCCGCGTTTAAAGCGAGCAAGTTCGTTTGCTCCGAGATTTGACGGATCATCGTGACGAGTGCCGTCACTTCGTCCGCCTGTTGCTCGAAATCTTTCACTTGTCCTTGCGACTCGCGCACTTGCAGATGGATGTTCGTCATTTTGCCGACGGCATCCTCCATCAGTCCGAGTCCTTCGGCCGTCACGCGGCTGACGACTTCCGCTTGCTCGCTCACACCGTTGCCGTCGTGCGCCGTCTGGTCGACGAGTCCCGAGAACTCGTTCATGTGTCCGTACAGTTTCATCGTGAGCACGCTCTGATTCTCGACACCGCCCGCGATTTCTTCCATCGTGAACGCGATTTGACGCGAGGCATCGTTCACTTCTTCCGAGATACTCGCCACGTTGCCGCTCTCGTCACGCACCGTCTGAGCGGACGTCTGCAATCCCGAGATCAAGTCGCGGAGCATTTTCGTCATCTGATCCATCGAGGCGGTGAGCCGCTTGATCTCATCGTTCGCTTTCAACTGGATGTTGTCCATCTCCCTGGCCGCTGTCGCCAAGTCGCCGCTCGCGATATGGGTCGCGACACGTTCGAGCTCACGGAGCGGTCGGAGTTTCCAGCCAAGGTAGCGCCAGATGATGACCGAGGCGATCCCAAGCAAGATGACGAGTCCGATGAGAATCGGCGGCAAGCTCTCTTGCAACACGTCTTCCGTCACCGCGGCGACGTCACTCGCCCCTTTATCGATTCCAAGGACACCGATGACGTCCCCGCCTTGTTTGATTGGAACGAGCACGGTCATATAGTCCCCGTACTCTGGATCCTCGACAATCGGTGTCGTGACGGTCCCACCTTCAAACGCCGCTCTCGCATCTGCAAACGACGTCGCTGTCGTCGGCGTTCCGATATCGACCGCGTCGGCCGCGCTCATCCCATCGACGATGATTTGAAGCTCTTCGCCGTCGGCTGCGAGTGTGTACACATACATGGCCCCGATTTGCGTCCGATACGTGTCGAGCTGTTCCCGAAACTGCTCGAACCGTTCTTCTTTCGTCGGGTTCTGTAAAAAGGCCGCATACGCTTCCGTGTCGATCGCCTCGCTGATGCGGGCCCCGTCCGCTAACAGGACCGCTTGCATCGAGCTCTGTACCGTATGCTTCGTGCTGACGTACTGCAGCACGCCGAACATGACGATGAGCAGCGTGATGAATGCCAACATCATCGCCAAAATCCGTGTCTGCAGTGACTGTGGTTTATTTCGTTTCATGTGATTCCCTCCATTCGTCCTTATTCCTTATATCGGACGACTGTCGCGAAGAGTCCACAAAAAAACGGATGATTTTCGACAAAAATCATCCGTTCGTTCATTCATTTGTCGAATCTACAACCTCGAGCGGCATCGACACCTCGGCCTCGCCTTCTTCTCCGATATGGAAGAGCGGGAGGGTCTCGGTAACGAATAGGTCAGGGTTCAAATCCGCTTGATAGACGTACGTCCGGACGTCCCCTTCGCGTTCCGCGACGAGTTCACCGAACGGGATTGGGACACGGGTGCCATCGACTTCATAACTGATGATCGTCGTCGGATCGAGGCGACGGTCTTCGAGCATCCGAATCGTGAACAGCATCGTCGAGCTGTTCGTCCGCTCGAGCGAGACCGCAATCGATTCCGATTGACCGGCCCGTTTTTCAATCATCGCATCTTCGACGTCCTGCTCGAACACGACGTTCTCTTCGGCCGGATCATCTTGCACTTGTTGGCAACCGACGATGGTCGCCAATCCGAGAATCAAGGCAATCACCAATACGCGCATCTCGTTCTCTCCTCACTTCAAGGCGAAAGTGAGTTCCGCTTCACAAGCAACTTCTCCATCGACCGTCGCCACGGCGCGCCCTTTACCGATTGGTCCGCGCACTTTCAAAATCTCGACCTCGAGGCGTAATTGATCGCCCGGGACGACTTGACGTTTGAAGCGACATCCATCGATACCTGCGAAGAACGCGAGCTTGCCTCGGTTCGACTCCTGCTTGAGCATCGCGAACGCGCCGACTTGCGCGAGCGCCTCGACGATCAACACGCCAGGCATGACGTTATAGTCTGGGAAATGTCCATTGAAGAACTCTTCGTTCGCCGTCACATTCTTTAATCCAACGGCCCGTTTGCCTTCTTCGACCTCAAGAATCCGGTCGATGAGCAAAAACGGGTACCGATGCGGGATCACTTCTTTAATCTGTTCAATCGTGTACATGGTTCCACCACCCTTATGATGTTAGCCAAAAATCGGTGATATGGCGCCACGTGTCGATGTTGAACACGTCCTTCCACTCGCCTCCGCCAATCACGCTGTACCCGATGATGGCCCCAATCGCAAGCATCACGAAAGCCAACAACAGGACAACGATGACGCGTAACAAGATTGGGAAACGTCGATGGTTCGATAATCGTTTCCGCTCCGTCCGCTCTTTAGACTCGGTCTGTTCCGAGCCGTTTTGTTCTTCCTTCGCCACGTCCATACATCCTTTCAGCTGAATTAATTATAACATATTAGTACCAGGTAATAAAACTGTTGCATGAGTTCTATATAAGTGTAACGTATCTACTATACGTCGAACAAGCGCCCGGCCTAGGGCAAGGGCGACGCTTCTGTGAAAAATACTGCCCGTTTCCACCTATGCTGTGCTACCGTAAGAGTATTCATCATTTAGGAGGGTTTATTTTTATGTGGAAAGAATTCAAAGAGTTTGCAATCAAAGGCAATGTAATTGACCTCGCCGTCGCCTTCATCCTCGGGGCCGCCTTCACGGCCATCGTCACGTCGCTCGTCAACGACATCTTCATGCCGTTCCTCGGCATCCTCATCGGCGGCATCGACTTCTCGACGCTCGCGGTGTCGGTGCTCGGCGTGAACGTGACGTACGGCAACTTCTTACAAGAAATCGTCAAGTTTTTCCTCATCGCCTTCGCCTTGTTCATGATGGTCAAAGTGTTGAACCGTCTGAAACGTGAGAAAGCGGTCGAAGAGACACCAGAACCGGAACTGTCGCGTGAAGAGCAGCTCCTATCTGAAATCCGTGACTTGTTAAAAGAGCGTCCATAACGTAGTAACGCCTGAACCGAAGTCGGTTCAGGCGTTTTTGTCGAGAATCGACATCACTCGGCTGACGGCGTCCGTGAGAAGCGGTTCTGCCTGGTGCATCGCCTCGGCGAGCGTCATTACCCGGGAAATGATTGAAAACACGGCACGGATTCCGGCGTCCGGAACGGCGATTACGTCTGTTTGTCCGGTGAAGACGAGCGTCGGGACCCCGTGTGCGTGGGCGAGACGGGCCAACCCGTACGGTGCTTTCCCGTGAAGCGACTGCGCATCGAAGCGACCTTCTCCCGTGATCAACCAGTCGGCCGTGCGCAGTTTCTTCTCCAGGTTCGACCAGCGTATGACTTCTTCAATGCCGCTCACGTACCGGGCACCGAGGTGGTAGAGCGCGAAGCCGATGCCTCCGGCTGCGCCCGCCCCAGGTCGCGTGGTCAAATCACGTTCGAAACAACGGGCGTACGTGGCAAGCAGTTCGTCATAGCACACGACTTCTTCTGGCGCCAACCCTTTCTGCGGACCGAACACGGCCGCGGCCCCGTCTTGTCCAAGGAGTGGATTCGTCACGTCCGCGGCGATGCGCCATTCGACATAACCCGCTTCCGGGAGGAGTCCTGTCCAATCGACTTGCACGACGCGCTCAAGTTGATGCGGGAACGGTCCAATGACATGTCCAAACTCATCGAAGAAGCGGACACCAAGCGCCTCGAGCAATCCCTTTCCCCCGTCGACGGTCGCGCTCCCGCCGAGGCCGACGGTGATGCGTGTCGCCCCGCGCTCGAGCGCATGCCGGATTTGCAAACCCGTTCCGTACGAACTATAGCGCCACGGGTCGAGCGTATCGACGAGTGTGAGCCCGGACGCTTCGGCGACTTCGATGACCGCTGCTCGTCCCGCCTCGAGCCACCCGTAACGCGTTGTTCGTAACGTCCCGTCGAGCGACACGACGTCCTGCGTGACGATTTCGGCATCCGGATGTGTCAGCAGCCACGCGTCTAAAAAGCCTTCCCCGCCGTCTGAGATCGGTACCTCGACGACGTCGTGCCCAGCGAGCGCCCGACCAACCGCTCGGTTCGCCTCCACACTCGTCATCGACCCTTTGAACGAATCCATCGCCACGACAATTCGCATGTCCATCCCTCCTCCTATTCAGTGTAACGCAAAAACCGCCCTTCCGAAGAAGAACGGTCCCTGATTAACGAAGCGACGTGACGAGTCCCATCATCTGGTCACTCATCGACAACGCCCGTGAATTCATCTGATACGCGCGCTGCGTGATCGTCATATCGGTCATCTCTTTCGTCAAATCGACGTTCGACGATTCGAGGGTGCCTTCAATCAACAAATTGCCGAGTGGACGGTCGATGTCAGCCGCCAAGTCGGCCGCATAGACGTTGTCTCCGAGTGGACGGAGCGCCGACGTGTTGCGTACCTCGACAATATCGAGGCGGCCGAACTCTTGCTCGACGCCGTTCACGCTGGCGACGACCGTGCCGTCTTGACGGACGCGGTGCGCCGTCGCCTCGTTCGGCATGACGATCGGATTGCCGTCCGCACCAAGAAGGGCGTTCCCGTTCACGTCGACGAGCGTCGTTTGTTCACCGACCGAGAGCTGCATGTTCCCGCTCCGGGTCAATCCGACACCGTTCTCTGTCTCGACGGCGAAGAACTGGCGGCTCGCTTTCAAGAACACATCAAGGCCACGGTCCGTCTTCCGGATTTGGCCGATATTGAACTGTTGACTGATGTCAGCGACGTGGCCGCCAACGCCGATGCGAATCCCATTCGGGGTGTCGCGTCCGACTTCAAGTTCGGCACGCGGTTGATTGTCATACGCCTGCGACAAGAGCGAGGCAAAGTGGGTCTGTTCCCGCTTATAGCCGGCCGTATCGACGTTGGCGATGTTATGGCCCGTCACGTCAAGTTGACGCTGAAGCTGGGTGAGCGACGAGACCGAGTTATAGATCGATTGCATGGGCTTCCTCCTTAACGAATCCGAGCGATCTCAATGGCCCGCTCGGCACTCTTGTCATACGCTTGGACGACTTTTTGGTTCGCCTCGAACTGACGGTACGTCGTCATCAAATCGGCCATCGTCCGATCGAGGTCGACGTTCGCCTCTTCGATGAATCCTTGTTGGAATTGGACGTTCGCTGCTGGCGGTGCGTCTCCGTTGACCCGGTAATCGTTCCCGACCTGTTCGAGCGTCGCTAAGTCATTAACTTGGACGGCACCGAGTGTCGCCACATTCTCGCCGAGCGACGTGATTTGTCCGTCGCCTGACAATGTGAACTCACTTGATGGCAGCTGGATGCGCTCGCCTGCGTCAGAGAGGATATATCCGCCATCCGCCGAGCGTAAAAAACGCTCCTCGTCGACCGCGAACCGTCCATTCGTCGTATAGAGCGTCTCGCCGTTCTGTTCGACGGCGAACATGGCGGCACCCGTCGCGTCAGCCGGCACCTTCATATATACGTCGGTCGGGCTGCCCGTCTCCGAGATGCTCCCGCTCGAGAATCGAGGCATCGTCTCTTGAAGGTAGACACCTGTCGATAACGTGCCAACTTCACCTTGGACGCGTGAGCGCGCATTCCCAGGGTGGCTCACTTGGGCGAGCAACATTTCCGGGAACGAGCGAACGACGCCGTTGGACGCCTTGAATCCTGGTGTCCGGACGTTACCGAGGTTATTGCTCAAAATCTCTTGTTGGCGCTGGAGCGCGTTCATCGCGCCCGCCGCCGTATATAATCCGCGTAGCATGGTCGTCTTCCTTTCATCGTTCAAAGTCTTCACTCTGTATATCGTACCAAATGAATGTTTCATTCACCGTTTTTTGAAAAAAAGTAAAAAAACCACTTCACGATGATGAAGTGGTTTTGCATCAAGCGACGATCGGGAGTTCGACCATCATCGTCGTCCCATTCCCAAGTTCCGAACGGACACTGATCGTTCCGCCGTGCGATTCGATGATCTCTTTACAAATCGCGAGTCCGAGGCCGGTGCCTCCAATATTGCGACTCTGCTCGTTCTGGACACGGTAAAACTTATCAAACAGTCGTTCGGCATCTGCGGGTGCCACACCCATGCCTTCGTCTTCGATGGCGATCCGGATGACATCGTCCTCGCACGAGACGTTAACGGCGATATTACCGCCGTCGGGTGAATATTTAATGGCGTTGTTCAAGATATTCGAGAACACTTGGCGCAGTTGCGCCGGGTCTCCTGAGACACGGAGCGTTTCATCACAATCGAAATGGAACGCATGCAACTCGGTCGAACCGGCATGAATCTCGAGAACGTCCGACAACAGTTCGAACAAACTCTCGACTTTGAAGTCTTGCTCCGCTTTACCGGCCTCCATCTTCTGAACATCGAGCAAGTTGCTGACGAGCCGCTCGAGCCGGGTCGTCTCGCTATGAATCATGCTCAAGTAGCGTTTCCGCTTCTCTTCGTCGACGTGACGATGTTCAAGCAGTTCGGTAAAGCCGAGAATCGATGTGAGCGGGGTCCGAAGCTCGTGAGAGACCGTGGCGACGAGTTCCGTCTTCAAGCGGTCGACCTCAATCTCTTTCGTAATGTCCCGCGACACAAACATCACGCCGAAACGTTCGTCCTGTAGTTCAATTGGTTCGGCGTACATCCGTATGATACGTGTTCCCCCTTGCATCGAGTACGTAAACGTCTCATCGAAGATTCCACAGTTTTTGGCTCGATGTGTGAAACGATTTAGGCCGTCCTTGTCGTCGATTTGTTCCATAAATGGTTCGTAATACGCATCGATTGGGTACAAGCTTTGACGGTCGCCAAATGGGAATGGTTGTTCATACAGTTCAAATAAAGCCTCGTTTGCGAAGCGTTGGTTCGTGCCCACCTCGACAAAGACGATGGCGTCGCGCATCGTATGTACAATCCGGGCAGTCTTCTCTCGCTCTTTTTCAAGTTCGTCATGTTGATAGATCAACGAGCTCGACATCTCCGTAAATGACTTCGACAGTTGACCGACCTCGTTTTGGAGCGGTTTGATTGGAATGAGCGTGGCGTGCGGGTCGACCGCGAGCCGTTCACTGTTCGTAATGAGCGCCTCAAGCTGTTTCGTTAAGCGTACGATATACGGTTGCAAGCTGATGAACAGAACAAACAAAGCTCCGAGTAGAATGAGCAGCCACATCCATTGGGCTTTCGCGAGCTGTTCGGATAGTTGCTCACGCAGGCCCGTCTCTTGATAATCGAGCTCAGACCGATAGTCCGTGAACACCGATTCCATGTCGACGATGCTCGCGCTCATATCGGCCGCACTATTTGAATTAAATTTGAATCGCGTCTGATTCGATGATGCGTTGCTCGGCATGAGTTGGCCGACAGTCGCCATCTGTAAGAACGGCTCATTGACCTCTCCGTTCGCTTTAGCGACGACGTAACGCTCGAGGCCAGGCATGACCCGGGTCGTATAGATGGTAAAGAGCAACCGCGCATCGTCCGCGAACGTCGTCTCTTCGCTCGTCGCAGCGTTTTGTTCGAACCACTTCGTCTGGTCGTCGATTCGGTCTTGGGCTCGCTTGACTTCCGCTAGCAACGCGTCATCTCCGAGCAAGACGTGACCGCGCATCTCGTATTGCATCGACTGCCATGTTTCAAACAAATCGGTCGCCCGCGATCTTTGTTCACTGATCCGTTCGAGCTCGACTGTCGTTTCGCGGATTGCCTGTTGGGTATAAAAGTATGTGCCGAGTGACGTCAATGTGATTAAGGCGATCAATACGTAAAACACAGTGAGGACTTGGCGGCTAATTCGTTGTTCGATCCAGCGCTTCATATGTGGCCTTCTTTCATATCGGGGATTGATCGGATTGGATAAGTCAGTATGTTCGGCTATTCAAAAAAGTCAGTTTCGTGTACGATAAGAAAACATTCGTCACGTTTATATGTGAACGATTAGTGTCAGTATATCGTTCGTTTCTCACAAGAAACTCACAAACCACGAAGGGAATATGCAGATGACCCCTAAATCGATTGGGCTGGTCGTGTTGATGGTCTTCTTCGCGCTCGCAGGCGGCTACGCCTTGACGCGCGGACAGACGATTGACGACTCAGTCACCGTCACACAAGGAACGGCCGATTTGACCGATTCTCGTGTGACCGAACAACTCATGCGTCTCGATGGGACGTGGCGCTTTCAATCGAGCCTGCTCGAGCGAGTCGACCGCGAGTCTTATCGACAACTCCCGCATGTGACACCACACAAGATGACTACTTATGAAGCTGACATTTCACTGCCTCCCGGACAATACGCTTTGCGTGTTCCGCGTAACCACCCACATGTCAACCTTCTCATTGATGGAGAAGCTGTTTCACCCGTCTACGCATCGACAGATGAAGACCTTCGGCATGCCTACCTCGTTCTTCTGGATACGCATACCCCGACGTTCCGTCTGACGATTCAAACGGCTGAGACGAATGAGCTCTCGACTGGGATTTCCGATAGCCTGCTCATCGGTCCAACAAGCAATATGATGACCTATCATAATCAATACTTCAGTTATGAGTTCGTGATTATCCTCATCTCGCTCCTCATTTTTTCATTCTACGCAATCGTTTGGCTGTTCCATCGTAAGGAATCACTCTATTTATATGGAGCTGCTTTCTTTTTCCTCGTCAGCGTCTCGCTTATGACGAGTGATCAAATGATCGTATTCGAAATCGTCCCTATGATGTCTTACGTTTTGGCCCATAAATTAAATTTGATTACGGCATTACTAAGTGTCGCGATGTTAATCAACTTTGCGTTACGTCTCGAACGCGTCCCGTTTCGGCACTTTTTGAAATACGCGTCCTACCCGTTCTATGCGTTCAGCCTGATCGCCTTGGTGCTGCCAGAAGGTGCACACTCGACGTTCGACCAATTCCCTTGGGTGTATGTCCTGTTCATCACGTTTTTCTGGACCGGGCTGAACATCAATTGGCTGTTCGAACGAAAAAACGACGGCTATCCGTTCGAATTTCTCGTGTTCACGATCTCACTCATCATCGGCTATGTCGGCCAGTTGATCAACGTTCTGATTGACCACCCGAACCAAGAACTGTATACGAGCGTCATGTCGCTCATTTACTTCCTGCTCATGTTCACGTTGCTCCCGATTCACTTGTCGACGGATAAACGGCAAAAGCGTGAAGTGCAGACGTTCGCCAACCAAAGTGAGATTTCGTTCTTCAACGCCCAAATCAAGCCACACTTCCTATACAACACGTTCGGGAACGTGATTGCGCTCTGTTACACGGCACCGACCGAGGCGGCACGTTTGCTCAGTCATTTGAGCACATATGTCCGCTTCATCTTCGAGAACGGGCGGACCGAGAACGATATCTCGCTCAAGCAAGAACTCGACGTCATCGACTCGTATTTGATGATCGAGCAGACTCGCTTCAATGATGCATTCACCATCACGAAAGATATCGACGAATCCGTCCTCAACGCCTCGATTCCACCGCTGTTATTGCAACCGCTCGTCGAGAACGCGGTCCAGCATGGGTTGATGAAACAACCAGGCATCAAACGGCTCATGTTGTCGGTCCAGTCCTCAGATGATGCAATCGATATCCGGATTGCCGATAACGGGATTGGCTTCAACCCGAGTCCGCACGTGAGACGATCGACTGGAATCGGCATCTCGAACGTCAAGAATCGGATCGACTTCTTGCCTGGTGCCACGTTTAAATTAAATTCTGAACCAGGAGTCGGCACGCATGTGCATATCCGACTCCCAAAACGAGAGAGGATGAACGAGCAACATGCGCACGATTTTGATTGAAGATGAACACCATATTTTAAGGATGATGGAGCGCCTCATCCAAGCCGAACCGAATTTGAAATGGATGGGGTCGTTCCATGATCCGTTCCAAGCGCTTGAATTTTTAGCAGACCAGGAAGTCGATCTTGTCTTTCTCGATATCGAGATGCCCCAGATGAACGGTCTCGATTTCGCCAAACGTTTGCCCGAGACGACTCAAGTCGTCTTCACGACGGCGCACAGCCAATACGCGGTCGATGCGTTCAACCTGCAAGCGACGCACTATCTGCTCAAGCCGATCACCGAACAGATGATTCACGATTTGATTCCACGCGTCTCGAAGCGATACAAGGAGACAATGTCGACCGAGCATCACCGGACGTGTACGATTCAATGTCTCGATCACTTCTCGGTCAAGACGCAAGACGGCGACCTCGTCAAATGGCCGACACAAAAGACCGAGGAACTGTTCGCCTACTTGATTTTCCATCGTGATAAAGTCGTCAACAAGTGGCTGATCGCCGAGACGCTGTACCCGGACATCGACGAGCCGCAACGTGCGCTCCACAATGTCTATAACCTCGTCTATCGTTTGAAGAAGACGCTCGCCGAGTACGATTTGAGCATCTCGGTCCAGACGATCAATAACGGCTACTCGCTTCACTTGGACGACGTCTGTCTATGCGATTACCATGATTGGCTGGACGCGAAGCACAAACCGTTCCCACAAGCAGATTTGAACGCCCGTCTCTTCGTCGACAAAGACTATACGTGGCATTGAAAAAGAGCTTGTCCCGATTCAGGAGAAGCTCAACTCGTTGACCACTATGAAACATCCTGCTCGTCTTTCGGCGCCCACGCTTTCCGCAGGCAATCCCGGAGCCGCATCGCGACTCACGTCGCTGCTGGGTCTCCGTCGGATTGTTTTCCTGTCGGAGTCGGGGCGCCTTTGACGAGCAACGCGAACGGTCGCCTTCAGGCGGCCGTTTTTCATGTCTATCGCTCTTCATTCACATAACGATCATTGAACACAAGAGACGGCAACTATACATCGTCGCCCCCATTCAAAACGAACCAACTCGCTGTTTGGCGAATCGGTTCGTTCACAACCCGAGCTTGTCCCGACCTATGGGACAAGCTCTTTTTAACGGCCGACGAAGCCGCCATCGACGTGAAGATGTTGTCCGTTGACCCACGCCCCGTCCGGCCCCATGAGGAACGCGATATAGCGGGCCGTGTCCTCAGGTGTGCCGACGCGTCTATGCGGGAATAGCGGTACGAGCTGCTCACGGAGCGCGTCATCAATCCAACCCGAATCGGTCGGACCCGGGTCGAGCGCGTTCACAGAGATTCCGTACTGCCCGACCCCATTGGCCAGTGCCGGCGTGATGGCGATCAGCATGCCCTTTGTGGCGATATAGGCCAGGTTGGACGCATCCGCGCCCCCGGACACCATGAACAAGATGCGTCCGTCCGTATGCCCCGCTTGTTTGTATCGCTCGATGAAGGCGAACGTCAGGCCGAGCGTTCCTTCGTTATTGACGAGATAATGGCGACGGAGCGTCTCGGTCGAGAACGTATCGACACTCACGTGCCGCTCATACGTCGCGTTGTTAATGAGACGGCTCGGAGTACCGAGCGCCGCTTCGACGCGGTCGAGCAGCCCTTCTGCCTCTCCAGACGACAAATCATACGCCTCGTGTGCGACGCGGGCGCCTGAGGCCCGTAATTCGTCGACAAAGCCGTCGATGAAGTCGGGTTCCGCTCCGACGCCTTCCGTGCCGTCAAACGGGCTCCAGTGCGTCATATACAAGTCGTGGCCTGCCATAGCCAGTTTTCGCGCGATGGCCGCCCCGATGCCTTGCGTCCGGCTGACACCGGTAATGAGTGTGAGTGGTCGTGTCATTCAATCATCCCCTTTACTCCTTAATTGGTGAGAAAATACGGTCCCCAGTCCGCTTCGTGCGGGATGACATACGTCCACATGTAAGCCGGATCGACGATATAGATATCCGCGTAGTCCATGGTCTCGACAATCAAGTCTCTCCTAGTGAGTGGTTTTGCTTGCGTCAAATCGAGCTCGAGCACATCGTTCGAGTGTTGAAAAAAGAGGATCGCTTTCCACTTTCCGGCCCGTTCGAACGCGTGATCAGCAGCCGTTCCGACGAGACAGCTGTCAGTCCTTGCCACGATATCCTCCCACAAATAAGGAGAAAGCCGTGTCGGCTGTTCTGGTCGTATGAAGTGTGCCACCCATGTCTGACGCGCTTCTTGGCCCCGTTCTTCAACCTCTGTGACCTCGACCCCTTTCGCCGTCAATCGCTCAATCAATGGATTCATCTGCACCCCTCCCCCTTTAGTCTATCCATTTACAGGAAATTCGGACAGTCTTGAATGCAAAAAAGGCACGACGCCTGCAGACGTCGTACCTCTATCTCGTATTACTTCAAACGATCTAAATGCTCGAGCATGATGCCCGTGCCGTGTGCGACGCTGAGCGTCGGCTCTTCGGCGATCATGACGGGCAACCCGACACGCTCGGCCACGAGCTGGTCGATGCCGTGGAGGAGCGAGCCGCCACCTGTCATGATGATGCCGCGGTCGATGATATCGGCCGCAAGTTCCGGAGGCGTCTGTTCGAGGACGCGCTTCGTCGCTTCGACGATTTCATTCGCCGATTCGGCCATCGCTTCACGGAGTTCTTCCGACGTAATCGTTACCGTACGCGGAAGCCCACGCACCATGTCACGACCGCGAATATCCATCGTCTCGTTACGTCCCCCTGGGAAGACCGTCGCAATCTCTTTCTTGATTTGCTCGGCCGTCCGCTCACCGATGACGAGCTTATGCTTGTCCTTGATGGCGCGGAGGATGTCCGTATCGAAACGGTCTCCGGCGATTTTGATCGTTTCACCGCAGACGATATCGCCCATCGAGAGGATGGCAACGTCTGTCGTCCCGCCACCGATGTCGACGATCATATGACCGACCGGCTTCCAGATGTCCATGCCCGAACCGACCGCTGCTGCCTTCGGTTCTACGGCGAGGAAGACCTCTTTCGCGCCGGCCTTCTCGGCCGCCTCACGGATCGCTTTCGCTTCAACCGGTGTCACGTTTGCCGGTGTACAGATGAGCATGCGGATGCCGCCAAAGAAACCGCGGACTTGGATCTTCTCGACGAAATGGCGAAGCATTTCTTCGGTTGTCGCGAAGTCAGCGATGACCCCATCACGGAGTGGACGGATGGCGACGATGTCACCTGGCGTACGTCCGACCATCTGATACGCTTCCGTTCCGACAGCGAGTACTTTCCCTGTCGAACGCTTGATGGCAACGACGGATGGCTCGTCGAGGACGATGCCTCGACCTTTGACGTGGATGACGACGTTTGCTGTTCCTAAATCAATCCCGATATCTTTTGAAAACATGGTGTGTAGGTTCCTCCGTTCGTTACTTCATTGAAAAGAGCGAGAAGAGTCTCTCCTCGCTCCTATGAGTCTATTAATTAGTTCTTGACCATTTCTTCGGCAACTTCGACGTTCCCTTGGATTCGCTCGATGTCAGCACCAAGCGCTTGCAATTTTTTGTGGAAGTCGACGTAGCCACGGTCGATGTGGTAGAGATCGCCAACACGTGTCTCTTCGTCCGCGATGAGTCCCGCGAGGACGAGGGCTGCACCGGCACGAAGGTCAGTCGAGACGACTTCAGCACCTTGGAGGCGAACGCCGCCTTTGATGATCGCCGAGCGTCCTTCGATTTTAATGTCTGCGTTCATACGGCGGAATTCTTCGACGTGCATGAAGCGGTTCTCGAACACTGTTTCGGTGATGACCGATGTGCCGCCAGCTTTCAAGACGAGCGCCATCATTTGTGCTTGGATGTCAGTCGGGAAACCAGGGTGTGGCATCGTCTTCACGTCGACCGGCTTCAACACATCCGGTGCGATGACACGCATGCCTTCTGACGTATCCTCGAACTTGACGCCCATTTCTTCCATCTTCGAGATGAGTGGGCGAAGGTGCTCGCGCTCAGCGCCGATGACTTCGATGTCGCCACCTGTGATCGCTCCAGCAACGAGGAACGTACCGGCTTCGATGCGGTCAGGGATGATTGAATGCTCGGCACCATGGAGTTTCTCCACGCCTTCGATTCGAATCGTTTCTGTACCGGCACCACGGACGTGTGCGCCCATACCGTTCAAGAAGTTGGCAAGGTCGACGATTTCAGGTTCTTTGGCGACGTTTTCGATGACCGTTGTTCCTTCAGCAAGGACTGCCGCCATCATGATGTTCTCTGTCGCGCCGACAGATGGGAAGTCCAAGTAGATCTTCGCACCTTTCAAGCGACCGTCGACCGAAGCTTCGACGAAACCGTTGCCGATGACCGTCTTCGCGCCCATTGCCTCGAAGCCTTTTAAGTGGAGGTCAATCGGACGTGACCCGATCGAGCAACCGCCTGGCATTGCGACACGCGCATGCCCAAGACGAGCAAGGAGAGGACCCATAACAAGGATCGAGGCACGCATCTTGCGGACGTACTCAAGCGGCGCCTCGTCTTTGATTGTGCCCGACGCATCGACAGTGACTTCGTTATTCGCTTCGTCAAACGCAACCTCTGCACCGAGGTGGCGAAGTACTTTGTTAATCGTGTACACATCAGCGAGGCGTGGCACGTTTTGAAGTACCGACTTTCCTTCGCTTGCTAAAAGAGTGGCAACCAATGTTTTGAGTACGGCGTTTTTAGCTCCTTCAACACGCACAGTACCTGACAATTTACGTCCTCCACGGACTACAATCAAATCCTTCATATCTCTCTTTGTCCTCCAACTTCGTTGTTTTTTTGTTTTATACGTCGATATCCGCTACCGGATGTGGTTATGTCGATTACTACGATGGTTTGTAACACGTGACGCTTCATCAGAGAGAAAAATAATAATAAAAGCACTCATGAAATTCTGATGAAAAATTCGTCATGTCAGACGAATTTATCCTACACGATAAACATATAAGAAACGTTACAGCAGGATTACAGTTTAGTAATCGTTTCCCTGCCTACTGTAATGGTGCGAGCGCCTGGGCCAATCGGATATACTCCAAAAAGAACTGGGCGATCAGTGAACCGAAGACGACGGCCACGAGGACACGCAAGACTGCTGCTTGCGGACTCCTCACTTGATTGAGCAAGCGGTCCCATTTGACCGGCATGAGTGCCCACCAAGCGACGTAGATCGCTACGACGTAAATGACGAGCGATAACACGGTGTTCAACATCGACGATTCCCCTCTTTTCAAAAATTCGTACCATTTTTAATCATAGCATGTCACGTCAGAGAAAAAAAGACTTAGCGTTTAAGTGAGTGGTGGAATGGGTTCATCCGATCAACTCGCTTTCTCTCCATAAACCGCATACAAAAAGGAACGTCAATCGGCGCATGGCCTTAGTACAGTAATTGACGTCCCTTCAACATTTCAAACATTATTCACTTCGCCATCATACGTTTGGCTCCATCGAATCGCCTCGACATAGTAACGTGACAAGTCAGGCGCTGTCTCCTCGACAGGCACGGTCAACTGCTCGTAGGCGAGGACCATGTCGAGTAAACCGCGCAACTCGTTGTCTTCTCCGAGGAGCGCTGCCTTGACGATGGGTTCGACCGGCAGCTCCGAGACGAGCGTCTGCATCTCCTCATCCAAAATCACATCGAGCGACGAGAAGATCCCGGTGATGAACGCATCGAACGCCGTCACTTGCGGCAACGTCTCGGCGGCGATCAGCTCCATCATCTTGCCCCGGATCACACTCTGTTTAATCAATTCTTTCGATTCGGACGTCTGCAGCTCCCGAAGCAACATCAAGTACGACCAGCGCCGCATCTCATCGAGACCGATTCGTGCGACGGCCTGCTCAATCGATTGAATCGTATGACGACCTTTCTGATAGACCGTGTTGACCGAACGCAACATCTTATACGACAAATCCACACTGCGTTCGATTTGGCTCGCGATGCGGCGGAAGTTCGGCTCTGGCGTATCGAGCTCTTTCAACACTTCGACGAGCGTATGCCGGAGCGGATGAACCTCGGCACCGTGGACGACCGTCGGCCGGCTGAAGAAATAACCTTGGAACATGTGATAGCCGAGTTTTTTGGCGATCTCATATTCAAACGGCGTCTCAATCTTTTCCGCTAAAAATTCGACGCGATGCCCGAGCGCATCGATCAGCCGCTTCTGTTGGTCGATCGGCGTTGCTTGATAATCGATTTTAATGATATCGGCGAGCCCGATGAGCGGTCGATACTTCTCTTCGAACACGAAGTCGTCGAGGGCGATCGTATAACCTTTCCGGCGCAAGGAGCGCAAGGCGGCCAATACTTTCTCTGTCGGCTCGACGTGTTCGAGCACTTCGACGACGAGTGTCTGCCGTGGCAACAAAGCCGGCACTTCGCTCTCAATCAAATTTTGTGGAAAGTTGATGAACGCCCGCGTCCCTTCCGTCAACTCCCGAAAGTTGAAGACGAGATAGGCATTATGTATCACGTCGGCGGTCGCGAGTGCGTCATCGACGTGTTCAAATATATTTTTCTCGCTGCGGCGATATAACAGTTCATAGCCACAGACGCGTAATTTCTGATCAAAGATCGGTTGGCGCGCAACATAAACTTTCATTCCCTTTAGCTCCTTTACCGTAGTTCCCACCTATATTATCGGATAAGGCGCCCCTCCCTTCCACTATTTGGGCGTGAAACTTCTGATGCTTTTGACCTATATATATAGAAGGAACGTAATCTATTCGGTCTAGACGCAAAAAAATCTCCCCTGCGGCTGCAGGAGAGATGTTGGTTATTCTTTGATATCGCGAATGCTCAAGCGGTTGATCGCTTTTTTGAGCGCGAGCTCCGCGCGACGGAATTCGAGGTCCGAGAGCTTCGTGTCTTGGAGACGACGCTCGGCACGAACTTTCGCCGCAGAAGCGCGGTCGTAGTCGATTTTATCCGCCATTTCGGCTGTTTCAGCTAAGATCGTCACCGTGTCGGGACGAACTTCCATGAAACCGCCGCTGAGTGCGATCAGCGTGCGTCCACCATCTTCGTGGCGCAGTTTGAGAACTGAGATGTCGAGCGGTGTCACCATCGGGATGTGTTTCGGTAAGATACCGAGTTCACCAGTCACCGATTTTGCGACGACCATCCGTGCCTCGCCCTCATAGGCTGCACCATCCGGGGTGACGACGTTGACGTGAAGAGTATTCATCGTCTAGTTTCCCCCTTCCGTGTAGGTCTTAGACCAACGTCTTCGCTTTTTCGATGACGTCTTCGATTGGACCAACGAGACGGAATGCATCTTCTGGAAGATCATCGTGTTTACCATCGAGGATCTCTTTGAAGCCGCGGACTGTCTCTTTAACTGGTACGTACGAACCTTTTTGGCCTGTGAACTGCTCAGCCACGTGGAAGTTTTGTGACAAGAAGAACTGAATGCGACGTGCACGGTGAACCGTGAGCTTATCGTCTTCAGACAACTCGTCCATACCGAGGATTGCGATGATATCTTGAAGCTCTTTGTAACGTTGAAGCGTCTGCTGGACGTTACGGGCTACTTCGTAGTGCTCTGGTCCGACGATGTCAGGCGAGAGGGCACGTGAAGTCGATGCGAGCGGGTCAACGGCTGGGTAAATCCCCATCTCCGAAAGACGACGCTCCAAGTTAGTCGTTGCATCAAGGTGAGCGAACGTTGTCGCTGGAGCCGGGTCAGTATAGTCATCGGCTGGTACGTATACGGCTTGAATCGATGTAACCGATCCTTTAGCTGTTGACGTGATCCGCTCTTGAAGCATACCCATTTCCGTCGCGAGTGTCGGCTGGTAACCTACGGCAGATGGCATCCGACCGAGAAGGGCCGAAACTTCCGAACCTGCCTGTGTGAAACGGAAGATGTTATCGACGAAGAGAAGAACGTCTTGTCCTTGCTCATCGCGGAAGTATTCTGCCATTGTAAGACCCGTCAAGGCTACGCGAAGACGCGCGCCCGGCGGCTCGTTCATCTGACCGAAGACCATCGCCGTTTGCTTGATAACGCCTGAGTCCGTCATCTCGTGGAACAAGTCATTTCCTTCACGCGTACGCTCGCCGACTCCTGCGAATACAGAAATCCCGCTGTGCTCTTGCGCGATGTTGTTGATGAGTTCCTGGATGAGAACGGTTTTACCTACACCGGCACCACCGAAGAGGCCGATTTTACCACCTTTGATGTAAGGCGCGAGAAGGTCGACGACTTTGATCCCTGTTTCCAAGATCTCAACTTTTGTCGACAATTCATCGAACGTCGGTGCGAGACGGTGGATTGGTGACCGACGGACAGTCGGTGATACTTCTTTATCGTCAATCGGGTTACCGAGTACGTTGAAGACACGACCGAGCGTCTCTTCTCCGACCGGTACTGAAATCGGTGAACCTAAGTCAAGTACTTCCATGCCGCGGCGAACGCCGTCCGTTGAGTCCATCGCAATCGTACGGACCGTGTCATCCCCAAGGTGAATCGCCACCTCGAGCGTCAAGTCGACACTGACATCTTGCGCCGATTCAGCCACATGCGTGACTTTAAGGGCGTTGTAGATGTTCGGTAAGTGGTTGTCGAACTTAACGTCGATAACTGGGCCCATGACTGCGACTACGCGGCCTTTCATGCCGTATTCGTTCATCGTGTTAGCCTCCTACAATCTAGAGGGCGTGCGCTTATTCAAGCGCAGCCGCACCTCCGACAATCTCTGTGATTTCTTGTGTGATCGCCGCTTGACGCGCGCGGTTGAACTTGAGCTTGAGTCCACGGATGAGTTCATCCGCGTTGTCCGTCGCGTTCGACATCGCCGTCATCCGAGCCGCGTGCTCCGATACTTTCGCATCGAGGAGCGCGCCATAGATGAGTCCTTCCGCGTAACGCGGGAGGAGCGCTGCTAAGATCGTTTCTTCTTCTGGTTCGTATTCATACATCACATTAGATGCGGTCTGTTCGATATTCCCAAGCGGAAGCAATCGATCGATCTTCACTTCTTGGCTGATGACAGAGATGAATGAGTTGTAGCAAAGCTTCAATTCATCGATCTCGCCTTCACTGAACGCGCCGACCGTCTGTTTGACGATCTCTGCGACTTCAACGAATGATGGCTGGTCGTTGAGTCCTGTCATGGCACTGTACACCGGAATGTTACGGGCCTTGAAGAACTGAACGCCGACCTTCCCGATCACGTACAGACGGTATTCGTCTGTTGAACCGTGTTTGGCTTTCAACTCGCGATACACGTCACGAAGGACGCTGGCGTTGTATCCACCAGCAAGTCCGCGGTCTGACGTGATGACGATATAGCCGGTCCGTTTAACGGGACGGACTTGAAGCATCGGGTGTGTTGCGCCTGAAGTACCGCCGGCAATCGACGAGATGACTTCCTGCAACTTGGTCATGTACGGCTTGAAGTTGGCGTTGCTCCCTTGAGCGCGGTTCAATTTCGAGGCCGACACCATGTTCATCGCTTTCGTGATTTGCTTCGTGCTTTGGGTCGAGGTGATCCGCATCTGGATCTCACGTAATGATGCCATTTCGATTCACCACCTTAATAGACGCTCGTCACCGGATTAAACCGATGGCGAGAACGTCTTTTTGAATTCCGTAAGTGCATCGACCATCGCCTCGTCAGCAGGAAGGTTTCCTGTTTGACGGATTTCACGGCAGAGGTCCGCACGGTTTTGGTCGAGCCATGCGTTCATTTCTTTTTCGAAACGACGGATGTCTTCGACTGGGACGTCATCGAGATGACCTTTCGTGAGAGCGTAGATGATGATTACTTGCTTGTCGACCGAAAGCGGTGCGTTCAAGTCTTGTTTCAAGACTTCAACAGTCCGTTGTCCACGGTTGAGCTTCGCTTGTGTCGCTTTGTCGAGGTCCGACCCGAACTGGGCGAACGCTTCGAGCTCACGGTATGACGCGAGGTCAAGACGGAGCGTACCGGCAACTTTCTTCATCGCTTTCACTTGAGCCGAACCACCAACACGCGATACCGAGAGACCGGCGTTGATCGCTGGACGTACCCCTGAGAAGAAGAGGTCCGACTGAAGGAAGATTTGACCGTCTGTGATCGAGATTACGTTCGTCGGGATGTAAGCCGAGATATCCGACGCTTGTGTCTCGATGAACGGAAGTGCTGTCAATGAACCGCCGCCGAGTTCGTCGTTCAACTTCGCCGCACGCTCAAGAAGGCGTGAGTGGAGGTAGAAGACATCCCCTGGGTAGGCTTCGCGGCCTGGAGGACGACGGAGAAGAAGCGAGAGCTCACGATAAGCTGCCGCTTGTTTCGAGAGGTCATCATACACGACGAGGACGTGTTGTCCGCGGTCCATGAAGTACTCACCCATCGATACCCCAGCGAATGGTGCGAGGTAAAGAAGTGGGGCTGGCTGTGAAGCCGATGCCGAAACAACGATCGTGTAATCGAGGGCGCCGTTTTGACGGAGCGTCTCAACTACGCCACGGACAGTCGATTCTTTCTGACCGATTGCGACGTAGATACAGACCATGTTTTCTTCTTTTTGGTTGATGATCGCGTCGATTGCGATCGAAGTCTTACCAGTTTGACGGTCACCGATGATGAGCTCACGCTGACCGCGACCGATTGGTACGAGGGCGTCAATCGCCTTAATCCCAGTTTGGAGCGGTTCGTGAACTGACTTACGGGCCATAACGCCGTAAGCTTTACGCTCGATCGGGTTGTATGTGTCCGTCACGATCGGTCCGAGACCGTCGATTGGTTGTCCGAGCGGGTTGACGACGCGTCCGAGGAGCGCTTCACCGACTGGAACTTCCATGATGCGGCCCGTACGTTTTACCGAGTCGCCTTCTTTGATGCCTTTGTAGTCGCCAAGGATGATAATCCCGACGTTACCTTCTTCTAAGTTTTGCGCCAAGCCCATTACGCCGTTAGAGAACTCTACGAGTTCCCCCGCCATAACGTTATCGAGTCCGTATGCACGAGCGATACCGTCACCTACTTGAATGACTGTACCTGTCTCACTGACTTCGATTTCAGAACCGTACGAAGCGATCCGCTCTTTTAGCAGGGCGCTGATTTCTTCAGCTTTGATCGTCATTGAATTCACCCCTATTTCTTACGCATTCAACAATTCACGCTCGAGGCGTGTTAGTTTGTTTTCGATTGTGTCATCATACGTCGTGTAGCCGATCTGGACACGGAGTCCACCGATGACGTCTTCATCGACGACGTTCTTCAATTGAAGCGTCTTGTTCATCTTCTGACCGAAGACGAGTTCGACTTCTTTCAACTCTGTTGCCGACAACGGGTAAGCACTCGTGACGAACCCTTCGGCGATGCCACGGTAGTCGTTGATATAATCAAGGACGTAGCGCGACAAGCCGCGAACTTCGCTCGCACGGTCGTTTTCGACCATGACGAGAAGTGTGTTGAGCACGATATCTGTCATGTCACCAAAGCTATGTGTTAAAAGCTGTGCAAGCTCGCTGTCACTGATCGCCGGATTCGTTAAGAGATCCGTGAGTTCAGGAGTCGCGTGGAGCACTTCATCGAGCAGACGCACTTCCGCTTCGACTTGGTCGAGCGTGCCTTGTTCCCGCGCTAAGTCGAAGAGCGCTTTGGCATAGCGTTTTGCTAACGATGTGTTCATCAGTTAGCACCTTTCGCTTTAGACAGGAAGTCTGTAACGAGGGCACGTTGTTTCACTTCGTCGCCTTTAAGGTCTGACTGAAGGACGTGGCGTGCGGCCGAGAGCGCCTGTGTGACGACTTCGGTCTGGAGCGATTGCTTCGCGAGCTCACGCTCACGTTCGATCGCTTTACCCGCCTCGATCTTGATTTGTTCGGCTTCCAAACGCGCCTGCTCCACCAAGCGTGCTTGTTCCGCTTCTGCTTGACGACGGCTTGAATCAAGCATTTCTTTCGATTCTGTACGTGCTGCGCTTAACGCGTCACGTTGTTCGACTACATATGTTTCCGCATCTTTGCGGCTCTTTTCAGCGAGCTCAATTTCGTTCGCTACATACTCTTCACGCTGTCTCATCATTCCAAGGAGTGGTCCCCAAGCAAATTTCTTCAACAGGGCCAAGAGTACGAGGAATGTGAAAAGTGTAAAGATCATATCCAGGATGCGGAGGCCTTCGCCGCCAGCACCAGCTGCAATCATCATCGTATCCATGCATACCCTCCTCTTGACTAAATAAGTGAGGGAGACACGCTCCCTCTTACGTTGTTCTCGTTAACTCGTAATCAAGAGTTGAGGAGAAGGAAACCGACAGCCACACCGATGATCGGGAGGGCTTCAACCAAACCGATACCGATGAACATTGTTTGACGAAGTTCGTTTTTGAGTTCTGGCTGACGTGCTTGTCCTTGTACTGTTCCGTATACGATGAGACCGTTACCGATACCAGCCGCGAGTGCTCCAAGACCGATAACGAGTGCTGTTGCGAGAAGATTCATTTGTTCCATTGTGTATATTCCTCCTAAAAGTTAAGTAAATAGTTTTTTTGTTCAACGCTTTGGCGAGACCTGCCCGAATTAATGCTCGGCAGAAGCTTTATGCCCGATATACACCATTGCAAGCGTCAGGAAAATGTAGGATTGGATAACCCCGATAAAGATTGAGAAACCTTGCCATAAAATCATTGGGAGAATTGCGAACACAGCACCGAGCGGGTTAAGTGCCCCTTCTGCGGTAATTGCGAGTCCCAAGATGATGGTAATCATGATTTCACCGGCAAAGATGTTACCGTAAAGACGCAGACCGAGCGTCAAGGTGTTCGCGAACTCCTCGATGAGCTTGATCGGCAATAAGAACCAGACCGGCTTCACGAATTCCGCCGAGTAGTGCTTCAAACCGTGTAGCTTCACGCCGTAATAGTGCGACATTGCAACGACGAGTGTCGACAATGCCAACGTGACGTAAGGATCGGCCGTCGGTGAGTTGAACCATAGATAGTGACCAGAAATGACGTTAAACGGTAGACCCATTAAGTTTGAGAAGAGAATGAACAAAATCAACGTCATTCCAAACCCGATAAAACGGCCACCTGTCTTCCAGTCCATCGCACTCGAGATAATCCCGCGTGTGAATTCTGCGAAGAATTCCATTAAGTTCTGCTTACCAGTCGGCTTCATAGCCAAGCGTCGCGTTCCCCAAACGGCAAACGTAAATACGAGTAGTGATGCGATCAGCACCGTAATGACGTTCGTCCAGCTCCCATATAACGTATAATCTCCGAGTTGTAGAGAATATGTGGGAAACTCATGACCCATTAGTATTCACCTCTTTTCCTGCTGAGCTGGGCAAGTGTGAACTCGCCAAATTGTATGATGTGGCCGGCGATTAGACCAGTTACCACCGCAATCAGCGATACTCGATCCTCATAAAAGAGACCGACTATCACGGCTAGTGCACCGACTGCCATCCTTGAAACAGTCCCGTGCGACTTCGGGCGTCGTCCATGTTCGATTACGTCAAACATCCGAATGACGCTTCGATTCTGCATATGTAGAATGATGAGACTGGCGACCCCGCCTAAGAACAAGCCGAGAAATACCGGTTTGTACATAGGGACGATGAGCGCTCCGATGAGGAGAATGGCGAACCATCCGATAAACCACTTCGTATAGCGTTTCATCAACTGCTGTTGTGCTTTTCTGTCTGCTTGCACTTGTTGTAAGTTCATTCGTCCTCTCCTGTCAGTAAACTTCGAAGGGTGAGAACTAGCGCCGTGATCCCGAAAGCCATTCCGAGAAGCACTGACACATTCCAACCAAACGTGCCCCAAATTTCACGTCTCGCCCCGTATTGGCCAACGAGATAACCGATGACGATCGGTCCAGCGAGCGCGGTCGAGATTTGAGAGGCGAGCGAGGCATAAGATAGGTAACGATTGTCTTTTTTCGTCATCCCCATCCCCCTTTCGAGCTGCCGAGCCATGCATCTTCTCCATCGGATTCACACTCGCGTGACCATCAAAAGTCACACAAGTTCAGAGTACTGGAAATGGCATAAGAAGTCAATTGATTTCACAATTATAAAAGCGCTTTAAATCAAGTCGTATCAAGGCTTTTACGCAGTTCACAAACTAAATTAAAATCATCAAATTTTAAGAAAGTATGAAGAAACGGTGAAATAAAAATGTTGACTTTATAACATTTCACATTACGAACCAGATGAAGAATAGTTCAGTTATACCTTCACGTTTTGGAAATTACAATGCAAAACGGCTTACGTTCACAAAAGGTTTTGAAACAAACGTTGACCCGATTTTGAAATCGTTTACATCGTCCTGTATCAGTATACCGATTATCTTTTTGTCATGTCGAGGGGTTCTGACGAATTTGTAGTGATGAATCTCACAGGGCAATTTTTGTCGTCCACACGTCTGGAAAGCCCTTCCTATCAACCCGAAATGGGTGGACAATACCAGTTCGAATGGCTACGATTACGATGTAAGCGCTATCTAAAAATGTGTCGATTTTGTGACTTTCGAAACCGACGCCCGCATCGAATGCATGTTGATGCGTGTGAGGAGGAACTAGAATGGATTGGATGACCCAGCTACGCGAGGAAATTGGCGCCGATGTCGTCTTCACGGACTCGACGACCCGACTCGCCTATTCATTTGACGCGACGCCGAACTATCAAGCGATGCCAGACGCGATCGTGGCCCCCCGCTCGACCGAGGATGTGCAGGCCGTGTTGCGGCTGTGCCACGAACACCGGATCCCCGTCGTCCCACGCGGATCGGCGACAAATCTTGCCGGCGGCACGACGCCGCTTTCAGGTGGTGTCGTCATGGACTTCCGTCATATGGACAAGATTGTCGAGATCGACGAGAAGAATTTGACGGTGACGGTCGAACCGGGCTGCATCACCGCCCATTTGGCACAAGCCGTCGAGGCGAGAGGCCTGTTTTATCCGCCGGACCCGAGTTCGATGAAAATCTCGACGATTGGCGGCAACATCAGTGAGAACTCCGGCGGCTTGCGCGGGCTGAAATACGGGGTCACGGCCGATTATGTGCTCGCGCTCGAAGCGGTGCTCCCGAACGGCGAAGTGCTCCGTACGGGCGGGAAGCTCGCGAAAGACGTCGCCGGTTATGATTTGACCCGTGTCCTCGTCGGCTCGGAAGGGACGCTCGCCGTCATCACGCAAGCGACGCTCAAGCTCATCCCGCTCCCCGAGACGAAACAGACGATGCTCGCCTATTTCGAGGACTTGGACAGCGCGGCCCGGACGGTGAGCCGCATCATCGAGAACCGCATCATCCCGGCGACACTCGAGTTCATGGACAAGAAGACGATCGAGGTCGTCGAGGCGTATGCGAACATCGGACTGCCGACAGACGTCGGTGCTCTCCTTCTATTAGAACAGGACGGACCGCGTGACGTCGTCCGGCGCGATATCGAAGCGATGCACGCCGTTTGTCTCGAGGAAGGGGCCTTGTCGGTCGAAGTGGCCCGGGACGAAGCGCACGCCGAGACGTTGCGCTATGCGCGGCGCATCGCCTTATCCGCCCTGGCCCGCCTCAGCCCGACGACGATTTTAGAGGATGCGACCGTGCCACGGAGCGAGATCGCCGAGATGGTCCGGCGCATCGAAGCGATCGGGCGGGCGTACGACATTCAAATCGCCACGTTCGGCCACGCCGGGGACGGCAACCTGCATCCGACGGTCGCGACCGATGCCCGGAACCACGAAGAGATGGAGCGCGTCGAGGCCGCGTTCGCCGATATTTTCGCCGCCGCGCTCGATCTCGGCGGGACAATCACCGGCGAGCATGGGGTCGGGGCGATGAAAGCCCCATATCTCGAATGGAAGCTCGGACCGGCCGGGATAGACGTCATGAAAGGCATCAAGCTCGCCTTCGACCCGCACGGCATCATGAACCCGCAGAAGATGTTCGCCAAAGCGGCGAAAAAACGCATCGTCCAAGGAGGGGTCTCATGAAGCAGAGAACCGAACTCGCCACCCGCATGACCGAGAATCTCGATTACGAAGAGATGCTCGGCTGCATGCGCTGCGGCTTTTGTCTGCCGACATGCCCGACATATATCCGCTCGAAAGACGAGTCCGCCTCCCCACGCGGCCGCATCGCCATCATGAAAGGAGTCGTCGACGGGTTGATTGAACCGGATGAGGGCGTCGAGAAGACGCTCAACGAATGCCTCGGTTGTCTCGCCTGTGAGCCGGCATGCCCGGCCGGGGTGCGCTATAGCGTCCTGCTCGAGGACGCACGCGCCGCCATCACCGAACATAAACGTGCGACGGGACAGATGCCCGTCCGCGAGCGGATCGTCCGGAAAGTCGTCTTTGACGGGCTGTTCTTGAATAAAGCGAAGATGGAGACGGCGACGGGCTTCCTTCGCTTTTATCAACAGTCCGGCGTCCAGACGCTCACCCATAAACTCCGCATCCTCGAATGGTTCCCAGACCAACTCCAAAAGATGGAGACGATCTTACCGACGGTCCCGGCGAAGACGGAGCGACGACGTCGTCCCGAGCGGATTCGAGCGACGGGTGCGACGACGGCCCGGGTCGCCTTCTTCAGCGGTTGCTTGATGGATACGATGTTTTATGAGACAAACGCGAACACGATCAAACTGCTCCAAGCGGCAGGTTGTGATATCGTCATCCCGAAAGCGCAACAGTGCTGCGGGGCACTTCACGGCCATGCCGGTGAACAGACGGGCGCCGTCACGCTCGCCAAGCAGAATATCGCAGCGTTCGAGGCCGAGGACGTCGACTACATCATCACGAACGCTGGTGGTTGCGGGGCGTTCCTCGTCGGTTATGATCATCTGTTGAAGCACGACCCGGAATGGGCCGAACGCGCCGAACGATTCACGGCCAAGATCAAAGACTTCGCCTCGATCTTACTCGAGGTCGGCTTCCTCGAGCGAGTGTCGCTCACGCTGCCGGCGCAACTCATCACGTACCAAGACTCGTGTCACCTTCGCAACGTGCAAAAAGGGGCACTCGCCCCGCGGGTATTGCTCCAGGCGATCGAAGGGGCCGTCTATATCGAGCAGAAGCACGCCGACCACTGCTGTGGCTCGGCCGGTGTGTACAACATTCTGCAGCCCCATATCGCCAACGACATCCTCGAGATGAAGATGGGGCACGTGAACGCCACGGCAGCACAAACGATCGTGACGTCAAATCCGGGTTGCCACATGCAAATGCAACTCGGGATTCAAGAGCATGGGACTGAATCGATGCGCGCCGTCCACTTGGCGGACCTGCTCGTCGAAGCGATGTCATCCTGACCAATCAAGAGGAACGGCCCGCTGATCCGGGTGCTGTTCCTCTTTTTTCTCCTTTTATAAAAAATAGAAGTAATAATCCCCGCTTTATTCGACCTTTAAACGCTTTTTTCAAAAATAATGTTTACAATCCTTCGACAACGGGCATATAAGGTTATGTGAAAATAATTATTGAAAAGGGTGAATGCATGATTGAATTTAAACAAGTGCAAAAAACATTCAAGAACACGACCGTCTTGAAAGAGATGAACCTCACCATCAACAAAGGTGAGCTCGTCGTCTTTATCGGCCCGTCCGGCTGCGGAAAGACGACATCACTCAAAATGATCAACCGTTTGATCGAGCCGACGGAAGGGACGATCATCGTCAACGGACAGGATACCCGGAAGATGGACCCGATTGAACTGCGTCGCCAGATGGGCTACGTCATTCAACAGACCGGCCTCTTTCCGCATATGACGATTCGCGAAAACATTCAATTGATTGCCGGTCTCGAAGGACACGCCGAACAAGACATGGATGCGCGCACCGAACACCTCCTCCGCATGGTCGGCCTCGACCCGGACCAATTCATCGATCGCTATCCGAGCGAATTGAGCGGCGGTCAGCAGCAGCGTATCGGTTTCGCCCGTGCCCTCATGAACGACCCGGAAGTCATTTTGATGGATGAACCGTTCAGCGCCCTTGACCCTGTCACTCGAAACGATCTCCAAGAAGAGCTGTTCAATCTTCAAGAAGAAGTGAAAAAGACGATTGTGTTCGTCACCCATGATATGGATGAGGCGATCAAGCTGGCCGATCGCATTTGTATCATGCGCGACGGGGAAATCGTCCAATTCGATACTCCGGAACAAATTCTCCGGAACCCGAAAGACGAATACGTCGAGTCGTTCATCGGGAAGAATCGGATTTGGAACAGCCCTGAATTCATTAAAGCGAAAGACATCATGATCACCGACCCGGTATCGATCAGCGGGAAGCGGACGGTGCTTCAAGCGATTGAAATCATGCGCTCCCGCAAGGTCGACAGCTTGTTGATCACAGACCGTGATCGTGTCCTTCAAGGACTCATCAAATTGAAAGATGTCCACGGTATCCAAGACAAGACGAAGCGGCTCGAGGAAGTCATGAACACGAATTACGCTTTCGTCTCAATCGAGGACTCGCTCCTCGACATTTTAGACGTCATGAACACGAGCGACCAAGGGTATCTCCCGGTCGTCGACGGTTCGATGCTTCACGGTTTGATCACACGCAGCAGTTTGCTTTCCGTCCTCAGTGAGCAATTCATGCAAGAGGAGGAAACTATATGAATGCCATTCAATCGTTTTTCAATTACTTCACGAGCAACACCGACCAAATCGGGACGCTCTTGCTCGAACACTTACAGCTGACGGTCTTCGCCGTCTCACTCGCGGTCTTACTCGGGGTACCACTCGGGATTCTCATCTTACGGATTCCACGTCTCGCCAAGCCGATTCTCGGTCTGACGAGCGTCGTCCAAGCCGTACCGAGTTTAGCACTCCTCGGATTTTTGATCCCATTCATCGGAATCGGATCGACCCCGGCCATCATCATGGTCGTCTTGTACTCGCTCCTCCCGATCGTGAAAAACACGTATACGGGACTATCGAGCATCCCGGGCGATACGCTTGAGTCGGCCAAAGGGATCGGGCTCACCGACCGCCAGATTTTGAGTAAAATCCAGCTTCCGCTCGCACTGCCGATCATCATGGCCGGGATTCGGATCTCGGCGGTCACGGCCGTCGGGCTCATGACGATTTCGGCGTTCGTCGGAGCAGGTGGTCTCGGTTACCTCGTCTTTGCCGGAATCCAGACCGTCGACAACAATCAAATCCTCGCCGGTGCCATCCCGGCCGGACTGCTCGCCTTGTTGATTGACTTCATCGTCAGTCGCATCGAGTATAAAGTAGCTCCGAACGGCATCGTCCTCGCGGATGGACGGATGAAGAAGAAAACACGTCGTTCGGCGAAGAAAGTGACGAAGCCGCTCATCGTCATCGCGACAGCGTTCACGCTTCTCCTCGCCGGTTCGATTTACGCCTTCACCCGTGAAGACGATACGATTGTCGTCGGTTCGAAAAACTTCACCGAGCAATTGATTCTCGGGAACATGGTCGCCGACTTGATTGAAGACAAGACCGACCTCGATGTGAAACGTCAACTGAACCTCGGTGGCACCCAGGTCGCTTTCAGCGCCTTGCGTACCGGAGAGATCGACACGTATGTCGAGTATACAGGCACATTGTTCGTCGACGTCTTGAAGCAAGAAGTCGAGAACGACCCCGACGTCGTTTACGACAAAGTCGTGAAGCAAGTGAACGAGCGGTTTGATATCCGGACGCTCGACCCGATTGGCTTCAATAACACGTATGCTATCGCCGTCAAACAAGAAGACGTCGACACGTACGACTTAAAGACCGTCTCTGACCTCGCCGCAGTGAGTGACGAGCTCGTCTTCGGTCCGACAATCGAGTTCTCGAACCGGGAAGACGGCTACCTCGGATTGAAAGAGGCGTACCCGTTCAACTTCGAAGACGTGAAACCGGTCGACGGCGGACTCCGCTACACGGCACTCATGAACAATGAGAGTGACGCCATCGACAGCTTCTCGACCGATGGATTGCTCAAGCGTTTCGACTTGACCGTCCTCGAGGACGACAAACAGTTCTTCCCACCGTACTATGCGGTCCCGATCGTCAGCGAAGAGACGCTCGCCGAGCATCCTGAGCTCGCGGACGTATTGAACTTGCTGAGCGGGAAAATCACGGATGAGACAATGCAAGAACTCAACTATCTTGCCGACGTCGAAAAACAACGTCCAGAGAAAGTCGCCCGCGACTTCCTCATCCGAGAAGGATTAATCGAAGAATAAGCACACGAAAAACGACCATCCCGTATCCATCGGAATGGTCGTCTTTTGGCGTTCCTTGATTCAAACGGCTTTCCCGACCGAAACGCGATTGCGCCCGCTCTGCTTCGCCTGATACAGTGCCCGATCGGCCGCTTCAATCAAGTCACCTTTCTCGTTACCCAGCGCAGGCGCTTGTTCGGCGACACCGATACTGACACTCACTTTCCGAAGCGGATGATAACCTTCATGTGGGATGTTCAGTTTGAGCACCGCTTGTCGAATGCGTTCAGCAATCTCTTTCGGTTGTCGGGCGTGACGTGGCCGGAGCAGCACCACGAACTCTTCTCCGCCGTATCGTGCGGTCATCCCGTCTCCCCCGACCGCCTTGTCGATCGCGTTCGCCACCTGTTCGAGACAAGCGTCTCCGGCCAAATGGCCGTACGTATCGTTGTACACCTTGAACGCATCGATGTCGAGCAAGAGGAGTGCGAGCACGTCTCCGGTCTCCGCAGCCTCATCCCACATCCGCTCGAATCGTTCATCGAAGGCGCGTCGATTCCAAATACCGGTCAACGCATCATGCAACGAGCGATGGATGAGCGCTTGTTTGCTGCGCTCGAGCCGGAACGTATGCATGAACGTCATCAACAGTAACAGTGCAATCCCGACGACGATCACGATCACCCACTTCGCCGAGCTCGAGGCGGTATCACTCCGGATTGACGCCTGTTGAATAATGTTGTCGATATCCTCACGAATCGCTGCATCGACGTCCCGAAATCGATTGATGTAGCCGATGCCACTATAGCGTCGCGCGTTCGCCATTTCAATATCTCCGGCCTCGACGAGCTCAATTTGCGATTCGTGGAACGCTTCCATCTGTCGGATGAGCGGCAACGCCTCTTCTTGAATCAACTCCTGCATGATCGGGTGACGATGATCGAGTTCTCGGATGACGTGAATCGTCTCCGACAACGAGCGCTTCGTCGCTTCATACTGCTCGAGTGACAGGGTGTCTTGATTATATGTATAGCCTCGGACCGACAGCTCTTGATCGAGCAACAACCGGAGCAGCTCTGAGGCGGCGTTCGCAATCGGGATCGCCTCTTCGACGATCCGACGGTTCTCTCGTTCGATATCTTGAAACGCGCTATAGCTCCAGATGCTCGTCAAAAACAGCGCCATCAAAGAAATGAGCAAATATCTTTGTAGTAGTGAGAATTTAGTCTTCACGGCGTCTCTTCCCTTTTTCATGATTGGACCGCCATACTGTCCCTTCCTTTTCTACTATCGGTCGTGACTCGCTTCACCTCAACTATTTTGAATCGATCGCGGCACATTCCACAAAAAAAGAGGATCACTCGGATCCTCTCTGTACGGGTTCGTGCTTATTTTGTTCCGAACAAACGGTCACCCGCGTCACCGAGTCCTGGGACGATGTAACCATGGTCGTTCAACTTCTCGTCAAGTGCGGCGAGATAGATTTCGACGTCTGGGTGTTCAGCTTGAACACGTTCCACACCTTCAGGGGCTGCGCAGAGGCAAGCGAGCTTGATCGACTTGGCACCGTGCTTTTTAAGCGCGGCAATCGCATCAGCGGCCGAACCACCAGTTGCGAGCATCGGGTCGACGACGATGAAGTCACGCTCTGTGACGTCCGTCGGCAACTTGAGATAGTATTCGTGCGGCTCGAGCGTCTCCGGGTCACGGTATAGACCGATGTGACCGACTTTGACGTTCGGCATCATTTTGAGGAAGCCATCCACCATGCCGAGGCCTGCCCGTAAAATTGGGACGATTCCCAATTTCTTGCCGGCGATCATCTTCTGTGTCGATACAGAGACCGGTGTCTCGATTTCTACATCAGTAAGCGGAAGGTCGCGTGTAATTTCGTATGCCATGAGTGACGAGACCTCGTCTACGAGTTCACGGAACTGCTTTGTCCCCGTCTCTACTTTGCGCATAATCGTCATCTTGTGCTGAATCAATGGGTGGTCATAAACGTGTACTTTGCCCATCATGCTTCACTCCTCTCTCAATCTCTCTTGAGCATTGTACCCTAACTTTTCTGAGAAAGGTAGGGTCAACTTCTGTTTTCTAAGAGGTCAGACGAAACCCGAAGGAACGGAATCGATCCCTCGGGCTTCAGGTGACACGTCGATCAGAATTTGAAGAAATTCAGAAAACCGGCCGTCTTGTGTTTCACTTTTCCGCACATGTTTCCTTTGGCGGCGTGATGGTCGTTAGACGAGCTGTGCTTGGCGGCATGCTTTTTAGCATGTTTTTTGGCATGCTTTTTCGCCTTCTTCTTCTCTTTTTTGTCTTTCTTCTCTTGCTTCAACTCGGCTTTTGTCTTTTGTGTCGACTTCTCTTTTGACGCAGTCTGTTCATTCGCCGACGGAGCCGGTTTCGTCGTTGTCGTTGTAGCCGGCTTTGTCGTAGTTGTTTCAGCTGGCTTCGTTGTTGTTGTTGTAGCCGGCTTTGTCGTAGTTGTTTCGGCTGGCTTCGTTGTTGCCGTTGTAGCCGGCTTTGTTGTCGTCGTTGTAGCCGGCTTCGTCGTAGTCGTTTCAGCTGGCTTCGTTGTTGCCGTTGTAGCCGGCTTTGTCGTAGTCGTTTCAGCTGGTTTCGTTGTTGTCGTTGTAGCCGGCTTTGTCGTAGTCGTTTCAGCCGGTTTCGTCGTAGTCGTTGTAGCCGGTTTCGTCGTAGTCGTTTCAGCTGGCTTCGTTGTTGTCGTTGTAGCCGGCTTTGTCGCCGGTGCTACCGCGACTGGCGCTGGTGTCGGCGCCGTGTCTTTCGTACGTGTCACAAGTCCCGCGTTCCAGTTCACGTAAGCATCCGCTTCATGGAAGTGGATGAAACCAGAATCTTTGGCGAGCTTGTGGCTATCCGCGCTAAGACGCGTCGAAATCGTGAGCGTCTTGACCGAGTGCTTCGCGTCGACCGCTTGTAGCTTCTTGATCATGTTTTGTGACCAAGCGTCGCTCTTGATCGTATCGGCATTGAAGCTCTCCCACATGATGCCGTCGACATATGGCGCCGTCGATGTTTCAAGTGTGTCGAAGCCCCAGTTTTGGACCATGGCGATATCCCCATAGCGAGCCCGTGCTTGTTTCAAGAAGTTGACGAGGCCGTCTCGTTGTTGTTTGAGCACCGTCGGGTTGTTCAAATGTTCGTTATCGATATCGCCGACCGTATCCATGAACACGCCATCGATGCCTTTGGCGACGACTTGGTTCTGGATTTCCGTAAGGAGTAACCCTTGGAAGTGCGGCGAGGCGATGTTCGTCAAGTACGAATCCCATTCTGAGTAATGGACACGTTGTCCGTTACGCGTAAAGAAGTCACCTGACTGAAGTTTTGACATGAGACCGGTGTTCCATGTCGCGACTTCCATGACGCTAATATAACCGAGCACTTTCGTCCCGCGCGCTTTGATTTGCTCCACTTGTGCTTTCGTGTAGTGGAGCGGCTCAATGATGACGAGATCGTAGTTCTGCATATCTTTTAGAATCGCTGCCGTTGGATGGCCATAATACACTTGATAGTTCTTCACACCGTCGAGTGGGTTCATGGTTTGTGCCCCCGTTTTAGACATGTTCAGACTAACAATTAACAACACTACCGTTAGAGACATAATTAACTTTTTCAATTTCACTACCTATTCCTCTCCTGATGACTGACAAAACGTGGTGACGGACGATGATGGTTGAATGGAGTTGTGTCTCGTTGTTCCCCCTTTTCTTTCTATTCAAATGACGAGAAGGTTAGTGCTGTGTGTTTTATGGATGTATCGGATTCGTGTATGTAATGTTGAACCTTCGCAAAAAAAATTATAGGATAGTTTTTCACGAAAACATAGTGTCAATTTGACAACAAAAAACCGCTTCACGACATGAAAGTGTCATGAAACGGGTAAAACAATAAGTTATTTGGTCATATGTAAGTATTCAGCGTTGACTCTAATTCGAGACGATCAATCAAATAGACTCGTTCCGTCTCGACGTCCATCAATTGAAGGGTGTCTTGCCCTTCCTCCATCCAGACGTCAAACCGTTGTTCGGTCAACTGTTCATAGAGCGCGAGCGTCCCGCATCGTTCCCCGGTCGGCTGTCCACTACTCGGCTTCACGTGGGATAACAATTCAAATAGGTCGCTCGTACTCGGCCCACCGAGATGGGCGATTTTCGTCTCCGTCTCATACGTCGCCAGACGCATCGTCTCTTTTGGCTCCGATACAATCGTCAATTCCCCGGCGCCAGGCCGTTTCACCGTGCCCCACACCTCGATTACGGTCCCGTAACGTTCCGACAACTCGACCGATGCCCGTTCAGTGAAATCATGGATGGGCACATCTGCTAGGACGACCCGCTTCAGCAGCCTGCGCTCATTCGCAATTGATGCAAAAACGGCTTCCGTTGAGTCGACGGCGACATATTCGCCCGTGAAGACGGCCGGTAGCACGGTACGTTCCCATGCTTCTTCCCTCCCCATCTGTAACGTGATTCGCTTGTCGGCCAATTGAGTCAAGAAGGCGACCCCATCGTTCTTCCCGCTCTCAAAGACGAACAATCCGGGCTCGATCATTTGCCCTTTCGCCGCCCCGTCCTGAAAGACTTGGTACGTGACGTGGAGCGCCCCTCGGTCCGGTGTCTCATACCGGAAGACGGATCCTGGGATGATCGTCTCGTGTGCCTTATTGACCGAGAAGGACTGTATCACATTTTCGACGTTCGGTTCAGGAATGAACGACAGCGTATCTCCGACTTCGATTTCAACAGAATTCGCCGTAACGGCAGCCTCGAACGCTGCGATCTTGTCCGTGCGGAAGACCCGTGCGTTTTGCTCGTCACTGTTCAAGCACGAGACGTAGTGCGACTCCCCGCTCCGCCAATATTTGACGGTCTTGCTGCCTAATTCGTCGTAGAAAGGATGACGGAATGTAATGGAGGCCACTTCAGCCCGACGCATCGGCAACACGTCCGTCGGTTTTTGCTCACAGTAATTCAATAATCGCGACTTCAGCGCAGACGTCAACGGGATGTCTCGGTCTTGGTGAATCGCATACGTCGACAATGACCGCAAGTTGAGCGCGTTCGTCTCGTTTGCGCCACATCCGCTTAAAAAGATGATGCCAACGATCATCATCCATAAGACGTGTTTCATTCCGCCCCCTCCTTTCACATTTATTTGGGTACTATCACCTAAAATTTTCTTTTTCACTTTATCATACAATAATAATTACTTATATAGTTAGAAGAACAAACAAAAAATGCCACTTGCGTGGCACTTTTTTAGTCGTCGTCTTGATCATCGTCCCGATCGTCATCTTGGTCGTCATCATTTTGATCGTCGTTTTGATCATCTTGATCGTCTTGGTCATCCCGGTCATCGTCACGTTCAATCTCTTTCACTTGCTGTTGAAGGTTCAACTCAAGTTTGACGCGGTCACCGGCTTTTGGCGCCTCGTCGTCAAGCTCGTAGCGGCTCGCGAGTTTGAACGTCTCTGACTTGCCGTCACGCTCGATGGTCACGTCACGGTCCGACAAGCTGACGAACGTACCGTAGATGTCAAAGTCGTCACTCTCGCGGTCGACTTCCTTCACTTCCTCGTTTTGATTGAACTCGAGTTTGACGCGGTCACCGGCTTTCGGTGTGTCGTCATCAATCTCATGACGGGCCGCGAGCGGATACGTCGCTTCCTTGCCGCTGAAGCTGATCGTCACGTCCCGGTCTGATAGGTTGACGAGGGTACCATACAATTCATAATCATCGTCATCGACCGAGCGGACCGGCGTATCACTCGAGGCTGTTCCTTCTGTCGACGCGGCCGCTTCCTTGTTCGCATCGTCTTGTGCGTCATCTGCGGCATCATCCGTTCCACTGTTCACACTGTCGACCGACCGCGGGACGATGACCGTGTCCGTGTTGTCATTCGCAACATACAACCCGATCCCTGCGACGGCGAGGACTGCCAAGCCGACGCCTAAAATCCATCCGATTAGTTTCATGATGTTTCCTCCTCGTTTCATGTGGTGAACTTGTTCTACATCTTCATCATAGAACGGTGACCTTAGAGCACCACGAGGATTCCATTAGAAAATGATGAGAATCTGCGAAAGGTTTGTCATTTTGCGACGAAGAAGACGCTGCCGTCCGGCGCGTTCGCGTAACTGCCGACCGACCAACCGTTCATGTCGGCCACTTCCTTGGCGATGGCGAGCCCGAGTCCGCTGCCGCTCCGGTCCCGCGCCTCATCGAGTCGATAAAAACGGTCGAACAGACGCGCCCTGCCGTCATCGCTCAGCGTCGTCCCATGGTCACGCACTTCAATCCGACTCGGTGTCATCGTCACGTGCGTGTCAGTCGCGTACTTCAAGCTGTTGTCGATGAAGATGACGACGAGCCTTTGCAGCGAATCACGGTGCCCGTACCACGTTCCTGTCGCCTCGATTGGAACCCGGACGCCATGCGAACGCTCGAACCGCTCGGTCAATTGTTCGGCGAGCTCGGTTAATTCAATCGCTTCAGCCTCGATTTCTTCAAGTGAGGAGAAGCGGCTCAGTTCAAGCATCGGTTCAATCAAGTCTTCGCGCATTTGCCGGGATTCCGTCAAAATATGGTCGATCGCCTCGTCACGGACGGCCGGGTCGCTTTGTCCCCAGCGCCGGAGCAGTTTGGCGTACCCTTCGATGACCGTGAGCGGCGTCTTCAGTTCATGTGAAACATCGGCGACGAAACGCCGTTGTTGCTCCATCGACCCTTCGACCCGGCCAATCATTTGATTGAAGCCGGTCGCAAGTGTCGACACTTCGTCTTGGCTCGTCCCGACATCGATGGTCTCAAGGGTGCCCGATTCCGTGATCCGTTCCATCGTCGTCTCGAGCCGACGGAGCGGGTCGAGCCCTTGCCTGACGATCCAAAGGCTGCCGATGAACGTCATCGCCACGGCGATCAAAAAGATGATGAGAAAGATCGTGGCGAGCGTCTGGAGCGTCTCACTCACCGCCGCGTCTTGAAACGCGTAGCCGAGCCCGTTCGACGTCGCGATGACGAACCAGTCGTCGACGAGGGCCGGCTCGCCGAAATTGACGGGAAACCGCAATCCTTCCTCGGCCTCTCCGCCGATGATGCCCCAGTCACCGTTCGCTTGCCGTTCGAGCACGACACTGTCCTCGTGTAACGACAAGACGGCCTGGCGATTCCGCTCGTCCTCCTCGAGCAAGCTGAGTGCCTGGCGCAAGACGTCATAGCGGGCGTCGACGATCTGTTGACGCGAGACGAGCCAGGCGACACCGAACGAGGTGATCAGGAGGAACAACATGAACCCCGCCATCGCCAAAGCGATTTTCGTCCGTAGCTTCACCTTATTCACCACGCTTCAGCATATAGCCGACGCCTCGGACCGTCTGAATCCAGGAGCCACCGAGTTTCTTCCGGACATAGCGGACGTACACATCGACGACGTTCGTGTCCCCGTAATAATCGAAGCCCCAGACGTGTTCGACGAGTTGGTCGCGTGTGAGCACGCGTTCGGGATGTTCGAGCAGATAGACGAGTAAATCGAACTCACGTCGGGTCAAGTCGACTTTTTGCCCCTCGCAGATTACTTCGTGACGATTGACGTCGACGGTCAGCCCTTCATAAGATAAGACCCGTTCACTCGTATCGACTTGGACGTGTTGCCGCATCCGTAAGAACGCCCGAATCCGTGCGAGCAACTCTTCCATCTCGAACGGTTTCGTGATGTAATCGTCGGCCCCGAGGTCGAGACCGCTCACTTTGTCGTAACGGTCCCCACGTGCCGTCACCATCAATACCGGGAGAAGCGGCTGCTCTTCTTTGACGCGGCGCACGACTTCGAGTCCGCTCATCTGCGGCAGCATGACATCGAGCAACATGAGGTCAATCCCACCAGTGAGTGCCCGGTCGAGCCCGGCCCGCCCGTCATGAGCGACCTCGACTTGATAACCGGCATGCATAAGTTCAAGTTCGAGTAATCTGGCAATTTTAGCATCGTCTTCAACGACGAGAATCGTAGGCATTCCATTCATCCTTTCTTAAAAAAAACGCCGAGCAGTCCGCCCGACGCATCATTCTAAGTGTTCCCGGATTCCTCAGTCAAAAAACGGACGAACTGCTTCTGGAATCGCTTGTTCGATGCGCAATTCGAGTGAATCGCCCATCCGGTCAAACGTCGTTTCAATCCCTTCCGCCTGAAACGCTAAATCAGTCCCGACTTGAGCGATTTGGTCGAGCCAAGCGTTACCGGTCAAGGTGAATAATAAGAACCCGGCGACCCCTGCCGCCATGAGTGTAAATGCGAGCGCACCGACGGCCACTCCTCGAACCATTCTTCCAATCTTACCTCTGCTAGTTGCGCGCATAAATCCCTCTCCCTTGTCTATTTTCTTTCTTTACTGTACGGGAGCGAGCTGAGAAAGAGCGGTGAAACAGATTAGAATTTGATGAGAAAAAGAGGCCACAGCACGCTGCGACCTCATTCTTCCTCGAGCACCGATTTGGCAATCGGCGCCCAATACGTTCCATCCATGGCGGCGACCTCGGCGAGCGTCGTCCGGTACATGTCGTCCCCGGACTTCTTCTCGGCGATGCCTTTCATCCATAAGACGTCCGCTTTATATCCCGATTCTGGGTACGTCTCGACGTAAGCGGCATAGTCTTGGATCTCCGCTTCACCGAGCTTGTTGTCGACGAGCAAGCGATAAAATCCGACCGCCTGTTCTTGACCGGCTTTCGCCTTGCCGACGAGGAGCGCATCGGCTTCCTCGTATCGTTTGTCCGAGACGAGTGTCTCGACTTTAGCGAGCGGGATGACGGCCTGTGCCTCAGGCGACCCGGTCGTCTCGTCCTCGGTTTGGAGCGCCTCGTTCGCTTCTTCAAGCCGGGCGACTTCTTTCTCGAGTTCTTCTAACCGTTTCGCGAGTGCCTCCTCTTCCGTCACCGTCACGACCCGCTCGTCGGAAGCGGACGGCGTCACTGGGGGTGGCGCCGGGTCCGGCCAAAAGGCGAGCGCGACCAGTCCGAGCCCGACGACGAGCGGCAGGCCGAGCCATGTCTTGTCCCACTTGAACGCGTTCTTCCAATCTGACAAGTCCGCATGACCGATGACGGCCGGCGAGAACGAACGAAAGCGGCGCTTGGCCGCCTTCTTTCCGTTCGCCTTCACTTCGAGCGCGAGCCCGAGCCGATGAAACGCCGCCGGCACTTTCATCCCGAGAAGCGGTACGATCCGTTCACTTGCCTCGATATAATAGCCATGATCGAGCAGCGTCGTGACGACCTCGAACTCGTTCGCGACGAGGCGAAACGTCGGGTCGTGCTCGCCTTTTCGGACGAGCCATTCGGTCATATCGATGAGCGGCAGTTCCGCGAGTTCCCGATCTGCGAGTGTCCGTACGTCCATTCGTCAGCCTCGTTCAGGATAGAGCGGGAACTTCGCCGTCAACGCGCGCACGGCTTCATGCGCTTCGGTGAGCACCGCCTCATCTTCATGGTTCGTCAAGACGCGTCCGATCAAGCGAGCGACTTCACGCATATCGTCTTCTTTCAATCCGCGTGTCGTCATCGCGGCCGTCCCGAGACGAATCCCGCTCGTCACGAACGGTGAGGCCGGATCGAATGGGATCGTGTTCTTGTTGACGGTGATGCCGGCCGCGTCGAGCGCATGCTCGGCCGCTTTCCCGGTGATATCGATGCCACGGAGGTCGACGAGGAGAAGGTGGTTATCCGTGCCGCCCGATACGATGCGGAGTCCCTCTTCTTCTAATCCTTGCGCGAGCACTTGTGCGTTCTTGATGACTTGTGCCTGATAATCTTTGAACTCAGGTTGAAGCGCTTCTCCGAACGCCACTGCCTTCGCAGCGATGACGTGCATGAGCGGACCGCCTTGAATCCCTGGGAAGATCGACTTGTCGATCGCCTTGGCGAACTCCTCTTTACAGAGGATCATGCCGCCGCGTGGACCGCGGAGCGTCTTGTGTGTCGTCGTCGTCACGAAGTGCGCGTGCTCGACCGGGTTCGGATGAAGCCCGGCCGCGACGAGACCGGCGATGTGCGCCATGTCGACCATGAGGTAAGCATCGACGCTATCGGCGATCTCACGGAACTTGGCGAAGTCGATTGTCCGCGGGTACGCCGAGGCACCAGCGACGATGAGTTTTGGTTTATGTTCTTTCGCGAGGGCTGCGACAACGTCATAATCGATGTGTTCTGTCTCTTTGTCCACACCGTATTCGACGAAATTGTATTGAACGCCTGAGAAGTTGACCGGACTTCCGTGCGTCAAATGGCCACCGTGCGACAAGTTCATGCCGAGCACCGTGTCACCGGCTTCAAGTACTGTAAAGTAAACGGCCATGTTCGCTTGGGCACCCGAATGCGGCTGCACGTTGGCATGTTCTGCACCGAACAGCTCTTTCGCACGGTCGCGGGCCAAGTTCTCGGCCACGTCGACGAACTCACAACCACCGTAGTAGCGACGGCCTGGATAACCTTCCGCGTACTTGTTCGTGAGCACGCCACCTTGCGCTTCCATGACTGCTTCTGAGACAAAATTCTCCGAGGCAATGAGTTCGATGTTCTCGCGTTGGCGACCGAGCTCGTGTTGCATCGCTTCAAACAATTCCGCATCCTGTACTTTCAACTTCGTCGTGTTTACCATGTTGAAACCCCCTCTGAATGTCTAAAAATCAACACCCCCATCGTAACATATGCTTCTTTTTTTGGGTATCGTCTAATCCACGGGCAAGTTGGGTATCATAATGAAGAAGACGATCAGAGGAGGATGTTTATGATTGAGACAAAACAGATCACCATCACCCCGTTCGAGCGCGAGCGGACGATTCGGATTTATACCCCGGCCGATTACGACACGACGGACAAACGTTATCCCGTGCTCTATATGCATGACGGACAGAACGTGTTCGCCGACGAGGACGCGAGCTATAAGATGAGTTGGCGCGCCGGCGAGTATGTGGACGCCTCGAAACGCGACTTGATTATCGTCGGCATCGACAGTGCCCCGGGCGAGATGCGACTCGACGAATACGGACCGTGGGAAAACCCATACATCGGTGAGAGCCTGCTCGGTCAAGACGTGACGCTCGGCGGCCAAGGGTCGGCCTACATCGAATATATCGCCCAAGAGTTAAAACCGATGATTGACGCGAACTATCGGACGAATCCGGACGAGACGGCGATGATGGGCAGTTCGATGGGCGGGTTGATCTCGATTTACGCCGCATGTGTCTATCCCGACATCTTCAAACGCGTCGCCTCGCTATCATCGGCGTTCTGGTTCAACCAGACCGAGCTTGAACAGTTAATCGAGTCGAGCGATTTGAGCGGTGTCGAACGTCTATATATGGACGTCGGTCGGAAAGAAGTCGAACAACCGTCAGCGGACGGTCCGACGAACGAAATGTATCTCGAGTCGAGCGAACGCGTCTATGCGCTCCTCCACGACAAAGTCGACCATATCCGTTTCGAGGTCATCGAGGAAGGCGTGCATAACGAGCTCGCTTGGCGTGAACGGTTCCCGATGGTCCTTTCCTACTTGTTCAGTGAAGAGTTATAACGCAAAAAAAAGCCGGTCCTCGCGACCGGCTTTCGTTTATTTCGCTGGATAGTGGGCCCGGGGGCCGCCAATCAGTTTCGGCCGCGTGACGGCGAACGTGACATACGCCTCACCGAGCTGCTTCGCTGATAAGCGGACCGGAATCGCGACCGGCTTCAAATGCATACCGATCAGCGTCGACCCGATATCGATCCCTGCATCCGCTTGAATCGATTCGACGACGCAAGGCGTATCGAAGCTTTCGTACGCTTTCTCCGCCATCGCCCCGCCCGCTGCGCGCACAGGGACGACCGTCACTTCTGTCAAACCGAACTGTTTCTGCGTCCGTCGTTCGACCGTGAGCGCCCGATTGATATGTTCACAGCCTTGAAAGGCGAGATGGACACCGGTCTTGTCGCGAAACGTCAGAAACGCTTCGATGAAGTCCGACGCCACATCAATCGAGCCCGCTTTCCCGATCGTCTTACCGACGACCTCACTCGTCGAACAACCGATGACGAGAATCTTGTCCTCATCTAACGGAAACCGTTCGTGCAACTCCGTCAATAAGTTCAAAAGTTCCGCCTTCATCGCCGTCACTTCGTTTCGTAAGCGCTCATCTTATCGACACGGTTCGAGTGGCGTCCGCCCTCGAAATCTGTATCGAGCCATGTCGCCACTAAATCGAGTGCAAGACCCGGTCCGATGACGCGCTCGCCCATCGTCATGATGTTCGAGTCGTTGTGTTGACGTGTCGCTTTCGCGCTGAACGAGTCATGGACGAGTGCCGCCCGGATGCCTTTCACTTTGTTGGCGGCAATCCCGATGCCGATCCCTGTCCCGCAAATCAAGATGCCACGGTCGAACTCACCAGCCGCGACGGCTTCAGCGACCGGAATCGCCACGTCTGGATAATCGATTGACTCGGCCGAGTGTGTCCCGAAGTCCTTATACTCGTGACCAAGCTCTTCCAATAGTCCGATGATGTCTTTTTTCAAGTTAAATCCGCCATGATCGGCGCCAATTGCGATTTTCATTCGTTCATTCCCCCGTCTTCTTTGGTAGGCGTCTCGGTGGTTTTGTCACCTTTGACCCGTCATTCGTCAATTTTAGCACAAGTCGATTCACGAGTGGTTCGAGTTCGTTTCGGACTTGGCGGTAGACGTTCATCGACCCTCCGAACGGGTCATTGATGTCGCGCTCGAGTCCGGTGACGAACTCGTATAACGTGAACGTGCGGTCGGCCAAATCCGGGTACGTGTCCCGAATCTGTTCACGATGCGCCCGTGTCATCGTCAAGATGACGTCCGCCCAACGTCCGAGGACGTCGTCGAATGTCTGGGTCACGTGATCGAGCTCAATTCCTCGTTCACGCAACACTTGGAGTGCATTTTCTGAGGCGTCGAACCCTTGCATCGTCCGCAGCCCGGCCGAACGAATATCGAACTCGTCCCCCGTCACTTTCGAGCGGAGCAGGGCCATCGCCATCGGGCTTCGGCATGTGTTCCCACTACATATGAATAATACGCGTTTCATTGACATCGCGTGATCCTCCTCTATGTCCTTAAGCCTCTTCCTGTGGACGGATGACTTTACCGCCTGCCGCCTTGTAGAGGCGGTTATATACGGCAAGAGCGACTCCCGTCGGTTCAATCCGATTCACGTAAATCTCTTCTACATCCGTCTCATCAAACTTTCGCAACGCCTCATACAAACGCTGGGCCGCTGTCTCCATCGAAATACCGAGGGAGAGAGTGACGTCCGCCGGGGTCGTCGCTTCATCGAATACGAGTGCGCCAACTCGCTTGCCCGTCGCCTGTCGTGTCGTGATGACACGGACGAGGTCATCGCGTCCTCCTTCGACTAAATAAAGAGGGGCGCTCGGGGCGTAATGGGTGTACTTCATTCCTGGTGATCGTGGCGCAGCTGCTTCATCGCTCAAGTTGGCATCGAGAATGACCGGGCCGATGACCGCCTCAATCGCTTCTTTCGTCACGCCGCCCGGACGTAAAATCATCGCCGGCTCCGTCGTGCAGTCGATCACGGTCGATTCGACACCGATGCCTGTCGGTCCCCCATCCATAATACCCGCGATCCGGCCAGTCAAATCATCTGCCACGTGCCGGGCTGACGTCGGTGATGGACGTCCAGAACGGTTCGCGCTCGGTGCCGCCAGTCCAAGACCGGACGTACGAATCAATTCCAGCGCGGCCGGATGATTCGGCATTCTGAGTCCGATCGAATCAAGACCAGCCGTCACGAACGAAGACGCTCGGCCGTTCGACGGTAAGATGATGGTCAAGGCACCAGGCCAAAACGCTTCCATCAAGCGTCTGGCGACCGGCGGGATGGTTTGCGCGAAATGCTCGGCCTGTTCGACCGAGGCCACGTGGACGATGAGCGGGTTGTCCGACGGTCTTCCTTTCGCCTCGAAAATCTTTTTGATGGCGACGTCGTTCGTCGCGTCTCCGGCGAGTCCGTAGACGGTCTCCGTCGGCATGGCGATCACCTCGCCCGCCTGCAAGAGACGTACCCCTTCCTCAACTTCTGTCGGCTTGATCCATTTCGTTTCCATGCGCAATCCCTTCCCTCACGGCGTAGACGATTCGGTCTTTGCCGTTTATATCTTTTAAAATACCCGTTTCTGCTTCAGGATAACGTTCGGACAGGTACGATTTCACAACTTGTCCTTGATTATACCCGATTTCAAATGCAATCAATTGCCAATCGGCACACAAGACGCGCATCGAGTCGGCGATAATCTTCCGATAAAAATCGAGCCCGTCTGCTCCTCCGAACAAGGCGAGGTGCGGCTCATAGCCTGAGACCGTCTCATCGAGCAGTTCGTCCGCCTCGATATAGGGCGGATTTGAGACGAGCACACGAATCGAGTCGTCGGCAATCGGGGCGAGGCAATCACCTTCATGGAAGGACACGTCCGCCCCGAGCGCTGTTGCGTTCCGCTTGGCGACAGCAATCGCTTCCCGGGAAATATCGACCGTCTGGACGCGGACACCGAGTTCGAGACTTAGCGTGACGGCGATTGCCCCGCTGCCGGTCCCGATATCGACGATGTCATCATCGGCCACGTCGGTCACGTGCTCAACGACCCATTCGATCAACTCTTCCGTTTCCGGGCGCGGAATCAAGACGTCCCGATTGACCTCGAACATCCGCCCGTAAAACGGGGCGTGACCAATCAAATGCTGGACCGGCTCGCCTGCGAGCAGGCGCTCGAATCCTGTTCGGAATTTAGATTCCTCATCATCTGTCAATTCGTCGGATAAACGGATGAGCAGTCCCGTCCGGTCGACGTCAAGGACGTGCATGAGCCACCACTCCGCGGTCGAGGCATCGCGCCCCGCGTCAAGAAGTTCCCGCTCCGCTTGCTTCAATCTCGCGGCGATTCGCATCAGTCCACGTCCTCCATGAGACGGGCCTGCTCGTCCATGACGAGGGCATCGATGATATCTTCAAGTTCCCCAGCGAGGACGCGGTCGAGCTTTTGAAGCGTGAGTCCGATGCGGTGATCGGTCACGCGGCTCTGTGGGAAGTTATACGTCCGAATCCGCTCCGAGCGATCCCCTGTCCCGACGGCAGACTTGCGCTGCGCTGACAGTTCTTCGAGGTGTTCGCTCTGCATTTTGTCATAGAGCCGAGCCCGGAGCACTTTGAGTGCCTTGTCTTTATTCTTATGTTGCGACTTCTCATCCTGACATGAGACGACGAGCCCCGAGGGAATGTGCGTCAACCGCACGGCCGATTGGGTCGTGTTGACCGACTGGCCCCCTGGTCCGGACGACGTGAACGTGTCGACACGAACGTCTTTCATATCGATATGCACTTCGACGTCTTCGGCTTCCGGCAATACCGCGACGGTCGCCGTCGATGTATGGATGCGTCCGCCCGACTCGGTCGATGGGACGCGTTGAACCCGATGCGCCCCATTCTCGAACTTCAATTTCGAGTAGGCGCCGGTCCCGTTGATTAGGAACGTCACTTCTTTGAAGCCGCCGAGTTCTGTATAGTTGGCGTCGATCAATTCGGTCTTCCAGTTCTGCCGCTCGGCGAAACGCGTGTACATCTTGTACAAGTCGACTGCGAACAGTGCCGCTTCGTCCCCACCGGCCGCTCCGCGAATCTCGACGATGACGTTCTTGTCGTCGTTCGGGTCTTTCGGCAACAGCAAGACGCGAAGTTTCGCTTCGAGCGCCTTCACTTCCGGCTCGAGAAGCGCCATCTCTTCTTTGGCGAGCTCCCGCATGTCGGCATCGAGTGTGCGGTCTTCAAGCATGAGTTTCGCTTCTTTATACGCCGTGCTCGTCTCTTTATAGTGGCGATATGCCTGTACCGTCTCCTCGAGCTGAGACTGTTCTTTTGAATATTGTCGTAATTTATTCGCATCGCTGAGCACTTCAGGGTCAGCGAGCATCTCATTTAATTGCATATAGCGTTCTTCTAATACGCTCAAACGGTCAAACATGATGATCCGTCCTTTCTCCGTCAAATCGAACTGTCTTCATTATAGCAAAAAACGAACCGCCGAGGGCGGTCCGTGGACGTCAGTCGGCCACTGTATGGCGGACTGGGCGTGGTTTATTCGGGACGTCATGACAATGGCGGCAACGCGGCTCATACGACTCCGAGGCACCGACCAAGATGACCGGATCCTCGAAACGGGCCGGTTCCCCGTCAATCAATCGTTGCGTCCGGGAAGCCGGCGCCCCGCATGACAGACAGATCGCCTGCAGTTTCGTGACGAATTCGGCACGTGACAACAGTTCCGGCATCATTGTGAACGGCTCGCCTCGGAAGTCCATGTCGAGTCCAGCGCAGATGACACGTTTGTCTTCTGACGCCAATTGCTCAATCACATCGACGATCCCTTCGTCGAAGAACTGAACCTCGTCGATGGCGATGACTTGCGTCTCTTCGCGCACCGCATCGTACAAATCTTGACTCGATTGAATCGGTACGGCCACGACCGAATTGCCGCTGTGGGAAACGACGTTTTCCTCATGGTAACGGTCGTCAATCGCCGGTTTGAACACTTGGACAGGGATTTTCCCGTAATGCGCCCGACGGACACGGCGGATCAGTTCCTCCGATTTCCCAGAAAACATACTCCCACAAATCACTTCTATCCAACCGTAACGGTTCGTCACATGCATCATTCTACTTCGCCCTCTCCTTCGTTAATCGCTTTCCGATTATAACCATCTTTCGGTCACAGGAAAAGGGTTGACTTCTGACAAAAATCGGAACGGCATGCTCCCGTCCCGATTTCGCTTCATTCGTCTGCCGCTTCTTCTTTTTTATTATCAATCAAATGCAATTTTCGAGCGAGCGGTCGAATCGTCAGCCCGTGTAGTGTCACAGAAATAAAGACCAGTCCGATCGTGAGCGGTAGCATTTGCGACGCGTCGTCAATCCCGAGATGCGCCACTTCTTCTGCGAAAAAACCGGCGACTGTCATGGCGACGATTCCACGCGGGGCAATCCATCCGATGAAACCACGTTCGCTGAGCGGAAGCCCGACGCCGATTGTCGATCCATAAATCGCGAGCGGACGAACGAGAAACAAAATGCCGGCAATCGTCAAAAGAAGCGGCCATTGGAAGATGTTGAGCAGTTCATCGCGTGACAGCGACGCCGTCAGCAGGATGAACACCGACGAGATGAGCAAGATCGAGATGTCCTCTTTAAATGATTGCAACTCCTCGATGATTTCCTCATCCCGATGTTTCGTGTTCGCCATCGTCATTCCCATCGCCGTCACGGCGAGCAGACCGACTTCGTGCATCATGAATTCACTCAATGAGAACAAGATCAAGACGGCCGTCAACGTGACCGAGGCCCGGAGATAGCGAGGGATTTTCTCACCGACAAACCAGCCCATCAACACGTGCCCGAACAAGTAACCGAGACCGATGCCGACGAGGCAAGCGCCCGCGAACAAGAGTTGCATCCACAAGTCCATTCCTTCATAGACGATATAACCGATGCGGATGACGAACAAGCCGAGCAGGGCGCCGACCGGGTCAACGATGATTCCTTCCCATTTCAAAATGGCACCGACCCGATCCTTTAAATGCGCTTGGCGCAATAACGGGATGACGACCGTCGGACCGGTGACGACGAAAAGTGCGCCCATCGTCCAAGCGACAACCCAATGGAGACCTCCGACGTATTGAATCAACAGTGAGGCCCCGACGAACGACAGCGTCACCCCGATCGTCACGATGCGGACGATGGAGCGGCGAAATTGATTGATTTCACTGAAATGGAGGCCGAGGCTCCCTTCAAACAAGATGATAGCGACGGCAAAAGAAATGATCGGGCTATACAGTTCACCGAGCAGTTCTCGCGGGTCGAACAATCCGAGCATCGGCCCGGCCAGTACACCGGCGACCGTCATGACGATGATGGCCGGGATTTGATAGCGCCAGGCCAACCATTGTGACAGAATACCGACGCCAATCAATAAACTGATACTAATCAGTATGAATTCCATAAAAGCCCCCTCACGTCAGTCTTTCGTCTCTTTACCCATCAGAAGACAACAAAAAACCGCCAAGGGCAATCCCTAGGCGGTGTGCATACAAGTTGACGATTAACGTTGGTACTTCTTGTTGAAGCGCTCGATACGACCGTCTGCAGATGCGAATTTCTGGCGACCTGTGTAGAACGGGTGCGAATCAGAAGATACATCGACACGGATGAGTGGGTATTCGTTACCATCTTCCATCGTGATTGTCTCGTTAGAGTAACGAGTCGAACCAGAGATGAATTTGAACTCAGTCGTCGAGTCCATGAATACGACTTTACGGTATTCTGGGTGGATTCCTTGTTTCATTGCTTTTCAACTCCTTCGGCCCTAAGTATTCTTTCAACCTAGAGAAAGTTCACTAGAATATAATAGCACCCGGCTCACGGATTTACAAGTCTGTTTTCGTTTTTTTCACCGGGCGTCGACTCTTTTTCTTATCGGCCTCAAGCGCCGCAAAAAAGTCGAGGTTCGTTTTCGTTTCGCGGACCCGCCGCAAGAACTGATCGACGAAATCTGGCGACTCGTTCATCGTCCGTCGAATCGTCCAAAGCGAGTCGAGCTCGCCTTTGCCGAGCAGCAATTCTTCCTTGCGCGTTCCCGAACGACGGATGTCGATGGCCGGGAAGATTCGGCGTTCCGCGAGCTTCCGGTCGAGATGGAGCTCCATGTTGCCCGTCCCTTTGAACTCTTCATAGATGACGTCGTCCATGCGTGACCCTGTGTCAACGAGCGCCGTACCGAGGATCGTCAAACTGCCGCCGTCCTCGATGTTACGGGCCGCCCCGAAGAACTTCTTCGGTTTATGGAACGCGGCCGGGTCGATTCCGCCGGAGAGCGTCCGTCCGCTCGGTGGGACAGACAAGTTATACGCTCGCGTCAGACGCGTGATCGAGTCGAGCAGGATGACGACATCCTTCTTGTGTTCCACGAGACGCATCGCCCGCTCTAAGACGAGCTCTGAAATCCGGGCGTGGTTCTCCGGTGTCTCATCAAACGTCGAGTAGGCGACGTCTGCGCCCGGCACCGAGCGCTGGATGTCCGTCACTTCTTCTGGCCGCTCGTCAATCAAGAGAATGATCAACTCGACGTTCGGATGGTTCGTCGTGATCGAGTTGGCGATCTCTTTTAAAAGCGATGTCTTCCCGGCTTTCGGCGGGGCGACAATCAACCCACGCTGTCCAAATCCGACAGGCGCGATCATGTCCATGACGCGGACCGACAAATGATTCGGCTCTGTCTCGAGCACCATCTGCTGTTCCGGGTAAATCGGCGTGAGCGCCGGGAAGTAATCCCGATTCCGAGTCGAGTCGGCCGTCTCGCCGTTGACCGCTTCGACACTGAGCAGCCCTTGGAACCGTTCATTCTCTTTCGGTTTCCGGACTTTCCCCGTCACGAGGTCCCCGTTGCGAAGATTAAAGCGCCGGATTTGCGAGGCGGCGATGTAGATGTCTTCAGACGATTGAGAGTAGTTGATCGGTCGGAGGAAACCGAAGCCTCCATCATTTTGGGACTGCGGGTTTGGCGGGATGATCTCAAGGATGCCTTCGAGGAAATAAAGATCTTTCGATTCAGCCTGTGATTTTAAAATCCGAAACATGAGCTCGCGCTTGCGCGCCTCTCGATATTGGGGCACGTTCACTTCTTTCGCGATCTCATATAATTCTTTCAACGTCTTCGTCTCGAGTTCCCGAAGCGTGTAATTTTTAGCCGGTTCTGTCGCTTGACTCATTCAAGTCACCTGTCTTTCATGATTCTATATTTCAAAAATAAACGTTCAATCCTCATTCATCTAATCACAATTTTGTCGAGCCGTCACTGTTTGAAAAACGGCTTCATGACAGTCTATTCCCCTGTTGTTGAAAACATAACAGTCTTTTTCCTTTCTATGTAACAAACAAGTCTCTATTCTCGCATATTGTTTCAAATATGTTACAAGAAAACCGTTTTTGTCTCGCGATTGAAAAATGCCATCGGTCTTGCGCATGATATAGTTTATTTGCACAGGAAACCGGGTAACATACGCAACTTGTGCTCTAATCTTGTTTATACACATCGATCATATACAGCCACTTAGGGTTTTATTTTAAAAAACGGAGGGAAATATATTATGTTAAAGCGTTTCGCATCTATCATTGTCGCTGCCACTCTCGCTTTCTCGGGTCTTGCTTTCACAACAGGTGAACAAGCAGAAGCCGCTACTGGAACATTCGCTTACTCGAAAGTTAACGGCTTGAACATCCGCACAGCACCGTCGCTCAAATCGAAAGTCACGACAACGATGAACAAAGGCCAACGCTATACATACCTCGGTAAAGTTGGTTCGTTCTACAAAATCAACTACAAAGGGTCTCACCGTTATATCTCAGCTTCATCGACATATACGTACTTGAAGCCAAACACGAAAACAGCGACTGCGAAGAAAGTCACAACGTCTTCTACATCAAGCGCTCGTACGAAACTCGTAGCCGAGTCGAAGAAGTATCTTGGTACACCTTACCGTTACGGCGGAACGACAACTTCAGGATTTGACTGCTCAGGTTACACAGGTCATGTCTACAAAAAAGCCATCAACAAATCGATTCCACGTGATTCACGTTCGCAATACGCAAACTCGAAAAAAGTTTCGAAGTCAGCGATTCAAGCCGGCGACCTCGTGTTCTTCTCACACAACGGCCGCACGATCCAACACGTTGGAATGGCACTCAGCAAAACACAAATGATCAACTCTGAAACAGGCGGCGTTAAATACGCGAGCTTCACATCAGGTTACTGGGCACCACGTTATGTCGGTGCAGGCACGTACCTCTAATTTAAACGATCAAACGACTCGGTTCATCGGAACCGAGTCGTTTTTTTCGTCTGGACGTTTCGCAACACCGTATCCGTGCTCGTCAACACCGAGAACGTCCCATCCGTCTCCAAGACGACAGCCTCGACTTGATCGAAATCCGTCCCGCTCGATCGAATCGCCTGCAACACTTCAATCTCGAGCACCCGTTCCCGGCGCATCGTTTCCTCTAAATATGTCCCGTCATAGTAAAGCAGTGCCGGCGTCGACTTGATCAGTTGATTCACACGTTTCGAGCGGGTCGCCAATTTGGCCATGACGTATTGCATGAACACGAGCGTCGCAAACGCGGTCAGTCCGTTCAGCAGCGGTGTCTGGCGACTCGTGAGTGTCGTCGCCAAAATTGATCCGAGCGCCACGGTGACGATAAAATCGAAGGCGTTCATTTTGGCGAGTGTCCGCTTGCCGGAGACGCGCAAGATGAGGATGATCGCCAAATAGGCTCCCACCCCGGTCAGTATGATTTGCAACATCGTTCGCAGTTGGTCCATCGTCTCCCTCCTTCTCTACTGCTGTTCCACGAAGCGCATCGATTCAATCCCTGTTCATCTTCCGTTCATCTGGCTTCGTTACGATAAAGCCATCACGTTGAAGGAGTTGTTCTATGCCATGGAAAAGATTTGGAGTCTTCGCTTAATTCGCCTCGCCGCGCTGTTCGGTGTCATCGGGACGGCGCTCGGATCGCACATGTCGGGTGCCGGCAGTTATGCCTTTCGTCCGATTCATGCCCACATTCTGCTCGCCGGTTGGCTATCGGTCTTCGCCTGGGGCGTCTTCTATCGCTTGTATGCGGTCCGGAACCAATTACTCGTCACGATTCACGGGTGGACGGCTGTCATCGGATCAATCGGATTGACGAGCGGAATGTGGCTCTATACGATGAACCCGTTCCAATGGAATGAGACCGTCACCCTCGTCTATTTCATTATCGGGGGCACGGTCTCATTAATCAGTTTCATTCTCTTTTTGATTGTCACGTTTATGATCGACCAGGACGAGCGGGGTTGAACCCTGCTCGTCATTTTTGTTTTAAGGCGCCTCGCGCATTCGTCGCTGCGAATACGACCATGATGACGCTCATCGCCCCGGCGACGGCAAGTCCAGCCGATAAGGCGCTCCAATCGATCGTTGGTTGCGTCAAGACGGCACGCATCCCTTCAAAAATATACGTCGTCGGATTGAACGTCGCCGCCACTTTCAGCCACTCGGCCTCAATCAACTCTTTCGGGACGAACGTCGTCGATAAGAAGATGAGCGGGAAGAACAAGAGCGTCCCGGCCTGGGCGGCCTGAGCGTTCCGTGTCTTCAGCGCGACACCGACCGAGTACCCAGCGAAACCGAGGCCGAACCCGATGGCGAGCAACACCGTGAACAAGAAACCAGGCAAACCGACCGGAATCGATAAGCCGAGCAAGAACGCCACCGCGAAGATGAGGAGTGTTTGGACGAGCAGTTGCAACATGCCGGCGATCATCGGTCCGAGCACGATGGCCGTCCGCGTCGCTGGCGTGAGGAGCAACCGGGCGAAGTACCCGCTCTCGATATCACGGACGAGCGCTTGTCCCGTCCCACCGGCCCCACCGACCGCCCCAGAGACGATGGAGACGGGCAAGATGAAGTTCAAATAGGCGCTCCCATCAAACTGAGGAAGCGAAGCGACACTCGACAACCCGCTCGTGTAAACCAGTAAGAAAAAGACGGAAATGATCAAGTTCGGGATGAACGAGAACGGGTTGCGAACCGTCGTCAACAGACTTCGTTTCGTAAATAACCATGTCTCAGTCCACATTCGGCACTCCTCCTTCATAAGATTCTCCGGTCACTTTCAAAAACACGTCGTCGAGCGACGGCTGTTTCACGGTCAAACGTTCCGGTTGTAGTCCCTGTTCATCGAGCCGGCGGACGACATCCATCAACGTATGGTCGACGAGCTCGAACGCTACGTGTTGCCCGGTCGCCGCATGACCGAACAGACCCGCGGCGGCCGTCGCCTCTTGGGGATTATGAAACATCATCGAAATCGTCTCTCCGCCGACGAGGCGCTTCAGTTCTTCCGCCGTCCCTTCACTGACGAGTTTCCCGTGGTGGATGATGGCAATCCGGTCGGCCAGTTCATCTGCTTCTTCTAAGTACTGAGTCGTCAAGAAAATCGTCGTGCCGAACTCCTCGTTGAGCCGTCGCACCTCATTCCAAATCTCGATGCGGCTCGCGGGGTCGAGACCCGTCGTCGGTTCATCTAAAAACAACACGGTCGGGCGATGGACGAGCGTGAGCGCTAAATCGAGCCGACGCCGCATCCCGCCCGAATATGTGCCACTTCTCCGGTCGGCCGCTTCGGTGAGCGAGACGACACGAAGCAATTCCTCGGCGCGCATCTCCGCCTCTTGTTTGGTCATCTTGAACAACCGCCCTTGCAGGACGAGCAGTTCCCGCCCGGTCAATACTTTATCGATCCCGGTCTCTTGCAGGGCGACACCGATGGACAACCGGACGTCTTTCTCTTGTTTGACGACATCAAATCCGTTCACGCGCGCCTTCCCTTCGGTCGGCCGGACGAGCGTCGTCAACATTTGCACGGTCGTCGACTTCCCGGCCCCGTTCGGTCCTAAAAATGCGAAAATTTCCCCTTCCTGGACCGAGAACGAGATGCCATCGACGGCAGGGACATCTCCGAACGTCTTGACGAGTGACTCCACTTCAATCATCCTCACACACCTCCTGCCCTTCCTTTCCCGTTCTGCGTGCATTGTAAATATGTAGGAACACATCAAAAAAGCCGCGGACATCACGTCCGCGACTCGAGAGAATTAAGGTTTCATGACCATTTTCGGTTTTTTCTTCAAGGAGTGGATGCCTTCGACGAAGCGGACCGTCCCCGACTTGGCACGCATGACGACCGAGTGCGTCTGGCCGCCTTGTCCTGTGAACTGGACACCGCGGAGCAGCTCCCCGTCTGTCACGCCCGTCGCCGCGAAGATGCAATCTTCGCCTTTGACGAGGTCGTCTAGAAGCAAAATCCGGCCCGTGTCGGCGATGCCCATGTCTTGGCAACGCTTCTCTTGGGCTTCGTCTTCAGGAAGCAGACGGCCTTGGAAATCACCGCCGAGGCACTTCATCGCGACGGCCGCAATGACACCTTCCGGCGCTCCGCCCGAACCGAGCAATAAATCGACCCCCGTTTTCGGGAACGCCGTGTTGATGGCCGCGGCCACGTCACCGTCTGGAATCAACTTGATGCGAGCACCCGTCGCCCGGACGCGTTGAATCATCTCTTCGTGACGGTCACGATGTAAGATCGTCACGACGACGTCTTCGACGTTCTTGTTCTTCGCCTTGGCGACGATGGCGATATTCTCTTCAATCGAATTGTCGAGACTGATCAATCCAGCCGCTTCCGGACCTACGGCAATCTTGTCCATATACATGTCCGGCGCGTGGAGCAAATCACCGGCATCGGCGACAGCGAGGACGGCGAGCGCGCCCCACGTCCCCGTCGCGACGATGCTCGTCCCTTCGAGCGGGTCGACGGCGACGTCGAGACGTGAGCCATAACCGTTCCCAACTTTCTCACCGATATAGAGCATCGGCGCCTCATCCATCTCACCTTCACCGATGACGACGACCCCTTTCATCGGGATCGTATCGAACACTTCACGCATCGCGGTCGTCGCCGCGTCGTCCGCTTCTTCTTTCAAGCCTTTACCCATCCAGCGAGCCGAAGATAGCGCTGCCGCTTCTGTGACTCGGACCAATTCCATTGATAAACTACGTTCCACCCGAATTCTCCCCTTTGTTACTCGGACACCTCATCGACCCAGGCGAGGGCGCCGAGTTGTTTTAGTTTGCCGACGAAATCGACATAAGAATCGTTCAATTTTTCCGCATGGATCACCGTGGATTCACCACTCGCTTGAAGTCCTGCCAAGACGAGTGCCGCCCCGCTCCTCGCGTCCGCACATTCCATTTCCGCATTGGCGAGTGTCGTCCCACCACGGATGACGGCCGAAGCGTCCTCGAGCGTGATCTGTGCGTTCATCCGTCGCATTTCCGCGATATGGCGGAAACGTTGGGCGTACAGTTTATCCGTGACGACACTCGTCCCGTCTGCTTTCAACAGCGCGGCCGACATGATCGGTTGCAGGTCGGTCGGATATCCCGAATAGTGGAAGACGCGAATATCGATCGGACGGAAGGCGTTCGCCCGTACTGTGATCGATTCCTCGTCCACTTCGACTTCAGCCCCGTAATCCATCAACTTTTGGATGACACCTTCTAAGTGGGTCGGGATGACGTTTCGAACCGTCACTTCCCCTGCCACAGCACCAAAAATCATGAATGTCCCGGCCTCTAAGCGGTCAGGAATTAGCGTGTGCGTGCAGCCGTGTAATTTGTCGACCCCTTTAATGCGAATCTCGTCGGTCCCTGCCCCGATGACATGTGCCCCCATCGAAGTGAGCATCGTCGCGACGTCGACAATTTCCGGGTCGATGGCCGCGTTCTCGATGACGGTCGTCCCGTCTGCGAGTACGGCCGCGAGCATGGCGCTCACCGTCGCCCCGAACGAACGAAGGTCGAGATAAATCCGATTCCCTTCCAACTTTTCAGCGTTCACATGATAGAGTCCCGATTCGTTCTCGACTTTAATCCCGAGACGTTCGAGTGCTTTCAAATGTAAATCGATCGGTCGTGGACCAATCGCATATCCACCGGGAAGCCCGACGGCCCCTTTCCCAAAACGAGCCGCAAACACCCCGAGCAAATAGACAGCGGCTCGGACTTTACGCGTTTCTGAGCCGAGTAGCGGCATGGCGACAGCGTCTTTCGCATGAAGCGTCATCCGCTCCCCGTCCCGTTCAATCGCGACCCCGAGTTCTTGTAATAGACTGAGCATCACTTCGACGTCCTCGATCACGGGGACGTTTTCAATCGTCACCGGTTCTTCCGTCAACAGTGCTGCGACGAGACAAGGCAAGGCGCTCTGTTTGGCACCGCTAATGTCGACTGTTCCTTCAAGCTTTTGCTGTCCTACGATATGGAGAATTTCCACGATGATCAAACCTTTCTGCGACAAACTTATTTGGATTGAGCGTTGTTCCAATCCGCTAAGAATTGCTCGATCCCTTTGTCAGTGAGCGGATGTTTCATCATCTGTTCGATGACTTTATATGGTACCGTGGCGATGTCAGCGCCAAGAAGGGCTGCTTTCGTCGCGTGAACCGGATGGCGAACGGAAGCCGCGATGATTTCCGTCTCGATCCCATGAATGGCAAAGATATTGGCAATCGTCTCGACAAGGTCGAGGCCATCTTGACCGATATCATCCAAACGACCGATGAATGGCGAGACGTATGACGCGCCGGCCCGAGCCGCAAGTAACGCTTGGTTGGCGTTAAAGATGAGTGTCACGTTCGTCTTGATGCCGAGCTGTGAAAACGTATTGACCGCTTCCATGCCTGCTGGCGTCATCGGTACCTTGACAGTAATATTCGGCGCGATGGCCGCAAGTTCCTTTCCTTCTTCCACCATACCCGCTGCGTCGAGCGCAATAACTTCCGCGCTGACTGAGAGATCCCCGACGATCTCACAGATTTCGCGTAGCCGTGTATGGAAATCGACGCCTTCTTTGGCGACGAGCGATGGATTCGTCGTCACGCCCCCGATGACGCCCATCTGATGAGCTTTCTTGATGTCTTCCACGTTTGCCGTATCAATGAAAAAACGCATGTACAATTCCTCCTCGAATGGTGTTGTGATCGCTTACACTTCTTATTATGAGGAAATTGTCATGGAATTGCTACACCCTTTACGTCAATGCGGCGATGGCGAACATCGATCCGATGAGTAAACCAACGCCGACAAGCGTCCCCACTGCCGTCCATCGTTTCACGTTTTTTTGTTTTGTCTCAAACTCTTGATACGGCCCTTTCTTCAAGCGCTCCGATCCATGCGTCTCGATCCAAAGTCCGACCGCGGTCTCTTCGTCGGTCACGAGGTTGCCTGTATACGTGAACGGGATGATTTCTTCGGGTCGACGGAGCATGTCGAACCGCTCCCGCCGTGTCGCGATGTTCGCCCCGATCCAGTAGAGCCGTTTCGGTGTATAGAAAACTGGCACGCTATCTCCGATAAAATACTGAATCCACTGTTCGAACGCGGCGAGATCGCGTTGGTCGAACAAGATTTCCATTGAATCCTCCTCGGTCATGATGGCGAGCATCGGGCACAACTCAATCGTCCGTCGTCTATAGGGATGCGGCATGGCCGCTTCTGTCTTTCGGACGATGGCCGGGAAGAAGACGACTTGCTTGATCGCATCGAGCGGGAACGATTGCTCGACTGACTCACCTGGCTCGTGCCGATACGTCGTCCCCTCAATATGTGTCGCGGTCACTTGATAGTGCGATTGGTGCCGCTCTTTCCAGAACAGCTGGCGAAACAGTTGCAAGAACCGATACACGCCGTAACCGCCGAGTGCAGTGAGTGACAACAGCGGAATCAACCACGGTTTCGGATTCATGAGGATGAGAATGACCGGCAGCGCGGCAAAGGCCAACGTTATACCAATTATAATGATGGGACCGACGATATAAAAAATGCGCCAAAATGATTCTGTCGAACGTTCTTGATACTTCATGCAAACTCCCCCTTTTCATCTATATACGGTACCCTAACCGCTTACGTTTCAATAAAAAAAGCCGGTTCTCACAGGGAGAACCGACTGATGTGACAGGATTATGCTTGGTTGCTTGAACCGAACTCACGCATTTTGCCAGTAACGACGTTGTAGATCGCTTCGACACCAGGGCCGATGACTTTACGTGGGTCATATACTTTCGAGTCCGTGTTGAGCTTCTCACGTACGGCACGAGTCCATTCTTGTTGGCACTCTGTGTTAACGTTGATTTTGCTGTGACCGAGCTCGATTGCTTTTTTGATTTGGTGCTCAGGAATACCTGAACCGCCGTGAAGAACGAGTGGAGTTTTAGTCGCTTCTGCGATTTCTTCCATCTCTTTGAAGCCGAGTTTTGGCTCGCCTTGGTATTCTCCGTGTACAGAACCGAGTGCTGCCGCAAGAGCGTCAACTTTCGCTTCTTTAACGACACGTACACACTCGTCGAGGTCAGCGTATTGTACGCCGCCGACAACGCCGTCTTCTTCGCCGCCGACTGTGCCGACTTCCGCTTCAACTGAAGCGCCTTTAGCGTGTGCATATTCAACGACTTGTTTCGTCATTTCGATGTTCTCTTCGATCGGGTGGTGTGAACCGTCGATCATAACAGACGTGAAACCAGCGTCGATCGCTGCTTTACACTTGTCGAAAGATGAACCGTGGTCGAGGTGGATTGCAACTGGAACAGTGATGTTGTAGTCGTGCATGAGACCTTCAGTCATTTTAACAACTGTTGTGAAGCCACCCATGTACTTCGCTGCACCTTCTGATACACCGAGGATAACTGGTGATTTCTCGTCTTCCGCAGCGCGAAGAATCGCTTGCGTCCACTCGAGGTTGTTGATGTTGAATTGGCCGACTGCATACTTGCCTTCGAATGCTTTGTTAAGCATTTCTGTCATTGATACTAATGGCATAATGACATCCTCCTGTCTGTTCGCTATTGTGCACTATGGGAAAAGTGCTCCCGTGCAATTCGTTCCCATTATAACACACGTCGAAACGTGTGCCTATGCTATTCGGGCATAGAAATGGCTCTGCGCAAGCGTTTACATATGTCATCTTCGTGACGAATCACTAGATTTTTAGGACTTCTCTCACTTTTTCAATCATGCCATAAATATCGAACGGCTTTTCAAATTGCGCGGTGATGCCCAGGCGTTGCACTTCTTCGAGTGTCGATTTCTCGCCGAACGCGGTCATGATCATGACCGGGGTATCAATGTCTCGTTGACGCATGTTTCGAAGCACCTCATGGCCGAACATGCGCGGCATGTTCATATCGAGCAATACTAAATCATATCCGTTCTGTTCAAGCTTTTCCCAAGCGCTCAGTCCGTCATTCGCCGTGTCGACCTCAATGCCGAGGTTTTGGAACACCTGCGCCAACATCAACCGAATCCCGTCTTGGTCGTCTGCGATCAACATCCGTGACATCCATCTACCTTCTCTCCATATTTTGCAATACTCTAACCATACCAAATCCAATTTCATTTGGCGACGCGACTATTTTGAAATCAAGGCAACGGTATCGCTACCGGTTCATCGGTCTGTTCGTCCTTCAGCTGGGCCGGCACTTCCGACTCGGCTACCGGTTCGTACGCGGTCACCCGTCCCTCATCTTTGACATATACTTTCAAAAAATCACCTTCAGCCAAGCGCGTCGGGTCCTGGAACGTAATCGGGCGTTTTTTCCCATCTTCGTCATAGCCGATCATCTCATACGTGTATGTCGTTCCTCGGTCGATCACTTCCGCACTCGGTACTTTCGCGTAGTAGACGTCGGCAAAGAGCCGATTCGTGTCGACGAATTGCCAGCCGAGAAATAAGATGAGAACGATGCCACTAATCGTAAGTCCTCGTTTCATCGCATATCCCCCACTCTCCTCGTTTCCATCTTGTTCAATACCATCGTGTCCCCATTTCTAAACACTCGGCACGCTGATATACTGAACACATGAAACGAATAGGAGCTAAATCATGAAACAATATTTGTTATACGTGTTGTTCGTCTTGGCGCTTGGAAGCATGGTCGCACTTGTGGTGAACGTCTTCGGGGAAGACCAAGAAGAGACACCGCTCGCCGCGGCCATCGAGACCGATCTCGAGGAATTGCCGGAGACGTTCGCCGTCTTGTCCGAGACGTTCGATGAGCCAATCGCAGACAGTGACATCGCCCGCATCAAAAAGCTGGCTTCTAACCCGGACCTCGACGAAGCGGACGTGCACGCGCTCGGCACAATCGATGTGATCTTCGAAGGACGACCGACCACGCTGACACTCGAAACAGAAGTGTACCGTGAGGACGGTATATATCTTTATCTTTATTTGCTCGGCGAACCGGACGTCGTCGAGGCGCTCGACGAACGCATCATGGCGTACTATGAAGAACTGGGCATATGAAAAGGAACCTCGCCGCGGCGAGGTTCCTTTTGGTTCATTATTCAACGGTCACTGGGACAACGGCGAGATCAATTTCTTTCTCGACTTCGGCCCGTTCTTCGGCGAGACGAGCGTCCGACCATTTGAAGACGTCAGCCATGCAACGGAGCACGCCGTCTTTATAGTCGCGGACGAAATCGATGTCGAAGAACATCGCCCCGGTCCGGCGTACGAGGAAGTCGATGGCCCGAGCGACCGACTCTTCTTCAATGCCGTACATGAGTTGTGCATAGACGTACTCTGGAAGGTCGTACGCGTTCGAGTCCATCCGCTCGATGACACGATCGATGTTCGATCCGTATAGACGAACGAGCTGCTCGGCTTTGACGTCATCGAGACCAAGGTTCTTCAGTTCAGCCTTCTTCTTCGTCAAGAAGTCATCGAACCCTTTCGAGCCACCGACATGGCCGCCCGACATCGGCATATGCTTCGTACGCGAGGCGAGGAAGACGATACCTTCTTCTTGTTTGAGCAGTTTCGCCACTAAATCGACGACTGTCTCTGACATCTTGCGGTAACCCGTCAACTTCCCGCCGGCAATCGTAATCAAACCGCTCTCTGACTGCCAGACCTCATCTTTACGTGAAATCTCAGACGGGTCTTTGCCTTCTTCATAGATGAGCGGACGAATCCCGGCCCAGCTCGACTCGACGTCGTCTGCCGTCACATTGACATCTGGGAACATATAGTGGATCGCCTCTAAAATATAGTCGCGATCCTCGGTCGTCATACGTGGGTGAGCCTTATCCTTATCGAAGAACGTGTCCGTCGTCCCGACGTACGCCTTGCCGTCACGTGGAATCGCGAATACCATCCGTCCGTCCGGTGTATCGAAGTAAATCGCTTGCTTGAGCGGGAATTTCGATTGGTCGATGACGAGGTGAATCCCTTTCGTCAAGCGGAGCATCTTCCCTTTGTTCGAGCCGTCCTGCTCGCGGAGCACGTCGACCCAAGGTCCGGTCGCATTGATGACTTTCTTCGCATAGACCTCATACGTCTTACCGTCGATTTGGTCCTCGACGTGCACGCCGACGACTTTGCCTTGCTCATAGATGAGACCGGTCACTTTCGAGTAGTTCATTAAGAGGGCACCGTGATTGGCCGCCTCTTTCGCAACTTCAATCGTCATCCGAGCGTCATCCGTCCGATATTCGACGTAATATCCGCCACCGACAAGACCGTCTTTTTTGACGAGCGGTGCTTTTTGAATGACTTCATCCGGTTTCAACATCAAGCGGCGCTCTGCGCGTTTGACGCCGGCCAAGAAGTCGTACACCATCAAGCCGACCGCGGTCGAAAGTGGTCCGAACGTGCCGCCCTTATGCATCGGCAACAGCATGCGCTCCGGTGTCGTGACGTGTGGCCCGTTCTCATAGACGATTGCCCGCTCTTTACCGACTTCGGCGACGAGTGCGACTTCGAACTGTTTCAAATAACGTAAACCTCCGTGGACGAGTTTCGTCGAGCGGCTCGACGTTCCGGCCGCGAAGTCTTGCATCTCGAGTACGGCCGTCTTCATCCCACGGGATGCGGCATCGAGCGCAATCCCGGCACCAGTGATGCCTCCGCCGACGACGAGAATATCATGGCGTTCCCCCGTCAATTGTTCGTATCGTTTGGCACGTTCTTTCGCTGAGAAATTTCTGATTTCCATCTTGTCCCCTCCTATAATGAATCCGGTCAGATGTATATGAAAAGAGACCACAACAAAACAAGGCTTCGCCCCCCATGTCGTGGTCTCTCTGTAGTCTCCAACCGGTTATCAACTTTTCTCCTGTATTATACCCTATTCTCACGTCTTCAACCATCGACCCGCTCACCGAGTGTGCAACGTGCCCCTCAGAAAGCGTCCTGCTCGCAATTTCGAAAAGAGACGACTAGACTTCAAGGTATCACCAACAAGGAGGAGTTTTTATGAAACGCATGTTACAACCTTTCCAATTTAAAAACGGCGTCGAGCTCCACAACCGGCTCGTACTCGCGCCGATGACGCACTATTCGTCTGAACCGACGGGTGAAGTGTCAGAGCACGAACTCGCCTACTACCGGAAGCGGGCCAAGAACGTCGGACTCGCCATCACGGCATGTGCTTACGTGACCGAGGACGGCAAAGGGTTCCCGAACGCTTTCGGTGTGAACGACGACAAGTTCATTCCAGGGCTGCGCCAGCTCGCCGAAAGTCTAAAAGCGGAAGGCGCGAAAGCGATTCTCCAAATCTTCCATGCGGGACGCATGTCTCCTCCGGAACTCGTACCGAACGAACAACCGGTAAGCGCAAGTGCCGTCGCACCGGTCCGTGAAGGGGCCGCCACTCCACGTGCCCTCGAGACCGAGGAAGTCGAAGCCATCATCGAGGCGTTCGGCGATGCGACACGTCGTGCCATCGAGGCCGGCTTTGACGGCGTCGAGATTCATGGGGCGAACACATACTTGATTCAGCAGTTCTTCTCACCCCACTCGAACCGACGCGACGACCGCTTCGGCGGCGACGTGAACGCACGTCTCACATTCCCGCGTGAAGTCATCCGCTCGGTGAAACGTGCGGCCGAAGGCACAGACGACTTCTTGATCGGTTACCGCTTCTCACCGGAAGAAGTCGAAAAGCCGGGTATCACGCTCGACGATACGGACGTATTGATCGATATGTTGCTCGAAGAAAACCTCGATTACCTCCACGCCTCGCTCTGGAACTTCAACATCGGTTCAATGCGGAACGAGAACGTGACGGAGCGGTCGATTGATCGCATCGCCAAACGCATCAACGGTGCCATCCCGCTCATCGGAGTCGGACAGCTCCAGCGCCCAGGTCAAGTCGAAGACGCACTGAACGTCATCGACCTCGCCGCGCTAGGCCGCGAACTCATCATCGACCCGGATTGGCTCGAGAAAGTGAAAGACGACCGAGAAGACGAGATCGAGACCGAACTCGACTTGAACAAGCAAGCCGAACTCGCCGTACCGGCTCCGCTCTGGAACGCCATCACGACACGCGCCGGCTGGTTCCCAATCAAAGACCAAGCCGTCAAATAAACCGTAATCCGCAGACTTCGCGTCTGCGGATTTTTTGTTTCAATTCAATCCATCGAGCGGTGTGAGAAACAAGATATGCTATGGACACAATTCTGTCACATTTTTCATCTTTTTCACCACTCCTTTCGTGTTGACCTAACTTTGCAAGCCTTCTCCCCCTTCGTAAGCTAAGGACAGGAACCGTTTCCTCCATGAGACTGCTGGACAAGCCACGCTTGCGCCACGCCTGTCTGTTTGACCGTCTTTTGAAAGGGGCATATGATGTATGACAAAAAAGCCAATCGATCTCGATGCGTACAACAAACAGCTCAATCAACACCAACAGCGGACGAAACAAATCGCTGAAACGTATCGACAAAAAAGCAAGGAACTCGAACACCACCTCGAATCATCCACTCGTTCCCGTGAAGAAACGCTCGCACGAGAAATCGCCGAGTTGAAACAAGCGACCAAGCGGAACGTTCCACGCGATAAATAAACAGTTCCGAACTGTACGACGAAAGAAGTGAATCATCCGGTGGAAAACAAAATCAAGCGCCAATTTCAGAATCACCTGCATCGTGACAAAAATTTGTTCGATGATTTTCAGCATGTGGATAACTTTTATACGCTCGACCAACAGATCGTGAGTGCGCTCCGCAGCGCCCACCCGATTCGGGCCGAGCAACTGCTCGAGACGCTAACGCTCGACCTGCTGAAACTCCCGGTCGCGGATGAATATATGAGTGTCCGTTTCTATTACCGCGGTCTCGTCTATCACGTCATCCGCTTGATCCCGGTAGATAATCCGAACGTCCAAACCGCACTCAATTACACGAGCGCACTTCTCACCTTAATCGATGAACTGACGACGACGCTCGATTTTCTCTACGCCATTCCCGTCATTGTCGACCATTTGACGAAAATGATGGCGTTTCTCTCCCCTCCCGTCTCGACCAATCCGAACGTCACGACGGCCATCCATTTGATTGAAGACCACTTGAAAGAACCGACGTTGTCACTCCCGTGGATCGCCCAGCAAACCGGGTTGTCGAACAATTACTTGTCGGCTCTGTTCAAACAGGAAGTCGGCGAGAGTGTACCGGAACGAATCCGGCGCCGCCGCATCGATACGTCCATCGCCGATTTGCTCGGGACGAACTTACCGATTTGTGCCATCGGCGAGAAATATTGTTTCGCCTCGTGCACGGCCTATATCAATACGTTCAAGACATATAAACAAATGACCCCGCTCCAATACCGCCAACTGTTCCACATATGAAAAGCGCTAAGCCTCTACCGAGACTTAGCGCTTTCTGTCATCCATTCTTCTCGCAACATGCCCATGCGAATCGAGTCGTAACGCACGTCGTCGACGACGCGCACCTGACGAATCCGACCTTCGAGTTGCATGCCGACCTTCGTGGCCACTTTCATCATCCGCTCATTGCCGGACCACGTCGTCAATCCGACCCGGACCGTCGGCAACGTCTGAAACAGATGGCCGACCCACAGCTTGAGCGCCCGCGTTCCGATGCCCCGATTCCAACGATCGGCTTGATGGAGGATGATCCCGACCTCGAGCCAGTTCTGACCCGCATCTTCATAATAGAAGGAAACCGTCCCGTAGACAGTCCCATCGACCTCGATGACCCACATGTCGTCACGCCCGACGTGCTCGTCGGCGCTCTCGCGATACACCTCATACGTCTGCGCCCGATGTTCAAAATACGGCGCGTCCCACTTCTTGAATTCTGGTGCCTCATCCTTATACATCAATTCCCATAACCGATCCAAGTCGCGTACCTCGATCGGTCGAATCACTAACGCTTCATCACGAATCATACCCTCGTCCTCTCTATCAGTGCTGCTATACTCTTTCAAGGAATCAGTTCGAATTCCCTTTTTTCCGCTTTCGCCAGACGAGCGCCAAGATGACGAGCAAGAGACTCGCCGTCACCGAGACGATGGCGAACGGACTCGCACCGGTGATGAACAATTCGCCGAGCGAGACCGAATAGGCGAGACCGAACGACGTGACGAGCTTCGCCCCAATCGCAATCAACGCGAATCGAGGGAACGGTACTCGGCTGAACCCGGCCGCGAGACAAATGATCTCGTCAGGCAAGATTGGAATGATGAACAAGACAAGTAAGACACCGAGACCATATTTGTCCACATACCGGTCATACGTCGCGAGCTTGTCAGCATCGATGAGACGCATGATTCGTTCTCGTCCGAACCGGGCAAGTCCGTACATGACGAGAATACCGAGCGTCGTCGCGACGCTTCCGATCAAGGCCGCTCGGAGCGGCCCAAGGGCGACACTGCCGATCGGGACACTGACCGCCTCCGGGACCGGGAGCGCGATCGGTTGCAGGAAGCTGAAGGCGGCGAACAACCACATCGCCTGGTCCTCGTACTGTTCGAGCAGCCGCTCGAGCCCGTAAGAATCGTATAAAACAAGACCGAACGAGACGTAATACACGAAGACGAACAATAGGAACAACGTGAACGTGACTTTGAGCATCTGTTTCAAGTACGTATTCGACCCTTCACGAATCGATCGCAACAGACCGATCGACAGTGCGAGCAACACGATCCCGGTCCATCCAAGTTGATAAGGGAGCAATAGCGTCGGCAAGACGACGAACGGCAACAGGCTGAGCGCGACGAGCGCGCCTCCGTATCCGATATACACCATCATTCGTTTCTGCATGTCGCATCGCCCTCTCCCCGTTCTACTCTTAGTGTACCCGGATTCCTGCCTCGATGTATCCATCTGGGGCTACGGAATGTATCAGCCTTTTGCCCGAGAAAAAAGGCCACAGTCTGATGAGACTGTGACCTGACACTCACTCGCCGAGTGAAGCTTGGATGAAATCGTGGAACAAGCGTTGTGGACGCTCCGGACGCGAAATGAGTTCTGGATGGAACTGCGACGCGACGAACCACTTGTGCTCTGGAATCTCGATGATTTCGACGAGACGGCCGTCCGGGCTCGTTCCTGAGAACTTGAACCCTTCCGCCTCGAACGCCTCACGGTACTCGTTGTTGAACTCGTAACGGTGACGATGGCGCTCGTAGACGAGCTCTTGATTGTACGCCGCATGTGCTTTCGTACCTGGCTCGAGCTTACATGGATAAAGGCCGAGACGGAGCGTGCCGCCGAGGTCCTCGATATCTTTTTGCTCTGGGAGAAGGTCGATGATCGGGTAGTCCGTCGTCGGATCGATCTCCGCCGAATGGGCGCCATCGAGCTTCAAGACGTTGCGGGCGAACTCGACCGTCGCAAGCTGCATGCCGAGACAAATCCCGAAGAATGGGACGTTGTTCTCACGGGCATAACGTGTCGCTTCGATTTTCCCTTCGATTCCGCGTTCTCCGAATCCGCCTGGGACGAGAATCCCATCAGCATCCCCGAGAATCGTCTCGACGTTTTCCGCCGTCACGTCTTCTGCGTTGACCCAATCGATATCGATGTCCGCGTTGAAGGCGTAACCGGCGTGTTTGAGCGATTCCGCGACCGAGATGTACGCGTCACGAAGTTCAACGTATTTCCCGACGAGGGCGATTTTCACTTTCTTCTCGAGGTGCGTGACCGTGTGGACGAGCTCTTTCCAAGCCGTCATATCCGCAGCTGGCGTGTTGAAGCCGAAGTAGTCGTTGACGAGTTGGTCCATCCCTTGTTTTTGAAGGTTGAGCGGTACTTCATAAAGGGTTGATGCGTCTTGTGCTTCGATGACCGCTTCTTTGCGCGTGTCACAGAACAAGGCGATCTTTTCACGCATATCTTCCGGGATGTCGTGCTCGGTACGGAGGACGATGATATCCGGTTGAATCCCGTAACTGCGAAGCTCTTTGACGCTGTGTTGCGTCGGTTTCGTCTTCATCTCACCGGCAGCGCGAAGGTAAGGGACGAGCGTACAGTGAACGTACATGACGTTCTCTTTGCCGATGTCGTTCTTCACTTGACGAATGGCCTCAATGAACGGAAGCGACTCGATGTCCCCGACTGTTCCACCAATCTCTGTGATGACGACATCTGCGTTCGTCTCGCGACCGGCGCGGAAGACGCGGTCTTTAATCTCGTTCGTGATGTGCGGGATGACTTGGACCGTACCCCCGTTATAATCGCCACGGCGTTCTTTTTTCAAGACCGTCGAGTAGATGCGACCTGACGTCACGTTGGCGTTTTGCGACAAGTTGATGTCGATGAAGCGCTCGTAGTGACCGAGGTCAAGGTCTGTCTCAGCGCCGTCATCTGTAACGAACACCTCGCCGTGCTGGTACGGGCTCATCGTCCCTGGGTCGATATTGATATATGGGTCAAACTTTTGAATCGTCACGTTCAAACCTCGGTTTTTGAGTAGACGTGCGAGCGAAGCGGCTGTGATCCCTTTACCGAGTGAAGATACTACCCCACCTGTTACGAAAATATACTTTGTCATCATCATTCTCCTCTCTTGAATGCCACAACGGGAAACGAAAAAACAAAAAAAGCAAAAGTGCCCCCACTGAAATGGAGGACACTTTTGCTGCATCGTTACGTGCTAAACTAGCCCATGACTAATTTACGTCAGAGACGATGCAGTCGTCAAGTCATTATTTTTTCTTTTTTTCAACTATCAAAAAGAAAAAGAGACACGCCTAGCCGGGACAAATGCCCGGCTTTTTGCGGTCTCTTATAAATCATCCTCGTCTTCAAGGTCGAGGTCGTCGTCCAAGTCTTCGTCCTCGAACTCGTCAAGGCCTTCCACTTTTTCGGCTTCATCCTCGGCATCGAACTCAGATGCGTCAAAATCTTCACCTTTTGCAAAGACGTCAAGGTCGTCTTCAATGTCGACGATGCCTTCATCTGTCTCATCGATCTCTTCTTCGAACTCATCGAGCTCACCGCGTTGGCGTGCTTCGATGACGAGATCTTCGTCTGACTTATCGAACGGATACCAAACACGAAGCGCCCAACGGTTAGCTCCCAAGTTGACGAATAGTCCGTCGATGTTCATGTCCGTGTAGAGTTGCGCGATTTTCTCGAGCTCTTCCTCTTCACTTGCGAACGTATAGTTTTGTCTGATCAGCTCACGGATCTCATCAAATGATACTGGTTGCTCGCCAGTCTTTTGAAGAATTTCGTAAACGAAATCGATCAACGATTTATTCATTAAAGGACACTCCTTTTCCGTCACTAGTTAAACATCACTCCTCATTATAAACAAAACCGATATGAAAAAGCTAGAGGAAATTATTTTGAAGTTTCAACGGTTTTTGGATGCTTAACCAATAGAGCGTAATCAATCCAACGTTGAAGATCCACGTCAGTCCGAGCACCCCAAGCATCCAATCGCGTGGGACTTTGAAGGACAACTCCGCATTGACCGACTGGCCGGTATATAGACCGTAGCCGAGCAATCCGACCATGAGCGCGGAATACGCGACGACCATCCCGAACCGTTTCCATAGTTGCAACAGCAACGAGGCAAACTCTTTATTGCCCCCATACGATGCATATAGATAGACGTGACCCGCACTCGCATACATCGTCTGGACGTATCCGCTCACAAACAAGACCGGGATGAACACGAGCGGCTCCAAGAATCCGAGGAAGAATAGCAACGACGTGACGAGCAGGACGTAGTACGGATGACGCGCCACGTCGAACACACGGTTCAATAATATCCAGCCGATGACGCCCGCCAAGAACGGCATGAACACATAGAAGAAGAGCACTTGAAACGAATATAGGGCCAGACTGACGAATACGGCGCCAATCAACGTCCAACCGCCGAACAATCCAACGATGAATGAGAGCAACTGGACTTGCCGTGTTTTGGTCGCACTGACATACGTTCTCGTCCGCTCCTGGAACAATACCCATCCGACGTACCCGAGCAGAATAATCATCAATAAAAAGATTTCCACGTACCCGCTCGCCCCTTCCAACAGGCTGAGGAGACGGCTCACCAACGTGAACACGGTGACGGTGATGAAGGCAAGCACGAACTTCCCGGTCTCCCACGTCCACGTCGCCGTTTTCTCGAGCGGCAACTTTCTCACGAACAGCCACGGCAGGATCAGACTGATGAGGAAGAGGATGACAGCCTCGTCATATGATCGACTCAACACATAAGAGAAAACGATGATCCAGGCAACGAGAGCGAGTACGAGCGGGAGCGAACTCCCTTTCTCATCTGACAGTTGTTTTGGTGCCGACAATTCGCTTAGCTGTGACAAAATCGTCGTCATAATCGACCCGACACCGATCGATCCGACACCGACAAGAAAGGCGCTCAATTCGATGGCCCAGCCAAACGGCAACAAAAAGCAGATGAGTCCGGTCACCAAGACGGATAATGCCAACAAAAATGTCCGTTTCGAGCCTAGCCGCCCGATGACATACACCCATAACAATAGCCCCGACATACTCTCTACATAAAAAATCATGAACGGAATCAATCGTCCTGAGCCTTCTTCCACTGCCATAAGCGATAAAAATAGGATTTGGGGCAAAATTTGACTGCTGAGGGCACTGACAATCGTCAATAACATGACCGTGTTCTTCAAACGGAACACCTCATTTCTCAAAAATGGCCGAATCCATCTCTCTTTCTCCTCTTTCCCGCTTCTAGTGCGAAAACAACCAGCTTCATCGCACATCGATTTCTCAGTTTTTTCACATGTTTGCCGATATAAAGGAGAACGCTATTTTAGCTGTATGAGAAAAAGGAGAATGAATCATGGCACTGTTCCGTAAAGCAAAACCTGCCGCCTATGCCGCGTCGATCGGCTTTCCCGATGTGGCGACGATCGCGCAACCAAACGACCCAAATTTGAACGGACGCACCCATTATATGGGCTATACGGCGTCGCAAGTGAAACAACTTCAAAACATGGCCCCGCTCGTCGAAGCGGTGTTAGATGACGTACTTGAAAACGTGCTCGACCACTTGATGTTGCAACCCGAGATGGTCCAACTCGCCAACGCCTCATCGACGCGTGAGCGTCTGAAAAAGGTATTCGCCGACTACTTCCGTAGCCTGTTGACCGGAAAGATCGATGACAAGTTCCTCGCCATGCGCAAGCGGATGGGGCAAACGCATCATCACTTCTCGGTACCGGTCGTCTGGTTCCTCGCGACGTATTCCGCCTTCAACACGTTGCTCATCCCCAAAATCGTCGAGGCGTATCAACACGACCCGGCCACGATGACTGAGTCGCTCCTCGCTTTGTCTCACGCGATGAACTTGGACGCTCAAATCGTCACCGAACAATATGTCGACGCCCGCCTCGATGAAATCGAATCGGCAAACGTCGCTCGGGCGGCGCTACTTCATGACGTGAGCCGCGTCAGCACAGAAGTCGCGACGACGATGGAACAGACCGGTCACGCCATGTCCGAGACGAGCAAGCGGGCCCATCAAGTCTTGTCCGAGACCGAGCAGACGGAGAAGATGAGCCGCCACTTGATGAACTTGACGCATACGAACGGCGAACAAATCGAACAGATGGAGACCGAGTTCAAGCAATCGGCGACGTATGTCGATGCCTCGCTCGAACGGATCACCGCCCTCAAGGACGGTTCACAAGACATCGTCAGCATGACCCGGAGCATCGAACAGATCGCCAATCAGACGAACTTGCTCGCCTTGAACGCATCGATTGAAGCGGCCCGGGCCGGTGAGCACGGTAAAGGCTTCGCCGTCGTCGCCACCGAAGTGCGCACGCTCGCCGAGAACGCGAAGCAGCTGAGCAGCCAAATCAACGTCCTCATCCATGAGAACGAGACGAACATCGCCGCCCTGCTCGATCAGATGGGACAGATGCATCGGACGAACGACGAGGCGATGCGTCAACTCGGTGCCGTCAAAGCAGGCTTCTCGACCGTCAAAGACGAGATGGGCAATTACGTCCTGTCGTTCGAACGGAACAAGCAAGACCTCGGCCAAATGGTCGAGACGATCTCGGCCATCAACGAGACGACGCAAGGCTTATCGCACTTGACGTCTTCTTTACTAGCTACGTCCGAAATGCACTGACGACAAAACAAGGCACGGTCCGCGGACCGTGCCTTGTTTGTTATTGAACGAGTGGTTCTGGTACTTCAATCGGAGCGAGGGAGCGATCAAGCAATTCGACGACGTCGAACGTGCCGACCGTCTCATCGACTTCTTTCGCTTTCGTCCCGTCCGAGAGCATCGTCAAGCAGTACGGACACGCCGAGCCGATGACGGTCGGCTTCGTCTCGAGCAGCTGCTCGGTCCGAGCCACGTTGACGCGCGTCCCGACTTTCTCTTCTTGCCACATGAGACCGCCGCCAGCGCCGCAGCACATGCCGTTCTCACGGTTCCGGTCCGCCTCGACGAGTTCGACACCCGGGATGCGTTCCAAGACGAAACGTGGGGCGTCGTAAATGCCGTTATAGCGCCCGAGGTAGCACGAGTCGTGATAGACGACCCGTTCGTTCACGGAGAAGTCCGGTTTGACCCGGCCCGTATCGAGCAGCTCGGCGAGGAGCTCGGTATGGTGATACACTTTCACACCCGTGAGCCCGAAGTCCGGATACTCGTTTTTGAACGTGTTGTACGCGTGCGGGTCGACCGTGACGATTTTCGTGACCCCATACTTCTCGAACAGCTTGATGTTCGCTTCGGCAAGCTCTTGGAACAACAGCTCATTCCCGATGCGGCGTGGTGTGTCCCCTGAGTTCTTCTCTTCGTTCCCGAGGATGGCGAACGAGACACCGGCCTTGTTCAAGACGCTCGCAAAGCTTTGCGCGACTTTTTGGCTGCGGCTATCGTATGAGCCCATCGCCCCGACCCAGAAGAGGAATTCGAACTCTTCACCGGCCTTCTTCTTCTCTTTCGCCGTCGGGATGACAAGTTCTTCCCGGTCTTTGCGCCAATTCTCGCGCTCTTTCCGGTTCATCCCCCACGGGTTGCCTTGACGTTCGATGTTGGCGACCGTACGCTGCGCCTCAGGATCCATCTTGCCTTCCATCATGACGAGGTAACGGCGAAGGTCGATGATCTTGTCGACGTGCTCGTTCATGACCGGGCATTGGTCCTCACAGTTGCGACATGTCGTACATGCCCAAATCTCTTCTTCGGTGATGACGTTGCCAATCAACTCGTCGGCGACGAGCATATGCCCGTCTTGAGCCGCGGCCGCGATCTCGGCCCCTTGCGTGTTTTGGAACATGAGCGCCGGTGCCCACGGCGATTTACGCGTGATGGCGGCCCCTTTCATGTTCATGTGGTCGCGCAGTTTGACGATGAGGTCCATCGGCGACAACATTTTACCAGTCCCGGTCGCCGGGCAGACGTTCGTACAGCGTCCGCATTCGACACAGGCATACAAGTCAACGAGTTGTTTTTGATTGAAGTCTTCGATCTTATTGACGCCGAAGACGATTTCTTCATCCGACTCCTCGGCCTCTTCCATCGCTGAGAAGTCGACCGGTGCGAGACGACCGACTTGGTGCGTCCGTCCGAGCCAGACGTTGAGCGTCCCGGCAATCAAATGGGCGTGCTTGCCTTGCGGGATATAGATCATGAAGCTGAGCAAGAACAAGAGGTGAAGCCACCAGAAGACGACGAACAAGGCGAAGGCGACGCCTCCCGGTACCCAAGCGAACGCCGAACCGATGAGTGTCGCGACCGGTTCGCCCCACATCGGGAGCTCTTCTTTATAGACGAGGTAGAATCCGTTCCCGAACAAGACCGATACCATCAACCCACCGATGAAGATGAGGGCGAGACCGGCCAGAAAGTTTCGTTTTAAACGCACGAGTTTCTCGACGTAACGGCGGTAGAATCCCCAAACGACCGCGACGAGAATCATGAGCATGACGATTTCTTGCATGAACGTGAAAATTGGATAGAGTGGACCGAGCGGGATGTGCGGGAAACGCGTCCCGACAGCAAGTCCTTTCCAGATGAAGTCGATGGCCCCGAACTGGACGAGGATGAACCCATAGAACATCATGACGTGAATGATGCCGCTCTTCTTGTCTTTCAACAGTTTCTTTTGCCCGAACACGTTGATCATGACCTGTTCAAGCCGTTCCTTATTCGTTTGGCTCCACTCTGCCTTTTTCCCGAGCTTGATGAACGTATAGCGCTGGTACACCAACGATGCGAACAAATATAGTCCATAGCCGAGGACGAGCAAGAATAGAATCCAGTTGACGATTAAAAATGTAGACATCCCCAAAACTCCCCCTTATGAAAACGGATTCAATCTTGAGTTCAGTATATCAAACAATGAATGAACAGTCATTCATTTTTATCGAAGGGGTCAAAAATTAAGCACATGCTTCAAGAATAAGAGGATGCCGCCATACCCGACGACCGCGAGGACGAACGTCCGGAAGTTGAGGTTGCGGTCGGCCGGTAGCTCGAACTTGACGATATTCAGAATCATCGCCCCGGCGACGAACGCGAACAAGATGGCCTCGACGTGCGAGGCGAGGTCGATCAAGCGGGAGAAGAAACCGCCGGCAAGAATCCCGCCGCTCAACAAATAACGCCCTTGCCGGATGTACCGTTCCCCGTAATGGCGATACAAGTCGTGGCCGACGGCGAGGAAGTGGACGCCGAGCGCCGTCGCGTAGAAGCTGCGTGCGACGAACGTGACGGATGACGCCGTGACGACGTAAGCCGAGAACGACATATATGCCGTCAACAGCGTCACTTGGAGCCAATACGACACGTTCTGGTCAATCGTCTCGTCTTTGAAATGGGGCGTTCGGACGACACGCATCGTCCCGTAAAAGACGGTGAAACCGAGCAGGCTGATGACATAAATCTCCGACGGCAAGGCCAGATCGAGCCAATCGACTTGAAGCGTGTCTTGCCGCTTGTTCAAGGACGGCAAGAGATACATGAAAAAGTATGTGATGGCGATCCCGCTCGAAAACGAGAACCATTTTTGAGACGGCACCCGGTCTCGCGGAAACAGATAAATTCCGAAAAAATTGATGAGCGCTAAATAGACCACGATCCAGTTCGCCATCTCATGTCACCCCTTCAGTTCAATCCAAAACCGCTCGACAATTTTTCCGCCTTCCGCTGTGAACGGCGTGTCCGGCACGCCGCCATTGTTCAAAATGACTCGGCGTGACGCTTCGTTCGTCCGGTCGCACGTAATCAACGCCCGCTCGATCCCGAGTTCTTTCGCTTTCTCGAGTGCGAGTTCGAGCTGTTTCGTAGCGAGACCCCGTCCGCGGGCACTCGGCTTGATGCCGTACCCGATATGTCCCCCGAAGTTGAGGAGGTTGTCATTCAATTCGTGACGGATATTCGCCGCCCCGAGCAACTCGTCCCCGTCCGTCAGCCAATACGTCGTGCTCGGCACCCAACTGACGTTGTTCACCCGTACTTCTTTATCACGAATTTCTTTGACGTACGTCGCAAAATCGGACGCGTCACGGTCGACGGCGTTCGGGACGATCGTTTCGGAGCGTTCCCGCCATTCCTTTAAAAAATCGAGCACGTTCGCTTCCTGCTCCATGGATGTCTTCACTAGTCGCAACATAACGCTTCCCCCTATTTTTATGTATAGAAAAGACCGCAAAGCGGCCTTAATCTTCGAGTCCTAATCGTTTTGGCATCTGCGGGGCGAGCTCACGTGCCTCGTCAAGACGGCCCGCTTCGACGAGCGTATGGAACCGTAAAAACTCCTCGTGCGTCGCGTCACCGATCGCCGCCAAGTAGTCGATGTAGCGGTCGTATACCGATCTATCTTCCGGTCGCGCCTCGATCAAGGCAATATAGAGCCGGACCGTGTCTTCCCCATAAAGAAGCGGGAACTCATCGTTCAATTGGAGCAATTTATCGACCGAGTCCATATCGACGCCGGTCTCGTTATCGTAGTGCCCGACGACCTGTTCGGCGTGGTCCTCGAGGCGGCCGCGCCACTCTTCATATTCGTCCTCATTCGTCTCGAGCATCTCGAACCAATCCTCGTTCAACATCTCTTCAATCTTTCTCACGCGTTCTGCAAAGTTCATGCTTCGTCTCCTCCTTCAAACGTCCACGTGACGTCGACTACATAGTTACCTGCCAAGTCATCGTTCATCGACAACTCGTAGGCGAAGCGACAACGTCCGTCCGCGACATCGAGCCGCTCCGTCGTCGTCGCCATCGTCATCGACATGTATGGGTTTTTATATAGGCTTTGGGTCAAGCGCCCTTCAATAAAGGAATGATTCATCTCAATCGGTCCTTTACAGATGAGCGCGAGCCGGCCCGTCGTATATTTGATCGTTGTCGGCACGACGCCGTCTTCTCGTTCTTGATCGAACGTCAAGACGAAGCCGGTCTTCAATTCATAATAGAGCCCGTCGGCTTGCAGCTCAATCGGCTCCTCGATTTCACTGATCATTGTCTTTTGGCGCACACGTACGCGTTTCGGTTCAATTGCCATGGTGATTCCCCTTTCCGCTGTCCCATCGTACCATATCTCGCGAATGGTCCGGAATCGGTAACTTTTTCTTTCCCGGTTCGCGGACCGTTCACACTACAAAAAAGACAGGGTTCCCCCTGTCTTTGAATCAACTTAGCTTATAGACGCGACCTTCGAACGGCTTCAAATGAAGCAGTGTCGTCTCGTCATGCGGCTCGAGCGGCATGTTTTTCAAGACGACGTCTTCTGAGCGAAGCGTGATCTCCGTCGCAAAGATGGCTTCTTTTCCTGTCAAATTCGTCATGACGAGGTATTGCGAGTCACCGAGCGTGCGTGTGTACGCGTAAATCTCTGGGTGCTCCGGCAAGACGATGTCATACGTTCCATAGACGAACGTCTCGTCTTGTTTGCGAAGACGAATCATCTCTTTATAGAAGTTGAGAATCGAGTCCTCATCTTCGAGCTGAGCATCGACGTTGATGTCCGTATAGTTCGGGTTGATGCCGAACCAAGGCGTCTCCGCGAACGTGAAGCCCGCGTTCGGGGCATCGCTCCACTGCATTGGTGTGCGCGTGTTATCACGTGACGAGTTCCACGTGATGTCCATCATCTCGTCATGGCTCTTGCCGTTCTCGAGACCGATGTAATACCGGTTGCGCGTCGCGATATCATCGTACTGGTCAATCGAGTCGAACTTCACGTTCGTCATGCCGATCTCTTGGCCTTGATAGATGAACGGCGTCCCTTGCATGAGGAAATACATCATCGCAATCGACTTGGCGCTTTCTTTCCAATAGCGCTCGTCATCACCCCATGATGACACGGTCCGCGTTTGGTCATGGTTCTCGACGTAAAGGGCGTTCCAGCCGTCCGCTTCGAGGCCTTTTTGCCATTTCGTGAGGACGTTCTTCAAGTGGACGACGTCGAGCTTCGACTCGGCGTCTTCACGCCAGAGACCCATGTGTTCGAATTGGAACACCATGTTCATCTTGCCTTCCTTCTCGCCGACCCAAAGGTGGGCATCGTCAGGCGAGACGCCGTTCGCTTCTCCGACTGTCATGATGTCGTGCTTGTTGAACGTCTCGTCGCGAAGTTCTTCTAAATAACCGTGAATCCCGTCGACGTTCATATGCATCTCGAACGATGGCACGAAGTCGAGGCCTTCCGGGTTCGGCAAGTCGCCGAACGACGGGTGTTTGCGGATGTGGCTGATTGCATCGACACGGAAACCGTCAATCCCCTTGTCGAGCCACCAGTTGATCATGTTGTACACCGTCTGGCGCATCTCGGCGTTCTCCCAGTTCAGGTCCGGCTGTTTCTTCGAGAAGACGTGCAAGAAGTATTGTTCCGTCGTCTCGTCAAACTCCCAAGCCGACCCGCCAAAAATTGACTCCCAGTTGTTCGGTTTCGAGCCGTCGGGTTTGCCGTCACGCCAAATGTACCAGTCACGCTTCGGATTGTCTTTCGAGCTCTTCGATTCGATGAACCATGGGTGCTCATCCGACGTATGGTTGACGACGAGGTCTAACAGCAATTTCATGCCGCGCGCATGGACTTCCGTCAACAGACGGTCGAAATCTTCCATCGTCCCGAACTCGTCCATGATGGCTTGATAGTCGCTAATGTCATAGCCGTTGTCATCATTCGGCGATTTGTACATCGGACAAATCCAGATGACGTCGACGCCAAGGTCTTTCAAGTAATCGAGTTTGTCGATGATGCCTTGAATATCGCCAATCCCGTCCCCGTTCGCATCATAAAAACTGCGCGGGTAAATTTGATAAGCGACAGCTTCTTTCCACCAGTTTCGTTTCAGTGTTTTCGTTTGTGTGTGTTGGTCACGTTGTAAAAGTTGCATGTGTCAATGATACTCCCTTGTCCCTAAACTCACTGCGCATCCTATATACTAATATCAGTGCTGTTGTCTCTTTATCTCGTTAGCGCAATCGTTTGCACGATTGCAGTAAGTTTATCTTACCAAAAATCATTCCACGACACAAAGATGTTTTCAACAGCTTACTCATCGTGTACCCTACACGAATTTGAAATGAAATGAAAGTGAGGCGACTTACATGATCCGTTTGGCCACACAGGCCGATCTCTCGGCAATCGATCAACTGATTTTAACGAAAGCGCAATCGTTTCGGGCCGCTGGAAAAACGCAATGGCAAAAATATTTAGAGCCGAGTCGGACCGATTTTGTGATCCATGACGTCACGAACGGAACCGTCTATGTATACGAAGCGAACGGAGACATCGCCGGGTCGGTCAGCTTGATCCCACCGACGTCTTGGGACGAGAACTTGTGGGACGATCCTGACGCGGCCGTCTATTTACATCGCCTCGTCGTCGATGACCAGATGAAAGGACGACAAGTCGGTGAACAGTTGATGCGTTATGCGCTTGCAGCGACGTCGGACCGAGTGCGCCTCGACTGCGTCGCCACGAATCACTTCTTGAACGCCTATTATCCTCGCTTCGGCTTCAATTATGTCGGCGAACGAGATGGATTCTCTTTGTTCGAAAAAGAGGCTTGACCTTGACGCGACGTCAACGTGTACGCTGATTTCAAGGAGGTGAGGACATGTACACGATTCAACAACTCGCGACGCTCTCTGGCACGACCACAAGGACGTTGCGTCATTATGACGCCGTCGGTCTGCTCGTCCCGGAACGTGACGTCAACGGCTATCGGCGCTACTCGTCGCATGATGCCGAGCGGTTGCAGACGATTCTGCTGTATCGTTCGCTCGACTTCCCGCTCGAGACGATTCAAGGCTTACTCGAAGCCGAACCGTTCGACCGGACCCGTGCCCTCGAGGAGCAAGTGACCGCCCTGCGCGCGAAAGCCGCCTATTTTGCGACACTCGCCGAGACGGCGGAATCGACGCTCACCTCACTGAGAGGAGGAATTCCAATGGAAGACAAATCGTTGTTCAAGGGATTATCGTTTGACGAACTGAAAGCCCATGAAGCGAAGCACGAGGCGGAGACAGAAGAACGTTGGGGCGAGAGCGAGGCGTACAAGACGTCACGTGCGCGCGCCGACAAGCGATCGAAAGAAGACTGGGAAGCGCTCAGTCAACAACAAGTCGATCTCGTCAAGCCGCTCGTCGACTTGTTCATGGCCGGCGTCCCGGTCGAAGACCCGCGTGTCCAAGCGGCCGTCCGGGCGAACCACCTGTTCATCAATGACCAGTTTTATGACTGCTCGCTCGACATGTTCAGCGGACTCGGGCAGATGTACGTCATGGACGAACGTTTCACCGCGTTCTATGACAAGTACGCGCCTGGACTGGCCGTCTATTATAATGACGCCATCCAACACTATTGCATCACCCAAAGCTAAACGGCCAAAGCATCGCGCTTTGGCCGTTATTTTGCCGTTCGACGGTCATACACATCTTCCTTTAGCAATAACTCGATTTGACGTCTCAAGAGCGGGAGCGCCGTCGTGAGCTGCAAGTACGGATACGTGGCAAAATTATCCGTCCCGCCGATGTAGAGCACGGCCCGGTCGACCACGGACCAGCCCCGCTCGGTCCACTGTTCGATTCGTGCCTCACAGACGTCCGGTTTGGCCCGGAACGCCCAGTACGCTTGGAGTTGTCCTTCTGCCATCGTCGGTGCGACCGTCAATACCGGACAGTCGAATCGGGCGAGGACGCTCGGGTCAATCGGCCCCGTCTCATGGGTGACGATGAGCTGCGGGTCGAGACGATCGAGCCACATCGTCGTCTTCGTATCGTTCAATGAGGTGACACGTAGAATGTGGTGGAACGGAATCGGCTCATCGTTCAATGGATAGCGACCTTTCAGTTCTCGGATCCGCGTCCGGCTCGAAAGGCGCATGACAGGCGACGTCAGCCGGACGTATACATGCGTCAGCCAATGCTTGATGGATTCCGGACGATGCTCGCTCGGCCCATCTTCCTGAATGACATGGGTCACCCCTAGGTTGCGGATCGCATGATAGACGTAGGCAGATGTCCGGTGTTCTCCAATGAGTAGTACGATCGGTCGGCCCATTTTGTCCCTCCCCTTTCTCTTCCTCCGAACGCCTCTCATCCGTGTCGTTCCTGCGTCGAGACGACGGCCGGGCGGCAACGGTCCGCCACTTCTTCCATCGATAAACTTTCAAATTGATACGTTTGATGCAACGTTTCATAATGGGCGATGATTTCACTCAACAAGGCCATGTTTTCGGATACATGTTTGCCGAAGTTGTGCGGGTGCCACCAAAGATGGAACACTTCCCCCCGTTTGGCCGCATGCGTCATGCTCCGTTTGATGCGCCGCACTTTGAGTCGGTCGAGGAAGCGAAGCGCCGGCACGTAAGGTCGAAGGAATCGGCTCGATGGGACGTTATAAGGAGATGATTGCCGAATGGCTGCCCACGAGACCGTGTGGTGCCCCGTCAAATTGACGTAGGCATCAAGCAGACGAAGAGCCCGTCGTCCTAAGCCCTCATCCCCTCTCGCATCGGCCCGATAAATGTAATGGGTCTCATTGCCGCGATAGACATCGACTCCGACTTCTTGCGCCGCTTGGAAATGCTCAGGGCTCGATTGATTGCGCGGATAGACGATGCTCTGAATGGGTAAGTCGCGACGTGCGGCCACCCGCTTCGCCGCCTCGAGATCGGCCTTGAACGCCTCGATGGTCACTCCTTCTTCTAAACAAGATAGATGACAATACGTATGCGTCCCGATGGTTTGACCAGGCGTCGCCGCGATTTGATCGACGAGTGATTTCCCGAAGTGATACGGGTCGACCGCCTCGTCCGCCCCGACGTGCTGCATCCAATTGTATGAAGAATATTCGGGATGCCGATACGCCGGTTGAATCGTCGGCAAGTCTTTCAATAGCTCTGCTTTCGTCTCATAGAACAGGAATCCGACCGTCGCCCAAGTCGCATGAATCTGGTGCGCGGCAAACAAGTCGAGCAAGCTCGGCACGACTTGCCGGACCCCGAGTAGATTCTCGCCATACGCCTCAATCGTCGTACCGTCAAACGTGCCCCAGTTCAATTCAAAATCTAGTGAGATGACAAACGCTCCGTTCATCGAGACCCCTCCTCTGTCTTCACTTCTTTCCTTCACACGACTCACGAAGCTCTAGTTCGGCGAGCGCCCGTTTCCAGGAGCCGTATCGACGGGATACTTTGGCGACACTTGGTCGTCTATGTTGTTTCGCCCATTTTTGATAGGTGATCGCGTTGAATGGCACGACGACCCGACTTGCTTCTAGCAACGATTGGACGATTTCTGCTTTTTCACGTTCTGGCTGGACGGTAAAATGGAGCTCCTCTAGACGCTCTACCGTTTTCACGGCCAGACTCCAAGACCCGAAATGGGAAATAATATCACCTAGGGAAGGACCGGGATGATCTTTGACCCATTGTTGGTAATGGGTGCTCGTCAACTTCCCTTCCTGTTCAAGTGCGAGCCGAAGCGCTGCAACGAGTTCTTGTTGGGTATAGTGTTTTCGGGCTTCTAAGAGGCCGGCTGCTTTCAAGGCGCCGGTCCATGACCCGTAAAAATTGAGAACGTCGAGAAATGTCGGGACGTCCCGGTCTCGGCTCCAGAGCTGATATTGTTTAACCGTGAGGGTCGGAGTCAGAGATGCAGCGGCTCGAAGCGCTTGAATGATCTCTGCTTCCCGGTTCATCGTTCGTCCTCCTCAGACACTTTGTTCCGTGACGATCGAGCGCGTATCGAGCACGGTCTGGATGACTTGCTGTTGTTCCCCGAGAGTCAAGTCGGATCCCGATGGAAGGCAGATCCCATTCTCGAACAGACGCCGACTGACATCTTCTCCATCGACCGTCACATATTCGGCATCGCGATACACCGGTTGCAGATGCATCGGTTTCCAGACAGGACGAGATTCGATGCCGGCACTAGCGAGTCGCTCCATCACCGTGTCACGGTGCAAGTCTGTCTGATCCAACTGCATGGCGGTCAGCCAACGATTGGCCCGTGAGTGCGGGACTTCTTGCTGATACGTCGTCCCGAGCTGACGGAACATATGCTCATAGCGAGCGAACACGCGACGTCGTGCTTGAACGCGCTGCTCAATCACTTCGAGCTGTCCCCGACCGATCCCGGCCGAGACGTTGCTCAATCGATAGTTATAGCCGACTTGTTCGTGCTCATAATGCGGCGCGTCTTCCCGAGCTTGCGTGGCCAACTTGAGCGCCAACTGTCTCGTTTCCTCATTCGGCACCATGAGCATGCCGCCGCCTGATGTCGTGATGATTTTATTGCCGTTGAACGAATAAAACCCGATGTCCCCGATGGTTCCCGTCATTTGCCCGTGCCACGTCGAGCCGAGTGATTCGGCCGCGTCCTCGATCAACGGGACACCGAACTCACGACAGATGTGGCGAATCTCACCGATTTTCGCGACGACGCCGTACAGGTGGACGACGATGACCGCTTTCGGAAGCTTTCCTTTCGTCGCGGCTTGGACGAGCGCTTTCCGAAGCGCGTCTGGCGACATATTCCACGTCGCCGTTTCCGAGTCGATAAAGACCGGAATGGCGCCGACGTAACGGATCGGGTTGACCGATGCGACGAACGTGAGTGACTGACAGAAGACCGTGTCCCCTGTCCCGACGCCGAGCGTAAGTAGCGCCAAATGGAGGGCAGCCGTCCCTGAGCTTGTCGCCAAGGCGTGAGGATGGTCCGCATATGCAGCCACTTCCGCTTCAAATGCATTGACGTTCGGGCCGAGCGGCGCAATCCAATTGCTCGCGAACGCCTCTTCGATGTAGGCCATCTCACGGCCCGACATATGGGGCTTCGATAATAGGATGTTCATTTGATGCCCTCCTTCATCATGGTTTTATACGAGATATACCAATCGACGACTTGCTCGAGTCCTTCAAACAGCGATGTGCTCGGGCTGAAGCCGATCAGCGTGTCGAGCGTCGGGACGGCCGACTGCCGAAGTACCGACTCGCGCATCGGCAACGACGTCTTCGCCGATTTGTTGAGGATATGTCCGATGTCGGACAGTAACGTTTGGACGTTCACGTAGTCGGAGGCCGGGATTTGGAAATATCCGACTGGCGACATCCCGGTTTGAATCAAGCGAAGCAAGCGGACGACCGATTCGACGACATCATCGATATAAGAGACGTTGATGATATCCGTCGCGTAATACCCTGAGAGTCGGACACCGCGGTCGACGGCGACAATGGCCTTTGACACTAGCGTCGAGGCATCGTCCCAAGGTCCGAAGACGTCTTCTGTGAACAGATGGATCACCGGACGTTCCCCGTCTTCCTGTTTTACAGGCAAGTCGAACGTGATGAACGATTCAACCGGGACCCGTTTCGTTTGGATGGCGATGTAGCGTTTCATCAACTCGTAACGTTCCAGCGGCTCTTCACTTCCGTTATGGCGACGGGTCGAACATAAGATGATGTGTCTCGGTTCGTGTCGATTCAAGACGCTGCGCATGACTGTCTTGTTCGCGAGCGTTGAACGGATCAAATGGAACTGCGGGTGGGTGAGAACGTAGAGCCGCTGTTTGGCGATTCGCGTCTTATGCCGCCCTTCATCGTCAATCCCGACGACATCAAACCCTTCCTGCAATAGCCGACGTGCGATATGAAACCCTTGGAAACTGGCTACCCCGACAATAAGAACTGTTTGATCGACCATCATTCTCCCCCTCTTCACTCGTTATGACCTTCAATTTCCGTCAGCGAGGCGTGTCCCGGCGATATGAGGACGCATTCGCTTCACGCCATGTGTAAAGAGACGATCGATGTCTCGGTCGAGGTCGTCACTATTGGCGATAAAGAGCAACAGGTAGGTCAGGGCCTCTTGGTCGTCTCGTAACGTCTCAATCAGATGCAGCACGGAAGCGACGGTCGTGAAGGGACGGGTCCGGCCGACAAAGATTTTGGGGAAGACGTTCGCTTCTGGACCGAGTTCGCTCGCGGCGAGCAATTCTTCATATAACTTCTCACCCGGACGAATACCGGTGACTTCAATGCCGATCTGTTCGGTCGTAAAACCACTCAACTCAATCATTTTTTTCGCCAAGTCGATGATTTTGACCGGCTCGCCCATGTCGAGCACGAAAATCTCTCCCCCTCTGGACAAGACGCTCGCTTGGATGACGAGCCGGCTCGCTTCCGGGATGGTCATGAAGTAGCGGGTCATCTCAGGGTCGGTGACAGTGACCGGTCCGCCCCGGAGAATCTGTTCTTTAAAGAGCGGTACGACCGAGCCGCGACTACCTAAGACATTTCCGAAGCGTACGACTGCGAAGATCGTCTCGCTCGTTCGGGCTTTCTCTTGGACGATCATCTCGGCGATTCGTTTTGTCGAGCCCATCACGTTCGTCGGATTGACCGCCTTGTCGGTCGAGACCATGATGAAACGGCTCACGTTATGCCGGGCCGCGACATCGACCATATGTTTTGTCCCGTAAATATTGTTTTTGACGGCTTCGAGCGGATTGTCTTCCATGAGCGGCACATGTTTATGAGCGGCGGCATGATAGACGATGTCTGGCTGGTACGTGCGGAACACATCTTCGAGCCGAGCTTCGTCTTGCACATCCCCGATGACCGGGTGCAGGATCGTCTCCGTGCCGAGCCCACGCAACTCTCGCTCGATCAAGTAAATGCTGTTCTCCCCATGACCGAGGAGAATCATTTCTGCCGGGGCAAATTTGATCAATTGGCGACACAACTCCGAGCCGATTGAGCCACCGGCGCCAGTGACGAGCACGGTCGCGCCTTCGACATGGCGAGATATTCCAGATATGTCCAATTGAACCGGCTCACGTCCGAGCAAATCCTCGATTTTCACTTCGCGAATCTCGTTGATGGAGACTTTTCCGGTCGCCAGTTCCGAAATCATCGGCAAGGCGTGGGATTCGGCTCCTGTCTTCTCGATTCGTTTCAGCAAGGCGAGACGCCGTGTATAAGGCAAGCTTGGAATGGCCAAAATAACCACTTCGATACCATGCTCTTGAATGATGCGTTCCAAATCGTCCGTCATCCCGAGGACCGGGACGCCGTGGACGTAGAGTGCCTGCAGTTGCGGGTTGTCGTCGAGCAGACCGACGACGCAGAGGACGGTCGTCCGATGCTCTTTCAACTCGCGGACAATCAACTGGCCGGAATCCCCGGCTCCGATGATGAGTGCTTTTCGTCCCGGATGGTTCGAATGGGGTTTGAACACGTCAAACACATGGTTGCGGGCTAAGAAGCGGGTGAACAAGATCAGGTTGAATGCGAGCAAACCTTGTACGGCGATAATCATCCCAAGGCCAGCCCCGAAGTGGAACTGGTTGTAGGCGTACAACACCAAATCACTGCTCAGTAAGGCGATGGCGACTTGTTTCATCTCATGGATGGAAGCGTAGCGCCAGTCGATGCGATGAATCTTCAAGACGCTCCCGACGAGACTGAAGCTGACGATTTTAATGGCGACCATCATCAACATCTCGCTCGATTCGAGTGCCGCATACGACGTGATCGTGGAGAACATCAATTCAAACGTCGCGTACAATACAAACGAGACGATCAAGATGTCGAGACATAAAAAGAGCAAATTGCGTTGATTCTTCCGATAGACATTCACAAGTGTTGCCATGGTAGTTCGCACCTCCAAGAGTCTGAGTTGTTCGTTCGTGGTGTAGGTTGGAATGCGCAAAAGATGCGTCGATGCTAGTAAACTACCCGACTATCCTCAACAAGTTTAAAGATAAAACGAGCTTTTTCTCATTAACGACATAGATGCGAAAAAGGAGTTCACGAAATTATTATCATGATTTCATTCACATAATGAATAATTGTCGGACAAACGGGAAATGGAAATACATATAACCCGAATTGGGTATCGTTTACATTATTTTGAACTTAGCTAAAACGCCACATAAGGAGGTAGAAATCGATCGTAAGCATCCTTTTTGACTAGCTCGTTGACTCTTCAACCAATACATGCTGTTCATTCACACCAAGAGACCTTCCGAGACGCTCGCTGCGTCTCCCTCCAAAGGAGAGACACCAAGATGAAAAAATGGACACGCCCTCAAATCGTACAAGCGTTGCAGTTAGCTGCTCAAGAACATGCCGAGCTCGATTCGAAACGGTATAGTGTATGGTCGCAAACCAAAAATGTCCCGTCCCTTTCCACCGTCATCCATCAGTTCGGGTCTTGGCGCGAGGCGCTCGCCGCTGCCCAAATCCAAATGTCGTTCCATTACTACTCGGATGAAGACATCCTCCGCGCATTGAATCAAGCCGCCGAGGAGTTACCGCTCTTCACGAGCCAAACGTATCGGGAATGGTCGAAAGTGACACGCTCCCCGTCGCTCACGTTGATCAGCAGCCGTTTCGGCTCTTGGTCGAACGCGCTCCGGGAAGCGAAACTTCAGACGACCGCCGCGAAAAACAATGAAGAGCGCATCATCCAAGCCTTGATTGAAGCGTCCGAAGAACTCGAACGTCTCACGTCCCAGCACTACGCCATCTGGGCCCAAGAACGCGGTTATCCGACAGTCGCGACGATCGCCCGGAAATATGGATCTTGGAGCTACGCCTTGTTCGTCCTCGACATCGCCCCGCCGAAACGGAAATGGGACGAAGAAGATGTCATCGAGGCCCTCCGCGTCGCGAAACATGAATTGTCACACTTCAGTATTCTGCATTACCGGAAATGGGCCGAAGGACGCAACGTGCCGAGCACGTCGACCATCAACGCCCTCTTCGGCAGTTGGACGGCCGCATTAAAATGCATGGAAGAACAGACGATCACCCAATAACAAAACCAATAACAAAAGCCCTGTCTCATCGTGAGACAGGGCTTTTGTTCAAGTGACGATCGAAATGAATAGCGGGATGCCGATGAGCAAGTTGAACGGGAACGTGACGGCGAGGGCGAGCGTCAAATAAAACGACGGCTCCGCCTCCGGGACCGATGCTTGGAGCATGGCCGGTGCGGCGATGTACGACCCGCTCGCCGCGAGCGTCATAAGCAGAATCGTTCCCCCATCAGACAGTCCAGCCATTCCGGCAGCGAGAAAACCGATGGCCGCGCCGACGAGCGGAAACGTCATCCCGACGACTAAAAACTTCATCCCGTACGACGGTAGCGTCTTCAGCTGATGACCGACCTTTACGCCGAGGCTGAGCAAGAACAACAGCAACACGCCTGGGAACAAATCGACAAAAAACGGGGTTAATGCCGACGTATCCGGGGTGACCAGCCCGACGATGAGACCAGCCAACAAAAGCAAGATGCTTTTCGAGAGCAGACTGTCACGGATGACGGTGAGCGATTGGGTCGGTGCGGCCGTGATGCCGAGGACGCGGCTTTGATTGTATAACAACAGCGCGACGACGAGACCCGGAATCTCGAGGACGACGACGAGCGTTGTCATGAACGGCTCATAACTGATGCCGAGACGCTCGAGCTGGGCCGTCGCGGCGACATACGTCACGAGCGAGACCGAACCGAACGTCGCGGCCATGGCGATGCGTTCCGGAAACGTGAACTTCAAGAACGCTCCAAGGCCGAACGCGACGAGCGGAAGTACGAGACCAAGCACGAGCGTGACGGCGAGCGGGAACGCCAACTCGTCCATCGATACCGAGGCGAGCCCCATCCCTCCTTTCAATCCGATGGCAAGCAGTAAGTACAAATTGAGCGTGATGCTGAGTGACTCAGGAATCTTCAAATTCGATTTGCTGAGAGCGGCAATCACACCTGTCACGAATAGGAGCACCGGGGCGCTCGTCAATAAAAACATCAATTGTTCCATCTTTTCCTCCTGGACGACAAAAGCGCACACCAAAGAAAGGTGTGCGCTGCATGCCGACGGCTCGAACACGTTCGCTCCGTCTAGCCGACAACTGTCGGGTATTTAGTTCGTCAGCTCCGGGACAGGACGACGGGAATGTCGCACGGACACTTCCCAATCCTGAACCGTCTCTGCTTCTAGTGTAAAAATGTCGTCACGGCTTGTCAATCCCGCCATCCCATGGTGCATCAAGTCGAAAGACGATGAGGCGTTCCCCTGTCTTCGTGCTGATATCCGTGTGAAGCGAGACGAGACGCCGACCGAGCACGTCATGTAAAATCGCCTCGAGTTGGGCTCGCCCTGATTCGACGAGGTTATTGCGATATTTCTTCAATTGCTCACGACCGGCCGACTTGGCGGCCAGTTCGTACTCGGCCGGGGTCAAGACGCCCTGAAGCGTCACGATGGCCAAGTCGCGGAGCAGGTCTGCTTTACACGTCAATGAGCCGCGCCCGAGATACTCTTTCTCCCATTGGGTGATCCGAGCACTCAGTTCCATTTCGAGCTGACCTTTTTTCGGCATCGTTACTTCACGAATCCAATCATCATCTCGCGAAGGATCTTCGCGGCGGCGATGGCCGTCATGTCCGATTGGTCATATGCTGGTGACACTTCGACGAGATCGGCACCGATGATGTCGATGTCGGCGTTCGCGATGGCGTGCACTGCTTCAAGCAATTCTTTCGTCGTGATGCCACCGATTTCTTGCGTACCCGTTCCCGGGGCCGCCGATGGGTCGAGGACGTCGATGTCGATCGTGACGTACACTTTCTTCCCAGCGAGCGTCGGTAACACACGTTTGAGCGGTTCAATCACTTCATATTTATACATGTTATAGCCGACTTCTTTGACCCAGTCGAACTCTTCTTTCATCCCAGAACGAATTCCGAACGAGTAGCAGTTAGACGGTCCGATGAGTTCGGCCGCTTTTTTGAGCGGTGTCGAGTGCGAGAGCGGCTCACCTTCGTAGTCGTCACGGAGGTCCGTGTGCGCATCGAGGTGCAAGATGACGAAATCATCCCCGTACGCATCGTGCATCGCCTTGATGACCGGCCATGTGACGAGGTGTTCTCCCCCCATACCGAGCGGGAACTTGCCTTCTTTGATGATGTCTTTGACGAACGATTCGATCATGTCGAGTGATTTCTGGGCGTTTCCGAACGGGAGCGGGATATCACCGGCGTCATAGACAGCTGCTTCCGTCAAATCACCATCAAGATAAGGGCTATATTCTTCGAGTCCGATCGAGACTTCACGGATTCGGTTCGGACCGAAGCGTGAGCCTGGACGGAAACTGACCGTCCAGTCCATCGGCATACCGTAAAGGACCGTCTTCGCGTCTGTCACTTCCGGCAGGCTCGCGATAAACACTTTGCCTGAGTAGGCTTCATCGAAACGTTTAATCATTTCGTCAAGTCCTCCACAAATTTCGGAAGGACGAAGGCCGCATTGTGAAGCTTCGGCGTGTAGTACTTCGTCTCGATGTCATGGAAACGCTCGGCCGGCACTTGTTCTGGGTCGTACTGTTTCGAGCCGATCGTGAACGTCCACATGCCGCTCGGATACGTCGGTACGTTGGCCGTGTAGAGCTTCGTGATCGGGAAAATCTCTTTCACGTCACGTTGAACCGTTTGGATGAGCTCCGGCGTGAACCATGGGTTGTCCGTCTGCGCGACGAAAATGCCGTCGTCTTTGAGCGCTCTCGAGATGCCGGCGTAGAATCCTTTTGTGAACAAGTTGGCCGCTGGGCCGACCGGTTCTGTCGAGTCGACCATGATGACGTCATACTCGTTCTCTGATTCGGCGATATGCATGAAGCCGTCACCGACGATGACTTCAACACGCGGGTTGTCGAGTTCGCCTGCGATATTTGGTAAGTATTTCTTCGAATATTCAATGACTTTCCCGTCGATGTCGACGAGAACTGCTTTTTCGACTGATGGGTGTTTCATAATCTCACGGATGACGCCACCGTCTCCGCCACCGACAACGAGCACATGCTTCGGATTCGGGTGTGTGAAGAGTGGGACGTGAGCCACCATCTCGTGATAGACGAATTCGTCCTTATCCGTCGTCATGACCATTCCGTCAAGCAACAACATTGTTCCGAACTCGTCCGTTTCGACCATTTCTAGTCGTTGAAACTCCGTTTGTTCGCTCTCATAAACGTGGTTTACACGGAACGTAATTCCGTAATCTTCTGTTTGGTGCTCCGTAAACCATAATTTTAATTTTTGGTCCATCGATAGAACCCCTTTCTGTTCAAAAAGTTGTTCGTATGCGAGTGGCGTTTTGAGGCGCTTCTTATTCATACGATAGGAAGTATACAAAAACTGTACCCATTTTGCACGATTTTTTTATTTATTTACCTCGATGTGTGAGTTTTAGGTGAGTTTTGTCCGATAAACTGATTAGAGAGTATTTCGATTATTTGAAAGGAGGGATCCTATGTGGTCTCCTTGTACCGCCTGCTCCACGACCATCCCATTTTTTGAACGGGGCCTCGTCGTCGTCAATGACAAGCCCCACCCGTACGACTCGTTTGACGAATTGACGGAACACCTCGCCGCCGTCGAGGAAGACGTATACTGTGTCGACCCGGGCACAAAACGCCAGACTGCCGTCGTCTCGGCGAGCGACCTGCTCGAACAAATCGCCAACCGCGACACGATCGAATTGATTCAACACGGTGACTTCGAGAGCCACTTGCAACCGATCATCCATCTCGACACCGGAGAACGGTTCGGCTACGAGGCTCTTCTCAGAAGCCAGAACAACGTCTCACCGGGCGAACTGTTCCGGGCCGCGAACCGATTTGGGCTTCACTCGAAGCTAGATCAACGTGCTCGCGCCGAAGCGATCAAAGCGACGTATCACGCCGTCGAGCCGCACGAGAAGACGTTCATCAACTTCTTGCCCTCGACGATTTACAACCCGGATTACTGCCTTCAGCACACGTTCGAGATTATCGACCGGTACGGACTCAGTCCCGATCGTTTCATCTTCGAGGTCGTTGAGACGGAGAAAGTCCAAGACGTCGCCCATTTGCAACATGTGTTCTCTACATATAAGAAGCGTGGTATGAAAGTCGCCCTTGATGATGTCGGGGCTGGCTTCTCGACGCTCGATATGTTGAAGCGACTTGAGCCCGACTATGTCAAAATCGACCGGTCGTACATCTCCTTCTGCGACCAAGACGCCGAGAAACGAGCGTTCTTGAAAAACGTACGTCAATTGACGCGCTCAATGGGCATCACCATCCTCGCCGAGGGCATCGAACGCCCCGAAGAAGTCGACGTCTGTCGCGAACTCGGGTTCGACCTCGCCCAAGGCTATTACTTCGGTAAACCGTCTCCTTATGCGCTTTGACGCAATGAAGGCCTAGAGCACCCGCTCTAGGCCGTTTTTTAATCCTCGTCTTCCTCTTCGTCCATGTCTTCTTGCATCTCTGTATCTTCGTTGTTCATCGGTTCTTCCTCAGCTCCCCCGCAAGCCCCGAGGATGATGCCCGTCGCCAACAGCGACGCGGCCAATGTACCTTTCTTTTTCATCATGAACACCCCTTTTTACGTTGTGTCGTACAGTACGGTTAATTCCCTCGCGCTTCATACTGAAACGTTTTTTTAGGTTAAGAACGTGTAAACGGTGGAATGAATCTAGTGATGACAACTGAACAGAAAGAAGGTGTACTTGTTGAAACGACGCGTCTGGCAACTCCTCATCATGATTGTACTCGGCATCTTCCTTCTTGGTTTGCTTTACTCGATTGATGGGCTCATCCCGTTCCTAGTTGGTGCCGCCATTCTCATTCCGCTCATCGTCGGCTGGCATATCTTATTTGACCATGTCCAACCGCAGGCCAAGCTCGCCTGGCTGCTCGCCGTCTTGTTCATTCCGTTCCTCGGTGCCCTCGCCTGGGTACTGTTCGGCCGAACACCTCGACGACACCGACGCATCAAACGGACCTCGACCGAGATTCGGATGTTCCGGCAAGCAATCGAGGCCGAACGGATCGAGACGGCAAACGACGTGTCGGATCGCTTTCCTCTCACGCGCACACTCGAGAAGCTCGGCGCGACCGGTGCGGATGGTCACACGTCGACGAAACTGCTCGTCAATGGCGAGGAAAAATTCGATGCGGTGATTAAAGATATCGAGCAAGCGACCCATCATATCCACGTCCAGTATTATCTATTCCGGACCGATGAAATCTCGCTCAAGATTCGTGACGCTCTCATTAAACGATCCAACGAGAATGTCACCGTCCGCTTTTTGTATGACGGCCTCGGCAGTCAAGAGATTAGCGAAGCGTTTCTCGAACCGCTCCGCGAGTCCCGTGTCCACGTCGAAGCGTTCGACCCGGTCGTCCACCCGCTCCTCGTCTTTAACGCCAACTTCCGCAATCATCAAAAGTTGATCGTCATCGATGGGCGAATCGCTTATACCGGCGGACTGAACGTCGGGGATGAATATCTCGGGAAACATAAAAAACTTGGATTTTGGCGTGATACCCATCTGCGCCTCGAAGGACCGCTCGTCCGGGAACTCCAGCGTTTGTTCGTCGAGAATTGGCTGTATGCCGGTCATGAAGACGATACAGAACGCTGGGACTTGTTCGCCGACAGCAAACATTTACCGGAGTATTTCATCGATGACCCGCAACCGGACAACGGGGCGACACAGCTACTCGTCACGTCTCCTGGAAAAGATGTCACGATCCGAGACGGGCTCATTACGCTTTTGATGGAGGCGAAGGAGTCGATTTGGATCACGACGCCATATTTGATTCCGCCTCCCGAATTGCTCGCGCTGTTAGAAGTCGCCGGCCGGCGTGGCATCGATGTGCGAATCGTTGTCCCCGGAAAAGGAGACGAATGGTTCAGCTTCCACGCGACCGAATATTATTTCGAACAACTGCTTAAACGGAACATTCGGATTTATAAATACAATCGCCATTTCATCCATGCAAAAACCGTCCTCATCGATGGCAAGATTGCACTCGTCGGGACGGCTAACTTTGATTTTAGGAGCATGTATTTGAACCATGAGATGACAATCGCCCAGTATGAGACGTCATCCATCCAACAGCTGCAAGAAGCGTTCTTGAAAGACTTTGATGAGTCGATTCTCATCGACTGGTCAATGCTTCGCAAGAAATCGAGCGGCAAACGTTTCATCGAAGCGTTCTGTCATATCTTCTCGCCACTCCTTTGAGACAAGCGCCAAACCGCATACAGGATAAGGAGAACCGCAATGAGACCGAGTTGCCAGCCCGCGGCCACGTGTAAGACCGCCGCGACCGCGAGCGCCTCGATCAACAATGCCGGCACTTTCCCAATCGTGCTCGCTACGGCGAAGGATGGGAGCGACATCCGGCTGAATGCGGCCGACAGCGTGACGAGTCCGGACGGGACGAACGGCATCAGCCTCAGCCCGAGGACAAGAAACCATGCCTCAACGCCATCTGCTTCGCGGAGCCGTTTCAAACGCTGCCCATCCGGTGACGTGAACCGGTGGAGCGCTTTGCGATAAAGAATAAAACTGAGCACAGCACCCACTGTCTCGCCGATGATGGAGACGGCGACGCCCGGTCCAAATCCTAGCAGTTGCACGTTCAACGCCGTCAAAAATGCGCTCGGTAATATACCGGCGACGGCGATGAGTATATTCAATAAAAGGCTGACGACAATGAACAAAGGGACCGGTAACACTTCCCATTCCATACAATTCCCTCACTTCAAGTGAAAAGGCTGGCCCGTCAATGACGGGTCAGCCTTCTGTTTATTTTGCTTCGACTTCATCCCACGCGTCTTCGTCGACAGGTGGAAGGTGTTTCTCTTCAAGTTTCGAGACAACGACCGCGCATGTCGCGTCGCCGGTAATGTTGACCGACGTCCGGAGCATGTCGAGAATACGGTCGACACCGATGATCAGGGCGATCCCTTCGACCGGTAAGTTGACCGACTGCAAGACGAGCGCGAGCATGATGAGCCCGACACCAGGTACACCCGCCGTCCCGATCGAGGCGAGTACCGCTGTGATGACGACCGTCACGAGTTCGGTCATCGTCAAATCAGCCGCGAACACTTGGGCGATGAAAATCGTCGCGACCCCTTGCATGATCGCCGTTCCGTCCATGTTCACCGTCGCGCCGAGCGGCTGAACGAATGAGGAGATGGAACGCGGCACGCCGAGTTTCGTCTGGGCGAGTTCCATCGATACAGGGAGTGTCGCGTTCGAAGACGACGTCGAAAACGCGAGCGTGATCGCTTCGTAGAAGTTTTTAAAGAAGAAGACCGGACTCATCTTCCCGAGCAGGATGAGCGCCCCGCCGTAGACGAGTACCGAGTGTAAAAATAGCGTCAAGACGACCGCGAACATATACCACGCCATCGCTTTGACAGCATCGAAACCGATACCTCCGATGGCCGAGGCGATCAAAGCGAACGCGCCGTATGGGGCGAGCTTCATGACCAAGTGAATCAAGTGCATCATGATGCGGTCGCCTTGTTTGACGAAACGGCGCCACGTTTTGGCCCGTTCGCCGAGTGCGATCATCGCAAATCCGATGAGAGCCGCAAAGACGATGATTTGAAGCATGTTGCCTTCAGCGAGCGCTTGAATCGGGTTTGTCGGAATCATGTTGACGAATGTCTGCACGATGTTTGACGACTCTTCAGCCGCACCCGATTCGAATTCAAGGTTTGCCGTTTGGAAGTCACCACGCTCTCCCGGTTTGATGACCGAAGCGACACCCATCGCCAAGATGATGGCGAGCGCCGTCGTCGTCAAGAAGAAGAGGAGCGCCTTCGATCCGACCCGCCCGAGCTCTTTCGGGTCCCCGAGACCCATGACGCCGAGAATGATCGAGAAGAAGACGATCGGAACGACCAGCATTTTAATCAAGTTCAAAAATACAGTACCGACTGGGGAAAGGATATACGTATTGACGATGTCATATACGTTACCGGACAGACCGGCGAGCCCTAGCCCGACAAGGACCCCTAAGGCGAGGCCAATTAAAATTTTCTTCGTTTCACTCATCGTGTCACCCTTTCTTTTTTGCACAGTGCGTTTAGTATAGCATAATGCTGAATATTCATACAATTACGGTAAAATCACAACATCATAACAAATTCATGTTCCCATCTTCACTTGAACGAAAACAAAAAAGATTGGAGACCAAAACGGTCCAATCTTTTCACTCGGCATCGAGACGCGCAAGTTCGGTTTGAAGTTCGGTCGATTGCTCCCAAATCTCAGGACGATGTTCTTTCAAAAACGCGGCTAGCACGCTGCGTGACGGTGCGTCCATCATATCGATGAGAATACGGCCTTTGAGCGATTTGTCCATCTGGTTGACGTGGTACGGCAACAGCTTGTATCCGCGCCGTGCCTCAAGGTCGACCGACATGTCACAGGCCGCGACACCGCCATAATAGAACCCTTCCGGCTTTCGACCGACCGTGACCCAGACGATCCAGTACGGTTTGCCGTTCGGCACCGCTTCCGGATCCGTCAAAAACTTGATGCGTTTCTCGATCGCCGATTTAGCATGCATGGCCCCCATATCGATGACCGCGGTCCCCGCCTCGACATCGATGATGACGGGAGACATATTGTTCAAACTGAGCGAACCGACCCCAAAACCGCCGTGGCCATCGGTCGAATCGTCAGCGACGATGTTAAAATTAATCTCTTTCATAGACTTCCCTCCCTCTCTACTGTACACAAAGACGAGGGAATGTGGCAATCCGGAACGTCAGCACCATTCAATCCGAAACGTCGTACCCGGTCCGATGGCACGGATGAGCGGCCGGTCTGCCTCGATGACCCGGCCGAGAACGTTGACTCGTGCATCAGGCGGAAGATCCCGTTTCGTCACTTGCATCTCGCCGGCATAGCGCCCGTAATCCGCATTATCGACCGTGATCGTCCCAAGCGGACGCGGTCTCGCATCCATCGGTTCAAGCAAGCGGTCCCCAGGTCGGCCGTAAGCCCGAGACTCGACCGAACGGACGACGTCACGCGCCGGGTCCATCCGGTTCGTCTGGACGCGATAGAAAGCAGCCTCAATCGTCGTCTCTGCTTCGGCCCGGAGGACGAGCATCCCGTCGGCGTTTGAAGCGAACTGTTCAATCGTCTCGTCAGCAAGTCCCGGATCACCGATTAAAATGCGATCGACCGAATCGGCGAGGTCCAAGTAACAAGCAAACGTCGATAACGTTCGATGGTCCTCGAGCGTCGGCAACCGTTCAAACAGCGGTCCGCGGAGTGACCCATCTCCCGGGATGAACGCTTGAACGCTCAATCCTTGGCGTTTCAACCAATCGTTCTTGGCATCGAACCAGTTTCGATCAAGCCCCGTCTCTGGGCGCGGATAGAAGTTGTGCCATGCCTCGACGTTGTCCGTCACGAGACCGTACCGCCTCATATCCGCGAGCTCACTTTCTGTGAGCGTGCTCGCGTTCAAGGCGACCGTCATCCGCGTCGACAAGTCGGCGACTTGTTTCGGGGTCACGCCGTAATCGACACGCAGTCCGGTCACACCCCACTCGACGAGCGTGTGGGCATCATCCCACGTTTTGCCGAGCGCAGCAAGCGACGTTGGCGCGATATCGGCGAACAGCTCCATGTCGAGTTCACGTGCGAGCATGCCGAGCTGTCGCAATCGTTCCGTATAAACGGATGGATCGTCCTCTGGAATATGTAGGGACGTGAACATCGACGTAAAGCCAATCTCACGCATGCGTCCGACCCATGCCTTGAAGTTTGACGTGAACGGTTCGCTCAAATATACCGATAATCCTTTCATCAGAAAACCTCCTCATTAAATGAAAAGGCGACTCCAAAGAGCCGCCTCGGTTGTTAAATTCCGTCCGCCATCTCTTCTTTGAATCCGAAGAAATATGTGAAGACAAAGCCTGCCGTGTACGAAATGACAAGACCTGCGATGTACGTCAAGTACATGCCGTTGTCGATGAGCGGTGTGAGCGAGAGACCCGAGACCCCAATCCCGAGTGCTGCCGTCTTCATCGTCGCTTGGAAGGCGCCGCCGACCGCTGCTCCCATACAAGCCGTCAAGAACGGACGGCCCAGCGGAAGCGTGACCCCGTAGAGGAGCGGCTCACCGATGCCAAGGAATCCGACCGGGATCGCCCCTTTGATGATGTTACGGAGACGTTGGTTGCGCGTCTTCACAAAGATGGCAAGTGCTGCCCCGACTTGTCCGGCCCCGGCCATTGCCAAGATCGGCAAGAGTGCCGTGTTACCGACCGTGTTGAGCAACTCCAAGTGAATCGGTGTGAGTCCGTGGTGCAATCCGACCATGACGAGCGGCAAGAAGAAGCCAGCAAGAACAGCCCCTGCGACCGGTCCACCGACTTCGAGCACAGCGTTAAGACCTTGCATGATACCGTCCGACAACACGCCTGCGACCGGCATGATCGCATAGAGCGCCGTGAAACCGACGACAAGTACCGTGAGAAGCGGTGTGAAAATGATATCAACCGCTGTCGGCATGAAGCGACGGACATGTTTCTCGATGTACGTCATGAGCCAAGCGGCAAAGATGACCCCGAACAGTCCACCCCGCCCGACGACGAGCGGTTCCCCATAAATGGTGATGTCCGCGAGCACCGGGTTGAAGAGGATCCCCCCGGCGATGGCACCGAGTACCGGCGTCCCGCCGAACTCTTTTGCCGTATTCCAACCGACGAGAATGGCGAGGTAGGCGAATACCGTGCTACCGAGCAACAAGAGGATTTGCATCCACGTTTCCGTCGGGTCGACCCCGGCGTTCTTCGCGAAGTTGGCTCCTCCGTTAATGATACCTGAAGCGACAAGTCCTGGAATGAGCGGAATGAAAATATTCCCTAAGCGACGCAAGAAGCGCTTGAACGGCGACTTCTGTTTGTCTTTCACTTTTTGACGTTCGATGGCGGCCCGTTCATCCGGAGTCAAGTTCGCGTCGACCGATTCTTCTCCGATGGCGAGCCCCGTCTCACGGCTGAGATGATCCGCCACACGGTTGACCGTCCCCGGGCCAACGACGATTTGCAACGTCTCATCATCGATGACACCCATGACACCATCGATTTGTTTCAAGGCGGCAAGATCCGCTTTCGTCGGATCTTTGAGCGCCAAACGCACACGTGTCATACAGTGCGCGAGTTGACGAATGTTGTCTTTCCCCCCGACATGCTCGAGTATCGCATGCGCAAGAACCTCTTCTTTCTTCATCTCGAATCCCCCTTATAATGCGTCACGGACGAATCCGTTCGCACGCTCTAATCGCTCGACTGCCTCCGCATGCGGGACATCGGCTAAAATCATGACGATCGCCGTCTTGACGTGCCCACCGGATGAATCAAAATAACGCGCGGCCGTCTGTTCGTCGACCCCTGTCGCTTCCGCAATCATCCGTTTGGCCCGCACTTCCAACTTCTCGTTCGTCGGCTGCACGTCGACCATCAGGTTTTGATACACTTTCCCTACCCCAATCATCGACGCCGTCGAAATCATGTTGAGGACGAGTTTTTGCGCCGTCCCTGCTTTCAAACGGGTCGAACCGGTCAACACTTCCGGTCCCGTCTCGACCTCGATTTTATACTCGGCGTGGTCGCTGATTTTTGATCCTTTGTTACATGATAACGCAGCTGTCGTCGCCCCGACTTCACGGGCGTAATCGAGCCCGCCGATGACGTACGGTGTCCGGCCGCTCGCGGCGATTCCGACGACCGTGTCCTTCTCGCCCAAGTGAAGCGCTTTCAAATCATTGACTGCCAAATCCTTGCTGTCTTCTGCTCCCTCGACGGCTTTGATGAGCGCACGCTCGCCTCCGGCGATGAGTCCGACGACCATGTCCGGTGATACGCCGAACGTCGGCACACATTCTGCCGCATCCAAGATACCGAGCCGTCCGCTCGTCCCTGCGCCGATATAAATCAAACGCCCGCCTTGTTTGAAGGATGCGATGGCACGCTTCGTCACTTCGGCAATGACCGATAGCTCTTCTTTAATGACGTGGGGGACCGATTGATCTTCCTCGTTCATCACGGCGAGGAACTCCTCAACCGCCATCTCGTCCAAGTGCATCGTTCGTTCATTCCGTCTTTCAGTAGCCAGTTTGTCTAACATCGCCACCATCCTTTCTTCTCTCTGATTTCATTGTACTAACTTGAAATTAAAAGTCAAACTTATTTAAAAAAATAAGGAAATAAAATTTCATAAAAGGAATGAGGATGCCGCCCAGTCCATAGAAAAAGCCCAGCCCATAGCGGACCGAGCCCTTCATTCGACCAGTTTCTTCATCACGTGGACTTGGTCGCCCCGTGCCGTGACGGAATCTTTTTCGTACACATAACCTTGTCGTTCCCAAAAGTGATGTGCCCGTTCATTGTGCGGCAAGACACCGAGCCGAAACACCGTCTGGAAAGGGCGCATATATTCCTGTTCAAGTTGCTCATACAGCCGTTGCGCGACGCCGGTACCATGAAATCGCTCGTCGACGACGAACAGGCCGAGCCAGAGCGATCCGTCGACTGGATGTTCTTTCAACAAATCAGCGACCGCGATGACGTCCCCTTCTTCAAAGACGAGGCTGACGGTCCCTTCGGCTTCAAAGTCGGTCAAATTCTCGTCCCGAAACGCTTCAGGCGTCTGTCCGTTCAAGCTCGCGAACGCCGACTGCCGCAACAAGAACGCCGCGACCTTGTCGCGCCACGTCGCATCATAAACGTGAATCATCGGCGCAACTTCACCATCTCGTCACGCGCCTCGGCGTAACGGTCAATCAAACTTTCGCCTTTCCGGTGCAACAGACCCATATAGAGCGTATCGATGATCGTCAACTGGGTCATCCGTGAAGCAATGCTCGCGATCCGGAAATCACGTTCGACGCTCGGCGTGCAAAGACGGACGTCCGCCTCCCGATAGAGCGGAGATTTATCGAGGTCCGTGATGGCGACGACCGGCACCCCTTTCTTCTTGGCGAAGCGGACGAGTTCGAGCACGTCTTTCGTCCGACCCGACGTGCTGATGGCGACGAAGACGTCGTTCGGTCCGAGATGCGGGATGAGTGACAACATGTAATGGAAGTCTTGCGACGTCTGGGCCGCATAGCCGAGTTTCGTGAATTTGTACTGGGCGTCGTACGCCGCCGTCGACGAACCGCCGACCCCATAAAACACGACCCGGTTCGCTCGGGCGAACGTATCGATCGCATGCTCGAGCTCGCGTTTGTCCATCGCCTCGGCGCACGCCTCAATCGCCATCTTGTTCACATGGATGACTTTTTGAAACGAATCGTACGGTGTATCTTTCTGCTGTAACACGTTGAAGTCAGTGAGCGTCGTCTCGGTGATGGCCAAGTCTTTGACGAGGGCGAGCTTGAACGCCTTGAAGCTGTCGATGCCGACGACGCGGGCGAACCGGACGATACTCGCCTCTGACACATCCGTCTTTTGAGCAAGTTCTTTCGTCGTCATGTTCGGAACGAGCGTCGAGTGGGTCAAAATATAGTCTGCGATTTTCTTCTCGACAGACGTCATCTCACTTTTAGCGAGTTCGATTTTTTTGAGTAAGGATTCCATCGGGTCATCCCCTTCCTACTTCTAGTTTCTGTTTCCATGATAGCGGATTCTTTCTGCACAAGCCAACTTGGATATGAAAAAGGCCAAGCCGAAGCTTGACCTGATCGTTATAAGTTTTTGGCATTGAACGTATCGCCGCCTTGAATCGTCCCGTTTTGGAACCCTTTGTCGAACCAGCGTTTCCGCTGTTCGGACGTCCCATGGGTGAACGAGTCTGGCGTCACATAGCCGCGTGCCTGTTTTTGAAGCGTGTCATCCCCAATTTGATGCGCCGCGTTCATCGCCTCTTCGACATCCCCGGCCTCGAGGTAGCCCATGCCTTGGGCGTGGTGGGCCCAGACACCCGCATAATAATCGGCCTGAAGCTCGAAGCGGACCAAATATTTATTGAACTCGGTCTCACTCATCTCGTTACGGAGCGGCATGATCTCATCGGTCGTGCCGAGCAACGTCTGGACGTGGTGGCCGACTTCGTGGGCGACGACATACGCCATCGCGAAGTCACCCGGTGCGTTGAAACGTTGACTGAGTTCATCATAGAAACTTAAATCGATGTATAGTTTTTGGTCACCGGGACAGTAGAACGGTCCGACAGCTGATCCTGCGATACCGCAGGCAGATTCAACCTGGTCTTTATACAAGACGAGCGTCGGTTCCCGATACGTCAATCCGTTCTCTGCGAATATATCGGTCCATACTTCCTCGGTATCCCTTAGCACGACCGACACGAAGTCCGCCATCTCTTCTTCCCGTGCCGACCCTTGATACGTCTCGGACGACTGTGGTTCGCCGATCCCGATGTTGTTGACAATGTCTGCCGGATTGCCCCCGTTCAGCAACGTGAAGACGATGACCAAGATGAGACCGAAGCCTCCGCCAATCCCGGCAATCCCTTTCCCTCCGACACGTTGTCCCCGTCGATCTTCGACGTTACGACTTGCTTGTCTACCCTTCCATTTCATCCGCCTGTTCCTCCTACGTCTAGTCTGTCTTGTTCCTTACCCCGTTTTCACATATTTCGCACCTGCATTTTTTCTTTGTACCGTCCGCTCAATCGATTTTCTGCTTTCCACCCGCCCCACCTTTCACTAGAATGAAAGGGAACGAACTAAAAGGAGGAAATGTTATGCCATACGTAACTGTTAAAATGCTCCCAGGCCGCACGGTCGAACAAAAACGTGCCTTGATTGAAAAAGTGACGGACGCCGTCTCGGAGACGACGAACGCCCCGAAAGAAAACATCACCGTCTTCATCGAAGAAATGGACGCGACGCACTACGGTCAAGCTGGCGTTATGCACGCGGACAAGAAGTAATGAGGTAAAAAGAATGCCATGTCCCTGTTGTGGACATGGCATTCTTTTTACCTCAAAACGGCATTTTATTAGAAATAGTTTTTATAATCAAATCTTCTACGATTGTTTCGACTTTAGTGATTTCTAAAAAGCCGCTCTCATCAATCCGTGGAACCGCATTAGTCTCAAGGAATCTCCAATCATATTGAATCGTTTCTAAATCATTCGCATTGGCAATTTCTTTAGACGTTGCTCTCATTAAAATACGGAATTTATATGGCCAGAGCCCAGTTTTGTGTTTTTGCATGACAAAGTGCTCATTTTGTTGAACATTACTCCAAAAATTCAATCCGCCCATTGTTGAAACAGGTTTTCTAAATGGCATAAAAAATCCTCCCATAATGTCTAATGTACAATCATTATACAAATATAGATGTTAAAAGTGTTTGGATTTTTATTTTTTTGGTTTATATTTTCAATTACATAATAAATGTTGGATGTATTTTTACAAATGTGGTCAGTCTTCCAGATTCACTTCAAACCGCTCGCTCGGGACGGTCGGTTTAATGAGATGACGCGTCGCCCGCCAAATGTGATAGCCAATCCGATCGAGCCAGAGGAGAGCTTGCACCTTTTGAATCGTTTGGTCCATCTCAAGCTGATTGGCCGCCGTCTCCTCGAGCAGTTCGGCCCGGTGTGCTTTTCGATATTCGGCGAGCTGTTTCGAGGCCGTCTTCCACTGCCGAGACTCTTCCGGGGGCGTGTGATGGTTGAGCGTCTCCAACATGTCGAGTTCATGCAAGACGAGCTGGCGCGCGACCAGGAAGTCTGTATCCCGAAGGGCGTCGACCGGGTCGACTTCACGCATGACGAACAGCCACCGCTCCAAGTGATCGATCGTGTGAAGCAGCGACAAGTGTTGCCCATAGTCGTTGCGGCCCCGCCCTTCCTCCAATTGAATCGTGCTCAAAAAGACACGCACGTCCCCGAGCGTCTTCTCCACGAGTTGGAGCTCGTCGTCGCGCTTTCGTCCTTCCGCTAGCAACAGTTTCGTCTCTTTGGCGAGATAACGCTCGATTTCAATCAACGAACGTCGGGCCGCTTCGAGCGCGACCGTCGGGATGCGGGCCATGTTCGGGTTCAAGAACCGGGTCAGCTTCTCCGCCCGGCTCGGGACCCACTTCAGCAACCGACGGCTGAACGCCTCGTGGAACGGCAAAAACGTGAACACACCGAGCAGGTGGAACGACGTGTGGAACAAGGCGAGCCGCAACAGTTCATTCCAATTGAGACGGTCGGCCACACCGTTGACGACGCCGAACAAGAGCGGAAAGGTTAGCCAGCCGATAAGTAAAATCGAGCCGTGGACGAGCACGTGCGCCAAGACGATGCGGCGGGCCGACTTCCAGCCTCCGATCGACCCGAGCGCGACGACGAGACTTGTACCGGCACTTTGCCCTAAGACGAGCAGACACGCTTGGGCAAGGGTGACCGTATCAGTCGCGAGCGCCGTCATCGTCAAGACGAGACCGATGCTTGAAGACTGCAATAAAACAGTCATCAACAGGCCCGTACCGAGAAGCGCAAGTTGGTGGAGCGGTGTGTCCGCTTCCCAACTGGCGAACGAGAACGTGACAACTTCCCGCATCGCCTCTTGGAGCGTTCCGATGCCGACAAAAATGAGGCCAAGTCCGACCATGAGCATGCCGATGCGTTTGACGCGCCGCCCAATCAAGCGCAGCGCCATGCCGACCCCGATGAGCGGGAGCAACAGCTCGCGGATATCGACGTTATAACCTAAGAGCGCCACGATCCATCCGGTCGTCGCGCTACCCGCGTTCGCTCCGATGACGAGTGTGAGCGCTTGGGTGAACGTCAGCAGGCCGGCACTGACAAAACTGATTGTCATGAGCGTCGTCACGGTCGAGGACTGAAACAACGTCGTCATCGTCGCTCCGAGAAAGGCACCCGAAACAGGTCCTTCAGCCAAGCGATTCAATCGTTGCCGGAGCCGCTCCCCGGCCATGTTTTTCAACGTATCCGTCAACAGCATCATCCCGAGCAAGAAAATCCCGACCCCGCCGACCAATGTGCCAATCCCCATGGTGTCACTTCCTTTTCAACGATTCACTCTCCCCGTAACGTTGACAACATCCATGTTTTTTCTGACGCGTAATCTTTCAAATTGAGGAGCACGTCCTCAGGATAATAGATTTTCTCATCTGACTGGCGCGAGTTCAAAATCGATTGGACGAGCATCGACACTTCCGAAATTTCCCGGCGGTCGCCTTCATTCATCTTGAGATAGATGCCTTCGTATGTCCCGTGCCCTTTATACAAGTCGTACGGCAGTTGACTGAGCTGGTCCTCGAGTAAGTAGTAGCGGGTCGGCAACCCGATTGACTCCATCGTCGAACGCAAGCGGTCCATGTAGCGGACGCGGTTCGCTTCCGGGAAATTCTTATACTTCAACAGGCGGCGGTTGACGAACCGGCTCGCGAGATCGGCCAAAATCGGGTCCGCCTCGTCCATCCATTCTTGGAAATAGAAATAGACGATTGTCTCATCAAGCTTCAAGTAATGCTCGAGCGTCATGTCTTCATGGTTAAAAATCGGCAAGAAATGCTTCGGCGTCATCTCGAAGGCGTAGCCTGACTCGTACAGCTCTTGCGCCCGCTCGAGCACGGCTTTGAGCAATAAATCGCTCGATCGCGTCGCCGGATGCAAGTAGACTTGCCAATACATTTGATAGCGGCGCATGATATAGTCCTCAATCGTATGCATCCCCGACTGTTTGACGACGACTTGATCTTCATCGGGACGCAGCACTCGCAACATCCGCTCAAGATCGAACTTCCCATAACTGACACCGGCGAAATGGGCGTCGCGGAGCAGATAGTCCATCCGGTCGACATCGAGCTGCGAGCTCAGTATATTGACGAGCAAGCGGTTCGGGTGCGTCTTATTGATGATGGCCGCTACTTCTTCCGGGAAACCAACGCCCATCTCCGACAGCACTTTGTTCACTTCCGTGTCGCCGAGGATGATTCGTTCGGTCCATACCTCGTGGCGAACGGCGAAGACGTGCTCGAACGCGTGTGAGAACGGACCATGGCCGACATCGTGCAGGAGCGCCGCTGCGAGCAACAGCTCCCGGTTGCGGTCGTCCCACTCTGGATACTCGTGGAATTGGTCGATCAGCTGCCGCGCGATCTCATAGACGCCGAGCGAATGATGGAACCGGGTATGTTCGGCACCATGGAACGTCAAAAACGACGTCCCGAGCTGTTTGATGCGCCGCAAGCGCTGAAACTCTTTCGTGTTGATCAATTCCCAGACGAGATGATCATAGACATATATATAGCGGTGAACCGGATCTTTGAACACTTTCGACCCCGATAATTGACCTCGTGACGTGTACATGACGTTGCCCCCTACATTTCATTAATGATTGGATTCGACTTCTAGCGCGTGGTTCCTCCCATGCTATAATGGGGAGGAAATTATTTATTGAAAAGGAATTATGTATATGACCCATCCATTATTACGACAACCGACCTACCGTGTCATTGACCAGTCTTCGCTCGGTCCGGCGTTCCAAGCCGAGCAATCGTTCGCGACGGACGATACGCTCTGTGCGTCGACCGCGACGTCTGGTGCCGTCCTCAGGTCCTGGGTTCATCTAAACACGGTCGTGCTCGGGATTCAAGACGCCCGCCTGCCTCACTTGTCAGACGGCATCCGTTTTCTACATGAACACGGCTTCCGTCCCGTCGTCCGCAATTCAGGAGGACTGGCCGTCGTCTTAGACGCGGACGTGTTGAACTTATCTTTGATTTTACCCGAGAAAGACGGGATTCAAATCGATAGCGGCTACGAGGCGATGACGTCGCTCATCCAACTCATGTTTCAAGACGTGACGACAGACATTGTCGCTGGCGAAATCGTTGGGTCTTACTGCCCCGGCAGTTTCGACTTATCCATCGGCGGCAAGAAGTTCGCCGGCATCTCACAGCGCCGTGTCCGTGGCGGTGTCGCCGTCCAAATTTATTTGAGCGTCCGCAAGAGCGGGAGCGAACGCGCCGCCCTCATCCGTGATTTTTATGAGCGCGCCATCCAAGGCGAAGCGACAAAATTCACCTACCCGGCCATCGTCCCTGAGACGATGGCGTCACTCGAGGACTTGCTCGGTATCCCGCTCACCGTCGATGACGTGTTGCGCCGCGCCTACACCGTCCTTAGTGACGTGAGCCGGCTCATACCTGGCACTCTCGACGCGGACGAGCAGGCGACGCTCGTGACCCAGCTCGACCGGATGTGGAAGCGCAATGAACCGATTCGTGAGATTGAACAACAATTAATAGAGGAGTGACCGCATGTTTAAAATCATAACCGATACCGGCGCCGATTTGACCCAAGACCAGGTCGTCGAGTACGGTCTCGAAATGCTACCGCTCGGTGTCGTCATCGACAACGACGAATTTTTAGACGGTGAGACGATTCAACCGAAAGACGTGTACGACGCGATGCGTGCCGGGAAGACGCCGAAGACGTTCCAAATCGAGGCGGCCCGCCTCGAACAATGTTTCCGTCAACATCTCGAATCGGAAATCCCGTTCCTGTACCTCGCCTTCTCCGGTGAGCTTTCAGGCACCTATCAGACGGCCGTCATGGTCGGAAACCTACTTAAAGAAGAATACCCGAACAGCACGTTCCATATTCTCGATACGCGTGCCGCCTCCGTCGGCCAAGGATTGTTCGTCAAGACGGTCGCTGAATATGGCCAAGATCATACGTATGAAGAGACGGTCGCCTACGCGACGTCGCTCGTCGGCAAAATCCGGCATTTGTTCACGGTCGAATCGCTCGAGTATTTGATGCGCGGCGGCCGTGTCTCGAAAGCGAGCGCGTTCATCGGGGATTTGTTGACAATTTTACCGCTTTTGACAGTCGAAGACGGCAAACTCGTCCCAATCGAGAAGGTGCGCGGTCACAAGAAAGTGTTACGCCGCATCGTCGAGTGGATGACCGAGGCGAAACCGCTCGTCGAGGGTGGGCATATCTTCATCGGTCACGGGGACGACCCGGTCAAAGCCGATCAGTTCGAGGCGTTGTTACGGGAACATGTGAACCCGGCGAGCGTCACGAAGACGATCGTCGGTTCGGCCATCGGGGCGCACACAGGCCCAGGCCTTCTCGTCGTCGGCTATTTTGAGGCGTGAAGAAACGGCGCGTTTGGCTCACAATCGGATTATTCCTAATTATTGGAGCATATGCGTTGTTTCACATCGATGAAGCCAACAAACGACGGTTTCTTCAGAATTATTTGCAGCAACATCATGCACTTTCTGATTCGTCTTATTCATCGCATGCCAGTATCACTCAATTCGGTACCATGTTCCATGTCACGTTAGTTGATGAACCGGACATCATGTACGACTTTTTTGTCAAACGACGCGATGGTGTCATGCATGTCGTTTACAGTTTTAATTTGGAACAAGGACACGGTCTCCGTGACCGCGAGTTCGAAACCGTCAACTACGCCATCCTTGATACGTTATTCAAATGACAAACCGCGAGCACCCTCATGGGCGCTCGCGGTTTTTTGTTCATTTATTCCAGTTGCGGAATCCGTCACCGAATTCAAGGTGGAGATCGTCGCCGAACACGCCGTTCTCGAACGTGGGTACGTCGACTGGGAGTTTGCCCGTCGGTTTCACTTCACCGAAGATGGCACGAATGCCGGCCGGGAGGTTCGGTCCTGCCGATTTGGCATTGCCCGCCTCTGAATCCGGTCCGTTCGGGTCACCTTTGAAGCCGTAGATGATAAGCTGGGCCGGTGCATCTGGTTGAACCGCCACATCATACGGGTTACGCAGGCTGAGCAAGACTGACTTCTTGCCCGTCTCGTTCGCGTAACGGAACACTTCGGCCGGCACGTAGTTGTCCGCCGACGTCGATTTCAGCTTGGCGCTGTTGTTCACGTTCGAGCCGACGATGATATAGTCGGCCGCGTCGAGTTTTTCTTTCAATACCGGGTTTTGATCCAAGTGTTTCGTCGATGCCGTATAGTTCGCGGCGATGACGTTCACGTCTTTCATGTTGCCGGCATTTTTCTCGAGTGACTTGATCGTTTTGATCATGCTGTCCGTCTGGTCTTTCGCCGGCGACAAGACGAGGACCGTCTCACCTCTTTTCGGTTTGAACGGAAGCGTCTTGTCGTCGTTCTTCACGAGCGTGACCGCCGCCTCGGCGATTTCACGTTCTTTCGCTTTATGCTCGGCACTTCCGACGACCGCATTCGCCTCGGCGAGCTTCGCTTCGAGCGTCGTCGTGTCGACCGACTCGTCCCAAATACCACGTTTCGCTTTGAGCGTCAAAATGCGCTCGACCGCTGCATCGATCTTCTCTTCTGACAGGCGTCCGTCTTCGACGGCCGCGATGACGTCGTCAAAGATCGTCTCGAGCTTCACGACGTCCGCGTTCGACCGTAAAATCGTCGGCATGAGCGCGATATCCACGCCCGCCTCGAACGTCTTGATGACCGCTTCGGCTTCCGTGAAGTTATCGGCAATCGCTTGCATGTTCAAGGCGTCCGTGACGACGATTCCGTCATAGCCCATCTCTTCACGCAAGACGCCGGTGATGACATCGTCCGACAACGTCGCTGGTAGCGGGAACGTTCCGCGTGGCGAGTTCACGACCTCATCCTCAATTTGTGGCATGCCGATGTGCGCCGTCATAATCATGTCGATGCCTTCGGTGATGGCCCGTTTGAACGGTAACAGTTCGAGCCCACGCAAGTCTTCGAGCGATTTGTCGACGATCGGAAGTCCGTAATGCGAGTCGACCGCCGTGTCACCATGACCTGGGAAATGCTTCGCCGTCGCGGCGACACCCTGGTCTTGAATTCCTTGTGTCATCGCCGAGCCGAGCTCACCGACGAGTTCTGGGTCGCTCGAGAACGAGCGTACGCCGATGACCGGGTTGGCCGGGTTGTTGTTGACGTCTAGCACCGGACCGAAGTTGACGTTCACCCCGAGCGCGTTCAACTCCGAACCGATGATATTCCCCGCGTCGTATGCGTACTGGCTGCTCCGTGTCGCCCCGAGTGCCATGTTGCCTGGCAAGTTCGTGCCCGTTCCGAGACGTGTCACGATCCCACCCTCTTGGTCGATCGTGATGAAGAGCGGCACGTCGTTGCTTTCGTCTTGTTTGACGACTTCTTGGAGGTCGTGGACGAGTTTCGTCGTCTGTTCGGTCTCAGTCACGTTTTCCGCGAACAAGATGACACCCCCGAGATCAAACCGATCGACGACACGCGCCACGTCTGTTGCGAGCGCCGTATGGTTTGCCCCGTTCCATAATCGGAAGTCTGGCATGATCATTTGGCCGAGCTTTTGTTCAAGCGTCATCGAATCGAGCTTGGCGTCGACACGCTGCTCAATCGACGGGGCCGGCGTCTCCTCTGCCACGACCGCGTTCGCCATCGGGACCGATGAGACGAGTAGTGCTGTCGTTAGCCCCAGTGTCGCCGTCCAGTTCAGTGCTTTGTTCATGTTTTCCCCACTCCTTTTTGAAAGTTTCCCCGACCCCCAAACAAAAAGGCATGGAGGAAGAAGCGTTGCCTCACCAACGCTCGTTCACCCCATGCCTGATCGTATCAGTTACATATGGTCCTTATTCAGGTGGTCAACGTCAGTATAGCAATTCAAAAAATGGGAAACAACACTTCACATGAAAGCGTAACCATTTTGAAATATATGTTCTGTTTTGACACACAGCTGACCTGTATTGGCAAAGCCAATAATTTCGCTGGTTCGAATTCGTCCTCATCTTTGGTAAACTCATTCCGTTAGGGGTTAACTTTCACAAAGGGGGAAATCATCTTGGCACGAGGGGAAATCAAACGAAAGCCGGAATGGTTAAAGATTAAACTGAACACGAACGAGACATACACCGGTCTCAAAAAGATGATGCGCGAGAAAAATCTACATACGGTCTGTGAAGAGGCGAAATGTCCGAACATCCATGAATGTTGGGCCGTCCGCCGTACCGCGACGTTCATGATTCTCGGAAGTATCTGTACGCGGGCTTGCCGCTTCTGCGCCGTCACGACAGGCAAGCCGAACGAGCTCGACTGGGAAGAACCGAAACGCGTCGCCGAATCGGTCCGCCTCATGAACCTGAAGCACGTCGTCATCACGGCCGTCGCCCGCGACGACTTGAACGACTACGGAGCGACGGTATTCGCCGAGACAGTCCGCGCTGTCCGTAGCATGAATCCGGAGACGTCAATCGAAGTGCTCCCGTCCGATATGATGGGTGACTTCTCGGCGCTCCAGACGCTCATCGATGCCGGACCGGACATCATGAACCATAACTTGGAGACGGTCCGCCGTTTGACGCCGAGAGTCCGCGCCAAAGCGACGTACGACCGGACGCTCGAATTTTTGAAACGGTCGAAAGAGCTGAACCCGGACATCCCGACGAAGTCGTCGATCATGGTCGGACTCGGCGAGACACGCGAAGAGTTGATTGAGGCGATGGATGACCTGCGGGCCCACCACGTCGATATCCTCACGCTTGGCCAATACTTACAGCCGACGAAGAAGCACCTCGACGTCGAGCGCTATTACCATCCAGATGAGTTCGCCGAGTTGAAAGAGATCGCGTTGGCGAAAGGCTTCTCCCACTGTGAAGCCGGACCGCTCGTCCGTTCTTCATATCATGCGGACGAACAAGTCCACAAGGCGCGTCGTCATACGATGTTGCCAATCGACTAAGAGAAAGAAGAGACACATATGACTGGAACGACATGGCATTTGCTTCACACCGCCCCGCTGTCCCCGGCCGAGAATATGGCCATCGACGAGGCCATCGCCGGCTGGGTCGCACGCGGCGACATGAAACCGACACTCCGTTTTTACGCCTGGGCCCCGCACGCCATCAGCGTCGGGCGCTTCCAACGAGCGACGCGCGACCTCGACCGCGAGGCGCTCACCTCGAATGGCATCCCGGTCGTCCGTCGTTTGACCGGTGGGCGGGCCGTCTTGCACGCGGATGAGCTGACGTATAGCGTCATTCTCCCTGAGACGATGCCGTCTTTGCCGACGAACGTCATCGAGAGCTATCGTCTCTTGACCGAAGGGGTGCGCCGCGGCTACCACGCGCTCGGCGTCCCGGCCGAATTCTCGGTACCATTGACCGAGGCAGACCGCGAGGCACTCCGAAAACCAAAGTCGGCCGTCTGTTTCGACGCCGCTTCGTACTACGAGCTCGCCGTCGGCGGGAAAAAGATTGCCGGGAGCGCCCAAGTGCGCCACCAAGGCGCCGTCTTGCAACACGGGTCAATCCCATTGTCGATTGACGATGACGTCCTGTTCGACTGCTTCAATCTCGAGGCCGATGCGAAGGCGGAGGCGAAAGCCCGATTTGGTGACAAGGCCGTCTCCTTGAACGAGACACTCGGCCGACCGGTCGCCTTCGACGAGGTCGCGGCGGCGTTCACGGACGGATTTCGCGACGCGTTCGATTTGACGTTCGAGCCGCTGACGTTCAACGAAGCGCAACAACAAGAGATTCAGGAGCTCGTCACTAAGTACGAGAGTGACGAATGGGTCTGGAAACGTTAAAAAACGAGTCTCGCGACTCGTTTTTTCTTATTGTTGCGTATAGATGGAGACCGAACCTCCGTTGACGAAGAACTGGCCCCAGCCGTCAGCATTGATTGTGACGAGACGGGCGTTGTTGTTCGTCATGTCTTTCCATACCTCGCCGGCGTTCTGTTTGCCGACGTACATCCACTTCGAGCCGCCCGGACCGTCCGATAGGATTGTCGCGAGACCCGATTTGGCGCGGTCGGTCACCCCTTCACGTGTCCAGCCGATGACGTCCTGATGATCGAGATAGTCATGTTGCGTCCCGTAGGCGAAGTCTTTCCGTGCCTTCAGAATCGGTTGGAGCGTGCCCGACATGTTCGGGATCTCACGGTTCGTCGTCCCTTTCGTGCCATAATAGTCCCCGTAGAAGAGGGCCGGATAACCTTGAGCGCGCGTCATGATCGTCGCGTAGGCGAGCGGTTTGAACCAGTTGGCGACCGTCGACTCGAGCGACTGGCCTGGTTGTGAGTCGTGGTTATCGACAATCGTCACGGACAGCGACGGATGCTGCTCGGTGACGGTGCCTTTCAAGATGTTGCGCATATCGTAATACCCGCCGCCGTTACCGGCCGCTTGGAAGTTGTAATGGAGCGGCACATCGAAGACGGAGTGCGTGTAGCCCGTCTTGTACAGATAGTCGTTGATGGCACCGAGATCGTTCTTCCAGTACTCGGCGACCGTGAACATCTCTTTCCCGGTCGTCTGGCGCACGCTCGTCACCCACTCCTTCAAGTACGAGTGGCTGATATGCTTGACCGCATCCAATCGGAAACCGTCGAGCCCGAGCGAGTCGGCGTACCATTTGCCCCAGTTCTTCATCTCTTGGCGGACCTCGGGATGTTCGAAGTCAACGTCCGCGTACATGAGGTAGTCATAGTTTCCGTTCTCGTTCGACACGTCCGTGTCCCACGCCTTGCCCGTGCTCTTGAACTTATAGATGCGGCTCAAGCTGCGTGACTGATCCCAATCGGTCCCGTCAAAATGGTACCAACGCCATTTGAATGGCGAGTATGTATTGTTGCGCCCCGCGAAATTGAAGCCGGTCCAGGCCGAGATGCCGTACTCCCCGGACGTCTCTTGGTTCCGGTTCGACGGATTGACCTCGATCGCCTGGACACTTTCAGTATAGTCGGCCCCGCCCTTATGATTCATGACGACGTCGCCGTAGACGCCGATGCCTTTGCCGCGCAAGTTCGAGATAGCGGTCTGGAGCTGGGCTTTCGTGCCGTACTTCGTCCGGATTGTGCCTTTTTGGTTGAACTCACCGAGATCGTATAAATCGTACGCCCCGTATCCGACATCGTTTTGTGACGTGCCTTTATACGCCGGCGGAATCCACACCGTCGTCACCCCGATGTCTTTCAAGTGCTGCGAGTCGTTCGATAGTCGGTTCCAATGCAGTCCGTCGTTCGGGACATACCATTCAAAGTACTGCATCATCGTACCGTTTTGCGGCGTCGCCGCCTGTGCGACCGGTTGCCCGGCGAGCAGTGCAATCGCGGTGACACCAGCCGTCATCGCTAACCCTTTCCGTCTTTTACCCATGCCCGTTCCTCCTCTTCAAAATGAATGCAAGCGCTTTCATTAATTATCATGCCCGATTCTATTTTGGTTGAATAGAGGATTTCCATAAAACAGTTCTCTGCGCCTAACTATTTTTTCTTGAATAGTTCAGTCGACCAAAGCAAAACGGATGGCTTGTGCCATCCGCCTAGTCATTCATTCCGTTCCAAACGTTTTCGCTTCACGAGGAAACCGAGATACGGGAGTCCGGTGAAGACGAGTCCGATCACCACGAGGGTTTGGACAATCCAGATGATCGCCTCGGCCGTACCCGACCAACTTAATTGGAGCAACAGCATCAGCCCGATTGAAATGACCAGGCACACGAGCGCGGCTTTTCCCATTTGCCGCTCGACTTGCGCATATTTGTCATGCGTTGTCGTTTGATCGGTGTAAAGCGGTATGGCATCCGGACGACCTTTGAACACATGAATCTCATCACCGGTCGATGTCACGTGTTCCCAACCGCTCGCGGCGAACAGCTCGAAGTAATCTTCGTCCGGCCGTTGGCGGTAATCGAGACTGTAGCGTACATCCATCGGCTCTCCTTCGACGAGCGTATAGCCGAGCGGTGCGAACTTCTCTAAATGCCAGCCACGAGCTGCCATCTCCCCTAGCTTTTTCATTTCCCGCTCTTCGGCGAACGCCAGTCCCCAACTCGACATATATTTCCGTTTCATCGGTGTCCCTCCCCTTCCAAAATGAAGCGTGCATCGTCAACGATTGCTTGCCGTCGTTTCAAATCCTCGGCCACGAGTGCGCGGCCTTGGGTCGTAATCACATAACTCTTCTTCTTCCCGTCCCCGTCGAGCGGCTCGATGAGCTGTGCGTTCACGAGCTTTTTGATAATCGTATACATCGACGCCGGGCCAATCTTGATTCGCCCCTTCGTCAACTCCTCGACGAACTGCATAATCAAGTAGCCGTGACGCGCCTCGGTCAAGGCGAGGAGAATGTAGAACATGCTGTCGGTCAATTCTCCGAGTTCAATCGTGTCATTACGTGGCATCCCGCCACCTCCTATATCATTCATTGATATATCTTACCCTCACTATATATCGTTGAATGATATATGTCAATGAATGATATAAAAAAGCCGCAGACGGTTCGTCTGCGACCTCGTTAACTGGTGACATAATCTAAATCATGCAAGATGTACGCCAAGAAAAACAACATGCTCGGGTTCTCGTAACGCATCTGCACTTTACGGAGCTGCTCCCGATACGTGACCTCGTACTCGGCCCCGTTCATCTTCCGCTCCATGTTCATCTTGATGAGCGCGTCGAGCTTGTCCATCATATCGACGAGCATGCCTTCATACGTGTCATCTTTCGAATCGGCCATATAGCGGCGGAACGCCGGCTGCATGTAGTCCGGCAGGAGCGACAACAACGCCTCGCTCTCGGCTCGTTCGTATGCTTCGAACGCCGCACCGGTCTCCGCGGTCGAATGTTTCACCGGGCCGAGCACGTCCCCGGTCACCCCTTCGACGAGGTCGTGACAGAGAAGACGGGCCGTCAGTTCGGCGACATCGACGTCGACGTCATACTTCTCGCGCTCCAACAAGCCGCTGAACAGCCCGAGCGCGGCCGCCCGGAATCCATGGATGGCGTCGTTATCGTCAATCGTATTGAAACGGCCTTTCCAACGCCTTACGCTGTCCATCCGCATGACGTTCTCGATGAACGTCGCCACGTCGGTCTCCGCCTCGACTTGTTCGTAGAGCCAGCGGACCGATTCGAGCGGATGATTGCGCAGGGCTGCTTTCATCTCTTCAAGCTTCGCGACGAAATGGGGCGAGCCGTGTCCGACTTCGCGCCGCACGAACAGCATCGCGTCGAACGAGTCGATGCCGTCGACGAGCCGTCCTTCGAATGAGTCGTCCTCCGCCTCGACGAGAAAACGATAGAAATGCGGCCGCAGCGACTGCGACAGTAACTCGACGAGGCCAAGACTCGCCGTCCGCTCCATCCGTTCGATATGTTCTTTGAGCGTCGGTTCTTTTTTCGTCCGATGCATGATCGGGCCGGTCTGCACTTCGTTCATATCATGGAACAACGCCTTGCCGAGCACGTCGAGCAAGTTGACGTCCTGTCCTTTGTTCTCTTCGTAGTATGCGGCAATCAAGCTGAAGACAGCGACGCGGAAACTGTGGCTTGCCGCGTTGTCATGATAATGCGGCGCATACTCGTCCCAGCGTTGCACGTTCTGCATGCGTGTCATCTTGCGGATAAACGTTCCGTTATGCATCAAATTCCTCCTTGGTTCAGTCGTTCCCACGAGTCATCGTGACAGACGATGTACAGCATATCGTTCGCTTGAAGCGGTGTATCGAGCACTGTCGCGTAATCGAGACGGTCGTTGACGGCGATCAACGTCACGCCTTGACGCAACAAGCTCTCGGCAGCATCCCGGATGGTCGCCCATTCCGGTTTCGGCGCGAGCGCCTGGATGTTGCCGCCTGACTGTTTGCTGAGCAGCTGACGGAAAATCGATGTCGTCCCCGGTTGCAGCGTCGCTTTCGCCATGAGGAGTGACACCGAGTCGTTCGCGAGAATAAAGTCGTCAATCCGAACGTGTTTGAATTTCGAGATGTTCCGTTCCTCGCACACCTCAACGACTGTATGCAAATCGACGCCGCGTTCAGACGATAGCGCTTCGACCGCGGACGCGATGAGCAATGATTTTCCGTCGGCGAGGAGGGTCTCCGTGATGCGGGCATCCGCGAAGATGGCGATGCGGCGCGCCTTTAAAATATTGGCCTGCAAGAGTACCGTCTCATCCGACGCGTCACCGTGGACGAAGTGAACGTTATCGTGGTCGTACGGTTCTTCCTTCAACTGATCAATCAAGACGATCTCAGCCTTTGGCTCATAGATGAGCACTTCATCGATTGCTTTCTTTGTCTTCGGCGACCAGCCGATGTAGACGTAATGCCCTTCTCCTCGATACACTAACTTCCCCTCCCGTTTTAACCGTTGAAACGTCGCACCGACTTCAACGAGTTTTCCAATCAACGCCCCGATAATCCCAATCCCGAACAGGAACAAGAAAATCCCGAGCCAACGTCCCGCGACCGATGTCGGGAAAAAGTCACCATATCCGACGGTCGTGAGCGTCGTCATCGTCCACCAGAATGAGTCGAACATCGACGGGAACGTCTCCGGTTCAAGCACAAATCCGAGGACGGTACCGGTCAAGATGATGACGAGTGATGCCAAGACGACGTTTAAAAACGATAATTTCGATAATCCGCGCCAGACACGAAAAAAGATATGCACAGAAAAACCCCTCCTTTTCCTATATACTAGAGACAACTTACTTGATTTACGAAACCACCTTACGTTCGGTTTCGTATAGAAAGAAAAAAGAAAGGACGACGTCATGAACTCAATCGTTTTAGAATATCGACTCTATAAAAATGAACTTTCGTTCGAGCCACTCTACCATTATACATCGCTCGGCCTCGATGAAGTACTCGCCCGCCGCGAATGCGAATTTTTCGTCAAGGACGGCATGACCTACAAACAGCGCTCATCGGCGCTCGAAGGCGAGCAATATTTCTTGATTTACGTCGACCGCTACACGGAAGGGCCCGTCGACAAGCACGAGACGACCGACATTAAAGTGGAAATTCGGACGCTCGACGACCGGTTCGACAACCCGATGCTCGAGGCGTATTACGTCGATCGGCATCTCGACGCACTCGCCATGCTCGGCAGTCAATACTTGTACGTCGCCGGCAAAGAGTATGAACGCGACTCGGCCGAGACGGACGAAGATCGTGGCGTCTATGTCATTTACGTTACCCCTACAGGTTATACATTGGAGGAATCAACATGAAGACAAGCAAAAAAATCTTGAGCGGTCTATCGGCTGCTGTTTTGACCGCATCGTTAGCGGCTTGTGGCACCGACGAAACAGAACAAGCGACGTTACCGGAAGAACCGACCGGCTACGAGTGTGACGATTGGGATTGGGATGACGAAACGGAGTCATATTACTGTGACGATGATCGCTCGCCTCACTTCGGTAGCTTTTTCTTGCTCGGTAGCCTATTCAATTCAAAGAGTGCATTGAAGAACTCCTCGGCATATAAAAATTACCGCTCAAACGGCGGCGCCAGCAGCATCACCCCGAACAAATCAAACTCAGGCTCCAACTCGGGACTCGGCAGCGGCTCAAAAGGCGGCTTTGGGGGATGAAGCGTGACGCACTGTTTGGCCAAATCCCTTTCTTTTGGCCTGACTTGAACGACGAAGAGTACGCCCTTTACGACTGTCTCGCCATGTCGGATGACGCGGTGAGGCAGATTCGTGAGGCGACGCGTGACGTCGATGCGATTTTCCGCAAGACGAACCGTCTGCTTCGGACGCTCCCGGACGATACGCTCCGCCTGCTCGGTTATCCTGAGGCGAGCCTGCCGTTCCTGCGCGACAAGGCGCTCCCGCAAGAGACGATTATCGGTCGCTATGACTGGATCGTTAAAGACGACACGCTTAAACTGATGGAATTCAACGCCGACACACCGACGTTCATCAAAGAACTGTTCGATGTGAACGGCTATGTGACGACAGAATTCGGACTCGACGATCCGAACGCGGCGTCGACCGAAGAGCTCAAGGCCGAACTTCGAAAAGCCGTCATCGCAGCGTGGCAACGACTCGACCGGGACGGGGCACCGAAAATCGTCTTCACGGCCCACGATGACAACATCGAGGACAAATGGACGACGCGTTTCCTTCAAGAGACGCTCGATTTGCCGTCCGAGTTCGTCCCGCTCGACCGATTGCTCGTCGAGGCGGACGGCGTCTTCACAGCGTCCGGGGAAAAAGTCGACGTGTTATATCGTCAGACGTACCCGATCGAGCATCTGGTCGACGACCGGGCACCCAATGGTGATTTGATTGGCATCCGCCTGCTCGAACTGAACGCGGCCAAACACGTCTCGCTGCTCAATCCGCTCTCGGCGTTTCTCATGCAGTCCAAAGGCGTCCAAGCGCTCATTTGGGAACTGTATGAGGCTGATACATATTTCGACGAAGCGGAACGTTCCATCATCGAGACTTATTTTTTACCGACGTATCTCGAGGCCGAGCCGTTTATCGGCCAGAGCGCGTACGTGCAAAAGCCCGCCTTCGGCCGGGAAGGCGACTCGGTCATCCTCTACGACCAAGCCGGTGTCCCGTTCCATAAAGAGACACTCCAGACGTACGCGGACGAGACGGCGGTGTATCAACAGTTCATCGAGCTACCGACCCGTCTGACGAACACGGTCAACGGTCCGCTCGAGACGCACTACATGGTCGGCTGTTTTTGCTTGAACGGCCATCCGTCCGCTCTCGGCGTCCGCGCCGGCAGCATGATTACGAACAACCAGTCTTACTACTTAGCCATCGGCACAACAAAGGAGAATAACTTATGACGTTCATCACGCTCGATTCCATCTTGAGCTTCCTCGCTCACCTCGGCACAGGGTTTGGCCTGATTTTAGCCGGACTTGTCGTCTTCGCCCTTACGACGAAGTATTCGGAACGTAAATTGATTAAAGAAGGTAACGTCGCCGTCGCCTTGAAACTTTGGGGGAAAGCGATCGGACTCGCCATCGTCATCTACACGGTGTGGGCGAACAGCGTCAACCTGCTCGACGCCTTCATCTGGGGACTCGTCGGGATTCTCGCTCAAGTGCTCGCCTTCTGGACGTTTGAATACGTCCTGACGCCAGGCGTGAACTTAGAGAAAGAAGTCGAGAACGGCAACCTCGCCATCGGGATTAGCCTTTTCTCCGCCTCACTCGTCGTCGGCATCATCGTCGCCGCGAGCTTGACGTACTAATCAAACAGCCCATGCACTCATAAAGAGGCATGGGCTGTACTTGTAGAGGAAGAATGAAACGTCTACACGCAGACTGACTTGGGCTTTGCTCATTTGTTTCGCAAATGAACGTCCTCAAGATGTCGCCTTTATTCAAATAACCGGCAATCATTATCAAGAGAGGCATGCTTTAAACGCCATTGATGATGACGACTTTTCTACAACCCACATCATCATATTAGATAACGCCCCAAAGAAGAGCTTTACCCTTCAAACGTTAAAACAACATGGGCAAGTTCTCGACACCATTCATTAATCTGAAATCAAAATCGAGGCAAGGGGGAGAAAAATGTCAAAACGTGGACTCGTACTATTGCTGATGGGCATGCTCATCGTCATCACGATTTCGGTCACGGCCGGCGTCGGGTATTATCAGGACGAGCAACGAAAACAACCTTTGGCACAGGCGCAACAAAAACTGCATGAGCACATGACCGCCCAAGGCTGGTACACATACGTAGAAGGCAGCACCGTCGTCTTATTTACGAATGAAGACGAGACGATTCTCGGTCTCGGTATCATGAATTCAGATGGAGGCTTCAGCGTGTCGACATGGGACACGATTGAAGAAAAACCGTTCGATTCGATTCACTTTGGCAATACGACTGATGAATACATCGGGATTCGCTTCAACGAAAAACCGGAAGATGTGGCTTACGTGCGACTGAGCGGTTCGGATTGGAGCGAGACATACACCGTGAACGACCCTCGAGACGAAGGGTACGTCATGTCTTACTTGATCACGCTCGGTGAATCACAACGGGGTAGATTCGAGACACTTGAGACGCTCGACGGCGACAGAAATGTGATGCATGCGGAAGAATTATAAAACCGCAAACCGATGACCGGTCTGCGGTGATGTGACGACTGTTTTGGCAGTCGTCTTTTCTTATGCTTTGGCAAGTACGGCCGATGGACCGAAGAACTCGTAACGGGCTTGTGGAATCGTTTGGACGACCGTCTCCATCATCGCGGTCGGACCGCACGTGTAGACGTCGTGTCCCTCGACATCAAGTGCTTCGAGTTGTTTTGCACTCATACAGCCTGATACGTCATCGACGTGCGTGATGAGCTGAAGACCAGCGTTCACGAGTTCATCGAGCTCTTCACCGAGCGGACGGAGGTTCGTGCTACGAACCGCGTGCAACAACGTGACTGAACGCCCTTGGCCGAGTGCCGTTTTCGCCATGTTGAAGAGCGGTGTGATACCGATCCCGCCAGCGACGAGTGTGAGCGGGCGGTCCGTGTCTTCAAGCACGAATTCACCAGCCGGCGCGCTCACTGGAATTTCCGTGCCGACCGTCTGCCCGTGGAGCCAGTTTGAGACGAGCCCTTCCGCTTTCGGAGCGATCCAGTAACCGTCTTCTGTCGTCTCGACGACGCTATATTGACGATGGTGCAAGATGTCTTCCCCAGCGATACGAGCTTGGACCGAGATGTATTGACCTGGGATGGCCGTCCCGACGACGCCATCGTTCGCTTTGATCCGGAATCGTTTCACTTCCGGCGTGTCTTCGATCACTTCAGCGACCGTGAACGGTTTGAAACCAATCCATGGCGCATCGGCATACATCTGTTTCTCGAGTGAGATGAAGACGTCGGCGATGACACCATATGCTTTCGCCCACGCGTCAATGATGTCCGGCGTGGCTGCTTCACCGAGCACGTCTTGAATCGCGCCGAGTAAGTTCTCGCCGACAATCGGATAATGTTCCGGACGGATGTTCAAGCTCTTATGTTTATGAAGCGCCGGTTGGATGGCCGGAAGAATCGCTTCGAGACGATCGATATGGACGGCTGCCGCGTAGACAGCGTTGGCGAGCGCCTCTGGCTGACGACCGCGTTTTTGGTTCGTATGGTTGAAGAAGTGGCGGACTTCTGGGTTGTTTTCGAACATGCGCTTATAGAAGTGACTCGTGATGGCAACACCGTGGTCTTTCAAGACCGGTGCTGTTGCTTTGACGATATCCATGGTTTGTTGATCTAACATATTGTTTCCCCCTTTTTGAAAGTACACGTCCATTATGTGAGGTAAGTCACTTCAAAAGCAATATATAAAATACTTGTTTAGACACAAGTTCAAATTTCCGCCTTGAATCCGCCACGCTTTTTTCACATCTTCCATCGTCGCGCTTTCGTCAGATGTCTTGTACAATGAACGGATGAAGAGGTGAAACATCATGCGGCTCACGCAAACGTGCGATTACGCACTCCGAACACTCATGTATAGCGCCACATTCTCCCATCGTCTCGTGACGATTCAAGAAGTGGCGGATCAATATCAGATTTCAAAGAATCACGTCATGAAAGTCGTCTATGAGCTCGGCAAGCACGGTTATCTCGAATCGGTGCGCGGCCGTGGCGGCGGTTTCCGGCTCGCCCGACCGATGGAGGACATCAACGTCGGCGACGTCGTCCGGACGATGGAACCGTTCGAGCTCGTCGAATGTTTCGGCGAGGGACGATGTGTCATCGCGCCCGCATGCGATTTGCGGAGCGTCTTGAACGAGGCGATGCTCGCCTTCCTGCACGTGCTCGACCGCTACACGATTGCCGATCTCGTCGCCAACCGGACGAACGAACTGGCCATGTTGCTAGGCATACAAAACCCGACGGACTGAAATAGTCTGTCGGGTTTTCCTGTTATAGCGGCTTCAATATGGCTTCGATCTCGGCTCGTCGCGGCTCGAGAAACGGCGGCAAGGCCAAGCGTTCCCCGAGCGTCTCGAGGGATTCGTCGGTCGTAAAACCAGGTCCGTCCGTGGCGAGTTCCACCAAAATCCCGCTCGGTTCGCGAAAATAAATCGATTTGAAATAATAACGGTCGATCAGACCAGAGTGACTGATGCCAAATGAATCGAGCCGCTCGACCCAACGCGCCATCTCCAAATCATCCTCGACGCGGATCGCGACGTGGTGGACACTACCCCGGCCCGGGCGCTCCGATGGCAAATCGGGACGGTCGACGAGATGAATCTCTGTCGCCACACCGCCATCCCCCGTCTCGAACACACGAACCGATTGACCGTTTCGCTCGAACTCAGACACGAAGCGATATCCGAGCACGTCCGTCAGCACCCGTTCCGTCTTCTCAATTCGCCGCACCGTCCACTCGCTAAATCCGAGGCCGAAGACGGCGACGTCTGCCGGTACCGGTCCGTTTTGCCACGGCGTCCCTGACCCGCCCTCGACGAGACAGAGCCGTTGTCCTTCCTCATCTTCGAAGTAGAGCGTCGGACGACCGAGCACATCCTCTACCGGATCATGAAGTACACCGAATTCCGAAAATCGCTCAAGCCAGTACGACATTGCCCCATTCGGCACCCGAAGCGCCGTCCGTGAGATGCTGCTCGATCCTTTATACGTCTGTCCGAGAAACGGTAGCTCGAAGAATGTTAAATCCGTCCCCGGTGTCCCCGATTCATCTGCGTAAAACAAGTGGTACATCGACGGATCGTCTTGGTTGACCGTCTTTTTGACGAGCCGCATCCCGAGGACCTCCGTATAGAATCGCAAATTCTTCAACGCGTCCCCCGTCATCGCCGACACGTGATGTTGTCCTATAATCGCCTTCATCCGACTTCTCCCCTTTCGACTTTGATTATATTGTACCATCCACAAATAAGTAAAGTTAGCTTTACATTAAGTAAAGTTTACTTTACAATAAAGATAGAAATAAGAAATGAGGTGGCGGCATGCCATTAATCAATCGCGTCAAAGAGTTGCGGGCCCGGCATCAATTGACCCAAGGCGACTTGGCAGCCAAGGTCGGTGTGACGAGACAGACGATCATCTCGCTCGAAAAAGGGAGCTACACCCCGTCGCTTCTGCTGGCGATGCAAATCGCCCGCGTGTTCGAGGAACCGGTCGAATCTATTTTCACAATCGAGGAGGAAACAAATTGAAACACGTCGTCATCCAATCCATCTCCAGCATCATCTTGTATGTCCTGATGGCTTTTCTGTTCAGTTCGTTCTTATCTGACGTGTCGACCGTCATCGAGACCGACCGATTCGAAATTGAGTTTAACTTATTGCCGCTCTTGCTGTTAGTCGGCTTCTTCATCGTTTGGACGGTCTATTCGTTCAAGACGCGCCCGAACCAAAACATGAGCTTCGGCCAATGGTCGGTCCGGATGACGGAATTTAGCGAAGTCGACGAGCGGGAACAAATCATCACGGCAAAAGCGACGAAAGCGGCCTACGTCTCGTTCGGGATCACCGTACCGCTCCTCATGGCATCGTTCATGTTTTATCCGCTGTTCGAGAACGCGCTCCCAGCCTATCCGATTTACGCACTCGCCTCGACACTCATCATCTCGACGCTCGTCTATATGACGACTTGGATCCGCGCCTACACCCAGTAAGGAATTCACCTCGAATTCCTTTTTTTGTGTCGATTTTTCGTCGAGTCGTTCCCTACGATTGCGAATTCGGTCACGTCGTGCTTATATATAACTAAATGGTTATATACTAAATGTGTTGAAGGAGTCTTTCATCGTGAAAACCATCGATTTGACGACCGGTCAGGTTCAACGCGTCATCGTGGCGCTCGCCCTTCCGCTCGTCGGCAGTTCGCTTTTACAGTTCACCTATAGTCTCGTCGATATGTTCTGGGTCGGCGCGCTCGGTAGCGACGCCGTCGCCAGCATCGGCGCGGCCAGTTTTTATATCATGCTCGGTCAGGCGATTCAATCGCTCATCGTCGTCGGCGCCGGCATCAAAGTGTCGCAAGCCGTCGGGCGGCGGGATCAAGAGTTGATTCAGCGCTACGTCCGGGCCGGGAGGCGAATGAACCTCGGGATCGGACTGTTGTTCGTCGTCCTTCTCGCTGTACTCGGCCAGACGCTCATCGGATTTTTGAACATGAATGCACCGATTGTCGAACGATTGGCGTACAACTATTTGCTCGTCAGTGCACCGATGCTCGTGTTCTCGTTCTTCAACTTGCTGTTCGCCCGTCTGTTCAGTGCTTATGGCAATACGACGACGGCAATGCGTATCAACGCGACCGGGGTCACGCTCAATATGATCCTGTCACCGCTCTTCATCTATCCGCTCGGACTCGGCGTCGTCGGTGCCGGTCTCGCGACGCTCGTCGCGAACGTCGTCATGTTCGGTTTCTTCTGGCACCGGGCCCGCGCTTTATTCGATTGGGAGGAGACCGTCGAACCAAATCGCACGGACTATATAGAGATTCTTCGCCTCGGTTTCCCGATGGCGACCCAGCGCGTCTTGTTCACGGTCATCAGCATTTTCCTCGCTCGCATGATCGGCTCATACGGGACCGAAGCGATCGCGGCCCAGCGCATCGGGCTTCAAATCGAGTCGATCGCCTATATGATGATCGGTGGACTGAACGGCGCCATCGCGAGTTACACGGGACAAAATCTCGGCGCCCGCAAAGTCGACCGGGTCCATGAGGGCTACCGGGTGACAACGCGGCTCGGCGTCTTGTATACCGGGCTGATCACCCTCGTGTTTTTATTCGTACCGGACGTCCTGATCGGGCTGTTCGTCGATGATCCGAGAACGATCGAAATCGGCGCGAGTTATTTACGAATCATCGGGATCTCGCTCATCTTCGCCTCCTTCGAGATGATCGGGAACGGTTATTTCTCAGGGCTCGGTCTGCCGAAGATCCCAGCGACAATCTCAATCGTCTTCACCGTCGCCCGCATCCCGCTCGCGCTTGCCCTCGAGCCCTATCTCGGTCTCGATGCCATTTGGTGGAGCATCGCCATCTCAAGCATCGTCAAAGGGCTCGTCTCCGTCCTCTATGTCCGACTAATGAAAAAGGAAGTGACTTCCCTTGCAGAAGCGATTTAATCAACTAAGCAAACAACTGTTGCACGGGCGTTTCGCCATCGAGCGTGAAATGCTCCGCGTGACACCTGAAGGGACGCTCGCCGTAACGAAGCATCCGGCAGGACTCGGTGACAAGGCGACGCACCCGTATATCACGACCGACTTCTCGGAAAGTCAGATTGAACTGATCACCCCGACGTTTCCGACCGTCGAAGCGGCGCACAATTTCTTAGAAACACTGTACGACGTCACGGCACTGAACATCGGCGATGAACGGCTTTGGCCACAGTCGATGCCGTGCGCGCTTCCGGACGGCGGGGTCATCCCGCTCGCGGATTTCGGCAATTCAGGACTCGAGGCCGGCCGCTATCGGGAACACCTGCTCCAAAAATACGGGGCGAAGAAACAGCTCATCTCGGGCATCCATTTCAACTTCTCGTTCGCAGACGAATTGATTGCCGCCCTCTATGAAGGGTCGCCGGAACGCTACGACCGTTTCAAGAACGACCTGTATTTAAAACTCGTCCGCAACTATTTACGGACGCGTTGGCTCGTCGTCTATCTGTTAGGCGGGACACCGGCTGTCCATACGAGCTATGAAGAACGTTGCGTCAGTCAAATGCAGGCACTCAGCGAGGACGTGTATTCGAATACGACGGCGTTGTCGTACCGGAATAGTGACTGCGGCTACACGAATGTCGAGCCGCTCTATCCGGATTATTCAACGCTCTCGGACTACACCGCGAGCGTGCGCCGCTTCATCGCCCAAGGTGACCTCGCCAACCCGAACGAGCTCTACTCTCCGATTCGGCTGAAAACGTCACGGGGCGGCAATGACTTGGAACGACTGGAGACGAACGGCATCGATTACGTCGAGATTCGTAACATCGACCTCAACCCGTTCGAGAAGACCGGCATCGCCCTGTCCGACTTGAAGTTCCTGCACGTCTTCTTGCTCTACTTGACGTTGAAAGACGAGACACGATTTACGGACTGGCAAGCCGAGGCGTTCCACAACCAGCAACGCGTGGCGAAAGAAGGCCTATCCCCAACGCTCTTGCTGTACCGCGATGGCGAGGCGGTGCCGCTTCAGACGTACGCACGCGATTTGCTCGACGAGATTGAAGCGTTCAATGACCGATACGCACTCGGGTTCGATGATGTCTTCGCCTCTGTCCGGGATCGGATCGACCGTGTCGAGGCGACTTACGCGTCGCGGCTCACCACCGCTATGACGACAGATGGCTATACGGACTGGTCGCTCCGTCAAGCCGAAGTGTTCTATCAAGACGCGTACGCTAACCGGTTCCGGATGCACGGCTACACGGATATGGAGCTGTCGACGCAGATTTTGATGAAGGCGGCCTTGAAACGCGGCTATGCCGTCGACGTGATTGACCGGGATGATCAGTTCATCCGAATCCGGAACGGTAACCAGACCGAGTACGTCAAACAAGCGACGAAGACGTCGAAAGATAACTACGTCGCTGTCCTCATGATGGAAAATAAGACGGTAACGAAACACATACTCGCCGAACAGGGCATCCGGGTGCCGAGCGGGGTCGAACTCCGGAGTGAAGTCGATTTACAAGACGCCTGGTCTACGTTCGCGAACCAGCCGATCGTCTTGAAACCGAAATCGACGAACTTTGGCATCGGCATCCACATCTTCAAGGACGGCACGACGTTCGACGAGACGCTCGAGGCGTTCCGTCACGCCCGTACGTTTGACGACGTTGTCCTGCTCGAGACGTTCCTGCCCGGGAAAGAGTATCGTTTCCTCGTCATCGGAGACGAAGTCGCAGGCATTTTACACCGCGTCCCGGCGAACGTGACCGGGGACGGTGTGTCGACGATCCGTGAGCTCGTCGCCAAAAAAAATGAGGATCCTCTCCGGGGCAAAGGTTATAAGACACCGCTCGAAAAAATCGACATCGATGACATCGTCGTGGCTTTCCTCCGTTCTCAAGGCAAGACACCGGACAGTGTCCTCGCCGATGGTGAGCTCGTCTTCCTTCGTGAGAACTCAAACATCAGCACAGGCGGTGACAGCATCGACTATACGGACCGAATCGCCGACTTCTATAAACAGATTGCGGTCGATTCAGCAAAAGCAATCGGCGCGACGATTTGCGGCGTCGACATGATGATTCCCTCACTTGATGGAGATATCGACTATGGCATCATCGAGCTGAACTTCAATCCGGCCATCCATATCCACGCCTTCCCTTACGAAGGCAAGGAACGACCGATTGGCGAGACCGTGCTCGATTTGTTATTTGACGGAAAAGGTTGAACAAATCCCTGAATCGGGAATAGAGACTACATTGATTAGACAGATGTATCTTCTTTCTCGAGAAAGGGGTCTTTCCAATGGAAAAAGTAAAGTCTCAAATCGAAGGCAACACATTAGTTGTCGAACGCAGTTTTAACGCGCCGCGTGCGCTCGTGTTCGAGGCATTCTCAACACCGGCCCACCTCGAATCCTGGTGGGGACCGGCCGGATGGAAGACAGAGATTCGAACGTTCGAGTTCGAACCTGGAGGCACGTGGCATTACAAAATGACATGTGTCGACAAGGATCAAGGCGACTATTACGGTATGGAGTCCTGGGGGAAATCGACGTTTCTCGAGATTGATTCGCATCGAAAAATCGTCTACACGGATGCGTTCTCGGACGCAGACGGGCACGTCAATCCAGAACTTCCCGTCATGACAATTACCAATGAGTTCATCGATATCCCAAACGGCACGCTGTTCATCAGCCGCTCCGAATTCACGGACGCCGAGTCGCTCCAGCAAGTCGTCGAGATGGGGGCCGTCGAAGGCTTTTCTTCGCAGCTCGAACGGCTCGACGCCATCATCTCTCGATAACAAGAAGCACCGCGCCTCATCCGAGGAGCGGTGCTTGTTTCATTAAAATAAGAAGTAGCTGACAATCAAAATCAACGTGAAAATGAACACCATCCCGATGGCGAGCGCAACGAGGCTCATCTTCGCCGATTTGAACTGCTGAGAGTTGATCGTATGCACCTTTTTCAAATACGACCGGGTCCCGACGAGGATCGTCGCGATCCCGAAGATGATCGACAAGATGCCGATGGCCGTAATCAATTGGTGCTCGGCCCCGCTCAAATTCTCACTTCGATAGTAGTGGAAATTCGTCACGAGAAAGCCGATTCCGATGACGGTGATCGCCGTCCGAATCCAGGCGAGAAACGTCCGCTCGTTGGCGAGATGTTGCTGGATGTACTGCGAATCGACCGTCTTCTCTAAATCAAGTTTCATAACTCTCCCTCTTTCTAGCTGTCATCGTCGATCAACCGTTTTTTAAGCATAACGCGATCGGCTTCAGACTAATGCCAAGTGTCTCTCCAATCTCGATATTGCCGCAACCGAGCATCGTCAAACGTATCACTTCCGGTTCGCTTTCTTCTTCCATCATATCCCCGCGGGTAAATGATGCCAACTATTGTGAATACACAAACCGGACGTGATGCATCCACGTCCGGCCGAATTCATTATTTTTTTGTTTGTTCAGACAATACGTCGACCGTCGCTTGCATATACTTGAGCCCGTGCTGGACCGATGGCTCTTTCAACCAACGAAGGAGCGAGAACAACGTGATGTTGCGGTCGTCGCTTTCGGCCCGTGTTCGGATTTCTGTGAGCATCGCGCGCGTGACGTCGGCTTTCTCTTTTACCGGTGCGACATATTCATCGACCCGTTGACCAATCAATTCTCGTGTCTGCTCGTCCGCGTAGACGTCTTGTGCGAAAGCGAGCACCTGTTCAAGCTGATTCGTCACCTGAAGCAACATCGGCAACTTCTCGGCGAGCTTGACCGCAGCCTCGAGCGTCTCGACCTGTAAATTCGACGAGTCAAGGAGCGTGTCGAGTTTGTCTTTCACGTGCTGGTCGTTCATCGTCGCCATCCCGAAATCGACGGCGTCTTCGAGGCGGCGCAGCGACTTTTCAATCTCGGGCAACCGTTCGACGAGGGAGACGAGCGCTTGCTCGACGTCCGGCCGCGTCAAAACAGATTCTAATGTCTGATCTTTTGTTGTGGTATGTTCCATCGTCTTCTCTCCCTTTTTTCACATCGTCCCTTTCAACATCCCGTTCCAATACATGACCGGAAGAAAGTCTTTTTTCAAGATGTACATGCTGTGCCGTTCTTTCGCCTGATTGAACGGCATCGATTCTTGTTGTACTTTTTCATAATCGAATTCGGCCAAGATGAGCTTGTTGTAACCTGTGACGATTGGACAAGACGAGTAACCATCATACGACGCGACCGGGACTTGACCATACATGAGATCGCTCACATTTTTAGCGACGACGGGCGCTTGTTTCCGAATCGCAGCCCCTGTCTTCGACGTTGGTAAATTCGTGCAGTCGCCGAGTCCGAAGACGTTTTTATATTGTTTATGTTGAAGCGTGTACATATCGACATCGACCCATCCACCCGCGTCTGCAAGCTTGCTCTCTCGAATGAATGCCGGTGCTTGCATCGGTGGCGTGACATGAATCATGTCATAGCGCACTTCGAACGTTTCACCACTATCCAAATTCTCGAAGACGGCCAGTTTGTCATCCGCTTGAATCTCGATCAGATTGACGCGGAAATGTGTATCAATCCGTTTTCGTTCGAGTACTTTTTCGAGCGCCTCCCGATACTTAACAACGTCAAAGATGGCCGGGTTGGCCGACCCGAAGACGATTTTACTGTGATCACGGACACCTGTTTTCACAAAATAGTCTTCTGCCAAGTACATGATTTTTTGTGGGGCTCCGCCACACTTCACGGGTGATGCCGGGTGCGTGAACAACGCGGTACCGCCCTCAAAACCCCTAAGGGTATCCCACGTGTAGTCGACGTGTTTATACGAGTAGTTGCTGCATACTTGTTTCGTGCCGAGCGCTGCTTCTAACCCTTTGATTCGACCCCAATCGATCTCAATCCCCGACGCGACGACCAAGTAATCGTAGTGAATCGTCCCATTGACGGCGGTTTCGACCTGATTGGTTTCTGGGTCGAAGCTGACCACCTTGTCCTGAAGCCACTTCGCACCTTTTGGGATAAGTGTCGCCATGTCCCGCTCCGACTCTTCTTTTTCTACTGCGCCTGCTCCGACGAGCGTCCAAAGCGGCTGATAGTAGTGTTTCGTTTCAGGATCAATCAACAAAACTTCATCGACTAAATGATGTTTTTCGCGAAGCAGGCGAGCGGCGACGCTGATCCCTCCGGTACCGGCTCCGACGATGACGACTCGATAATGTGTACGCATCATGCAGTTCCCCTTTCATTTCTATAAATGATAACCAGTGAATTCCCCCACATCTTCACCCGAATTGAAAGCGCATACATTTAATAAGATAAATCTTTCCACGGACGATATGGATTAACCCTATTATACCATAGGGGGTATAATAGGGTTAATGATTCTCACTCTGCCTCTCTATTTTTTATCTGTACTCGAAAAATCGTTCCTCGATGGGAGGTTGTTATTGTTGATGGAAAGTACCTCGAACAATCTGTCGAGCCGCGCCGTGTCAACCTCTAAAAAGCCGTCACCGATACTGATCTCGGTCGAACAATATCCGTCATGAGGCACGACATAACCAGTGATGCCGATGCCTGTCTCCGTCTGGACACGTTCGATCCAACTTGAAACAGCTTCCGTACTGCCGTTCATATGAAGATGGAACATATTCGTCACTGGCACGTCCGGTGTCGTCCACACCCCGTCAAGCGCATTGAACCGGTGCGCGAGAGCTTTGGCTTGTTCGACATACGTCCCCATCTTGTCTTTCCGTAGCTCATAGTAATAGTCGGCCGGGATGATGTATGGATATAGTCCGATCAAATCACCGCCGTAACGCCGCTTCCATATTCTCGCCTCGGCACAGAACGGTTTAGGTCCGGCCAAGATGGCCCCGGCGATTCCGCCGATGCCTTTGTAGAACGAGATGTAGACGCTATCGAACAGCGCGCATACGTCCTCCGCCGTCTTCCCATAATACGGGAGCGTCTCGAGAAGGCGTGCTCCGTCGAGATGCAGACGAATCCCCCGCTCCCGGCAATACTGACTGATTGTCTCAAGCTCTTTAAACGGGGGCAAATAGCCCCCGAGTTCCCGTTGCGGCAACTCGATCAACAGGCAAGCGACGTCCGGTAACGACCTCACTTCGTCGAGCGTCATCAACCGGTCGTCGTCCCCAATTAAAATCGGTTCGAGGTGATGCAACTCCTTCAACCCGTCCTGTTCGTGAATCTCCAAGTGACAGAGCGGATGATAGGCGACGTTTCGATTTTCGGTCTCGTCCGCCCAAATCCGTAAGGCGATTTGTTGTGCCATCGTGCCGCTCGGGAAGAAAATCGCATCCTCCATGCCCAGTTCTTGCGCCATTTTTTGCTCGAAGCGCGCGATGACCTCGCCCGTCCCGTAGTGGTCGCTCGCCTGATTCGGGTCGACCTCGGCGAACGCCTGCTGCAACACGCCGACGGTCCGTTTCCCGTGACCGCTCAGTTGATACGACGTCTGTTGATATGATGTCCGTAAATCCATGTCATTCCCTCCACAAGAAGCCCCCTGTCTACAGACAGGAGGCTCCCAAGTTAGTCGCGCATGCGGACGATTAATTTGCCGCGCACTTTGCGTGTTTGTAGCTGTTCCAAACCATCTTTTAACCGTTCGAACGGCAAGACGTCCGTGACGAGGTCGTTCAATTCACCCGCCTCGAGCAGCTTCATCATCTCTTCGGCCATATACGACAAGTTACGGATGGCCCGCTCGTTCTCACTCGCATGGGCCGCACCAAGGGCGACTTCATGAATCGACGGTGACAGCGTGAACCCTTTCATGTTCGACATGTCAGGTGGACCGGCGATATAAGCGAGCTGTCCACTGAATGCGAGCCGGTCGAGATCGGCCGTCGCCACATCGCGTCCGACCGTGTTCAAAATCAGGTCGACACCGCGACCGTCTGTCAGTTCCATGATTTTCTCCGTCACGTCCTCGACGTTGTAGTCGATGGCGACATCGGCACCGAGTGATGTGACCCAGTCAAAGTTTTCCGGCGATGCGGTCGTGAACACTTTAAGCCCAAGTTTTTTGGCGAGTTGAATCGCGTAACCACCGACTCCTCCCGCTCCGGCGTGGACGAGAATCGTCTCTTTGTCGCGCGTGTTCAACTTCTGCATGATAGCCTCATACGCTGTCATGCCGGCACAGAGGATGGCCGCAGCGGCCTCGTCGCTCACTTCCGGCGGAACGACGGCGCAAGCACGCGCATCGACGACCGCATACTCGGCGAAGCCGCCGTTGTTTCCAAGACTCGTATGGACGGCGACACGTGAACCGGTAATGATATTGGCGATGCTCGAACCGACTTCGACGACTTCCCCGACGAGGTCGACGCCGAGAATGTGTGGGTACGACCAGTTCGGGTTGCCGTTCGTGCCGACTTTATAGTCGACCGGGTTCAACGCGACCGCTTCGACTTTGATGAGCAGTTCGCCCGCATCTGGTGTCGGCCGCTCCACCTCACCGATGTGTAGATGTTCTAATCCAGGTTGATCAAGTAGCCAAGCCTTCATGCTCAATACGCTCCTTCCGAATACGTCAGTTCATAGGAATGCGAGTAGATTTCGACGAGGTTGCCGAACGGGTCTTCACAATACACCATCCGGTACGGTTTATCGCCCGGGTAATATTCCCGGATTGGCATCCGTTGTTTTCCGCCATGGGCGACGATTTTCTCAACGAGCCCTTCGATGTCCGGGTCTTGAACACAATAGTGGAAAATACCCGTCTTCCAAAACTCGAAATTATTCTCCGGCTTCTCATTGTTTGGGAACTCGAACAGCTCGATGCCAATCTTATCACCCGTCGACATGTGGGCGATTCTGAAGCTGCCCCAGCCCGGTCCGAATACGTCCGTGCACATGACACCGATCGGCGAGTCGTCCTCGACGACGTCCGATGGTTGCATGATGGTGTACCAGCCCATCACGTCCTCATAAAATTTCACTGCTTCGGTCACACTCGGGACCGATAGCCCGATATGTGAGAATGTACGTGGATATGTCACTGTCATCCGCTCCTTTTTGTTTGCTCAATTTGATGGATAACGATACGATACCTTCATCGAAGCAATAAAAAAAGTACGCACATTCAAGTAACTACCCGAAAGCGAGGCGAATTGAACATGACGACCCCGTTCCCCGTCAATAAGGCGCTCGACATCATCGGCGGTAAATGGCGGCCTCAAGTGTACTGTACGCTCGAGAACGGCCCGCGCCGCTTCTCGGAGATTCAGCGCGCCATCCCTGACGTCAGCCGTAAAGTGTTGACCGACCAACTCCGTGAACTCGAACAACTTGGCATGGTCCGCCGCATCGACTATTCGACCGAGAAACAGCTTCACGTCGAATACTCGCTCACCGAGGACGCACTCAGCCTGCAACCAGCCATGAAGGCGCTCTGCTCTTGGGGCGAGACACACGACGAATAAACCCGCGCCGAATCCGGCGCGGGTTTTGTCATGCCGCGAATAGGCTGATCAGGTTTCCGTCCGGGTCGATGACGATGGCGTAACGTTGTCCCCAAAACGCATCCCACGGTTCGCGGTGCGAGGCATGGCCTTGCCCGACGATCGCTTCATAGCGCGCATCCAGTTCATCCCGACTGTCGCACAAGAAGGCGAGTTCGACCCGGTGCCCCGTCGCCGGTTTCCATTCCCCATACACCGATTCCGCCACTTCGACCGTATCGAAGGCGAGCCGGACACCGCCATCATCGATTTCGACGTGCGCTTCCCCATCCATCGCTTCCGGGATCGACAGGCCGAGCAAACGGTAAAAATCGAGCGCCCGTTTCATGTCTTCGACGACGATGCCAATCATATCTAGCTTGATTCCCATGTGATCACCTCATTTTCCAAGTTGGTGGTGCTATGATGAGTGTAGCACTACATCCTGCTCGTGAAACGAGGAAATTCAAATGACCCATCAATTCGCTGTCCTGACCCAGCCACAGGCGGAAACGATCGCCTACACGTGGCATTACGAAGGCGATTATGCGTTTTATGATATGGAGGCCGACCAGGACGATTTGGCCGAATTTTTAGACGTCGAACAGCGCGAACAGTCGGTGTTCGCCATCACCTCAGACGAGGAATTGGTCGGCTTCGTGAGCGTCGCGCAAGCGGATGCCGAGACGGTCGATATCGGGCTCGGCATGAAGCCCGATTTGACCGGGAACGGGAGCGGACGAGCGTTCGTCACATCGATTCTCGACTTCGTCAAAGCGACGTACTCACCTCATCGCATCACCTTGTCCGTCGCCGCCTTCAACGTGCGGGCAATCCGTGTCTATGAGTCGTGCGGGTTCACGCAGACCGGTTCGTTTCCACAACCGACGAACGGGAGCACGTTCACTTTCATCCAAATGGAACGTCAAGAAAGTCCTCAGAACCAACCGTTCTGAGGACTTTTCCTATGTGAGCTGTTTCTTTTGGATGTATGACAAGCCGAGCGCCGCAATCAAAATCACCCCTTTGACGATGTCTTGGGCGTAATACGGCACGTCCCACATCGTCAGCCCGTTCAGCAAAATCCCAATCAAGATGGCACCAATCAACGTACCGACGACGTTCGGTCGCCCGGTCCCGAAGACGGCGTAGCCGATATATGCGGCCGCGACGGCGTCCATGAGGAGCGGTGCTCCGGCCGATACTTGTCCGGTACCGATGCGCGACGCCAAAATGATGCCGCCGATGGCCGCGAACAGACCGCTCAACACGTACGCGTACAGTTTGATCCGTGTGACGGCGATGCCGGAGCGGCGGGCCGCCTCGACGTTCGAGCCGACGTAATAAAATTCGCGTCCCGTCTTCGAATACGTCAAAAATAGATGGGCTCCGGCGAAGAAGAGAATCATCAAGATGGCGACGAATGGAACGGGACCAATCGAGCCTTGGCCGATGAAGAGGAACGACGGGATGAATCGTCCCGGTGCCGTCCCTCCTTCAATCGGCATGTTGTCGTAGATTGAAAAACCTTTCGTATACGTCAATTGGACCCCGTTGATGACGTACATGATGGCGAGCGTCGCGAGCAAATCCGGTAACCGGAACTTGATTGTCACGAGCGCGTTCAACAGCCCGACGAGCACGCCGAGGGCAATCGGGACGAGCAAAGCGACGAGCAGTTCTTGACTATGTAACACGAGACTCGACGCCGCCCCGATTGTCGCGAGGCTCGCCGTCGAGCCGACCGATAAGTCGAATCCGCCGACGATGAGCGAGAACGTCACCCCGAGGGCGAGAAGCGAGACGATTGACACGGACTTGATGATGTCGCTGAAGTTCGCGTACGTCAAAAATTGGTCGTTCGTCACGCCGAAGACGGCGATGAGTGCGAGAATCGCGAACAACGTCCCGTATTGACCGATGCCACTGAAGCGTTTCGTGCGTTGTTTGATGACGAGTTGGGCCATGTTAAACCCCTCCTTTCTGTTGCCAACGGCCGCGGTCGAGCCAAAGCGTCCGGTTGGCGACCAATTCTAATTCATGCGGTTCGCTCGAGGTGAAGATGACAGTCTTTCCACTTTTCGCGAGGCGGGTGACGAGTTCATAAATATCCCGTTTCGCCGTCACGTCGACGCCTTTCGTCGGTTCGTCGAGCAAATAGACGTCCCGGTCCTCGAGGAGCCATTTGCTGAGGACGACTTTTTGTTGATTCCCCCCGCTCAGCTCTCGGACCGGTTGCCCGACCTGGTCGTATCTCACTCGCAGCGAGGCCAAGACGCGTGTGACCGCGTTCGCCTTCCCTTCAATCGCGAGGACGTTTCGTTCAATCGAATCGTCGAGGAAAAGCCCCTGTTTCCGGCGTTCTTCCGGTACGAGGGCGAACCCGGACCGGACCGCCTGACGTGGTTCACGAATCTTGATTGGTTTCCCCTCCAACGTCACTTGTTGTTCGACACCGGAGAGACCGAATAGCGCCTCGATCAACTCCGTCTTCCCGCTCCCGGTGACGCCGCCGATGCCGACGACTTCACCTTTATACGCCGTGAACGACAACCTCGTCCCAAACGTCGGTAACGTGAGCTCTGCCTGAATCCGCATCTCGGTTTCCGGAACGGCTTTCGCTACCGCTTCTGCCATGTCGGATCCGCTCAAATACGTATGGATCTCCTGTTCTGACAATGCCTGAAATGGCCCTTCGTAAGCGATGCGCCCGTCCCGGAGGAACGTCGTCGTCGTGGTGACGCGCGACAGTTCGTCCGACCGGTGCGTGATGAGAAGAATGCCGACACCGTCCTCTGCGAGCGACTGCAGTAATTTGAGCAGTGACGTCGCATCATCTGTCGACAGTGCGGCCGTCGGTTCGTCGAGCAAGAGGTAGGCCGCATCACTCGCGAGCGCCCGGGCAATCAAGACACGTTGCTTGACGCTGAGCGGGAATCGTCCGACCGGTTCGGTCACATCAAGATCCAGTCCGACGCGCTCCAAGTAGGTGGCCGCTCGCTGTTTTAGCTCACGAGGACGAATCCGTTCGACCGCCTGCCACGGCACGACGTTTTCATAAATCGGTAAATCGAGATAGAGGGCGTCATCGACTTCTTGCGACACCGTGATGATCCCACGGCGTATCGCCTCGGCCGGTGTGAATGTGACCGGTGTCTCATCGAGCTCGATCGTCCCGGATGTGGGGGTGATGGCGCCACTCAACAGCTTCACGAGCGTGCTCTTTCCGGCCCCGTTCAATCCAAGCAAGCCATGAATCTCGCCACGTCGGAGCGTGAAGTTGACATCGTCGAGCACGGTGACGTCGCCATAACGTTTCGTGACGCGTTCCAACCGTAACATCAGTCCGTCCCTTTCATCCAGTCCGACCAGGCCGCGTCTGACGCGCCCCAGTTCGGGACGTATTGGCCGAGGTCGTCCATCGTCACTTTTTCGTCCGGCAAGACGTCACGGTCGACGAGATACGGATCGACCGAATGAATCGACGGCGTCTCTTCACCCGCCAGTTTTTGATACGCGTAACGGACTTGGATTCGTCCGATTTCAGCCGGATCCGTCGCCGCCGTCACTTTCCACGGGCTGCCGTCCTCTTGCATGAGTTGAAGGTCTTCGTCACTCAAATCGATGCCATAGACGGCGATCTCATCGCGTCCGGCCTGTTTGATGGCACGGCTCGCTCCTTTGGCGAACTCGTCCCACATCGCGAATACGGCATCAATCTCGCCTTCCGGATACTTCTTCAAAATCGCTTCCATCTGGCTCTGTGTGTCGAGCGCCGTATTGTTCGTCGCCGAACCGAACTTGGCGACTTCCGTGATGCCTGGGTAGCGTTTCAAGAACGCATCATAAATCGTGTGGCGTCGTTCCATCGGTGTGAAGCCCCCGACCCAAATCGTGACGATTTTGCCTTCGCCGTCCAAATCTTCGGCCAGTGCCTTGAGCGAACGCCAAGCGAGCGAATAGTCGTCCTGGTCGATGACCGTCACCCCGTCGTTCGTCAAATCATTGTCGAACGCGACGACTTTGATGCCTTTGTCGAGTGCGCGTTGGACCGGTTCTTTCAATGCATCGGCGCGTCCATGGTCAATCAAGATGACATCGACGCCTTGCGTCGTCGCCGTGTCGACGTAACTCGCCATCTTCGACAGATCGTTGTCGGCGTTGTACACTTTCACGTTGCCGCCGAACGATTCGACTTGTTCCGTCACCCCATTGATATACTGCGACGAGAACGTCCCAATCGACATCTGCATGATGAGGGCGACGTCGATATCTTTCGGCAACGTCCCGTTCGAGACCGAGACGGGTTTCGTCTCTGCCGTCTTCTCGGCCGGCTTCGATGGAGCCGCTTGCTCGTTCGTGCAACCGACGAGCGCCAAGACGAATGTGAATAATAAAATCAATAGTTTTTTAGACATGAATCGTTCCCCCTACATGATGTGTGATGGCGGTTTCTGTCGGTTCGAATACACCCGCCTCGGTGATGAGTCCGGTGATGAGGTCCGGTGTGGTGACGTCGAACGCCGGATTGAAGACGGTGATGCCGACTGGCGCCGTCGGTTGACCGCCGATATGTGTCACTTCTGACTGGTTCCGCTCCTCGATTTCAATCGTGTCATCCGCCGTCAAATCGAACGTCGAATGCGGCGCCGCGACATAGAACGGGATGCCGTAATGCTTGGCGAGGACGGCGAGCTGCAACGTCCCGATTTTATTGGCGACGTGCCCCGTCCGTGTGATGCGGTCGGCTCCGACGATGATGGCATCGACTCGTTTCGACTGAATCGTCCAAGCCGCCATATTGTCGGTGATGAGCGTCACGTCGATATCGGCCCGGTCGAGCTCCCAGACGGTGAGGCGTGCCCCTTGCAGGAGCGGCCGCGTCTCACAGGCGAAGACGTTGAAGGATACACCGCGTTCTTTTCCAACGTAAAACGGGGCGAGCGCCGTCCCGTAACGCGATGTCGCGATGGCACCGGCGTTGCAAATCGTCAACACGTTCCCCCCGGCCGGCAACACCGTCAGTGCATGCTCGCCGATGGCCCGATACGTATCGACGTCCCGGTCGTACAAAGCGATGGCGCGGCGTTTGATTTCCTCGGCAATCGCCTCGAAGTCGTCCCCGACATTTAAATCAAGGAGCGATTCGATCACGTTTTGCAGATTGACCGCCGTCGGCCGGGTCGCGATCAAGCGGCGTCCGACGAGGTCGAGCCGACGCGTAAAGTCCGGATCGTCGACTAACCGGCCCGCCTCTTTGGCGAGGACGAACGCCCCGAAGTATGCGATGGCCGGGGCGCCGCGGACTTGGAGCGTCTCGATGGCATGTTCGGCCTGTTCAAGCGTCTCGATCGTCACGTAACGCTCTTCGTGCGGCAACAACGTCTGATCCAATACGATGAGTTCGTTCGTCTGCGGATGGAAACGGATGTTTTGGACCGTCATACGCGCACCCCCGACAAAAGCGTCACCAAGTCGTCAATCGATTCGACGCTGTGGCGTTCTTTAATGAGCGCCGTCCCGAGAGCGAGCGCGTCACGTTTTCGTTCGAGCCGCGTCGCTTCCGGCAACGTCTCGAGATCGGCGACACCGGCCAGTCCGACGGCACGGCGAATGAGCTCGCAACCGGCGTAGCCGATCGTGTCGCTGAAAATCGTCCGCAACAACTCGTCGACAAAACCAATCGTGTTGAACGGCTCGACGGCGCGCTCAAAGTTGGCCCGAAACGTCTTCTCAAACGTCTCCCACACCGTCAAGACGTCCGTGAAACGCTCGAAGCGCTTGAGTGGGTCATGGAACGTCGACAGCGTCAAATGGGCGATGATTTGGCCGAGGTCGAAACCGAACGGTCCGTAAAACGCGAACTCTGGATCGATGATTTTCGTCTCTTGTTGAGTCGCGAAGATGCTGCCCGTATGTAAGTCTCCATGCAGGAGTGCCTCATGTTTCGTGACAAAGCCGACTTTCAGTTTCGTCACCTCGACTTTGAGCGCTTGGTCTTGCCAAAGGCGTTCGACATCTTCTCGCAGCGCCGTCTCGATGTTGTTCGACTCCGCGTCTTTGAACGGGTCGGTGAAGATGAGTTTCTCGGTGATGTCACACAGTTCCGGGTTGTAATAGTCACGTTCAATCCGCTTCTTCGCGATCGGTCCGGCCGCATAATCCGACGTCGCGAACAGCGTCTCGCCTAAAAATTCCCCAACATGGCGGGCGAGTTCCGGATAGCTCTCCCCGTTCAAATAACCGGTGCGGACAATCTCATAATCAGACAGATCTTCTATAATCGTGTAGGCGAGTGTCCGATCGCTGCCGAGGACGGCCGGGACGAACCGCGGCGCGACCGTCGCAAACTCACGGAGTGCCAACTGTTCAATCCACGCCCGTTCGAGCGTGAGCGGCCAACTTTCGCCGACGACTTTCGCGTATGGGAGCGCCTGTTTGACGATGAGACTCGTTTCGCCTTGTCGGATGCGGAAAACGAGGTTCAAATTGCCGTCCCCGATCTCCTCGCAATGCGTGATGCCTCCGTCTTCGATTAACCCCAACGTTTTCACATGTTCGACGACGGTCTGTTCTGTAAATGGTTGATATGACATAATGTTTTCCCCTTCCTGTACGTTGCCCACAAAAAAAGCCCCTTTCTCCGCGAGAAAGAGGCACAGCCAAACTGGTTGTTCCTCTCATCTGTCAGACATTCGTCTGGTGGATGTAGCACCGTGCCTAGTGGTCGGTTGCTGCGGCGTCATCGGGCCAATTCCCTCTGCCAACTCGCGATAAGAGTGGTTTATTCGATTCGGTGAACTTATGTGCTGAATATTACGGACTCGACGTCACAATTGTCAACGTCATTTTCTCGGTGCACCTTCGTCTTTTTTTGTGCATATATGGAAACAACTTTCCAAAATATTTTTTTTGGAAAAAAAGGAATTGACGATGTGACGATTCTGTGCAAAAATTCAATTAAATTTCACAACTTCAAATCACATTCTTATCAAGAGCAGACGGAGGGACAAGCCCGATGATGTCGCAGCAACCGACCAGAAATGGCACGGTGCTAATTCTTGCAGCGTAAGCTGAGAGATAAGAGTTCATTTTTTTATGATGACCTCTTGCCTCGGCATGGGGTCATTTTTGTTTGCCTGGAAGGAGGAACCATATGAGTATCACTGCCACATATGAAATCAAACGGACGGACGCGGTCGCGACCGTCGCCAACAAGATCGCCCTCGAGCTGACCGTCGGCACATGGACGGACTTGCCTCACTTAGAGCAAGAGCAGTTACAGGCGTTCCGAGGTGAGGTCGTATCAACCACACATACGGACACGACGAGCCGCTTCACGATCCGCTATCCGTTACATAATGTCAGCCCTGACTTTTCATCCATCTTGACGACGACGTTCGGGAAACTGTCCCTCGATGATTCGGTCCGATTAATCGATTTGACGTTGCCGGAGACGCTCGCCTCTGATTTCAAAGGCGCCAAGTTCGGTGTCGACGGGATTCGTGAGTTGCTCGGCGTTCAGGATCGCCCGCTCGTCATGAGCATCTTCAAAGGCGTCATCGGCCGTGACCTCGCGTTTCTCGAGCAGCAACTCCGCGATCAGTTCGCCGGTGGCATCGATATCGTCAAAGACGACGAGATTTTATACGACAACCCGCTCACCCCGTCGCTCGAACGGGCCCGGATCGGAGCGGACGTCATTCAAGCCCACTTCGAGGCGACCGGGAAACGTGTCCTGTACGCCATCACGCTGAGCGGCCCCGTGTTCGGTCTGCGTGACCAGGCGCTCCGTCTCATCGAGGCCGGTGCGACGGCGCTCCTGTTCAACGTCTATACGTACGGGCTCGACGCACTGCGCGAACTCGCGAACGATCCGGATATCCACGTCCCGATCTTGGCACATCCGGCCTTTGCCGGCGCCTTGACCGGATCAATCAGTCATTCGCTTTTGCTCGGTAAACTCCCTCGCCTCGCCGGGGCCGATTTGACGCTCTTCCCGTCACCGTACGGCTCACTTGCGACACCGCGCGACGAGGCGTTCGTGATTCGTGACCAGAGTGCCGAACCACATTGGTCGAAGCCGATTTTGCCGGTCCCGTCCGCGGGGATTCATCCGGGACTCGTCGCCGATATCATTCGGGACTTCGGGACGGATGTCGTCATCAACGCCGGCGGTGGCATTCACGGTCATCCGGACGGTGCAGCCGCCGGGGCTCGTGCGTTCCGACAAGCCATCGCTCACGTACTCGGTCAAACCGAAGGGCAGACGGACGAGCTCGATACCGCGTTGAAGGCGTGGGCGTCACGATGACGGCCCATATCCTCTGCGACTTTGACGGGACGATTACGGCGGAAGACAATATCATCGCGTTGATGAAGGCGTTCGCCCCGCCGGCTTGGGTCGAGTTGAAAGACGCGGTCCTCGAGCAACGGATTTCCATCCGATCCGGGGTCGGTCAAATGTTTCGACTGTTGCCGAGCGAAGCCGCCCCGGCTTACCGTGATTATTTGTTGGAGCGCATCACGCTCCGCCAAGGGTTCCCGGCATTTTTAGAAGAAGTTCGGGTCCATGGCTGGAAGTTTGACGTCGTCAGCGGCGGGATGGACTTCTTCGTGCAACCGGTCTTGGACGGGCATGTCGCCCCCGAGCATATCTTCTGCAACGTCGCCGACTTCTCCGCTGAGACGGTCACCGTCGCTTGGCCGCACGCTTGCGATGAACAATGTACGAACGATTGCGGCTGTTGCAAGCCGACGCTCGCTCGCCGCCTTGTCAATCCCGCCGATCGCTTGATTGTCATCGGCGACTCGGTGACCGACTTCGAGGTCGCGAAGCGTGCCGACTTCGTCTACGCCCGAGGTCAACTCATCACGCTCTGCGAAGACGCAGGCATCCGTTACGCCCCGTTCGAGACGTTTGACGACATCACCCATCACTTGAAGGAGGTTGCCGTATGAGCCTTGCCGCACGTTGGCTCGAACTGGCCGACATTAAAGACGAACTCGCCGCCCGCGACTGGTTCCCCGGAACGAGTGGGAATTTGGCGATTCGCGTTTCCGATGACCCGCTCGAATTTCTCGTCACGGCGAGCGGACGCGATAAACGAAAACGAACACCGGACGACTTTGTTCACGTCGATGCGGCCGGACGCTTGATTGGCAAACAGAACGGTCGTCCATCCGCCGAGACGCTGCTTCACGTCGAAGTGTTCAATCGGACGGACGCGACGTGTTCGCTCCACGTCCATACGGTCGACAATAATGTCATCTCCGAGCTCCATGCCGCCACCGGCGAAGTCATCTTCACCGGCCAAGAAATCATCAAGGCGCTCGGCTTCTGGGACGAGGATGCGGTCGTCCGCGTACCGATTATCGAGAACCATGCGGACATCCCGACGCTCGCAGCCGCCTTCGCCTCTCATATCCGGGCAAACGCCGGCGCCGTCCTCATCCGCAATCACGGCATCACCGTCTGGGGCGAGACCCCGGCCGCGGCCAAACGTTATTTAGAGGCTTACGAGTTCTTGTTCAGCTATACGTTAAAACTACGCGCCCTAGGCGTCCATTCATAAGGAGGAACCAACCATGGCAACTGTCTATTTCCAACAAACCGAAGAACGTTACGTCGATCAAACTGAAGTGAGTGCCTTTTTAGAGTCACGCGGGATTTTATATGAGCAGTGGGATATCACAAAGCTCCCGGAAAACCTGCAAGAGAACTATCAGTTGACGGACGAGGACAAACAAGCGATCTTGTCGACGTTCCGTGACGAGATTCGTGACGTGTCGGAGCGCCGTGGCTATGAGACGGCAGACGTCATCTCGTTGTCGGATGCGACGCCGAACTTGGACGAACTGCTCGTCAACTTCCAAAAGGAACATCATCACACAGATGACGAGGTCCGCTTCATCGTCAGTGGCCATGGCATCTTCGCCATCGATGACGCCGAGCGCGGCTACTTCAACATCGAGCTTAACCCGGGTGACCTCATCTCGGTGCCGGTGAACACACGCCACTACTTCACGCTCCAAGACGACCGCAAAGTCGTCGCCGTCCGCATCTTTGTGACGACCGAGGGATGGGTGCCGATTTACGAGAAACAAGACGTGACAGCATGAAAAATGGTCTCTCGCCCAAAGGCGAGAGACCATTTTTTAATGTTTGGCAGCGGCTGTCGGTTTTGAAGAGAACCAACCCCATGCCGCGATCCCGACCATGACCGACCAGAAGAACACGGTCCACGCCGTCGAGTGGACGAATCCGTCCGGAAGACCCATGAATTCGAACGGTGTGCCGGCAATCAATTTCTTGAAGCCAGGGTGTTCGAGGACGAGCACCGTCAACTTCACGCCGACCCAGCCGACGATGATGAAAGCAGCTGTTTCGAGTGATGGGCGTTGATGCAACAACTTGACGAAAATACGTGCGGCGAAACGCATCAAGATGACCCCGATGAGTCCACCTGTCAAGACGACGAAGAACTGACCAGAGTCGATGCCGCCGATCTCACCGAGCCCGAGTGGCGGCAAGCTGACCGCGAGCGCGACTGCTGCGAGAATCGAATCGACCGCGAAGGCGATATCGGCGAACTCGACTTTAGCAACCGTCCACCAGAACTCTTTCTTCGTGACCGGCTTCTCCGTGATGGCCGTCTCTTCTTTCGCCTCAGCGGCGAGGTCTTGTTTCGGATCCATCTTACGGGCCTTATAGGTCATATACAGATGCCGCGCACTCATCCCGATCAAATAAAGCGCACCGAGCGCCTGGACTTGCCAGACGTTGATCAAGAACGAGATCAAGAACAAAGCGATGAAGCGGAAAACGAACGCTCCGAGTAATCCGTAAAATAGTGCCTTCTTCTGCTCTGTCCGTGGCAAGTGCTTGACCATGACCGCCAAGACGAGCGCGTTGTCTGCAGAAAGCAGCCCTTCAAGACCGACGAGTACGACGATGATCCAGGCGTACTGCAGGATTAACTGCCAATCCATTAAAACATCCCCTTTTTCTGTTGTGTTCCTTCATATTTAACAGTGATCTATATTTTAAGTTCACAGGAACATTTTATTCCCCATTTAGATTGAAATCAATCTTCTTTTCTTCAATTGCTGAAGTTTTTTCATTTGTGAGCACGTTCAAAGCATGTTCAAAGAGCAAAATGGTACCCGGTCGATGTACATTTCGTGATAAAATCCTAACAAGAACGAGTGGCAGTCATTTGCCCTCTCAAAAAAGGAGAATCCGATTATGTCTACAAGCCATGTCGCTTTACCTACTAAAGCAGAACGACATAAATTATTCGGTTCGGTCCCGCCGATCAAAGGCACGAAGCCAACTGAAAAAGATAAAATGGTCGATCTACAAAACACACCAAAAAACTTCTTGTTCGCGCTCGACAGCGTCGGCATCTCAAACGTCAAACACCCGGTCAACATCGAGACGCCAGACGGCATCCAAGCGACGGTCGCCACATTCGAGTTGACGACATCGCTCGTCCAAGACCGTAAAGGCATCAACATGTCGCGTCTCACAGAACAGCTCGACGCGTACCATACGCAAGGCTGGACGTTATCGAACCGCTCGCTCATCGAGTTCGCGCAAGAACTCGCCGAGCGCATGGAACAGACGGAAGGTCAATTGACGGTCCGTTACCCATGGTTCTTTAGCCGCAAAGCCCCGGCGACAGGTCTCAGCGGTCTTATGAACGCGGACGTCATGCACAACGTGACGTATAACTTAGAGACAGGTATGGCGAGCGTGACGGTCGGTCTCGTCATCAACGTGACGACGCTCTGCCCATGCTCGAAAGAAATCAGTGAATACAGTGCCCACAACCAACGCGGCTACATCACGATCGAAGCCGGTCTCGATGAAGCATCGCTCGACGGTTTCGACTGGCGTCTCGCGCTTCTTGAGGCAGCTGAGTCGAACGCATCGGCCCCGCTTCACCCTGTCCTCAAACGTCCGGACGAGAAACGTGCGACAGAAATTGCGTACGAAAACCCGCGTTTCGTTGAAGACATGGTCCGCTTGATCGCGGCTGACTTGTACGAAATGAAACAAGTCGTCAATTTCTTCGTCGAATGCCGCAACGAAGAGTCGATTCACCAACACGATGCGATCGCTTCGATCACATTTGATAAGCGCGATAACTAAAAACGAGTGAAGCCTACGCGGGCTTCACTCGTTTTTCTATAGGCTTTGGACGAGTCGAATCGTCAACATCATGACGATGACGATGATCCAGACCGCCCAGACGAGCCGCCACTTGTCCCCATCGACTCGTTTGACGAACGTGTAGACGGTCAAGTAGAGCGCGATCAACAGCGGGATGACGACCAATGGATTGTCGAGCATCACGCTTCGACGTCACCGTCCCACGCAAGCATGCCGCCCTCGACGTTGATGACCTTGTAGCCTGCTGACTCCAAATAATCACATGCTGTCACACTGCGGCCGCCTGAGCGACAGATAACGTGATAGACGTTGTCTTTCGCGAGCTTGTCCGTCACATCAGGAAATTCAGACAGCGGATAGAGCGGTACGTTCGGGATATGACCCGCATCGTACTCATCTTGTTCGCGGACGTCGATGATATGGAGCGATTCGCCGTTCTCGAGTTTTTCACGTAATTCGGTTGCGTGGATGTTTTGCATGGTAGTTCCCCCTTAAAAGTGTTGTCCCTTACTAGTTTACCTCAGTTTCCGATGAAACAAACTCCAATTGATTGACGTGTTTTCATCACAATAGAACCCTTCGAGTTCGCACCGCTCGACCACCTGCTCGACCCAAGCTCGGCTGCCGCAAATCAACGTGAAATGGCTATCCCAAGGCGGTACGATGAGCCAATCATGTAGATGTCCGAAGAACGTCCGATGCCGCATCCCCCACGTATCGGAGGTTAGCGTCTCCCGAATGTTGATGAGATGCCGTTCCGTGCAGAACTCGTCCCCGCTCCACATCCACTCTTCTCCCATCTCAAGAAGTGCTCGTAACACCTGATTCTCTAAAAGATTCGACAGCTCCCCTTCGCCTGGTGGAAGTACGTTCTCGCTATCGCAAAATTCGATGATTCGATTCGCACCTTCTTGATCTTCGGCGTGCGGTTTCAGCGCCGCAATCATCGTCCGGAGCGCGTGATCGATGCGTTTGATGTCATCGAAACCAAGTCGGCGACGCATATCTGCCCATGTGATGGCCCGAAATTGCTGTTCGACCTCATTTTTATCCATCTCGACATAACGGTCAACCGCGGTCGGGTCGTCTTTCGGGACTAGAAACGGATGAAACACGACGAATACTGTTTCGAACACCCCTTCGTAATACGTTTTGATCGGATAATCATCTCCGCCACCGAACATGGCGTACCGATGCCCTTCCGGCAATGTGATGATACCTTCCACTTCATCCATTTCCTCGCCCCCTTTTCCAATAGTTTACAATGGGACCACAGAAAAAGCATCCTCCGCTCAGGAAGGATGCTTGCGACTTACGCTTCGTTGCGCTCGTCGATCGCTTGTGCCGCTGTGATGAGCGTCAATTTATAGACGTCCTCTTCGTTACAGCCACGTGATAAGTCGTTGACCGGCTTGTTGAGACCTTGAAGGATCGGTCCGATCGCTTCGAATCCGCCGAAACGTTGAACCATCTTGTAGCCGATGTTTCCGGCTTCGAGGCTTGGGAAGACGAAGACGTTCGCATTTCCGGCTACTTCAGAGCCTGGTGCTTTCTTCGCCGCCACGCTCGGGACGAATGCCGCATCGAATTGAAGTTCGCCGTCGATTGGAAGGTTCGGTGCCTTCTCTTTGGCGAGACGTGTCGCTTCGATGACTTTCTCCGTCTCTGGCGACTTCGCTGATCCTTTTGTCGAGAAGCTGAGGAGCGCGACTTGCGGCTCGATGCCGAACGTCTTCGCTGTCAACGCTGACAAGTAGGCGTTTTCGGCGAGGTCAGCCGCGTCCGGTGCGATGTTGATCGCGCAGTCCGAGAAGACGTACTGCTCGTCGTCACGTACCATGATGAAGACGCCTGACGTCTTTTTGATGCCTGTTTGCATCTTGATGATTTGTAGGGCCGGACGGACCGTGTCGGCTGTCGCGTGCATCGCGCCTGAGACGAGACCTTCTGCTTTTCCTGTGTGGACGAGCATCGTACCGAAGTAGTTCACGTCTGACGACAACAATTCACGTGCTTGTTCCGGTGTCGCTTTACCTTTACGGCGTTCGACGAACGACTCGACGAGTGTGTCGATGTCTTCGTACGTCGCTGGGTCGTATTGCGTCAAACCTGAGATGTCAAAGCCATGCTTCGCAGCGACCGCTTCAAGCTCAGCTTTTGGTCCGATGACGATTGGTTCGACCATGCCGTCATTCTTCAAACGAACAGCGGCGCCGAGGACGCGCTCGTCAACGCCTTCTGGGAAGACGATGGTCGGGCGAATCGGGCTGACTTTTTGTTTCAACGTGTCAAATAGTTTCATAGTGAATGAACTCCTTTTCGATTAGAAGAAATCGGATTTTTTCTCTCTCGGACGCTCTCGTCCATATGCGAGTTTTATTATACACAGTACGTTTTTTAAAATAAACTATTCTGCCCATTTCGTCATAAATCGCTTGAAATCAATCATTATATGGATAGAACAGTTTATCGTTTTCGACTGATACAGCCCGTTGTGAAGCCGTTTTCATAAAACTTGCTCCCTATCTCTTTACCCGGCCCGAAGTGTGACTACCCTCACAACGGCGTCAAATTTGCCAGGCGGTGATTCGTGTATGGTAAAATAGTCAGCGAAGCCTAGTCTCGAAAGGAGTTTTTTTAATGTCAGAACGTCCAGCACCAACACCGACAACCGATACGCAACACGCAGCCGCCACGTTAGACGGTTGGTATACGCTCCATGATTTCCGCTCCATCGATTGGACTCGTTTAAAAGCAGTCGACCCAACCGCCCGTCAAGAGATGATTGACGAGTTCGTCGCCTTCCTCGGCTCACTCGAAGATGTCGAGACACGCGGTGAAGGAAGCCACGCCTTCTATTCAATCCTTGGCCAAAAGGCGGACGTCGTCTTGATGGTCCTTCGCCCGACGTTCAAAGAGCTCGAGCAAGTCGAACTCGCCCTCCGCAAGACGAAATTGTACGATTATATGATTCCAAGCTATTCATACGTTTCCGTGATCGAACTCGGCATGTACCGTGGTTCAGGAGACGGTGACCCGTACGAGAACCCTCACATCCGGGCCCGCCTCTATCCGACACTCCCGAAAGCGGCCCACATCTGCTTCTACCCGATGAGCAAGGCTCGTCGCGATGGGGACAACTGGTATACGTTGTCGATGGATGAGCGCAAAGACCTCATGTATCGCCACAGCATGATCGGCCGCAGCTATGCCGGTAAGATTCAACAGTTCATCGGCGGCTCGACTGGTTTCGACGGTTGGGAATGGGGCGTCACGTTGTTCGCTGAAGACTCGCTCCAATTCAAGAAGATCGTCTATGAGATGCGCTTTGACGAAGTCAGTGCCAAATATGGCGAGTTCGGTGACTTTTACGTCGGGAATATCCTTCCTAAAGAAGAACTGGGCACATTCCTCGGCTGAACGAGGTTTACGCCATCACGCCCTCGGGAATCATTGTTGTAGAAGCAACATTACAATGATCAATGAGGTGAACAACGATGCGCGTGTTCAAGGAATCAGATCGAGACACGGCGAAACGTTTAGATTCGTTCATTGAACGAATGGCACCGACGGCAGAACTAGTCCAACTTCGATTTGAACAGCAATTACAACATACACAGCGAAAGGGTCAGGCAAAAGCCTGACCCTTTCTTCTGTCTTTATTTAGTCGTGACCGTCAAGGCGTCCCCTAGGAACGTCGCGAGTTCGAGCATACCGTACTGCCCTGCTTTCGCTTCGGCGTCCGAGTTGTAGTTCGTGTTCGTGTTGACGTCATACGCGTACACGTTTCCATCCTCGTCTTCGATGATTTCAATTCCAGCAACGGCAATGTGATTGTTCTTCAGAAACGCCTCTAGCTGCTTGATAATCGGGTCGTCGAAACCGGCAACAATCTCGAACTTCGCCGGCGGCGTCTCGCCGACCGGGCAAAACTGGTCTTCAATCGAGCAGGCGTCGGCCGGGCAGAGTTCGAAACCGTCTGACGTATCGACTCGCACCGCGTAAACGAACTTGCCACCGATGAACTCACAGCGCGTGATGTATGGTTTCGGCGCCTCGATATATTGTTGGATGAGCGTAATCCCGTCAATCGATTCCTCGAACGTCGGTCCGTTCACGTATGCCTTCAACGCATCAACGGAATGAAACAACTGAACCCCGAGCCCTTTACCGGCCCGGTTGTGCTTCGTGATGAATGGCGTCATCCCGAGCTTCTCGGCCGCCTCGATGATTTGGGCTTTCCCGACGGCCGCAATCGTCTTCGGCACCCGAATTCCCTCTTGGCGGAGCGCCGTATACTGATTGACCTTGCTCACTTCGAGCCGAATCGCGCGTGTGCCGTTGAAGACGGTCCGTCCGTACGCCTCGAGCCAAGCGAGCACACCTTCCGTCAACTCCGGCGCGTACCGATGCCCCCGTGTGTGCGACGACGCACTCATCCGGTTATAGAAGACGCCTTCGGGCGGCTCGGCCGCGATGTCGATGATGCCTTGATCGAGATGCCACAGTTCATATGGAAGTGATAATTCCTCGAGTCGTCGGACGAGATGGTCCGTCCATTCGTTGTTTTCGTGGAGTACGTGAATTTTGGCCATGTGAATCCCCCTTTTGATTGTCCTTACTTTACCACATCCATATCCGATTATTCCAATCTGCATAATCGACAGTGCGTTGATTCTTAATTCATAACCATTTCATGGTATAATGAACTTAATAATACAATGCGACTATTAACGTGAAGAAGGAAGTGATGTGTTTGACCGCACCGATTTTGAGTACCGATTTTTTGATTCTTTTATTTGGTCTGCTCCTTGTCGCCGGCGTGTTAGCCACACGCGTATCGACTCGTTTCGGCTTGCCTGCCTTGATCCTGTTTATGGGCATTGGCATGCTGATGGGTAGCGATATCACCGGCCTGATTTTCTTCGACGACACCAATCTCGCTCAAATGATCGGTGTTGCCGCACTCGTCGTCATTTTGTTCGAGGGTGGACTGCAGACGAAATGGTCGTCGATTCGAAGTGTGCTTGCTCCGTCCGCTTCGCTCGCCACGATCGGCGTCTTGTTGACGACCGGACTTATCGCCGTGGCCGTTCGTTTCGTATTTGGTTTCGACTGGATTGAATCTTTCCTGTTCGGCGCGATCATCGGTTCAACCGATGCGGCTGCCGTCTTCGCCGCCTTTAAAGGAAAGAATATCTCGCCGAAAGTCGGCGCGACACTCGAAGCCGAGTCCGGCACGAATGACCCAATGGCAATGTTCTTGACGATTCTCGCCCTCGATTTCATGTTAAAACCCGACACGACGATTTGGGACGGTCTCTGGATGTTCGTCCTACAGATTATCGTCGGGGCGTTCGTCGGTTACATGCTCGGGAACTTATCCCGTCTCATGCTCAATCACTTACGACTCGAGTCGAGTGGTCTCCATGCGGTCCTCATGATTTCGATGGCGTTCATGACATACGGAGTCGCTGCTTATTTTGCGGGCAGCGGTCTGCTCGCGGTCTACCTTGCCGCGATGATCGTCGGAAATGCGCATACGGCCCACGAAGTAACGATCGTTCAATTTTCCGAGGCGCTCGCCTGGATCATGCAAATCATTATGTTCGTCATCCTCGGACTGCTCGTCTTCCCGAGACAGTTGCTCGACCCTGATCTCATCTGGAAAGGCTTGTTGATTTCGTTCATCCTCATGTTCATCGCCCGGCCGATCGCCGTTTATTTATCGACGATCACCATGGAATTCACGAACAAGGAGAAGTTGTTCATCTCTTGGGCCGGACTAAAGGGCGCCGTCCCGATCGTCCTTGCCACGTTCCCACTCATCGCCGGAATCGACAACAGTCAGATTATCTTCAACGCCGTCTTCTTCGTCGTCGTGACGAGCGCCTTGATTCAAGGAACGACACTGACACCGCTCGCGGCGAAACTCAATTTGCTCGGGCCGGATAAAATTCGCTCGCCGTATACGATCGCTCTCGTATCGAGCAAACAGTCGCAGCATCAGCTCGTCCCTTACGTGGCGACCGAGGAATCGTCGATGATTGGCAAGACGCTCGCCGATATCACCTTGCCACCGAACACGGTCGTGAATGCGATCGTCCGTCAAGACTATCTCATCCCACCGACGGGCCAGACGAAAATCGAACCCGGTGACTTGTTGTACGTGCTCGCCTCGACGTATCGCCATGACCAACTCGACCGAAAATTCGGGGAGGACGGGTTAGAACGCGTCGAATTGTGACTCTCGTTTCTTCAATAAACTGTCACGTCGATTACGTTTATCCTTAGCTAAAAACGGACAGAGTAAAAGTGACAACACTTCTACTCTGTCCGTTTTTTGAAGGGGGAATTTGTATGTTCGATTTGACGCCATTCCGGAAGAATGAACTCGATCGATTGCGCAAAGACTTGTTCGGAGATGTCTTTGACCGGATGAATCATCTGTTCGACCCGAAAGACGGGGCGACGTCGTTCCTCGACTCGTTTAAACTCGACGTCCGGGACCAGGATGGTCAATACGTCATCGAGGCCGAGATGCCAGGTATCAAAAAAGATAATATTCACATCCGCTACGACAAAGATTATCTCATCCTCTCGGTCGACCAACGTGAAGAGAAGGAAGAAGACAAGGACTACGTCTATCGGGAACGCCGCGTCACGTCGATGCAACGTTCACTCTATCTGCCGAACGTGAAAGAAGACGCCATCAAAGCGAAACTGTCAGACGGCGTGCTCCACTTGACCGTACCGAAAGCCGATGACGGCTCGAGCACCCGCACCATCGAAATCGAGGAATGAATAAGGATCGTGCCGAGGCACGATCCTTATTTTTTTACGCTGACCGTCCGCGCCGATGCAATCAACGCGGCCACGTCTTGTTCACGTCCCGCATGGAGCGCCTCGACGATAAAACTGCCGACGACGACCCCGTCACAGGCTGCCCCGAGCGTCCGAACCTGATCGGCGCGATGGACACCGAATCCGGCGAGCACCGGTACCGGTGACCGCTCCGTCAACGAACGCAAGTGGTCGAGTAACTCCTCCGGGAACACGTCCGTTTTCCCGGTCGTCCCTTTGAGCGTCACCGCATAGACGAATCCTTCCGCCTGGCTTAAAATCGTGTCGATGCGAGCCTGACTGCTCGTCAACGTGACGAGCGGTACGACCGCGACCTCGTGACGATCGATGCCGGCGAACAAATCGAGGCTCTCTTCAAACGGCAAATCGGGAATGATGACGCCGCTGACCCCAGACGCTGCCGCTCGCTCGAAGAAGCGCTCGACCCCGAACCGGAACACCGGATTCAAGTACGTCATCAGGACGATCGGGACCGAAAAACGACCCGTTCCTTCTATTAAACGGTCCAACACGTCCGTCAACGTCACCCCTTGTTCGAGGGCGCGCATTCCAGCCGCCTCAATGATGGGGCCGTCCGCTACCGGATCGGAAAACGGGATACCGAGCTCGATCGCCGTCGCACCCATCGCCTCCAACCGTTCGATCGTCGGGATCAAGCTGTCGAGACCGTCGTCCCCGGCCATAATGTACGGGACGAACGCCGTCCCTTCACTCCGCTGTCGAATCGCTTCATCTAATCGCATCATTGTGTCACCCTTTCTCGAATCGTATGAACATCTTTATCCCCGCGACCAGATAGACAGATGACGAGCACGTCATCCGCGTCCATCGTTTGGGCGAGCGTTTCCGCATAGGCGAGCGCATGCGATGACTCGAGTGCCGGGATAATCCCTTCTTGGCGACTGAGCGTCATGCAGGCCGCGAGTGCGTCTGCGTCCGTTACCGCCGCGTAGCGAACCCGCTCAATGTCTTTTAAGAAGCTGTGCTCTGGTCCGACGCCCGGATAATCGAGCCCGGCCGAGATCGAGTGCGCTTCCTGGATTTGTCCGGCCGCGTCTTGCAAGACGTACATGAGCGACCCGTGGAGCACCCCGACCTCACCTTTCGTGAGCGTCGCCGCATGCTTGTCTGTATCGACGCCACTCCCTGCTGCCTCGACACCGTACAAGGCGACCGTTTCGTCATTCAAGAACGGATAGAACATGCCCATCGCGTTGCTCCCGCCACCGACACAAGCGACGACCGCGTCAGGGAGACGACCTGTCTTCTCAAGCACTTGGCGACGCGTCTCCGTCCCGATGACGCTTTGGAAATCGCGGACCATCGTCGGGAACGGGTGCGGTCCGAGCACCGACCCCATCACGTAATGCGTGTCATCGACGTGTTTGACCCAGTAACGGAGCGCCTCGTTGACGGCATCTTTCAGCGTTCGGCTCCCCGACTTGACGGGAACGACGGTCGCACCGAGTAGCTCCATCCGAAACACGTTCAATTCTTGACGTTCGACGTCGACCTCACCCATGAAAATCGTACATTCGAGATTGAGGAGCGCACATACCGTCGCCGTGGCGACACCGTGCTGCCCGGCCCCTGTTTCGGCGACGACTTTTCGTTTGCCCATTCGTTTGGCGAGGAGTGCCTGACCGATTGTGTTGTTGATTTTGTGGGCACCGGTATGGTTCAAATCTTCTCGTTTTAAATAGACGTTCGTCCCAAGACGGCGACTCATGTTCTCCGCATAATAGAGCGGCGTTTCCCGTCCTACATACTCACTGAGGAGATCGTTGAAGCGTTCCTGGAACTCAGGGTCTTGTTTCGCTTCCTCGTACGCCACTTCGAGCTCTTCGACTGCTTGCATGAGCGTCTCCGGTATATATTTCCCTCCATAGGGGCCGAACTTTCCGTTCACTGGTTGTGTATACATCGTGTTTCCTCCTTGGCGCGTCCGATGAACGCGCGAATTTTATCATGATCTTTCTGTCCATTCGTTTCCACACCGCTCGAGACGTCGACGCCGTCCGGTCGCATGGCGCGAATCGCCGCGCCGACATTGTCGACTGTCAATCCACCGGCGAGCCAAAACGTTCGCTCCGGACGTTCCAGCGTCTCCCAATCGAGCGCCTGCCCACTGCCCGGTGTCGGCGCGTCGAGTAAAATGACGTCAGCCTCCGACTGGTGATCCGCTTCGATGAGCGGAAGCTCGAACTGACGGAACGCTTCAAGCGGACGCGTCCGACGGTGCAATTGAATATCGGTCAAACCACAAGCGACGGCAGCTTCGACTTCTTCAACTGTCGGGTCGAGAAATACGCCGACGACCCGAACTTCATCTGGAATCAACCGTCGCAACCGCTGCGCCGTCGCGATATCGATTTGGCGCGGGCTATCCGCAAACACGAACCCGATGGCGTCCGCTCCCGCCTCTACCGCCGTGACGACACTGGCCTCGGTCGTCAGTCCACATATTTTAACGAACATGACGTCAACTCCTCGATCAAGGCTGTCGGGTCGTCCTGTCGCATAAGCGCCTCTCCGACAAGAATCGCCCGGGCCCCGGCTGTCTGTAACCGACGGGCCGCCTCTCCTGTGCTGACACCACTCTCGCTGACGAACGCGACATCGGGATACTTCGTCATCAAGTCGACCGATGTATCGAGCGATACCTCGAACGTCTTCAAGTTCCGATTATTGATGCCGATCAACACATCTCCGAGTTCGAGTGCCGTCTGAAGCTCGGCCTCATCGTGCACTTCGACGAGGACGTCGAGACCGATTGATCGGGCATACTGTTTTAACGTATGGAGCCGGCTCGGATGAAGCGCCGCGACGATTAACAATGCCGCACTCGCCCCGGCCGCTTTGGCCCGGTCGAGTTGCCGTTCGTCGATGATGAAATCTTTACAGAGGACCGGGATTTCAACGGCAGCCGCGACGTCGCGCAAGTCGTCGAACGAACCTTGAAAATACGTCGCGTCCGTCAAGACGGAAATCATTGTCGCTCCCGCCCGTTCATACGTCCGGGCCCGGCTCGCGACGTCCATTTCGCCGCGAATCAACCCTTTCGACGGGGAAGCCCGTTTAATCTCCGCGATGACATGAAACCCTTCCCCCATCAATCGCTGTAGCGAGATCGGTGTCGTCTTCGCCACCTCGATGTCTTCCATTTGATTGACCTCTTCGATTTTCGTTCCGATGATTTTCGTCAAGTAGCTCATGCGCCAACCTCCGTTCGTTGTAATTGTTTGAGTACGCGGATGGCGTGCCCTTCATCGATGCTTGCCATTGCCACGGCGACGCCTTCGCGAAGCGTCTGGACCGTCCCGTACGTACAGAGGGCGAGTGCGGCGTTCAATAAGACGACGTCTCGCGCCGGTCCCTGCTCTCCATTCAAGACGGCAAGGAGCGTCTCGGCATTCTCAGTCGGTGTCCCGCCTTGCAAGGCCGACAGCGGCGCTCGCATCAATCCGACGTCGCGCGGGTCGACGGTGTAGCGGGCCACTTTGTCGCCGTTGAAGAACAAGACTTCGTTTCTTCCGGCGAGACTCGCTTCATCCAGTCCGCCTGCCCCATGGACGACCATGCCGCGCTCGACGCCGAGGTGGCGCATCGCCGTCGCCATCTTCTCGATGAGCGATGGATGGTACACGCCGATCAATTGCCGCTTCGGCTTGAGCGGGTTCGTCAACGGGCCGATTTGATTGAAGATGGTCGCCGTGGCGAGTCGTTTCCGGACCGGCATGACGTGTTTCATGACCGGATGGATGTGCTGGGCGAACAAGAAACTCAAGTTCGTCCGCTCGAGGTCGGCGAGCATCGCCTCATGACTTTGGACGATTGGGATATTCAATGACTCGAGGACGTCGGCACTGCCTGACCGGCTCGACACGCTGCGATTCCCATGTTTGGCGACCGGGATATCGAGCCCCGCCAAGACGAACGCGACCGTCGAGCTGATATTGAACGTGTTCGCCCCGTCGCCGCCCGTGCCACAGACGTCGAGCACAGGAAGCGCCGTCTCGGGGAACGTTGCCGCCTCACGGATGTAATCAGCGAGTCCGGCCATCTCCTCGGCCGTCTCACCGCGCGCTTTCATGGCGAGTAACACCTCGGCGATTTGCGCTTCGTCGGCTTGGAACAACTCGGCCGCCGCCCGTTTCATTTCATTCGTCGTCAATGGGTTCGTCAATAGTCGTGTTAACATGTCCGTTCCTCCTCAAGCATTTTGGGTATAAAAAAACTCCATACGACGTCTGTCGTATGGAGGACGGTATGGACCGCGGTGCCACCTCTCGTTGGATCGATCGATCCCACTTTCCGATGCTATCACATCGTATCCCGATAACGGAGGAAACCGTCATGACCTACTTGATTCAGCCATGCTCTCATGAGCCCATTCACGTAAATGTCTCGGCCAGGATCCCACCACCCCCGGCTCTCTTGACGAGACTTGTTCACGCTACTCTTCTCAATCACTGATTTATTATGCGTTGAAACGAAAAAGGGTTACCCGCCCGACTCATAGCTTGCGCTATGAGAAGGACGAGTAACCCCGTGGTGCCACCTTCGTTGGTTCCGTAGAACCCACTTCACGGACAATCATCCGCTTTCCCATGGTAACGGTGGGTGACCCGCTAAAGCCTACTAAAAGTTTCGGTTTAGAGCTCGGAAGTCCATTCGCGACGTCCCGCATACTGATTCACACCAACCATCAGCTCTCTGTCATACGGGGACCGTCGTTACTTCTCTTCGTCGACGCCTTTATTCGTTTCAGTTAAGTTAACTCGTACTATACAGGGCAGGAAACTCCCTGTCAAACAAAAGCGTGCAAAAAAACTTTGCTTCTATAGGTGCGGCCGAATCGATACCGCTTTTTACGATTTCGCGAGTTGACACCCGATTTTTTTGTCTGCTATAGTCGTCCCCAACAACACTTCACTCAACTAAAGGAGAATCAACTTTGGAAACTAGCAAATTAAAACGTGAACTGTCTACACGGCAGTTGACGATGATTTCGCTCGGTAGCGCCATCGGGACGGGCCTCTTCCTCGGAAGCGGGCTCGCCATCCAAACGGCAGGACCGAGCGTGCTCGTCAGTTACGCCATCGGGGCGTTCATCGTCCTCTTACTGATGGGCTGTCTCGCCGAGATGACGGTCGCCCATCCGACCTCAGGCTCATTCGGCACGATCGCCGAGCGATATGTCCATCCACTCGCCGGCTTTTTGGTCCGCTACTCGTACTGGGTCGCCAACGTCCTCGCCATCGGCGTCGAAGTGAGCGCGATCGCCATCTATATGCGCTACTGGTTCCCCGATGTGAACGGATTCGTCTGGGTCGCCGTATTCGGCGGTTTGCTCATCTATGTGAACGCCCGGCACGTCCATACGTTCGGGACGACCGAATACTGGTTATCGTTCATCAAAGTGACCGCCATCATCCTCTTCATCGTGCTCGGGGCAGCCACGCTGTTCGGTCAACCCGGTTCACCAATCGAATCGATCACGACCGGTGATGAAGGTTTCTTCGCCTTCGGGTTTTACGGGATGTGGGTGACGATTTTCATCTCCCTCTTCAGTTTCCTCGGGACCGAGCTCGTCGCCGTCACGGCCGGCGAAGCGAAAGACCCGGACCGTGCCGTCCCGAAAGCGTTGCGCGCGACCGTGTTCCGCTTGACGTTCTTTTATCTCATCACGATTGGCATCATGCTCATGCTCATTCCTTGGCAGCAGGCCGGGATCGATCAAAGCCCATTCGTTCTCGTCATGCAGCAGTTCGATGTGCCTGGCGCAGCCGGCATTTTAAACTTTGTCATCTTGATCGCTGCCTTGTCGGCGATGAACGCTCAGCTCTATGCTTCAACGCGAATGATGTATTCACTCGCCGAAGCCGGTGATGCTCCGCGTATCTTTAAAAAGGTCAGTGGCAGCGGGATTCCAATGCCCGCCTTGCTCGTCTCGACAGGCGGAATCATTCTCGCGGCGCTGCTTCAAGTGTTCATGGAAACATCGTATCCGTTCCTCATGGGGATCTCGATGTTCGGAGCGATTTTCACATGGTTCATGGTGTTCGTCTCGCATTTGTTCTTCCGCAAAAAATGGACCGGGCGCAAATTGCCGGTCCGCATGATCGGATATCCGTTCCTACCGTTACTCGGTGCCGGGCTGTTGCTCAGCCTCATGATCACGACATGGTTCACCGATTTCAACATTTTGCTCAAGTTCGGGATTCCGTGGTTGGTCGGATTGACCATCATCTATCTTGTCCGTGAACGGTTCCGTAAAGCGAACAATCAATCAGACGATATCGAACAAGCCAACTGAAACAAGCGCCTCTCCATTGCGGAGAGGCGCTTGTTTTTGGTTTCATCGAGCACAAAACGAGGACCTGTCACGATTGACGGGTCCTCGTATATTCATCAGAAGAACTGACGTGGGTTAACTGTGCTTCCCGCGTCCGTTCCCGAGTACGAGTAGTTGCCTTGATGGATCTCGAAGTGAAGGTGCGGGCCTGAAGAGTTACCCGTGTTACCAAGTCCACCGATGTTTGATCCTTGCGTCACACGTTGACCGGCACTGACTGAGACCGAGTTCAAGTGAGCATAGACCGTTGTCCATACTTGTCCGTTGATGACGTGGGCGATCATGACGTGATTCCCATATGCTCCACCCCAGCCGGCACGGATGACCGTTCCGGTTGCCGAGGCACGGATTGGCGTCCCGACAGGTCCTGCAATGTCGACACCGTTATGGAACGAGTAGCCGAATTGACCGCTTGCCGGTCCCCATCCTTGTGAGAAACGACCCGTTGTCGGTTGAATGAACATCGCGCCAGATGGTGCTGGTGCTGATGTCGTCGGTGCAGTCGGTGCTGGTTTCGGTTTTGGCGCTGGTGCTGGTTTCGGTGCTGCCGGTTTTGGCGCTGGTGTATTATTTTGTGTCGTCTGGTTTGAAGATGCAGATGACTGGGTATTATTGTTACTGTTCTGCTGTTTTTGAGCTGCTGCTCGTTCTGCCTCGGCTTTAGCCGCTGCCGCTCTTGCTTCTTCTGCTTGACGCGCTGCTGCTGCCGCTTGAGCCGCTTCCGCTTGACGAGCTTCTTCAGCCTTACGTGCCGCTTCTTGACGAGCCGCTTCTTCAGCGCGACGACGTGCTTCTTCTTCCTCACGACGCTGTGCTTCAATTTCAGCCGCAATCGCTTCTTCTTGGGCGATTAACGTCGCTTCGATTTCTTGAAGGTCGAAGATTTGCGATTCAAACTTAATATTCTTCTTCTCGAGCTCTTTGATGCGGGCTTCGCGCTCTTTCATCTTCTTCTCGAGTTGAGCTTGGCGCACTTCAAGCGCTTTTTGTTGTTTCAAGAGCGAAGCACGCTCTTCTTTGAGCGAGGCTTGCGCTTCTTTTAACGATTGGCGCGTCGCTTCGTAATCTTCAAACAACTCTTGGTCGCTCCGTTGAATCGTTCCGGCCGTGATCATGCGTGTGATCAAGTCCGAGAAGTTTTTCGAACCGAAGATAAACTCCGCCCAGTTGATTGAGCCGCCGCCGTTCGTTTGCATCGTGGCCATGCGCTCTTTCATCATCTCTTCTTGGGCTTTCATCTTCTTCTCGTAACCTTTAATATCTTTCTCGAGGTCTTCAATCTTCAATTCAGTCCGCTTGATTTCTTGGCGTTTTGCCGCGACATCGTTGATGATGTCTTGAAGCTGGGCGTCCATCTTGTTGACTTCCGTTTGGACTTTCGAGATTTCATTTTTGTTTTGCTTGATTTTCGAAGACGTGTTCGATTGGTTCTGTTTGACGTTATTTCGTTGCTCTTGCACTTTTTTCTGCTGTTCTTGTTTCTCCTTGATTGACGTCGAGGCATCAGCCACCGAGTGCGTCCCAAGAAGAAGCGCGCTAAGCGTAAGTGTCGAGACGGTGCGTTTCCAATTGATCAATGGGGACATCCTTTCTAGTTTAAGGGGTTGGCGTTCACGTTCTATTTAAGGTCAGTCGTTTTGCTATGTAACAAAAACGATTAATTTTTTAGTTTCAACACGACTAATTATATCGAAGTGTCGAATGTTTTCCTGTTAAAGTTATATTTCACTTTTATTACGACTGATGATGCGAAGACCTCATGTAGCTCCCAACCTCTTTATATTTCAACATTTTTTCACTTTTCTTTTCTCGAAACACTTTTGTAACAATAGTTGAAAATAGGAAATCATTGACCTTATATTTAAATAACGTTATCCAGTCGTTTTTCTAAGTCTAACCATTCCCAAAAAACGTAAAAAAGGGCCCGGTTGGTGTCTCGCTCAAGGCGAAGAAGCCAACCGGGCCAATTGTTCGTTGTCGTGTGAAGACGAGGGGTCTCACACTTAGAATGTTACACGACGACTGTTAATCACACGTTAACGTTTGATTACAGTTTGAGCGCACCGATGATGACGAACACCCAGGCTGCGATAAACAAGACGCCGCCAATTGGCGTGACCGCCCCGAGCTTCGTAATTCCAGTCAATGCCATGACGTATAGACTGCCTGAGAAAAAGAGAATTCCCGCAAACATGAGCCAGCCTGCTGTGTTGAACTGGCTAATGCTCACTTTCATCAAGATGCTCGCTAACGCGATGATGCCGATGGCGTGAATCATATGGTAGAGCACGCCGGTCTGCCAGTTGGCGAGCATGTTCGGTGCCAGACGTTCTTTCAAAGCATGGGCCCCGAACGCACCGAGAGCGACGCCGAGCGCCATTAAGGCAGCGCCGATGATGAGCAATAGTTTCATACTAATTTCCCCCTTATCGCACTTTCCGTGCAGGTAAATTCCACTTCCGATAGTAGGATATCACTCGAAGCGCCGCGACGACAACGAGTAACGTATAGACGGGGAGTCCCCCTTCAAGACGAAAATAATACGTGACGACCGCGATGATGATCGCCCACATCGCGTACACTTCAGACTGGAGGACGAGCGGTTTCCGGCCGGCCAATAAATCACGGACGACCCCCCCACCGACACCTGTCAGGACGGCAGCCGCAATCGCTGCCGACAATGGTAAATCCAGCTTGATGGCAACTTGTGCGCCTTGAAACGCGAAAGCCACGAGCCCGATGGCATCGACGATGACACCCCAGCGTTCCCAATGGGGCAAGACGACACTCGGCAACAGGAAGATGAGCAACGCGACAAGAAAACAAAGGATGAAGAGATCGTTTTGTTGCCAAATCAAGCTGACGGGGTTCCCGAGCAAGACGTTTCGGATGGCACCGCCACCGAAAGCCGTCGTAAAGGCGAGCAACCACACCCCAAAAATATCATATTTCTCGTCCATCGCGATGATGGCACCGCTCGCCGCGAATGCGATTGTTCCGACGACGTTGAGTAATTCCCACTCCATAAACATCCCTTGCCCTTTCTTGAAAGCATTCTGTGGTAAAGTTAAGATACAAAAAATCAGATCAGTCGAGCGACTGCTTGTAAAGGATGTCGGTACTTTTATGAAACGAATCGCCTTGTTCCGCATATGGATTATCGTCACGATGTTCGCCCGATTCATCATTAAAATTTATGCATTCTCCCGCAAACAGCAGCAAGGTCTCGCGTCGACCGAAGAGTACGAGGCGCTCATGTTGAACCTTGCCCGCGAGTATAAACGGAACGCGCTCCGGCTCGAGGGGCTGTTGATCAAGCTCGGGCAGTTTCTATCGATTCGGGCCGACTTGTTGCCTCCGTCCGTATTGAACGAGTTATCCGAGCTTGTCGACCGCGTCCCGACATCGGGCTGGGACAAGTCTCGCGCCATCTTGGAAGCAGAATGGGGCGTCCCGTACACCCAAGTCGTGAAGGACGTCGGCATCGACGCCGTCGCCTCTGCCTCGATTGGGGAAGTGTACGGCGCCACACTCCTGGAAACCGGGAAGCGTGTCGCGCTGAAAATCCAACGTCCGGATATCGAAAAAATCATTCGGACCGACTTCAAAGCGATGCGAATCGTCACGACGATGCTCAAGCGGACATCGCTGGCAAAATCGACCGACTTAGATAGCTTATATCGCCAAATGATTTTTGTCATCGGGGACGAGTTAAATTTCCAAACCGAATTGAAGAACGCCCATTATTTCAAAGCGAAATACGCCGATAACCCCGACGTGTACATCCCGGACTATTATGACCACCTTTGTACGAATCGGGTGTTGACGATGGATTGGGTCGAAGCCCGCCGCATCACCGACCTCGCTTTCTTAAAAGAAAATAATATCGACCGCTCCGCACTTGCCGAACGGTTGTTCACGATGGCAGCCGAGCAACTGTTGTTCGGTGGGCAATTCCACGCCGACCCCCACCCCGGTAACGTCCAGATCCGGGCCGACGGGACGATCATCCTGCTCGACTTCGGAATGGTCGGGTCATCGACTGCCCAAGACATGGCGACGATCCGTAAAATCTTGCAGGCGTTCATCTCGCTCGATTATGACGGTGTCGTCGACGGTCTTGAAGACTTGCGTTTTCTGTTGCCGACGGCGAACAAGCACAACATTCGTCAAGCGCTTGAAAAAGCGGTCACGTTCTATTTAGAGACCGATATCGATACGGTCGATACGAAGCTGATCGAAAAAGTGTTGCAAGATATCCAACTGCTCGTCAAAAACGAGCCGATCCAACTGCCGGCCGAGTTCGCCTTCTTCGGTCGGGCCGCTTCGACGCTGCTCGGGATTCTGCAAATCCTCGACCCGAAAATCGATTTGTTCACGCTCGGTAAACCGATCGTGATCCAATGGCTCGAGTCCGATGGGACGACGATTCAGAACCGTTACGTCATGACGGCGCTCAACTACGGGAAGAAGTTACTGAACGTCCCGCCGCTGCTCGATAACTATTTGAAAGAACCGACCCGGAAGCGCCTGTCCGAGCAGGCGATGTTCCAACGCGACCTCGAGTCCAAAGAACTGCTCCACCGCCAGACGTTCAACTCAGGGGTCATCATCCTCGGCCTCGTCGTCGGCCTGTTCGGCTATATCCGGCCTGACGAGTGGCTGTTTTGGTCAGGTGGGGTCGTCGCCGTCGTCGCCTACTTCAACTCAAGACGCCTCGGTCGTAAGATTCGTCATTTGGCACGCCAAGATTTCCGTGTTTGACCCCGTCACTCTCTCGAGTGGCGGTTTTTTTCTGGAGCCACGTCCCGATATAGGCGGCGACTTGCTGCAAATCCCGCTCGGTCGTCCATCCCATCGTGGAGACTTGGAGGCAGTTCGCACGCCGTAAATAGGCGCTCTCATATTGCACTTGATAGCCCTGGAACATCAACTGGCGCCCCAGTTCAAGCGAGGAAAGATGTTCCGGTAACGTGAGCGAAAAAATACCCGGTGCTTGGTCGTCTCCGATTTTAACCGGTGCGCCTCGGCGCAAAAGTTCATCCACGAACACATCGAGTTTTGATTGATGCGTCCCAATCTCCGCGTCTGTCAGTTCGTCCAACGCGATGTCCATCGCTTGAATGAGCGGGACCGATTGCGTGAAGGCAATCGGGTCATAGCCCGCCAAGTCCAAATAGCGTGAAATCGACGGGTTCGGGACGGCTCGATGTCTCATCGCGACAAACGCCAATCCCGGTGCATTGCGAAGCGCCTTTCCCGACACGAACGTCACCATGTCCGCAAAGGCATAGGCCGTCTCAAGCGTACCGACTGCGCTGATCGCATCAATCGCAATCACCGTTTCACACTTGCGTGCATAGTGACGCAACGCCTCCAAGTCGACCATTCTCCCCGTCGACGTCTCGCAGTGGACCGTCCAAATCCAATCCGGCCGTTGCCGCTCGAGTTGCTGGACGTCAATGCGCTGCCCCCCAGAGAGCGACAAGACCTCAAATTCAAGCCCGGCCCGGTTGGCATGGTCGATGAGTCGTCGACCGAACTCACCTGTATCGAGAATCATCCCTTGTCCAGTCAACTGGGCGGCAACTGCATCGTTCGCGATCGTCCCGCTCCCGAGTAACGTGTAAATATGAGGTAACTTGATGAGGGCGCTTAACTTCAGCTGGACCGAATGGAGCAAACGGCTGGCCTCGACTGACCGGTGTGATAACGGCTGCATGGCCAAGGCCGAGCGAACGCGGGATGACAGTTCGACAGGACCGGCGAGGAGTTGCTTCGGACGCAACGTTCGTGCGGTCTCGGATTGCATAAACCCAGAGCGGGTCAGCTTCATCGGCACGTATAACGCTTCCACCGTCCCGACCGGTTCTGCGAACGGGGTAAATCCGAAGCGTCGATACAACTTCTGTTCACGTACGGTGCCACTGATGACAATCCCTTCGACGCCCCGCTCTGTCGCTTCCAAGAGCATCCCACGCATGAGTCCGGCAAACGTCCGCGTGTTCCGATAGGCGGGCGTCACCGCCAATAGCCGGACTTCAATCCATTCCCCCGGTGGTAACGTCACCCCTTTTTGTTCGAGCGAGAACGGTCGCTCGTCACGGATGGCACACATGGCGACAAGCTGCCCGTCTGCCAATCCAATCCAGTATGTATTCGTATCATGGAAGCGATCGACGAGTCGTCGCTCCTCGTTCGGATGGTGTTGCGGGATTTCTTCGACAAACGTCTCATAGTTCAATCGATGAATCGCTTCCGCATCCCTCGGCGTCGCTCTTCGAAATTCAAGCACGTTGTTTCCCCCTTATATGATGGTACATGATCAAAATCATCGTCAAACTGGCCACACCGACATCTGTTGCGTCCCCCCAGGCCGCGAGCGGCAAGAGCATGAGCATGACGAGCCCCGTCTCGCGCGAGTTACGCGTCAGTTTGATGAGAATGAGCAACATGGCAAGTCCTGCTAAAAACCATAACGGGCTGTACGCTAATATAATTCCAGAAAATACGGCGTACCCCTTCCCACCGGTGCGAATATGCCACATCGGATAAATGTGCCCGAGCGTCAAGGCGAGCCCGGTCTCAAAAAAATATGGACCGCTGATCGACAACACGAGTACCGTCTTCAAGACGTCGAATCCGTAAACGAACAAGAACGCTCGCTTCCCGCCAATCCGTAACGCATTGCGGGCACCGGTGTTTCCCGACCCACTCGTTGCCAAGTCTTGACCGCTCCACCTGCCGTATAAGCGCCCGCCGAGTATACTGCCGACGACATAGCCCAAGATGATGACCCACATAGCGATCCCTCCCCCGTTGTAAAATTGTGTATGATTTTTGAAATCGGGTACCTTCTTAATGTGCACCTAGACGAAAGGGGAAATCAAGATGCGAGTGGAGAACAATTTCATCAACGGAGAATGGATTGATACATCGGACACAATCGAGGTGCGGAATCCCGCGACCGGCAACATTATGGCCACGGTGACAAAGAGCGACACCGCCGAAGCGAAACAGGCTGTCGATGCCGCCCACGACGCCTTGAAGGACTGGCAAGAGAAAACGGCAGAAGAACGAGGCGTCCTCCTGCTCGAATGGAATCGACTGATCGATGAACATACGGAAGCCATCGCTCGGACGATGGTCGAAGAGCAAGGCAAACCGCTTCAAGAAGCGATCGGTGAAGTCCGCTATGCGAACGGCTTCATCGAGTGGTACGCCGCGGAAGGTCGGCGCGTGTACGGCGAGACGATTCCGGCCTCGTCAAACAAGAAACGCATCTTTGCCATTAAACAACCGGTCGGCGTCGTCGCCGCCATCACCCCATGGAACTTCCCGGCCGCCATGATCACCCGAAAATTGGCGCCGGCGCTTGCCGCAGGTTGTACCGTCGTATTGAAACCGGCATCAGCGACACCATTGACGGCAATCGAACTCGTCAAACTGGCTGAGAAAGCAGGCTTCCCACCCGGTGTCATCAATCTTGTCACCGGGAAAGCTTCTGACATCGTGAACACGTGGCAACACGACCCCCGTGTCCGCAAATTGACGTTCACCGGTTCGACCGAGGTCGGCAAGACGCTCATGCGCGGCGCCGCCGATACGATGAAGAAAATCTCGCTCGAGCTCGGTGGTCACGCCCCGCTCATCGTCACGGCACAGGCAGATCTCGACAAGGCTGTCCCGCAAGCGGTCGCGACGAAATTCCGTAACGGCGGACAGACGTGTGTCTGCGCCAACCGGATTTATGTCGAGCAGTCCATCGTCGATGCGTTCTCCGAAAAATTCATCGAGGCCGTCGCAGCGCTCGAAGTCGGGAACGGGCTCGACGAAGGGACGGATATCGGTCCGCTCATCGACGAGGCCGCGGTCGAGAAAGTGATGAAGCACTTGGAGGACGCTCAAATCCGCGGAGGCGAGATCACGGGCGGGGAGCAGCTCGACGGCCTATTCGTCCGGCCGGCCGTCGTCCGCTATGCGAATGAGGACATGCTGTGCATGAACGAGGAGACGTTCGGTCCTGTCGCCCCGATTGCGTCGTTTGACTCGCTCGAGGAAGTGATTGAACGAGCGAACGCGACCCCGTTCGGTCTTGCCGCCTATGTATTCACGCAAGACATCAATGAAGCCCTCTATTTGGCCGAAGCGCTCGAATACGGCATCGTCGGCGTCAATGACGGCCTCCCCTCAACGCCGCAAGCCCCGTTTGGTGGCTGGAAACAGAGCGGTCTCGGCCGCGAAGGTGGGCACCACGGCATCGAAGAGTTTTTAGAAGTAAAATATATTTCGCTTGGACTCTAAAAAATCCGGTTGAACGTCGCGCGTTCAACCGGATTTTTTATTTTTCGACCAAGGCGATCAAATCGTTCGGCGTCGCGATCACATGATCGGCGAGCGCCCACTCGTCTTCGTTGCCGAAGCCGAAACCGGTCAAGACGACCGGGAAGTCATGGGCCCGAGCCGCTTCGACGTCAGATTTACGATCCCCGACCATCACATAGTCGTTCTCGCCGTGACGGAGACGATGCGCCGTCAAAATGTCGGCTTTCTTCTCCCCGCTCACGGATTCAAGACATTCCGGCGCCGTCATGAACTGGCGGATATTTTGCGAGTCGAGCATGAGGTTCAAGTAATGGACCCCGCAGTTACTCGCGGTCGTCAACGTGTGTCCTTTCGCGTGGAGCGCCTCGAGCATCTCGTAAATCCCTTCGAACAAGACGTGTTGGCCTTCCATCGCTCGTTCGAGCGTCTCATGACGAAGTTTGCGAATTTGGCGGATCTCCTCGATTGTCGCCTCCGGGATGACGTGCTCCCAAAATGCGTTACCGGCCAATCCGTATCCCGATCGGACCGCTTCCTCGCTCGGTTTCGGTAAATGTGGAAGTTGCTCCAACGCCTCGTGGATTGCTTGCGTCATCGGTCCGGTCGTGTCAACGAGCGTCCCATCGATATCAAATAAAATGACTGCCATGTCTGTATCCCCTCTCTCTTTCCTATGCTCCTACCGTAGCAGAATCCCCTCAATTCCGAAAGCGGAAACGTCACACGCAAATCTCACCTCTAAAAGTGAAATTCAGAGTCCATAAAAAAACGGCTGAACAAATGTTCAACCGAGAACTGTCAGCCGCGCCAGAAACTCATACCGCCTTTGACCGAGTAGACGTCCGTATAACCCGCGCTTTTCAACATGGCCGCGGCCCGTTGACTTCGCATCCCGCTTTGACAGATGACGTAGACCGGACGTTCTTTATCTTTCGGATATTGGGCACTCGCGTTCCCGAATCCCGATAACGGCACATTTTTCGCTTGCTTGATATGCCCGCCCCGGTATTCGTGTGGTTCACGAACGTCGAGCAGTTGAATGTTTCGCTCTTCGGCAATCTTCCGTTTCAATTCATCCGTCGAAACTGTTTTGACGCTGTTTCGCTTCGTCCACCAAAAATAAATCAATCCGATCACTACTGCGACAAACAAGAAATCAAGCATAGTCACGCCTCCGTTAGGTATAGTTTAGTTAACCCCATTATACCCCCTATGGTATATAAGTCAACGCGAACGCTCGCAAAAAAAGCTGTGCCCCGGGGCACAGCTTAGAAGTCGAGCAATGAATCGGTTTTCGATTTGTCTTCCTCTTCTAAAGGAATCCCGAGAAACGCTGCCATCTGCCGATCAAGCGGCGGTTTCGCCTCGGTCGGTTGGGCCACGGGAGCCGCAGTGGGCTGCGTTGGAGCCGAATCGGCGAGCAACAGCTCGCAATACCCCATCAGTTTGGCCAAATGGCGTTTCTGGGTCTCTCCGCTCGACTGTTCAATTTGGCTCATCACTTGTTTCATCTGCGTGATGACCTGTTGTTCTGTAATCATACGTCGCACACATCCTTTACCGTTCCATTCTGAGGCAAACGTGGGGCCGACCGCAAGTCCGGTGCTCGTCAGACGTGGGTCTCCGCACGCGTCTTAAGCCAAGATTGGAACGCCTCAAAGTCGAACCTGACTTGATTGGCGTAAAATTGGGACCAACGCGAGATTTGACGAATGAATAGCGGTCGCGACGCCCCGATGGCCGCCGCAATCCGTTCACTCGCCTCGTAATCGAGCACGTTCGCATCCGCGTCCGCCCGGGCATGGATCTTGGCCGTGATCTCCGCCTGTACTTTCAACGTCTCAATGAGCGATTCTTCATTTTTGATGTGCTTCGCTTTCACTTTCCGCTTATACGGTGACCGTTGCCGCACGTAATACTCGTTCCCGTCCATCGTCAAGTAGCCGAGATACGGGTCACGACTATGCACCATGGCGCGCTGAGCCGCGATGACACGGGCTCCTTGATGTGATAAGCCGTCCTCAAATAACGGATGCGTCGGCAAAAAGAGTGAAGGGACAGCTGATTGCGCCTGCTTCATTTCGAGAATGATATCCTCGTCATGTTCAGCGTCCGCACCTTCAATCAAAATATAATACCGTTCGAGCCCGATTGAAGCGGTACCGCTCTCCCGTTTGATGGCGATGTCTTTAATCTCATAATGGTCGGCGTGGTGACGATGCTTTTCCGACAAGGATGCCAAATAGTCAGGCCATGCCTGTTTGATTTGTTTGGCAGTCTTCGGGCTGACCGGGACAAGGTCGTCACTTGTCGCGAAGTAACGCTCCTCATCCCGGACTTCCGTTCGCTCCGCCATGAATGCGTCTTTCTTCTTCTCTGCCTTTTTAATCACTTTCTTGATTGCTTTGCACGTGTTCGCTTTCGTGAATTGGACATCTTCATCCTTCCCATTCGCATAGCGTTCCATCGCACGCGCGTATGTCTCTGCATACGTCTCAATGGCTCGTCTCGCATCAAATCCTGACTCCGCGGCAAACAAATCGACCGAGATCGCCATGCGAAGGACGTCAAACAAATAAGACCCGAGATACGCCTCGTCAAAATCGTTCACGTCATAAATGATGGTTCCGGCCCCATCCTCGAACACACCGAAGTTTTCAAAATGCAAGTCCCCTTGAATGAACGTCGGATGAGACGCGTCGGTATCGAACGCGAGCGGCACTTTCGCAAAGTCATAATAGAACAAGTGGGAGCTCCCCCGGAAAAACGAGAACGGGGTCGCGCTCATCTTGTTGTACTTCTCATCTCTAGCCGCTTCAGACAAGTTTCGAATCGATTTGTCGTAGTAATCCAAGACGGTCGCGAGCGTCTCACGACGGATCTGTTGTTTGACGGATGTGAACATGACCTTCTCCCCTTCACGCATCGAATAAGTGCTTGTACTCTCCATAACCTGCAGACTCTAACTCTTCTTTTGGAATGAAACGGAGTGCTGCCGAGTTGATGCAGTAGCGCAGACCCCCTAGTTCTTTCGGGCCGTCATCGAATAAGTGACCGAGGTGACTGTCGGCTCCCTTCGAGCGGACTTCAGTCCGGACCATATGGTGCGTCGTGTCCATGTTCATGTCGATACGCTTTTCCTCGATTGGACGAGCGAAGCTCGGCCAGCCGCAATTCGACTGGAACTTGTCGCGCGACGTGAAGAGCGGCGTACCATCAATCACGTCGACATACAATCCTTCTCGTTCCTCGTCCCAATACTCATTTTGAAACGGGGGCTCGGTCCCGTTCTCTTGCGTGACTTTATATTGGATCGGCGTCAAGCGGTCTTTCAGTTCTTTCTGAATTTTCTTGTCGCTCCACGCCTCTTTCACAAACTTGGCACGGCCTGAACCGACCCGATACATTTCGTAGCGGAACGGATTTTTCTTATAGTAGTCTTGATGATAGTCTTCGGCTTCCCAAAACGTTTTCGCGGGACGAATCTCGACTTCAATCGGTCGGTCGAATCGACCTGAGTCCTCGATTTCTTGCTTTGAACGTTCCGCTGCCACGCGCTGTTCTTCCGAATGATAGAAGATGGCCGGTCGATAAGACTCACCGCGGTCGTTGAATTGTCCGCCGCCATCGGTCGGGTCGATTTGACGCCAATAGATGCGCAACAGTTCCTCATATGAAATGACTTCCGGGTCAAACGTGACCTCGATCGCCTCAAGGTGACCGGTCGTCTCCGAACAGACTTGTTGATAGGTCGGGTTGTCGACGTGCCCGCCCGTGTAACCGGAAATGACACGCTCGACCCCTTCGTATTTATGAAACGGTTTGACCATGCACCAAAAACAGCCTCCCGCAAATGTAGCTTTTGCCATAATAAATCCCTCCTTACTATGTAGTGTACCCAAAAAATCTCGTCGACAACAAAAAACGAGAACCACGAACGTGTTCTCGTCTTAGTCTTCCTCGACCTGATTCATGTGCCGCATCACTAAAAATAAGATGACGCCGACGATAAGCGCCCCGAGAATAGTCAACGCCATATTCCCTCGAGCCGATAATGTATAAAAGATGGCCAACCCGATCAAGATGAGCGCGATCGGAATGAACGCTCGCTTAAAATGATCCCAATACCGCACGGACAGTCCCCCTTTTTTTCTATCATACCAAATTTGTTTGCTATGATAGAGAGGAAGATGATGTTTCATTTCGAAGGAGGCACTTAGTATGGAGGTTGAACGGTTATGGGCCAATCGCCCGACACTGATGTGGGAAGACCGGATGAATGAAGGCGATGACGTGTATACCGTCGAGATCATCTTTGCCGTTGACGCCGCGCTCCGACGGTACGTGACCGCATTGACACATGCAGACGGAACGGAAGCAAGCGTCTTAGCAGCGGTCCGCGACGTCGTGTTGCGCTTGAACGAGCTCGATACCGAGCACGACCATTTCATCGAGACGGTTGAGCGTGAGGAACTGTACGATTTCATTCAAGCCGGGGCAATTCTAGCCGGTTATGAGACTGACGAGGACGTGACGGAAGAATGGCGCGACTGGTGAACACATTGCACTCCTCCATAAGCAGTCAACGCTGTTTGAATATGCTAAACTGAAACTAATTATTTCCATTTCACGCAAGGGGATAGAGCCATGCTAACCATCATCAACTCGTTCTTTCTGAACTTGTGTATCCTATTCACCCTCTTCACAATCTCATTTCTTCCGTTCCGCAATCGTCCGCGTCTGACGCCAAAATCGCCTTTGAAAGGTCGAATCTTGCTTGGCGTCCAGACAGGGATCGTCGCCTTGATTTTACTCGCGAACGCACTGCCGCTCGAAGGGATTTTGATCGACTTGCGCTCCATCCCCATCTCGCTTGCCGTCTTGTTCGGCGGGTGGGTCAGCGGGATTGTCGCTGCCGTCATCTTTCTGACCGCCCGATTTTTCATGGTGACCGACGGGGCGTATATCGGCTTTTATTTGGCGGTCTTGACGATGATTGGACTCGTCCTTCCCATCAGTCTATTGCGGCTAAAACTCGATAACACTCGCAACACGTTACTCGTCTTCACGACGATCAGTGTCACCGTCTTCGGTGCGGCCATCTATTATGCGTTGCCGCTCGAACTGTTCTATCCTGTCATTCTCGCCTACGTCGTCATGGCGTACGGCGGCGCCTGTGCCGCGTATCGTTTGCTCCAAGAGTTGCGTCGTCACTTCGAGAACGTCCAACATCAGCAACAACTCGCCCGGACCGACGCGTTGACCGGCATCGCCAACCGGCGTCTATTGAACGAGGCGATGGCCAACTTGAACGTCGAAGCCAAAGAATACGCCTTGATCCTCGTCGACATCGACCACTTCAAGCGCGTGAACGACACGTACGGTCATGACGTCGGGGACGACGTCTTGCGGGAGCTCGGCATGTTGCTCGTCGCCGAGAGTGAAGAGCGTCATCTCGTCGGCCGCTTCGGCGGAGAAGAATTTTTAATCATCATGCCGAACGCCAATCGAGATGAAGTGACTCGCCTCGCTGAATCTATACGAGAAAAAGTCTCGACGTTCCCGTTCGAGACGAGTGCGGGGACGCTTCATATCACCGTTTCGCTCGGGGCCTGCCATTCGAACGACATCGAAGTCGACAGCGTGTTGAAACATGCCGACGAAGCGTTATACCACGCAAAGGAATCGGGACGAAATCGATTCATTCTGGCGTCGTAAAGCGCCTCATGTTCGCAAAAGATTGCGATTTTCCGCAGTTTTCCCGCTTTACTTTCAACTAGTGAATCGGTACACTAGGCTAGACTTTGATTCGACTATCCTTACAGTGATCATAGATTTGGACAGAAAAAGGGGAAACACATTTCATGACAGTATTGTTATCACTATTCGGTTTGATGTTTGTGGGATCGTTCATCCTCGACTATCAACGTGGCAAGACGTTCCGGCAGTCGCTCTTCGGGGGAGTCGATACGATGAAACGGAACTTGTTTATCTTTTTACGCACGTCCCTCTCGATGATGATTTTTATCGGTCCGCTCCTACTCATCTCCATGTTCGCCTTCTCAGAACTCGTATCGTTCGAGACGGTCGCCGCCTTCATGATTGCCGTGCTCAGCATCGGCTTCGCGGAACGCATCATCGGGATGATCGTCGCACCGCTCGTCCGGACGTTCTGGCACCAACGCGGAAAATTGATGCCGCTCTATCTTGATGCAGGTCTTTATATTTTCTTGCTGTCGATTCTCATCCTCGAGTTCTTGATGAACATTCCAGGTGTTGAACTCGGTGCTTCTGCCATCGCGGTATTTTATGCGTTCGCGCTCTTCTATACTCGTTACTTGTTCAGCTTGCTTCGCTTCACGCTTCGTAAGGGCGTACCGTCGAGCTGACAACGATCCGCAAACAGTTTGGTTTGCGGTTTTTTTGTACAATTTACTAATTGACAATGAGAATCGTTATCACTTATACTCTAGTTGTAGCTCCCAAAGCTTGACGTAAACGTTCCCCAAACCAATACGTCACGTGGATTCCCCTCCACGACACTCTTTTTGAAAGCAATGCGACAACCCCCATTTGTTGCACCCAAATTTGCCATCCAAAAAAACGAGCGGCTCTCCGACGGAGCCGCTCGTTTTTTCATGCAAAGATATCTTGTTCGATTTGTTTCAATCCATAAAACACACCGTGTGCCTGCATCAGTTCATCATACGATCCGGTCTCGACGATGCGTCCGGACTCCATGACGATGATGTGATCGAAACGTTCGAGCCCAGTCAGACGATGGCTGACCATGACGAGCGTCGCTTCATCGGCTTGACGCAAAATCTCGGCGAACACGTCCGCCTCGGTCCGCGCATCGAGCGCCGATGTCGCTTCGTCAAGTATCCAGAGCAATCCATTCTTCAACAAGGCTCGGGCGATGGCAAGACGTTGCCGCTCGCCGCCCGATAAGTTCGCCCCTTTCTCAAGGACGGGCTCGTCGAGCGAGAAACCGAGGCGGACACTCGCGAGCGCCGCTTCCATCTCAGCGTCCGAGAAATTACCGGCGAGCTCCAGGTTCTCTCGCACCGTCCCGAAGAAGAAATGGTTCTCTTGAAGGACGACGCTAGCTTCACGCCAGACCGATGCTTGGGTCACATCGTCCAACCGCTGTCCATTCAATCGGACCTCACCGGAATCGGGTCTGACAAAAGCGAGCAACAGTTGAAGCAGTGTCGATTTCCCTGAGCCGCTCGGTCCGACGATAACGGTCTTTGAACCGCCTCGTAACGTCACGTCGACGCCGCTCAGCACGTCACGGAACGTGTCCGGGTAGCGATAGCTCACGCGTTCGAACGATACGTCAGGTGCTGTCTCGAGCGCCACGTCGGTACGGGCCGACTCGGCAGCGACAATCGCTTCGCTCGGCTCGACCACTTCGAGCAGTCGATCGGCCGCTTGCTTGCTGTCGGCATAGTGACCTGGGAAGACTGCCATCGGTGTCGCGTTCTCAAACGCGGTGAGCGACATCATGATGAGCATGGCCAAGAAGAGGCCATTTAATTCCCCGTCGACGACAAGATAGGCCCCGATGGCCAAAACACCCCATGAGACGAGTAAGGACGCCGCCACGACGAGCGAGGAGTTGAAGAACTGGTTCGTCACATCTCGTTTTTGGGCATCGGCGTAGCGGTCGCTCTGTTCAAGCAGTTCGTTGCGCGTTTGACCAAGCCGATGGTGCAACAACAGGTCGCGATAGCCGTACATCATCTCCGTCATCCCACTCGACAGGTCTCCTCGCAAGGTACGGAGTTCCCGGTCATGCTTGGCACGGACACGGGCGAAGAAGGCCGGGATCAAAAAACCGGTCACGAAGACGCCGAACAAGATCCAAACGCTGACCCAGACCGAGAAGTATGTGACGAAGAAAATCGTGCTCAAGAAGACGAGTACCAAGATAATCGGCGGGTAGAACACCCGTAAAAAATAGTTCTGCAAGCTCTCGACGTCACCAACGACGCGAGCGAGCAAGTCCCCACTCCGATATTTGGCAAAGATGCTCGGGACGAGCGGCTCGAGTTGACGATAAAATCGGACCCGGAGTTCGCTCAAAATCGTGAACGTCGCCCGGTGCGAGGCGAGACGCTCCTGATAGCGAGCACTCGCCCGAATCACACCGAACAGTTTAATCAAAACGACAGGCACCATGAGCGCATACAGCGGCGGCACGAGCCCAGCCCGTGAGACGAGGTATCCGCTCGCCGCGAACAAAGCGACGGCTGCGATGCCAGCGACATAACCAAAGAAGATCGAGAGGATGATATCCTTTTTCTCTCGCATCATCCATTTCGTGATCGTCCAAAGGGAATTCATCCTCTCACCCCTTTCTGTAGCGTGAATAAGTCAGCGTATTGCGGAACGCTGAGCAGTTCGTCATGTGTGCCTTGGGCGACGAGACGCCCTTCGTCCATGAACCAAATCGCATCGGCTTGTTTGATCGTATGCAGACGATGCGCGACCGTGACGAGCGTTGACTCACGTGACAACTCATCGATTGAGCGCCGAACGATTTGTTCGGTCACTAAATCAAGTCCGGTCGTCGGTTCATCGAACAAGATGATGCCGGGACGTTTCAAGAAGGCCCGGGCCAAGGCGAGCCGCTGCCGTTCACCTCCGGATAAGCCGTAACCCCCTTCACCGAGTTCGGTATGAAGACCGTTCGGCAACTGAGCGATGACATCGTTCAGTCCGGCTGCCGTCGCCGCCTCGAGGATGCTCGCTTCGTCCGCCGCCTCACCGAGGGCGATATTATCGGCGACGGTGCCGGCGAACAAATACGGGTTTTGTGAGATATAGCCAATCGTGTCATACCATGACGTATCGGTGTACGTCTCGAGCGGTTCACCGTCCACGAGGACACGTCCGCTGTCAGGTTTGACGAGCCCCGATAACACGTTCAAGACGGTTGTCTTCCCGGACCCGCTCGCCCCGACGAGCGCCACGTGGGCACCGGCAGGAATCATGCCGCTTAAAGGCTGGAGCGTGAAACGCCCCCCTTCATAGGCGAATGATGCTTCGTCGAGCTCGAGGTCGGGTGTCCGGCTCGTCAACGTCCGGTCGCCCCACTGCAGACGTTCATCCGGTGCGTCGAGCGCCTCGAAAATACGATCGGCCGCCCCCATGCTGCCGCGTCCGGTATGGAACGCACCGCCGAGGTCTTTAATGGCCAAATAGTATTCCGGAGCCAAGACGAGAATCAAAAAGCCGGAGAAGAACGTCAAGTTCTGCCAGACGACCATTTGCAGCGCCACTTCGAGCGCCACGACCCCTGTGCTGAGCATCGAGATGAACTCGAGCATGAGACCCGATAAGAACGCCGTCTTCAAGACGACCATCGTCGCGTCGCGGAAGTCGAGACTGCTCTTTTCAATCGCTTGCGCCTCACGCTCGGTCCGACCGTAGAGTTTCAACGTCGTCAATCCTTGCAACACGTCCAAGAACTTTCCGGAGAACTGGTTCATCTTCTCCATCTGTTGTTCGGATTTTTTCTGCGTCGCAATCCCGATGATAATGAAAAAGATTGGGATGAACGGCGCCGTCACCATCATGATGATGCCCGAGATCCAATGTTGGCTGAAGACGACGACGAGAATGAGCAGCGGAATGATCGACGTTTGAATGACTTGCGGCCAATATTGGCTGAAGTAGGCGTCGACTTCATCGACCGCGTCCATGAAGACGCTGACTTTCTTTCCGGACTGGCCGGACAAAGATGTCTCGATCGGATTCGATGTATAACGGTCAAGCAACTGCAACCGGAGTGTCCGTTTCGCTTTCTCCGCTAGACTAGCTCCGATTCGTCCTGACATGTAGCCGAACAAAGCACGCGTGACGAGGGCGAGAATGAGCCAGCCGAGCGCCGGGATGATGCTTTCAAACGATGCATTTTTTAAAAAGACCTGGTCGACGATATCGACGATTAAATACGCCTGCGCCAAAATCGACAATCCGATCATCACCGCGGCGATGACGAGTCCGACGATATGGCGTTTTTCAGCTAAAGCGAGAGCTTGCAGTCGTTTCACTGCGTTCATCCTTTCTATACTATCCAAAACTTTTCTTTGTGAGGATTCTCACTAATTATAACTGATGCACACGACCATGGCGAACGCTTCGCTTAGCCAGACATGCAAAAGACGCCGCGTATATCACGTGGCGTCATACCGTCGTCTGTTCAAAGTATTCGGGATGGCCAATCATCAATTCACGCGCATCGAAGTGAAGCACCTCTTCTTTTCGTAAGCGCGATAAGATGTTCGACACGGTCTCCCGTGACGTACCGGATAAGCGTGAGATTTCAATCGTCGTGAACGGACACCGGACGCGAACCCCCTCTGCTTCCGGTTCCCCGAGGTCTTCAATCAAGTAATGGATCGTGTTGAGCACGCGTTCGGTCGCACTCGGAGTGATGATATCCTGCACCCGTCGTTCGTGCAAGTCGAGAATCCGATTCATCTGTCCGACGATATGGAGTAACATCGACGCGTTCCGAGAGACGAGTTGTTCGAATCGGTCCGTCGGCATATAGATGACCTCGATATCGGTCAACGCCTCCGCCGAATGTTGATAATACGGTTCCGTCATCAAGCCACGATACGGGAACAGTTGCTTCGGTTTCAAGTAGTCCGTATATTGATGGGTCGCCGTCTCGTTGTTGCGCTCGAGCTTCACGTAACCGCTGATTAAAAAGTAGACGCGCTCCCGAGGATCGCCTTCCATGAATAAGAGCTGTCCTTTCCGGTACGTTCGACAATAGACATGGGGCAACAGTGCCTCGAGCTCACGGGCGGTACATTTGGTGAATACATCGAGTTGCCGCAAGTCGTCTACGGTCCATTTCGGTTTCATGTTGAACCCTCCAATCTATCTTGCCTCTCCTTTTAGTATAGTTGGATTCAATTTGAAAACGCTTACAAAATCCAACGATTTTCTGACAAAAAAAAAGAGGGGCTTTCACCCTCTTCGTCACAGCACGTTATTCAATCGAGCATCAACTCCATGATCGCATCTTGCAGGTCACGGTCGAGTTCAAGCGCGTGCAAATCGAACAGCCATGCCTCGAGCCGCGTCTTCGCTGCCGCCGATCGATACAACTTGTCTTTTAAATCATAAGAAATCTCGGCGCGGTCCAAGAAACGATACAAACGATCGAGCCGGTGATCGTTCGCCGTCAGTTCGACCGGGAGAGACACCGTCATCTCTTCATCAATCGGACCGAGTTCGAGGCGCAGTGTCTGGGTCTCTCGATTGTATTCACCAGAACCGGTCACGCCTCGGAGGAGTAACGTGACGTTACGGTCAGACGGCAAGACGGTCCGGTCACCTGTAACGTGAATGTGGAGCTTCCGTTCCTCCCAATCAAGCGTGAACGTCGTCTCAGCGTAAGCACCCGTCTCATAGTCACGGTCCGACCCGTTGTCTTCATAGAGCGTGAACGTATTCGACGCGCCCGGGAAGACAAGAACTTCCAATTCGCCCGGGTTATCCGTATCGTTACGGCCCGAGTAATGCCGTGCCATCGGGATGATTGCCCCTGCTTTCGCGAACACTGCTTGTTCGTCAAGTCCCCGGAACACCCGAACCGACTTCTCTCCCGCATAGCGATGACCGGTAAAGAAATCGAACCAGTCACCTTTTGGTAACCAGACGTTCGTCGCTGCGACGTGGAGCTGTTTATTCATCGGCTCGACGATCGGAGAGATGATGAGTTCACTGCCGAAGTAGTATTCGTTCGGTACTTCATACGCCGCGTCCTCGTCCGGATGTTCATAATACATTGGTAAGATGAGCGGCAAGGCACCCGCGTGGTTCCGCCAGTTCATCGTATAGATGTACGGGATCAATTGATGGCGCAGACGCAAGAACGTCTTCATCGACCGCTCCGCCTCGAGACCGAAGCGCCACGGCTCTTTCCCGTTGAACGTACTGAACGTCGAGTGCAGGCGCATGATCGGACTGAACACACCGAACGCGACCCAACGTGCGGCGAGCTCATCGTCTTTTGAGCCTCGGTAATGGCCACCGATATCGTGACTCCACCAACCATAGCCGATATTGGAAGCGGTCGCCGTAAAGTACGGCTGGAACGCAAGCGACGCCCACGAAATCAACGTGTCTCCCGAGAAACCGACCGGATAGCGGTGACTGCCCGGGCCCGAATAACGGGAGAAGATGATTGGTCGATCGCCATCCCGGGCGATGTCGGCCGCATGATAGTGGTTCAGCATCCAGAGCGGGTCGAGCCCTTCCATTTTCGACGTCGAGCCTTGTTGCCAGTCGATCCACCAGAAATCGACGCCGTCGTCTTCATGCGGATGATGCATCTGCTCGAAATAGGCTTGAATGAAGCGTTTATCGGAAAAGTCGAACGGGATGCGGTCGCCTTGGGACGGATCGATGCCCATCGCCTCGGCCATCGCCACATATTGGTCTTCGAACGCACGCACGCCATCCGCCGGATGCAAGTTCAACGTGACGAGCAACCCTTCTTGCTTGAGCCACGTCAAGAATCCTTTCGGGTCCGGGAACAAGTTCTTATTCCATGAATAACCCGTCCATCCGCTCCCGTATTCTTCCGGGACGTCGGTGACGTGCCAATCCATGTCGATGACGCTGACCGAGAACGGGATGTCCTCTGTCTTAAACCGACGCATGAGTTCTTTATATTCCGTCTCGTCGTAGCGCCAATAGCGGCTCCACCAGTTGCCGAGCGCTTTTCGTGGCAACAGCGGCGTCGGGCCGGTCAATTGATAGAAGTCACGGAGTGCGCGCTTATACTCATGCCCATACCCGAAGTAGTACAAGTCATGGATATGTTTACGCCGCGGTTCGACGAAACGGTCCTCGGTCATGATGAACGAATCAGAGTCATCGATGACGGCATACCCTTGTTTCGAGGCGATGCCTTCACCGAGTTCGGTCGCCCCGTCGACATGGTCGAGCGTTCGCGCCGTCCCTTTCAACGTCCGCTCCGGTCCGTTAAACGTATAGCGGCTATAATACGTACTGAAGTTCCCTTTCACGTCGACGTAAAGCGTGTTCGGCGCGAACGGCCCTTTCGTGTAGTAGAGGTGGACGTGCTCCGTGATGATTTGCAATTCCGTCTCATTCTCAATCACGCGAAACTCTGGGACTGCGAACGCCCGGTTAAAGACGACTTGGGTCGGCCGGTCTTCGAACACCCCATCCTCGGCATACTCCATCCGAATCAGTTGGCTCGTCAGTACCGTGAAGCGATAGCAGCTCCCTTGGACGATTGCCCGATCATCTGCCTGCGGTTTCATTTGTTGCGTATAGACGTTCTCCTCTTCAAATAGACGCATAAGATCGAGCGTTGCCGCTCTTCGTCACTCCCCTTCTTAATTGTGCAAACGTTTACACTCAAAATGATAGCAATGTCTAAATCGACATACAACATTCCTTCCCCATGTCGGACCATAAAAAACGACGAGCAGCCAATTCAGGAAAAAAGCCACAGACGCTGATGTCTGTGGCGTTGAGCTTATTGTTGGAGCGTCGCGGCGAGTCGGACGCGCGTCCCGACCTCACCTCGGACCGCCGCAAGGGCTTGTTCGAGCGACGTGATGACGGCAACCCGGTCGTGTCCTGATTCGGCGAATTGAAGGGCGGCCCGAACTTTCGGCAACATGCTGCCCGGTGCGAACTGGCCTTCGGCGATAAACGTCTCGAGTTGTTCTTTCGTAGTCTCCTCGAGCGCCCGGGCCGACGGTGTCCCGAAATCGACGAACACGTGCTCGACGGCCGTCAAGATGAGGAGCATGTCGGCGTCGACGAGATCGGCGAGTTTCGCAGCGGCAAAATCTTTATCGATGACCGCCTCGACGCCGATATAGCCATCGGCTGTATCGATGACAGGAATCCCCCCGCCGCCAGAGGCGACGACGATGTGCTCATGGGCGACGAGGTCACGGATGACCGCGTGCTCAAGAATCGCCACTGGAAACGGGCTCGGGACCACGCGGCGATAGCCGCGACCGGCGTCTTCTTTGAACACATAACCGGTCGTCCGTTCAAGCTGCTGCGCTTCCGCCTCGTCATAGAAAGGACCAATCGGCTTCGTCGGGTGACTGAAGGCACTATCGTTCGGGTCGACGACCGACCGCGTGACGATCGGTGCGACCGAACGTTCCAAACCACGAGATCTCAGTGCTTTCGTGAGGGCGTTCTCGAACCAATAGCCAATCATCCCTTGTGTCATCGCCCCGCAAACGTCGAGCGGCAAGGCCGGCGTCGCCGGACTGTCCGACGCAGCCTGCTGCAACATCAAATTTCCGACTTGCGGCCCGTTGCCATGGGTGATGATGACCTCAATCCCTTCGGCGACAAGCGCGGCCAGTGATTCCGCCGTCGCCTCAACGGCTCGAATTTGAGCCTCGGCCGTCGCATCTTTACCTTGTTGAATCGCATTTCCACCTAGTGCGATGACTACTCGTTTATTCCGCATATTGGTTTCCCCCGATCAAAAGACTGAGATATTTCCTGAGACGATGCGCACGACGGCCAAGATGGCGAGCGCGGTCAAGACACCGGCCACGATCCACTCCGTCTTCGTCAACGTCTTGATGCCGTTCTCACGTTGCGCCTTGATGTAGAGCAACGTACCTGGTGCGTACAGTAACGTCGTCAAGAGCAGATAGTCGATTCCGGCCGCATAGATGAGCCAAATCCCGTAAATCGAGGCGACGGCTCCGATGATGAGGTCGCGGGTCCGACGTTCACCGGCATTGTAGCCGATGCCGTTCTTCGCGACTTTGACTTGATAGAAGGCCGAGAAGACGTACGGGATCAAGATGGCGCTCGAGGCGAGCGAGAACGCGAAATTATACGCCGCATCCGAGAACAGGAACGTGAAGAGGAACAGCTGGATCAACCCGTTCGTGAGCCAAAGCGCGTTGGCCGGCGCATTGTTTTTGTTCTCTTTCGTGAACCATTTCGGGAACACGCCGTCTTTCCCGGCTACGAATGGGATCTCAGCGGCGAGCAACGTCCAGCCGAGCCATGCTCCGAGAACTGATATGACGAGACCGCCATTGATGAGCATCGCGCCCCACGGTCCGACCGCTGACTCGAGCAAGTACGCCATCGCCGGTTGCGAGGCGTTCGCCACGTTCTCTGGATTCATGAGACCGAGCGACATGACCGAGATGAGCAGATAGATGATGAGCGTCCCGAGCAATCCGATGACCGTCGCTTTCCCGACGTCCGAGCGCTTGCGGGCCCGTCCAGATAAGACGACCGCCCCTTCGACCCCGATGAACACCCATAGTGTGACGAGCATCGTCGAGACGACCTGGTCTCTCACACTACCCCATGAGAAACCACCCTGTCCCCAGAAATCGAACGTGAAATTATCGAGGTTGAAGAAGAATAAGGTGATGGTGATGAAAGCAAAAATCGGTACGAGTTTGGCGATCGTCGTGATGATGTTGATCATCGACGCTTCGTGAATACCACGTAAAATCAACGAATGCACGAGCCATAGCATAATCGAGGCACCAATGATCGAAGCGATGTTTTGACCGCCTTCAAAGATTGGGAAGAAATAGCCGACCGAACTGAACAGAAGCGTCGCATAGGCGACGTTGCCGAGCCACGCGGAGAGCCAGTAGCCCCACGCCGAGTTGAACCCGACAAACTGACCGAAGCCGGCCCGGGCGTAACTGTACACCCCACCATCGAGATCCGGACGACGCATCGTCAAATTTTGAAAACTGAGGCCGAGGGCGATAATCCCGATTCCGGTGATGACCCACCCAATCAAAATCGCTCCCGCGTTCGCACCTTGGGCCAAGTCAGCCGCCAAGTTGAAGGCGCCGCCGCCGATCATTGAACCGACGACGAGTGCCGTCAGCGCCCCGAGCCCTAAACGTCGATCTTTCTTCTCTGGTTGCACGCCAGCCGTTCCACTTGAGTCATGCGCTATTTTCGTAGACATTGAACTCATCCCTTTCGTTTAGTACGGGCCGGAGGGGAGGTCCCCTCCCATCCGTCAGCGTTCAAGCCATTCGTTCGTGTCGGTGAGCGTCGCGGCCATCACCGCTTTAATCGTATGCATCCGGTTCTCGGCTTCGTCAAAGACGAAGGAGTGACGGCTCCGGAACACTTCATCCGTGACTTCCATCTCGCTCAATCCGTACTCCGCATGGATCGCCCGGCCGACTTCGGTCTCCAAGTCGTGGAAGGCAGGCAGACAGTGGAGGAACATGACGTCCGGATTATTCGTCTTCATGAGCATATCCATGTTCACTTGATACGGGTGAAGCAGTTTGATGCGCTCGGCGAACTCGGCCTCTTCGCCCATCGACACCCAGACGTCCGTGTAGATGACGTCGGCGTCGGCGACCGCTTCGTCGATGCTTTCGGTCAACGTGATCTTCGCCCCTGTCTCGGCAGCGACCGAGCGGGCAAAATCGACGACTTCATCCGACGGCCAAAGCGATTTCGGCGCACAGATACGCATGTCCATCCCGACTTTGGCACCACCGATGAGGAGCGTGTTACCCATATTGTTGCGCCCGTCACCAACGTAGACGAAGCGGATGCCAGACAGCTCGCCTTTCTGTTCTTTGACGGTCAAGAAGTCGGCCAAGATTTGCGTTGGATGATACAAATCCGTCAACCCGTTCCATACCGGGACACCGGCGTCTTTGGCCAGCCCTTCGACCGTGTCATGGGCGAAGCCGCGGAATTGGATGCCGTCAAACATACGCCCGAGCACGATCGCCGTGTCGCGCACCGATTCTTTTTTGCCAAACTGGATATCCGATTTCCCGAGGTATTCCGGATGCATGCCTAGATCGATGGCCGCCACAGTGAACGCACAACGCGTCCGCGTCGAAGGTTTCTCAAACAACAGCGCCACATTCTTTCCTTCACAGATTCGATGCGGGACGCCTTGTTTCTTTTGACGTTTGAAGGCGGCCGATAAATCGATCAAATAGTTCAACTCATCCCCTGAAAAATCGTTCAATGATAGAAAATGACGGCCTTTCAAATCAAAGTTGTACGTTGTAGACATGCTCGTTTCCTCCTCGTTAAATGTCTTTGCGGATAATCGGACAGCTCATGCAGCGTGGGCCCCCACGGCCACGCGACAATTCACTCGACATGATCTCGATGACTTCGACGCCCTCAGAGCGAAGCAACTCGTTCGAGACGTAGTTACGGTCGTACGTGACGACGACGCCTGGAGCAATCGCGAGTGTGTTCGACCCATCGTTCCATTGTTCGCGGGCAGCGGCGATCGGGTCTCCGCCGCCACATGGGATCAAGACGATCTCATCGAGACCGAGTGCGGCTTTCAACACGTTCAACAGATCCGTATGCTGGGTGATGTGAAGTTCACCCTCGGCGTTCAACGTCAGTTCAAAGATGTTCATCTTGCCTCCTGGCCCTTGGATGAACGGGTGAATCGTGAACTTGTCATGGTCGACCATCGTGAAGACCGTATCGAGATGCATGAACGCGCGCGACTTCGGAATCTCGATGGCGATGACTTTCTTGAACGTGCCGCCGTTTTTCAACAAGTTGAGAGCGACCCGTTCAATCCCTTGGGCCGTCGTCCGCTCGGAAATCCCGATGGCGACGACTTCTTTCGAGAGAACGAGTTCATCTCCACCTTCCATCGCGAAGCGGTAGTCGCGGTCCGACCAGATCGGGATGTCGTGTTTCGCGAATCGCGGATGATAGCGCATAATATATTGCGTAAACAACGATTCGCGGCGGCGAGCCGGCTCTTTCATCCGGTTGATGGATAGCCCGTTCCCGATGGCTGCCGATGGGTCACGAGTGAAATATAAGTTCGGCATCGGGTCGAGATAGAACGGGTATGTGTCCTCAATCATCTCGTGCAAGTGGCGCCGTTTCTCTGGCTTAATCTCAGACTTGCGAATGCCGGCCATAACGGTTTCAATCAATTTTTCGTTGTCGTAGGCGAGCAAATATTCTTTAAGTGTCTCGTACGAGCCGTTGATATTCGATTTTGACTCCGCCAAGATATCGGCGACGAATCGTTCGCGCACCCCTGGTAGTGATAACGTTTCCGCCATCAAATTTTCTAGATAGAGTACTTCGACGCCGCGATTTTGGAGCACGCTCGCAAAGTAGTCATGTTCTTTTTGAATGACCGGAAGATGAGGAATGTCGTCGAACAAGAGTCGTTCCAAATATTCTGGGGTCAAATTTTCGAGCTCACGCCCTGGTCGTTTCAATAGTACCGTCCTAAGTTCACCAATTTCTGAATACACGTGGATCGGATGTTTCAGCGTTGTATCCCGTGCGGTTTGTTGATCCGTCATCGATATCATCTCGCTTCCTCCTTGTGATTCGGGTGTGTTTCTACCCTTACATTATCAACTTACCCAATTCCGAGGTGGGCAAGTCCGACGTTTGGACTGTGGTGGATTCCACACTAAAGTGCATAGATGATGACGTGGCATGAATGAACAACCACTCGAGAAACGGTGCGTCCCCTCAAATCGGAGGAGAGAGACGTATACACACTGTATAGATTGTGAAAAAAATTCATAACATTTTTTTGATTTTGTTTGAGCCCGACTAAAGTCGTGACATAATATAGACAAATGATGTGAAAAGGAAGTGAGTCGATGGCAATCGAACGTACAGAACGCGCCCGTCATGAAGCCCAAGTGACAGCGCTCATCCAAAAAGGGGACCCGGTCGATTTCCGCGACGTGTTTCTCACACTCCATCCGGGCGAACAAGCCGACCTCTTCATTGAGCTCGAGCAACCGGGTCGCCAGTTCGTCTACGATGCCTTGTCCCCGGAAGCGTTCACCGACCTATTTGAAAAGCTCGAACTCGATGAACAAGAACAGTTCATCCAAGAGATGCCACGTCCGTTCGCCGTACGCGTGTTGAACGACATGTTCTCGGATAACGCCGCCGACTTGATGACCGAGCTCCCGGACGATTTCATGAACGAACTGTTCGAGTTGATGGACGAGACCGAGGCGACCGAAGTTAAAGACTTAATGCGCTATCCGGATGATACGGCCGGCGCCATCATGACGACCGAGTTTATCGTGTTGAAAGCGGACAAGACCGTCGGTGCGACGCTCGAAGACTTGCGCGAACTTGGACCGGAAGCCGAGACGATCTATTACCTGTATGTCATCGACACCGATCGCCGGCTCGTCGGCGTCGTCTCGCTACGCGATTTGATCGTCTCCCCTCTCGATGTGCAAATTGCGGATATCATGGGCCGACGCGTCGTATCGGCCCACGTCCTCGCCGACCAAGAGGACTTGGCGCGGACCGTTCAAAAATATGATCTATTGGCCTTGCCTGTCATCGACAGCGAGGACCACTTGCTCGGAATTATCACGGTCGACGATGTCATGGATGTCATCGAACGGGAGACGACCGAGGACTTTGAGGAGCTGTCAGCGACAAAAGGATCGTCCGACATCAACATGGGACCGGTCGAAGCAGCGATGAAACGGGCCCCTTGGATAATTAGCCTCATGTTTCTCGGGATGATTACCGCGTCGACGATTGGTGGCTTCGAGGATACACTCGAAGCGATCGTCCTGCTCGCTGTCTTCATGCCGCTCGTCATGGGTTCGGCCGGGAACGCCGCCACCCAATCGCTCGTCGTCGCCGTCCGTTCAATCGCACTCGGGACGATCAATCGAAAGAACGTGTTGAAGATGATTCGCCGTGAGTTCGGGACGGGCGTCTTGCTCGGTCTCGCCTGCATGGTCGTCATCTTTGGGGTCATCACCGTTTTGTATGACAGTGCCTTGATCGGGATGATCGTCGGTCTGTCGATCTTTGCGTCACTCAGCGTGGCGACCATCGTCGGGACGCTCGTGCCGCTCCTCATCAATCGATTGAAACTTGATCCGGCCGTGGCGTCGGGTCCGTTCATCACGACGGTCGTCGACAACCTCGGCTTGATCATTTATTTCACGGTCGCGACTTCGTTGCTACGCTTTTTCTGACACCTGACATCTCAGGTGTCTTTTTTGTCGTGATGTTTATTACAGTTCTTTTACAAAAGAGAAAATGGGAAATAATCATGATTTAGGACGGGTATTCATGAAAAGTACTTATAAATAAGAAGAGATTGAGGGAGGGATATTCGTTGACCATTCAACAAGTTGTTTACATATTGATCACAGGGGCTCTCTTCATGGGTCTCGTCGCATACGTGTCATACCGCATGACGAAAGGAAAAGTCGAGAGTGCCGACGATTATTTCTTGGCTGGACGTGGTCTCACCGGTCTATTCATCGCCGGATCGCTTTTATTGACCAACTTGTCGGCCGAGCAATTGATCGGCTTGAACGGCCAATCGTTTGCCGGCAATATGTCCGCTATGGCATGGGAAGTCACGGCCGGCATCGCCGCCATCATCATGGCCCTCTTCTTACTTCCACGTTTTCTCGGCATCGGAATTTCAACGATTCCCGAGTTTTTGAGCCAGCGGTATGACGAGGACGTCCGCCGCTTGACGGTCCTGTTGTTCTTGTTCGGCTATATGTGCGTCACGATTCCATCGATGCTCTATTCAGGCGGCTTGGCCGTCCTGCAACTGTTTGACGTACCAGCCCTGCTCGGGATCAGCTTCGAGCAATCACTCTGGATGGTCATTTGGTTCATCGGGATTATCGGTGCCGTGTATGCCATTTTCGGAGGCCTCCGTGCGGTTGCCGTTTCTGACACGTTGAACGGAATCGGCTTGATTATCATCGGATTCCTCGTCCCGACGCTTGGCTTTATCGCGCTCGGTGACGGCAATCTTGTCGATGGGATGAAGACGATCGCAACCGAGAATCCGGAGAAACTAAACGCGATCGGTTCAGAGAACGATTCCGTTCCGTTCTTGTCCATCTTCACGGGGATGATTTTTGCGAACTTATTTTATTGGGCACTCAACCAATATGTCATCCAACGTGCACTCGGGGCGAAGAACTTGGCCGAAGGTCAAAAAGGGGTGCTTTTCACCGGCTATTTGAAGTTGCTCGTCCCAATCTTCATGTTGCTGCCGGGGATTATCGCATTTCATTTGTATGGCACGAACGTCGACAAGGCCGACCTCGCTTATCCGAGCTTGATTGCCGACTTGTTGCCGATGTGGCTCATGGGCTTTTTCCTCGCCGTCTTGCTCGGTGCCGTGTTCAGCTCGTTCAACTCGCTGTTGAATAGTATCGCTACCTTATTCGTGCTCGATATTTACAAGCCGAAATTCAAACCGGACGCATCAGACAAAGACTTGATTCGAGTCAGCAAATGGTTTGGGACGTTTGTCGCGCTCGTCTCGTTCTTCGTCGCTCCAAACTTGATGTATGCACCGGACGGCCTTTGGGACTTGATTCGCCGTTTCACCGGCTTCTTCAACATCCCGATTCTCGTCATCGTCTTAATTGGGATGCTCGTGAAGCGGGTGCCACCGATCGCCGCGAAACTCGTCATCGGCTTCCACGTCGTCACGTATTACTTCCTCGTTTGGGGAACGGAGCAGTGGTTCGGCTTCGACCTCGGCATTAACTTCATTCATATTTACGGGATTTTGTTCGTCCTCGAGACGGCCATCATGCTCGTGTTCGCGAAAGTTCGTCCGATGCAACACATCAATCCGATTCGCATCGACCTCGGTCGCGTCAAACCTTGGCGCCATGCCATCTCGACGTCAATCATCCTGATTGCTTCGATGATTTTCGTCTACTTCGTCTTCTCACCGATCGGTCTCGCCTATGCGGACGGGATCGTCTCGAGCTGGTTCTGGCCAGCGACGCTCGCTTTGGTCGCGACGACGAGTGGGCTCGTCTGGACATCGTATCGCTACTGGTTGCCGCGTTATGAGGCATACTTGAACAATCTCGATACGACAGACACCGAGCGTGAAGAAGCGATGGGTGAATAATATATTTAGACAAACAGACACGTTCCTTGCTGATATCTTTTAGCAAGGAACGTGTCGATTTGTCTTACTTCTATTCTTCTGTTCATACATGTTTTGATCCGCTTGATCATACAATTTCTTGAAATCGTTTAACTGTTCCTCCCAAGCTGCACCGACAGCGGCTGAAATATCATTCGATTCAAACACGCTTCTAATGGAAACTGTCAAATCTAGCAATTTATCTTGTTGTAGTTGATCAGTTAATACAACAAATTCGTCGCCTCCAATCCGATAAACGTTTGTGCTTAACCCTTGCAAGAGGAGTCCCGCTTTCTGAAGTAACAAATCACCAGCCGAATGACCTTGATGGTCATTAATTTTCTTCAAGTCATTTAAATCGATGACTATCAACCCTACTTTTTTAAAAGAGAGACAATCAATTGTTTCATTAAAGGCACGTCGGTTCAAAACCCCAGTGAGTTCATCATGACGGCTCACATATTCTAACTCCTCACGTTTCATTACAGCCGCTTCTACATTCCTAATGATTCCTTGTACAGCTACAATCTCACCATTTTTATAAATCGGAGTCGTGTATTCTTCAAAACGCAAGTAACGACCGTCATTAGTTCGCCAACGTTGCGAGATAGCCTCATCGTAACTCATCTTTCCTGAGACTTTATTCATGAGAATTTGATAATCATCTGGGTGAATACGACGAAAACAATCATCTGGATTTTCATAGTTTTCCGCTACAACACCCTCACCTAAATACAAATCAAGGGAAGGACTTATGTAACGAAAACGAAACGTTGGTTTGACTTCAAATATATAAATGACGTCTTTAACGTGGTTACCGAAATGTGCAAACGCCCCGTCCACCTCTTTACGTGATTGAAGTATCTTCTGCGCAACAAGTACCAAAATCAATCCAACTAATAAACCTAACCAAAATTGTTCCATGTTTTCCCGCTCCCCATCTAAACGTACTATTCTATCGTATCATGTTAGCGAAACGCCGCCTGTACCTTTTCCATTATTTAGGTTAATGTTTAAATGTAAAGTTCATTTGTTGATGAATGTAAACTTAAAATTAGAAGTTGGAGGTCAACCATGAGTCCTGACTGGTCACGCTATGAAGTCTCATCTACTTTTTCTGGATCGGCGCTCGTCATGCGACAAGACGACATCCTGTTCGAACTTCAGCAAGGCTACGCGAATCGGGCCGAACAAATCGAAAATCAAACGTCGACACTCCGCGAGAGTTTGGACATCGACTTCCCCCGATTTGACCCAGCCGTGACAGTTGAACAGTTGCTCACCCACACGTCCGGCATCCCCGACTATTTCGACGAGTCTGTCATGGACGATTTCGAGGAATTGTGGCGACAGCGTCCGATGTATCACATCAGGCAGCTACGTGACTTTCTCCCAATGTTCCAGCACGAACCGATGCGACAAGAACGGGGCGTGTTCCAATACAATAATGCCGGGTATATCCTGCTCGGCCTCATCATCGAACAAGCGAGCGGGTTGACGTTCTCGGATTATATTGAACGATTCGTATTCAAACCAGCCGACATGACCGATTCGGGGTACTTCTCCCTCGATGCCTTACCAGCCCACACGGCGCTCGGGTATATCGACCACGCGGACGGCTCTTGGCGGACGAACCACTATTCGATTCCCGTCAAAGGCGGCGCGGACGGCGGCGCGTTCGTGACGGCACAAGATATGGCCAAACTTTGGAACACCCTGCTCGGTCATCGCCTGCTTGGGGAGGCGATGACGTCACGGTTGCTCACGCCTCACGTGCCAGTGAACGAAACAGGCGCACATTATGGATACGGTCTGTGGATTCAATTGGATGCGAAGCGACACGTCTTCAAATATCATGTCATGGGTTATGATCCCGGCGTCAGTTTTCATTCTGCTTACTATCCGGCCCCAGACATCGTCTCGGTCGTCTGTTCGAACGAGTCAGACGGGGCGTTCGACCTCATGAAAGTCATCGAACAGAAAGCAGGTGTGTCTTCTTGAACATCCGCCCATACGAAGAACGTGACTTCGAACAGATTCAAGCGTTGAATGAAGCGGAAGGTTGGAGTCAACTCGTCCGACAACACGAGTTGACGAAACAGGCGTGGCGGCAATCGAACGTCGCCTATGTCGTCGAGTCAGAAGGACAGGTGATCGCCTACTTGCGTGGATTGACCGACACGACCGTGAGCCTGTACGTGTGCGAACTGCTCATCGCGGCCTCGCACCGTCGCCTCGGGATTGGCGAGCGACTTCTGTCACACGTGCATGCGCTCTATCCCGAAACGCGCCTCGAGATGCTCGCGAGCGCTTCATCCCACACGTACTACGAGAAATTGAATTTCCGCCCGTTTTACGGATATCGGAAGACGATTCACGAATAGGAGGAACTGCCATGAAACTAGCTATTGTGACCGGTGCATCGCGCGGCCTCGGCCGTGCCATCGCCGAGGAACTATTGAAGCGTGATTACGAGGTCGTCAATTTTTCACGGACGCAGGCGACCGATGCCTCGTTCCGTCACGTCAAGGTCGACTTAGCTGATCCGACAAGCACACTGGCCGCGATTGGACAGATGAATCCGCTCATCGAGACGGCGACGTCCTTGCTCGTCGTCCAAAATGCGGCGTTGATTGAACCGATTCACCGGGCCGGTCAATTGGATGCTACGCAGCTTATCGCTCACGTCCAAGCCAACTTGCTCGCCCCGATGCTCTTGACGAACGCGGTGCTTGCATACGACTTGCCCGTCTCGCTCATCCATGTGACCTCTGGGGCCGCCAAGCGCCCCATCTCGGGCTGGAGTGCCTATTGTGCGACGAAAGCCGGGCTCGATCATTTCACCGAGACGGTCGCCCTTGAATTGACCGATACGGACGACAAAGTCGCCTTGTTCAATCCAGGCGTCATGGACACCGCGATGCAGGAGAGCATTCGGGCCTCGTCAGAAGACGCGTTCCGTGACGTTGAACAGTTCCGCTCCTATGTGACGGAAGGACGATTGCGCACCCCTGAGACGGTCGCCCGCATCTTGGCGAAACACTTGCTAGACGAGCCGTTTGAGAATGGCAAGACGTATTCGGTGTATGACCTAGACTGATTTTTCACCTGGTATAAAATTCAGCCACCCTTTTTAGGCTCAACCGCCTACACTAGAGACAGATGAAACGAGAAAGGGTGGCTAAGTCATGAAGACGATTGCAGGAGGATTATTATTTTTCGGCTTGTTCAGTCTCGGATTGTCGTTCACGATGATTGGGGACACGGCGATTGTCGGAGCGATGGTGAGCGGTGTCGCCGTCTTATGTAGCGTCGGGCTTTGGTTCGGAGCGACAGAAGTAACGCGCATCCGTGTTGCTCTCCTCGACAGCAAAAAAACGTCTTTCCCCGAATGAGGGAAAGACGTTTTTGGATTCATTGATTGTCTTCTTCTTCGTAATCATCATCAGCATATTCCTCGAAATCATACTCTTCGAAGTCCGCTTCATCGATAAAGATGTCGCGGTCATTGACGACGTGAATCGGACCGTTGGCCACATCGATTCGAATCGTCCATGCCCATGGAATGCGCAATCGGCTATAAACGCCTGTCCAGAATTCCATCGATTCTTGCTCGTATCGTTCGAACTCTGCCAGCAACTCTTTAAAGGTTACCCCTGACAACTGAAAGTTTGAGTCTTGGATTCGCTCGAGCGCATTATGTGTCGCCTCGAGTTCCGCCGCACGTACCATCTCTTCGGCCGTTGCCATCTCAAGAATGGTACCATCCGGTGGCAGAATGTCGTATACGTTAAACAATTCGCCTTCTTCTACTTCTTCATCAAACTCATAGTCGTCGTGCCGCATGCTTCATTCCTCCTCACTCTAGTTGAATCTCTTTCATTGTACCATTCCACTCCCTGTTAGAACGAAACATTCGTGTATATATTTTGGCAGGTAGGGAATCATAACAAAGGAATAGAATACGTATCAGCGAAAGGGGCCAATTGACCATGAACGAATCATTTCAAGCACTCGTCCTCGACAAGACGGATGACCATCTTCACGCCAAGGTGACGGACGTCAAACTCGACGCGCTTCCAAAAGAAGAAGACGGTAACGTCCTCGTCGAGGTTCATTATTCCGCACTCAATTATAAGGACGCCCTCGGTCTTACCGAACCCGGAAAAATCATTAATCAATACCCGTTCATCCCTGGATGTGAATTTGTCGGCAAGGTCGTCGAGTCCGATCATCTCGACTTCAAAGCCGGCGATGAAGTCATCGCCACCGGTTTCGGGATCGGCGAACGACATTTCGGCGGATTCAGTCAATTTGCACAAGTTCCCGGAAACTGGCTTGTAAAACTGCCTAAAGGTATGGACATGCGTGATGCCATCACGATCGGGACACCTGGATTGACAGCTATGCTTTCAATCGATGCGCTTGAGTCCGCTGGCGTTCGACCAGGGGAAGAAGTGCTAGTTACAGGTGCAACTGGAGGCGTAGGCAGTTTTTCGATTATCTTACTTCATAAACTTGGCTATCACGTCATCGCATCCACAGGAAAAACAGACTCCCCTTACTTGCAAGCACTTGGCGTTGACACCGTCATCGATCGACACGAGCTTGAGGGAGCGGTTCGTCCGTTAGCTCGACAGCGGTTTGACGCGGCAATCGATTCGATTGGCGGGGCCACTCTTGCGAATATTTTGAGTCAAACGCGTTATGAAGGTGCCGTTGCAGCTTGCGGACTTGTCGGCGGTTCCGACCTTCCAACAACTGTTTATCCGTTTATTTTGCGCGGAGTCAAATTAATCGGCATCGACTCGGTCATGCAACCCATCGTACGTCGTCTGAAGGCGTGGGAACGACTGGATGAGCTGCTTGATTCTAACGTGCTCAACCATATGATTCATGAGATTCCGTTGCATGACGTCCCTCGCCACGCTGAGGCGATGATGCGCGGCGAACTGAGCGGCCGGACCGTCGTTCGGATCCATGACTAACAAACAGGGCTGAATCCATCGATTCAGCCCTGTCTCTGTATTCTCCATGGTGGTGGAATTATAACGTGAATCCGGCTGGTGCGTCTTTGACGACGACAATCACCTTGCCTTGGTCTAATTTTTTCTCGAGTTGATCCGCTTCGGTCGATGAGAAGCCGAGCTGTTCGAATTGGGCTCGAAGCTCGTCCCCTTTTTTACGGAACACATTTTTCGCGGCTGTCCCTAAGCCGACGTCTGATGCCGATACCGTATTCGCGTCGGCGTTATCGGCCACACGGTCGGTCCGGTCATCGTCATGGGTGACGACATAAATGTGCTTGTCTTCAATCCCTTTCGCTTTCATCGATTGAATGGCGGTCACAACTTCTTCATCATTTGTAAACTCTTTGTACAAAACTGACATGTCTGTTCTCCTCCTTCGATAGCGTTACATTAAGAGTTATTACCCTCTTCTGCAAAATTTACACAGTGAACTACTCACCACTTGCTTGCTTCGCAACCTGAAGTGGGAGCTTCTTGGGAAGACCGTGCTTTGAACAGCCACGGTTATGGGCCAAGCTCGTCGGGCAGTCCCTGCCCTAAAGACATGATATCCTCAGCGAGGCGCAACAGGTTGAGGCTCGCGTTGACGTCGCGGTCGTGGTGCGCGCCGCACGCGGCACACGTCCACTCCCGGGTTTGTAAGTCCTTCCTGCCGCCGTTCTCGCCGCAGCTCGAGCAGACCTGGGTCGAGGCGAACCACGGGTCGGCCTTGATCAGCGTCCGCCCGTGGAACTTACATTTATATTCGAGTTGTCGGACGAACTCGCCCCATCCGGCGTCCCCGATCGACTTCGCCAGGCGGCGGTCCTGCATCATCTCCCTCGTTCGGAGCGTCTCGACCACGACGACTTGGTTCTCGTCGACGATGCGTCGCGACAGCTTGTGGAGGAAGTCATGGCGTCGGTTCCGTACCTGTTCATGCTTTTTGGCCAACAGGAGCCGGGCCTTCTCGCGGTTCCGGCTGCCGGGCTTCTTGCGGGCGAGCGCGCGTTGCGCCCGTTTGAGCCGCGCCTCGGCCTGTCGCAGGTTGCGCGGGTTCGCGATTTTCTCCGTGACGAGCGCATCGTTCGTCATGGTGGCGAAGTGTTCCAGCCCGAGGTCGATCCCGACCTTGTGCTCGGCCGGGACCCACGGCTCGTCAGCCTGCTCGACGAGGAGCGACACGAAGAACGTGCCCGTCCTCGTCATCGACACGGTCGCCGACCGGATCTCCCCGTCGAAGCCGCGATGCTGTGTGAACCGGATGAACCCGACCTTCGGGAGCCGGACGCGGTCTCCCTCGATGCGGACCGTGCCGTGCTGGTTGTTCGTCGTGTAGGACGCGCGCGCCTTCCGTCTCGACTTGAACACCGGGAAGCCGGCCGTCCCGGCGAAGAACTTCGCGAACGCCGCGTCGAGGTGCAGCTTCGCGTTGGCGAGCGCGAGGCTGTCCGCCTCGCACAGGAACGGGAACAGCGGCTTGTAGGAGGCCGGCGTCGGCGGTTTCCGCTGCGGCCCGCCGCTCGCCTTCGCCTCCTCGCGGATGGCGATGCGGTCCTCGAGCAGCTTGTTGTAGATGAAGCGGGCGCAGCCAATCGTCTTGACCAGGAACTCGGCTTGCGCCACGGTCGGATGGAGCCGGTATTTGTAGCCCTTCAGCATGTCCGTTCCTCCTTCACACCCGGTATCAGGATGATGCTCGTCTCATTCCGATACCCACGGAGGGGACGAGGAAATCTGACGGAATCGCGAACTTTTGTTCGTTATATTTGTCACAGGGACATTCGAAGGGTTCGCAAGCAGGCGATTCATCACCCACTTTCGCCCGGCCATGCCCCGAGACGCTTAGAGGTGGGCGAATTCTCGCTTAATTATGTAAAAAAACGATGACAATTGTCATCGTTTCGTTAAACGGCCGGTTCTTGGCCTTTTAATTTTTTTAATTCATCGAGCAAAATGTCCGATTCGTTGAATGGAATCGACTCTTGTCCGACTCGTTCGACATGGTCATGACCTTTTCCGACGACGACGATCCGTTTCCCGACGAGCGCTTGTTGCGCTGCATGGCGCAAAGCATCTCGCCGTTCCTCGAACGTCACGTAATGCGTGTTCGAATCAACACCTTCGAGCAATCCATCGATGATGTGCCTCGGGTCTTCCGTCCGCACGTCATGTACCGTCACGATTAAATCGTCTGAATAGCGGCTCGCGATTCGACCCATCTCTGCCCGCTTCGTCGGATCTCGGTCTCCGGCCGCGCTCAAGACGACCACGAGCTCTCGCTCACCTTGCTGAAACGTCGACAAACATTTTTCGAGTCCGTCCGGCGTATGGGCATAGTCGATATAAATCTCGCCATCTTCCGTATCAAGTCGCTCGAGACGACCTTTTGGAAGCGTGAGTCCTGGCACGTTGGCGATGATGGAGCGCAACATCAGTTCCGACGTCGAGACGAGACCGATGGCCGCAGCCAGGTTGGCGGCGTTGAATGCGCCCATGAAGCGGACCGGCGCCTCAATCGTCAGTGCGTTCATTTTGACGACTACCGTTTGGTCATGCCAAATGACTTGGATATCGGCCGGTACGTCCGCATGCGTGCTATACATGATACGTCGACGGGTCGGGGCAAAGGCGGCCATCGTTTTACTGGCCGGGTCTTCGGCGTTCAAAATAATGGCGTCCCCGTCTGTCGTTTCGACTTGTTCGAATAATCGGGCTTTGGCCCGGGCGTACTCGTCCATTGAGCGATGGTAATCCAAGTGGTCATGCGTCAAGTTCGTGAACGCCGCCGCGTGAAATCGGACGCCTTCGACACGTCCTTCCATCATTGCATGCGAGGAGACTTCGACGACACAGTCGGTCACGCCGGCATCCGCCATCTCGGCCAAAATACGATGTAAGACGACGGCTTCCGGCGTCGTATTTGGTGTTTTTAATGTTTGATCTTTATAACGTGCTCCAATCGTACTGACAATCCCGACCGGCCGTCCGGACAGACGAAATAGATCATATGTCAATGTCGCGGTCGTCGTTTTGCCATTCGTACCGGTGACACCGTAAATACGCATCCGATGTGAGGGGTGGTCATAAAAGGCACTGGCCACCACGCCGGCTGTCCGCTTCGTGTCCGCGACGACAAGGTTCGGCACCTCAAGATCAAGCGGGTATTCCGAGATGACAGCAACCGCTCCTTTGGAGACGGCGTCCTCAGCGAATTCATGTCCGTCCACCGTATAACCGCGGATACAGATAAATAAATTCCCTGGACTGACCTTTCTGGAATCTGTCTCAATTCCGGTCACCCATGGATCGCGTTCGATGTCATCCATCTCATTTTCTAGAATGGCGGATAAACGTTTCGTCCTCATGCTGTGTACTTCCTTTCTCATGGGTGTCGCTAGGTTCGCAAACCTTATCGTCATGGTACTAGATATTAGGCTGTAATGGAGATGACAAATATATTACTTCCCTTTTTACGTGCAATGCAATCGCCCAACCAAAAAATTCCTAGTCCAGGACGGGACTAGGAATGTGTTTCGCTGTCGGTGAACCGAAGTCCTTGCTCATGAAGCGCGGTTTCCAAGATTCGCAGCACACTTGGCCCGACCCCATGTAAGGCCGCAATCTCTTGCTTCGTATACGTGGCCAACTGTTCGAGCGTATCGATATAGGCGGCCTTGAGCGCCCGTTCGGCCGGCGCCGAACATTTCGGAAGTGGTGTCATCCAATTCCCTCCTCTCGTCCTGAATCTCGTTCGATCGTCGGGAGACAGGCGAGGACACGTTCCATACAAAATGTCCGACGGGCCTTCTTGCGTATATCCCACGCGACAAGTCGATCGCCTTGCAGCTTCATCAGTTTGACGCGTCGCTTTGAAATGACCCCGTTCCGATCGATATACACCATTTCCACGACTTGTCCGTTCCGCATCCAACGCATGACCTCTTGCCTCATCTGATCTCCCTCCTTTGTTACCTTTATTATATCGAACATTTGTTCGTAATTCCAGTCTAGAGGTGTGCGTTCGAGCGATTTGCCGTATGCTAGAAGAAATGAATCTTTTGCGAAAGGGGTACGCCCGTTATGACATATGTCATGTTGGCCGTTTTGGCCATCGTCCTATTCATCTCCATGATTTATGCCGCCAAAGCCTTGCCAAATTTGCGAAATGTCTTATTCAACCGCGGCAGCCTGTTCGGCCAAGACACCGAGACCGTCACGTGTCCGAACTGTAAGAAAACGTTCAAACGGTCCGGTGGGAACACCCAGACATGCCCTCACTGTTATACGTCGTTTTAACTACAAAACAGCCAACATTCCGCTCATCAGCGGAACATTGGCTGTTTTTGAATGTGCTCGAATCGGAAAGTAACCGTTTACGTTCACCCTATAAGTGAAATAAGAAGGTTACGTCATTTGCCCGCAACCCAACCACGAGAGAGTCTCATTCTGAAGGAGTCCACCATGTCATTCATATCCGATCACGATTTATACGCACGCATGTTAAACCGCGACACTTCTGCGCTCGAACTGCTGTACGACCGTTATGAGCGCATCCTATATTCACTCGCCCTCCGCTTGACGATGCGAGCCGACTTGGCCGAGGCCGTCCTCTCCGAAGTGTTCACCGAGCTTTGGAAACGTCGTCTGCCGCTCGATTTGACGACCCATCGGCTGAAAACTCATTTGTTCGAACGTGTGGAGACCGCAGCGCTACGTCTAGTCGCGAGCGCTTAAACCCGTCTGCTCTACCGCTCGATGCAACACTTCTAGAATCCCATCCGCATACATGCCCTCGGTGACACGACCATGTTCTCGTTTGGCTTCTTCCGTCCCGTTGCCAAGTACATAGCCGTTGCCGACATACCCCAACATTCCTAAATCGTTCCCACTATCACCGAACGCGTAGACGTGCTCGGTTTGAAACGTATATCGGTCGCACACGTAGTCGACTGCAGCGACTTTCCCCGCCCCTCGTGGAATGAAATCAATATCGTAGGCGCCGTCTGGGTCTCCGGCGAGCGGATTGCAACGACTGACGTTGACGGCGATCTCGAAGTCATCGGCACTCGAACGAATGTGCTCGAGCTCCTGTGCGCTCTCGCCGAAGTAATAATAATTGTGCATCCAGCCGCTTGTGCCAAGATTCGTCTGTGGTTCAATCGTGAGTGTCCGCCCTAGCCTGTCGACGACTTGGGTAACGCGGTCTGAAAAATCATCGGGAAACCGTGACGAATAACCGGGATCGAGCTCCAGTTGCCCGGACGCCGTCACTTGATACAGCTCTGTCCCGAGACTCGCCGCGATTCGATGTGGGAAGTAACGCATCTCGGCCCGCTTCACTTTCTCCATAATCGTCTCGAGCGAACTCCCCGTCACCCACATCGTCGATAAGCGATGCGAGTACATATCGAGAAAATCTTCGAGTTGGCGCAATCGTATTAACTGGTCAACAGAGCAAGCATGCGGGAAGTACGTCTCGTCGAAATCAAAACAGATGAGCGTCCGACCTTCCTTTGTAAATCGTTTCATGGTCATCCTCCTTGTGTCGCCATACCCCTTCTCGTATAGTAAAAGGAGAAAGGACGTGCAACATGAAAAATCGTTTAAGCCGCTACTACTGTCAGTATAGCGGAATCGTGATCGGGTTCGGACTTGTCTTCGCCTTTTTGTTCGGCATACGGACATATTCATTTTGGCAACAATGGCTCTCGAACGGACCCGCACTTCTCGTCACGCTCCTCACGGCGACGTTCATTAGTTTTATGACGTACCGACTGCTCAGCGCCTTGAATTTGAAACTCTTCCGCCGCCTCGGCGACGCGACGTCGACATGCTCCCGTTAAATACGGGACTACATAACGACCGTTCACAAAATAGTCACCTCAAATAGGCATCCATTTCACGGTTTCATCCGTTAGATCAATACAAGGGATTCCCTTATGGATAAAGGAGACAGCCATGACTGATATTGAATTGTACGAGCGCGTCAGGCAAAAAGACAAACAAGCGCTCGAGGCACTTTATGATCGCTACGAACGAATCCTGTATGCCTTTGTCATGCAGTTGACGAAAGACCGCGACCTCGCCGAAGAAGCGATGCAGGAAGTATTCATCAAGCTGTGGCGCGGCGGCGGCGTATATGATGACTCAAAAGGAAAATTCAAATCGTGGCTGTTCACGATGAGCCGTCATGTCACGATCGACTTGATTCGCAAACGAAAACCCGACCTGCAACTAGACGAGTCTTACGCTGAAGCCATCCCGTCCCCGGCCCCGTCCGTCGAGACCGAGGTCGAATGGCAAGAAGAGCGAACGCAAATCGAGACGGCGATGGCCGAGCTTCCGGTCGAGCAACAACAAGTCGTCCGTCTCATGTATTTCCAAGGGCTCAGCCAACAAAAGATCGCCGATGCGTGTGGCATCCCGCTCGGCACCGTAAAAGGAAGGATTCGATTAGCGTTGAAACAGTTACGAAGGCATCTATCCCATGATTTGATCGATAAGGAGGTGGAACGATGAACGCTTGTGACCAATTGATTGATTATTTCAACCAGCATTTGACGGAAGACGAACGCATCCGGTTTGAAGCGCATCTCGCGACATGTCAAACGTGTCAAGAAGAGCTCGAACAACTCGAGGCCCTCGTCGGCGGCGTCGCGTTCCTCTCTGAACCGGCTGAACCACCGAGCGGGATGAAGGCACGCATCCTCGACAACGTGTTCGCTGAAGACGATACGGATACGGATACGGAGACAGAGTCGAAACAAGACGAACCGACCCCGGTCACACCGTTCACGGCCACGAAGAAGAACCAGAAGACGCCATGGGGAGCGCTCGCTCTCGCAGCCGCACTCATGCTCTCCTTGATCGGGAACGGCTACCTGCTATTGAACCAAGATGACCCGAGCGGCATCGCCTTGACCGAGACCGTCCCGCTCGAAGGCGAATCGGAAGGCGTGGCTTACCTCGCCGAACAGGACGGCCAGCGCCAGCTCATCGTCCAGACGAACGGACTCGATGCGCTCGAAGCGAACGAAGTGTATCAAGTTTGGTTGTTAAAAGACGGCTCGCCGATTCCGACCGGGGCGTTCGTTACGGACGACAAAGGGAACGGGACCGTCATCTATACGCTCGATTCGACCGAATCAGAGATGGACTGGGATACCGTTGCTGTCACGAAAGAACCCGAACGGGGCAATACGGCGCCCGAAGGCGACATCGTGCTCATTGCCAGCCTATAAGCAAGGACCGAATGACCTGACGCACTATGCGCACGTGTCATTCGGTCTTTTTTTCGTTATGATGAAAGCAAAGGAGTGGTACATATGCGTCAGCCTAAAATTGGTGTCGTCGGTCTCGGCGGCATCGCTCAGAAAGCCTACTTACCGATTTTGACGAACAGCACATCGTTCGAACTGATCGGTGCCTATTCTCCGACCGTCGCCAAGCGCGACGCGATTTGTCGGGCCCATCGGATGGAGTCGTTTGCGGGACTTCCCGAACTCGCGGCGTCCATCGATGCGGCGTTCGTCCACAGTTCGACCGAGACGCATTACGAGATCGTCTCGTATCTACTCGCGAACGGCGTCGATGTGTATGTCGACAAACCGCTCGCCGCGACGATCGAGCAGGCGGAACGTCTCGTCGAGCTGGCCGAACGGACGAACCGGAAGCTTATGGTCGGTTTCAATCGCCGGTTCGCCCCGATGTATCAGCAAGTGAAAGAAGCAGCCCCATTCCACACGCTCGACTTCGTCAAGCATCGCGGGGACGGATTGCGCGGCCACGACTATCAGTTCACGTTGCTCGACGATTATTTGCATGTCGTCGACACGCTCCGGTACTTCGCCGGAAGCGAGTTGCGCTTAGTGACGGGCCAAATCGCGACGACCGAGGCGAACGGTCTCCACTTCGCGCGCCATATCTGGCAAGACGAATACGGACTGCACACGACATCGATGCACCGCAAGGCCGGGACCAATCACGAAGGGCTGAGTGCCATCCGGGACGGACTTCGCGTGACGGTCGATGAGATGGTGACGCTTCAACGGTTCGAGCACGGCGCCCATTCAACGAAGACGTTCGGGTCATGGGACACGCTCCTGACCCAACGAGGCTTCCAAGGGGCGATCGACCACTTTATCTCGGCAGTAACCGAGGATACGGCCATCATGACGGACGGTCGTGAGGCGCTCCTCACACAACAGCTGGTGACGGATTTGTTCGGCTCACACTGAAAGGAGGCGTATCAAATGGATTTCTTTTTCTACATCATGGTCATCGTCGTCGTGTCCATCGCCGCAGACACGTTCAACAAGACACGGAAGGCGCGTTTAGAAGAACTTCGACTCAAAATCGAGCAAGAGAAACTCGCGATTCAGCGGCTCGAACTCGAGATGAAGCGCGACGAAGACAAACTCGATCATCACGGATTTTAAAAAGACGATCGGCCCAGAGCGGGTCGGTCGTCTTTGGTTATAAGATATGGCGCTCCTCAGCTTGACGTGTCTCGCGGACACGCTTTTGCCGTCGTTCGGTGAGTGTCGACCAGGTGACGGCCGTGATGATGCAGGCGGCACCGATGAAGAAGTTGCGGTCGAGCCGTTCGTCGAGGACGAGCCAGCCGAGGTAACCCCCGACGAGCGGTTGGAAGAAGAAAAACAGCGACCCGACGCTCGCATCCATGAGTTCGATCCCTTTGTTCCAAAAGAAGAACGCCCCGGCCGTCGAAATGATGCCAACGTATAACACACTGAGCCACAACACCGTGGTCATATCCGGCAAACCGGATGCGGCCACTTCCATTCCCATGAGCGGCGTCATCAATACGAAGGCGATGCCGATGGCGAACGTCGTGATCGTTAACGACGACATCGTCTCGGAAGCGATTTTCACATAGATGGACATGAGCGCCCACGTGATGGCGGCACCGACCAAGACGAGGCTACCGATGAAATACGTGCCTTCGACGTGCCAGCCGACGACGATGATGACCCCGAGCGTCGCCAACAGAAGTGACCCGATTTTGACAGGTGTGAGCCGCTCTTTCAAGATCAACCGGGCGAAGATCACCATGAACGCCGGCGTCGCCGCCGTCACAAGCGATCCCGTATGGGCGTCGGATAGTTTCGTGCCAATGAACTGAAACGAAATCGAGGCAACGTATCCGATGACGCCGACGAGCGCGATCCACTTCCAGGCGCTCCTGGTAATCTGCTCGCGTCCGAATGCCCACCACATTATAAACAGAACGACAAAGGCGACGGCGTAGCGCATCCAGACGAGCGTGAACGGTTCGATATAGCCGAGCGCATACTTACTGACGACGTACATCCCGCCCCAAATGCTGGCGGCGAGCGTTAAACTGATAGCACCGAGCCATTCCTTGCGCATAGCGTCTCTCCTTTCTGATGCCTAAACAATACGACACCGTTTCCTGAAATTCCTGTCTCTCTAGTTGTCGAACTGACCGAAATCGCTTACAATAACTCTAATGATGATTGAAAGGAGGGAGAAAGGTGAACTTTGTCGGACGTACGCATTGGTCAACAGAACATTTGTACATTTTGCGTGCGATTTTTCACGATGTCGCGTAACCACAGGACCCGTCTGTCCTTTTTTAGACATTGCTGAAATACGACAAAGCGCCTCTCTTTCTTGCCGAGCGCTTCTTTGCGCTCGGTTTTTTTGATAGGCCTCTACTTTAGGAGGAACCATCTATGTTAATCGAATTACAACATATTCAAAAACAATTCGGCGGCCACGCCGTCTTAATCGATGCCAATCTTCAGGTAAACGCAGGCGAGCGAATCGGGCTCGTCGGACGGAACGGGAGCGGCAAGACGACACTCCTACACCTCATCGTCGGCGCCGATTCGCCCGACGAAGGGACGATCTATCGAAAACAACGGCTGACGATTGGCTATTTGGCCCAGATTCCTGCCCATCCCGGTAAATCAGGGCGAGACGTACTCTATACCGCGTTCGCCGAGTTGACGAGACTCGGTGACGAGATGCGACGACTCGAGGAACAGATGATCTCAAGTGACGACATCGACTCACTCCTCGAGACGTACGGCGCCCTGCAGATGCGCTATGAGAACGGCGGCGGCTATGCCATCGATTCGAAAGTGAATGCGATGATCGATGGATTACGGCTCACAAGTTTCGTCGACCGCCCATTCGACACACTCAGCGGCGGAGAACGGACCAAAGTCGGGCTCGCCTTGGCGTTGCTCCAAGAGCCGGAACTGCTCATCCTCGACGAACCGACGAACCATCTCGATTTAGAAGCGATGACTTGGCTCGAGTCATTCCTGCGTGACAGTCCGTCCACGCTTCTCCTCGTCTCACACGACCGCGTGTTTCTCGACGCCGTCGCCACACGCATCGTCGAATGTGAGGACGGGGAGTTGGGTAGTTTTGATGGCAACTACAGCGCGTTCGTCGCCCAAAAAGAAAAGAAGTTGCTCGATCAATTCCATGCCTATACGGAGCAACAAAAGAAAATCAAGAAGATGAAGGAAACGATTCGACAGCTAAGACAGTGGGCGAACGAAGGCAATCCACCGAACGAGAAGTTTTATCGGCGCGCCAAATCGATGGAGAAAGCGCTCGCCCGCATCGAGACGATCAAAAAGCCACGACTCGAGGCCGTTCAACCGGACATTCAGTTCACGGCTCAGGGGCGGACCGGACGCGAGGTGTTCGAGGCGACCGACGTGACGGTCACTTACGACCGGACCGTCTTCGAACACGTCTCGTTCTACGCCGGTCATGGCGAACGCATCGCCATCGTCGGCCCAAATGGGAGCGGCAAGTCGACCCTGTTGAAAGTATTGCTCGGTCACCTCGAACCGGCGACAGGCGAGGTGCGACGAGCGGAACGGGCCCAAATCGGCTACTTGTCCCAACACATCGACTTTGATGACTCCCATCGGCTCATCGAGGCGTTCCGTGACCGCATCGCTGTCGATGAAGGGAAGGCCCGTCAATTGCTGGCCCAATTCCTCTTCTATGGCGCGAGCGTCTTCAAACCGGTCAAAGATTTGAGCGGCGGTGAGAAGATGCGGCTCATGCTCGCCATCCTCATGCACGAGGACATCAACGTGCTCGTGTTAGACGAACCGACGAACCATCTCGACATCGAAGCGCGTGAGGCACTCGAAGACGCACTCGACCGTTTTACCGGCACGCTCGTCGCCGTCTCACACGACCGCTACTTCTTGAACAAGCTGTTCCCGATCACGTATTGGCTTGATGGGACAGCGACACATTTCCCGGGAAACGTGTCGTATGCGCTCGAGAAACGGCAACATGAAATGACCACAGAGGTCGCCGTTCCTAAACCGAAACTCGTAAAACCGAAGCAAGAAACGACTCACGACACCTCAGTTGATGAAGCTCGCCTGACCGATCTCGAAGCAGCACATCAAGCACTCCTGCACCAGATGAATGAGACGAACGATTTAGAAGAATTAATGACGTTGCAGCAACAAGCCGATGCGCTCCAAGCAGACATCGACACATTGTTGAATCAGTTGCTCGAATCGATTTAATCAAAAACGACGCCCTTAGCGGCGTCGTTTTTGTTCGAACCAAGCTTGGACGAGAAAGCCCGTCACGCCAAGCGCCATCAAAAAATAGGGCACGATACGTGGGACAGCACCCGTTTCCCCCATCATCATGAGAATCAATCCGCTCACGAACGTCCCGAGCCAATATATTTTCGGCATGTCGTCACTCCTCTACAATTTTTTCTTGTAATTTGTCAGAATTTTTCGTAAAATATTTTGAAATTCTTATTTACAGATATGGAAAGGAGACGCGCTCATGCCAAAACGAAACTGGGAGACGATTCTCCGATTCACCCTCGTCGTCACCATCACGGCCGCTACGTTCCTCTACGTCCGCTACTCGACCGAAATTAAAGAACGCGAGCGGGCTTTGGAGCAGTATCTTGCGACTCATTATAACATTTCGGCGGAAACCTATTCGATTGACGGTACCCTTTCCTTAAGCGGCTACGTCTATGATTTGACGTTCGAAGACGAACCTGACGCCGCTTACACGTTTCAGGTCGAACAGGCCGCAGACGGCCATCGTGTGAAGTTTGAACGAGCAGATGGCAAACAACCGGACCGGGTCGCCACGTTCGCCCCATAAGAAAAAGCGCCACGTCTGTGGCGCTTAACGGTGAGCGTTTCTAGTAGAGCGGACTTTCACCCGACCGAGAAAGTTCCCGGCCGACCGTCCCATGCAATCAATCGATACGTGCTAGAAAATGGACGCGGTTCAGAACGCGATTTCGGAGCGTTCGTTCGTCTGAACATCAATCTGGCCCTGCACAGAGACATTGCCTCCAAAACGGCCATGACTGCGTTTCGACGTAATAAGGTTGAAATCCATCATGAACCTCATCATGCCCACCTGTTTTGAAACACCGAGCTTCCTAGACGTTTTGCCTCCCACATATCCTTTTTGTCTGCCCCTCACCTCTCGCTCGAGGTCAGGTGGACGACAGTTTGAATCAGGAGATCACCTAGTCCGCTGGTCTTTCAACCAACTTGTCTCTCGTTTCACCGAGCCGGCCTCAGTCAAACAACGATTGAATCTTCGTTTCATCCGTTGCCCCCTTTCAGCTCAACACGTTGAATGAGGACTACACTAATACATTAACCGTTTTACGTGACATCGAATCCCTGTTCACCATTTCTTCAAAATTTAGTCGTCGATATAATGGTCGAGCGCATAGGCGACGCCATCGTCCTCAACATCCTTCGTGATATGGGTGCTGATGTCTTTCAACGGATCGACGGCGTTCCCCATCGCAATCCTCGTTTCCGCCACTTCGAACATCGAGATGTCGTTCAAATTGTCCCCGATGGCCACAATATCCGCTTGTGGAATGCCGTGATGCTCTGCCAACTGCGTCAAGGCCATCCCTTTGCTCGCATTCGGATGACCGATCTCGATTTTTGTCCAGCCTGCCGTCGTGATCAAAATGTCGGTCCGGGGCTCATACAGTTTCCGGAGCTCGTGCAGTTTGCGCCGATCGAACGAATAGACAAAGACTTTGTACACTTCGTCGGCCTCAAAATCGATGTCCTCGATCGCATCAACATATGTCAGCCCGAACTGTTCGTTTTGAATTTCAATCTCTCGCTCGCCCCATTCCCGTGAGAACGATTGGTCGTGTGGCAACACCTCATCCAACTCGCCCTTCAGTAAATCGGTACCCGAACGGAGTACTTTCACCCCGGCATTCGTATAAAATTCGACGTACGCTCCGTGCTCATGGGCCACATCCCACAACTCCTGTACGACGTCTTTCGGGAGCGCGTGGTAATAAATGCGCTCATTCTCATAGAAAGCGATCGCCCCGTTCCCGGACAAGATTGGACAAGTCAATCTGCTCCGTCGCAGCAACTCTTCGATATCGTGAATCGATCGGCCCGAAGAGATGGCGACCAAATCTCCCTCGGCTTGGCGACGCCGGATTGCGTCTTGGTTCGTTTCTGTGATGACACCAGTTCGAGACAATAACGTCCCGTCTAAATCGATGGCAATCAATTTCATGTTCCAATCTCCTTTCAAACACGTCTCATCATTCCATTCCCCGAATTCATCCATCTCAACGCAAAGAAGACACCATTCTGGCATATAGGCGTTTTCCTTTCACGCAAATAGGGAAATATTTATTAGTCCTAAATAATAATTTGTGCGTTTGGAAAGGAGTCCTCATGAACACTTCACCTGAAAAGCCACGCTTGAATCGCGTGTTCTACATTTCGGCGAGTCTCATCGCTCTCCTCGTCCTGTTTGGTGCGATTCGTCCGACGTTGTTCGCGACGATTGCCGGGAACATCTTCAACTTCACGACCCGTTCGTTCGGTTGGTTTTACTTACTCGCCGTCTTCTTATTCGTCGTCTTTCTCGTCTTCCTCGCGTTCAGTAAATACGGGAAGATTCGGCTCGGGACGGACCAGGACCGTCCGCAATACCCGTTCTTTACTTGGATCGGGATGCTGTTCTCCGCTGGTTTCGGGGTCGGACTCGTCTTTTGGGGCGTTGCCGAACCGATGAGCCATTTCATCACCCCTCCGTATGCGGATACGACCGAGCTGACCGTCGAAGGAGCTCGATTGGCCATGGCATATTCCTTCTTCCATTGGGGCGTCAGCCAATGGTCCGTCTTCGCCATCGTCGGCTTGATTATCGCGTATTTCCAGTTCCGCCGAAATGCGGACGGCCTTATTTCGACGAGTCTGTCTCCGCTCATTAAAGACCGGGCTTATAAACAGCCGCTCAATCAAACGATTGATATTTTAGCCGTCATCGCGACCGTCATGGGTGTCGCCACGTCACTCGGTCTCGGCGTGCTCCAAATCAACGGTGGTTTGAACAGTGTCTTCGGGTTGCCGAACACGGCGCTCGTGCAAGTGTTGATTATCGTTGTTTTGACCGTCTTGTTTTTGACTTCGACGACGACCGGTCTCGACCGTGGCATCAAATGGCTCAGTAATATCAACCTCGGGACCGCGCTCGTATTGATGGTATTCGTGTTCTTTGCCGGCCCGACCATCTTTATTTTAGAGACGTTCACGCTTGGGTTAGGGGATTACTTACAGAACTTTATCCGCTACAGTCTTCGTTTGCAGCCATACCAGCAAGGGACGTGGGTGCGTGATTGGACCATCTTCTACTGGGCATGGGCCATCGCTTGGTCGCCGTTCGTCGGTGCATTCGTCGCCCGCGTCTCACGCGGCCGAACGATTCGTGAGTTTATCGTCGGGGTGCTCATCGTGCCACCGTTCATCGCGCTCTTGTGGATTGCCGTGTTCGGCGGAACGGCCCTTCACCTCGACTTATTCGAAGGAACATCGATTGCGCAAGCGGTCGATGCCGATGTGACGAGTGCCTTGTTCGTCACGTTCGCCGAACTTCCGTTCAGCTTTGTTTTATCCGTCTTGTCGATTCTGTTGATTCTTACTTTCTTGATCACGTCAGCCGATTCGGCGACATACATCATCAGCAGTATGACGACGAATGGTAGTTTGAATCCACCGCTCACTGTCCGAATCGTTTGGGGCATTTTGCTCGGCGGAATCGCCGCCGTTCTATTGATCGCGAGCGGACTCGAGGGATTGCAGACCGCTTCACTCATCTCCGCCCTCCCGTTCACCGTCATCTTGATTTTGATGGTGTACACGCTGTTCAGTCTATTACGCAAAGAAAATGTCCGTAAAATCAAATAGGAATTGGGGTCGCCTCAAGGCGGCCTTTTCTTTTGAGGATGCGTCCCTTCATATTGACACGTGCAAAGGCGATTGCTACGCTTTTGTCAGCATGACACGCAAGTCAAAGGGGGAAATGATATGGCTCAAGATTTCACACGGGCGTACGCGGAAACACGCGACGCCAGCGACTCGCTCGCACCATACCGGGGAGAATTTTATTTGCCGCAAGACGGCATTTATATGGACGGTAACTCGCTCGGCCTGTTATCGAAACGGGCCGAACGGACGTTACTCGAATCACTGAGCGATTGGAAAGAGCTCGGAATTGATGGCTGGATGTCGGGACGCCACCCATGGTTCAACTTATCGGAACAATTGGCCGCACTCAACGCCCCGCTCGTCGGAGCCAGAGCCGAAGAAGTGATGGTCACCGGGTCGACGACGGTCAACTTGCACCAACTCGTCGCCTCATTTTTTAAACCGGAAGGCAAGCGGACGAAGATTTTAGCCGACACACTCACCTTCCCATCTGATATTTACGCTTTGAAGAGTCAACTCGAGCTCCGCGGACTCGACCCGAGCGAACATTTGGTCCAAGTCTCGAGCCCGGACGGACGCTACTTGAAGGAAGAAGACATCATCGCAGCGATGACAGACGACATCGCCTTGATCGTCTTGCCGACCGTCCTCTATCGCAGCGGACAAATCCTCGATATGGCCCGTCTCGCCAAGGCGGCGCATGAACGGGATATCTTGATCGGCTTGGACGCCTGCCATTCGGTCGGCGCCATCCCACACGCATTCCACGACTGGGGTGTCGACTTTGCCTACTGGTGCAACTATAAACATTTGAATGGCGGACCTGGCAGCGTCGGCGGTCTATTCGTTCACGAGCGTCACTTTGGGACAACGCCTGGCCTGGCCGGTTGGTTCGGTTCACGCAAAGATAAACAGTTCGACATGGATCATACGATGACGCCGGCCGATGACGCCGGTGCGTTCCAAATCGGGACGCCGCACGTTTTGAGCCTGGCCCCGCAACTTGGTGCCCTCGAGATGTTCAACGAAATCGGGATGGACGCCATCCGCGAGAAATCGCTCGCCTTGACGACGTATATGACCGCACTGATTGACGAAGTGCTCGCACCATACGGCTTCGTTATCGGCAGTCCGCGCAACGAGATACAGCGTGGTGCCCATTTGAGTCTCGAACACCCTGAGGCGGCCCGCATTTGTAAAGCGCTCAAACAGCATCGCGTCATCCCGGACTTCCGGGCCCCGAACATCATCCGACTCGCACCGGTCGCGCTCTACAACACGTTCACCGATGTGTATGATGTCGTGATGACGTTACAGACAATTATGGAAAACAAAGAATACGAGGCGTTCGAGAACGTCCGCGAAGTCGTGGCCTAAGGAGAAACAATATGAGTGAACGGATTGAACACAAAGTCGAGCAATCGATTCAGACAGACTTTTCGAAAGACATGTCTTACGGTGACTATTTGCAACTCGACCCGATTTTATCGAGTCAACACCGCTTATCGGACCATCATGACGAGATGTTGTTCATCATCATCCATCAGACGAGTGAGCTCTGGATGAAATTGATTTTGCATGAACTGACGGCAGCCGTGACCGCCATCGAGACGGGAGAGCTCGAGCGTTCGTTCAAGATGCTCGCCCGTGTCTCGAAAATTCAACAACAGCTCATCCAGTCGTGGAGCGTCCTCGCGACGTTGACTCCGGCCGAGTATTTGGAGTTCCGCGACAAACTCGGTTCGTCTTCTGGATTTCAATCGTACCAGAACCGCCAAATCGAGTTCGCCCTCGGCTTTAAAAACGCACGCACGCTTAGCGTCTACGCCCATGACGAGAAACTGTATCCGCTTCTCGAGTCGTCGCTTCAGGCACCGAGCATCTATGACATGACCGTTCGCGAAATGCACCGCCGTGGCCTTGCCATCGATGACGCCGTGCTCAACCGGGACGTCACGAAAGACTGGGAATGGAACGAGAGCGTCGAAGCGGCTTGGGCCGATGTGTACCGGGACGTGGACAAGTATTGGGACTTGTATGAGCTCGGTGAGAAACTGCTCGATATCGGCAGCCAACAGCAGATGTGGCGCTTCAACCATATGAGCACCGTCGAACGGATTATCGGTCAAAAGATGGGGACGGGTGGATCGTCAGGCGTCAATTACTTGCGCCGCGTCCTCGACCACCGTTTCTTCCCTGAACTTTGGACCGTCCGGACAAAACTGTGAGGAGGACGAACACGATGACATGGATTGATGTTTCGCAACCGCTTGAAGACACGATCACGACATGGCCGGGCGACACGGCATTCTGTTACGAGATCGCTTGGCCGATGGCCGCCAGCGGTTCGGTCAATGTCGGGAAAGTGACGATGAGCCTGCATACCGGGACGCATATCGATGCCCCGTTCCATTTCGACGACGCCGGACAGCGCGTCATCGACCTTGATCCCGGGCTCTATATCGGTCCGGCCCGAGTCATTCATCTCCCTGCCCGCGAACGGATCGAAGCGACGGACTTGGACGGCTTTGACTTGACCGGCGTCGAACGATTGATTTTAAAGACGGACGGCTGGCCGAACAAGCAGGAGTTCCCGAGCCACATCCCTGAACTCACGCCGTCACTTGCTGATCGTCTCGGCGAACTTGGGATTTACTTGATCGGTCTCGATTTGCCGTCGGTCGACGCAATCGACAGTAAAGAGATGGCGGCGCATCATGCACTCGCCCGGAACGGGGTCCACATTCTCGAAGGTCTCGTCCTCGACCATATCGCCCCTGGTGATTACGAATTGAACGCCGTGCCGCTCCCGATTGTCAAAGGAGACGGCAGTCCGGTGCGCGCGCTCTTGCGTTCGCTCGATTGAACAAACACCCCTTCGCTCGAAGGGGTGTTTTCAGTCTTCCTGCATGACCTCACTCGAACTTTTACGATGGTCGAACCGTTTCGAGATTTGCACTTTGTAAGCCATGTTCGCCTCGTAGTCTGTCGAGAACACACCAGCGTACAACAGGTCGAGCAGGCAATGAATCGAATCGTTCGTCGTGAAGCTCCCGATTTTCGAATAGAGGCGCTCACGGGTCGTCAAACGGAGCGTACAATCCGCCTGGTTCGAGATGGCATTCTCCCCTAGACTCGTCAAGGCGAGCACCGGCACACGTTGTTTTTTTAAGTAAGGAATAAGTCCGACCGTATAATCACTTTCTCCCGTATAGGAGATCAGGAGCGCACATGTCGTTTCGTCCGAGTTGGCCGCCTCGAATTCGGCATCGAATTCACAGAGGCTGACTTGTTTGCCGATCCGGTTCATCTTTGACTTGAAGTCGTGACAAAGCAACAAATTATGGATGACAGAAAAGACCTTGATATGGCGCGCTTCACTCAACATCATTACGGCCTGCTCGTATGCCTCATGATCGAGCAACGACAGCGTGTCCTCGATCGTCATCTGTTTGAGGGCCGCCAGCTTGTTCGCCACAACCATCAAGTTATCCTTAGCCGAGAATGGCTCATTGGCATCGATATCCGAGAAGTGACGATTCAAATACTCGATTTCCTCCAAAAACTGTTCCTTCAACTCGAGCCAACCCGCAAACTCCAGTTTCGTGGCGATGCGACTTAACATCGATGGGTGCGTATACGTCGCCTCGGCGATTTGTTTCATCGTCTTGTCGTGGATCCGCTCCCGCTCGACGAACAAATAGTCGATGACGGCCCGTTCTGATTTAGAGAACAGGTCTTGCTTCATTTTCTCGGTCAATAGCATGTCCGGTCTCCTCTCGTGAATTGAATTCACAAAAATAAATGTCTATATGTTTCTTTTTGTAAACGCTTTCGGAGTTATCTTCAAATCTATTGTGTTCATTTTTCTATATTTTATACTGAATGAGAAATGAGAAGATACATTCAGCGCTGATATTCATTTACACATCTGAGACTATTTTGTGAACATATGAGGAGGAGATTGGAATGACAACGGGAATCAAGCTCGTCACCATCGGGGGCGGCAGCAGCTACACACCAGAATTGATGGAAGGGTTCATCAAGCGTTACGAAGAGTTACCGATTCGTGAGATTTGGCTCGTCGATATCGAGGCCGGGAAAGACAAACTCGACATCGTCGGACAGATGGCGCAACGGATGTGGGACGCTTCTCCGTATGACGTCAAAGTACATTTGACGCTCGACCGTCGAGAAGCGTTACAAGACGCCGACTTTGTCACGACACAGTTCCGTGTCGGTTTGCTCGACGCCCGCATCAAAGACGAACGGATTCCGCTCTCGTACGGTATGGTCGGCCAAGAGACGAACGGGGCCGGCGGTATCTTGAAGGCGTTCCGTACCATTCCTGTCATCCTCGATATCGTCGAAGACATGAAACAGCTCTGTCCGGACGCCTGGCTCGTCAACTTCACGAACCCGAGCGGAATGGTGACCGACGCGGTCATCCGTTACGGCAAATGGGACAAAGTTATCGGACTGTGCAACGTGCCGGTCAATGCGATGATGGCTGAACCTGAGCTGATCGGCAAGAAGCCAGAGGACTTGATCTATTCGTTCGCCGGGTTGAACCATTTCCACTGGCACCGCGTCCACGACGTGAGCGGACAAGACGTGACACGTGACATCATCGACAAGATGTACGACGGCGATTCGGGGATTCCCGCCAACATTCACGACATGCCGTTCTTCCAAGAACAACTGCAACAGATGAACATGATCCCTTGCGGCTATCACCGGTATTACTATCGTGCCGAGGAAATGCTCGCCCACATGCTCGAGGAATATCGGGACCCGGCCGTCGGCACGCGGGCCGAGCAAGTGAAGCAGACGGAAGCGGAGCTATTCGAGCTGTACAAAGACCCGAACCTCGACCATAAACCGGAGCAACTGTCTAAACGCGGCGGTGCTCACTATTCGGACGCGGCGTGTGAGACGATCGCCTCGATTTACGCCAATAAGAATACACACATCGTCGTCTCGACAAAGAACAACGGGGCCGTCCCTGACCTCGCTCCAGACGATGTCGTCGAAGTGTCCGCCTATATCGGCGCGACCGGTGCGAAACCAATCGCGTTCGGCGCGCTCGCCCCGGCTGAAAAAGGATGGCTCCAAGTTATGAAGAACATGGAGCTGTGCGTCGAAGAAGCGGCCGTGACCGGTGACTACGGGCTCGCCCTTCAAGCGTTCATCATCAATCCGCTTATCCCGAGCGGCGAGACTGCGAAACGGGTGCTCGATGAACTGCTCATCGCCCATAAAGATTACTTGCCTCAGTTCGCCGATAAAATCGCCGAACTCGAAGCGAGCGGCGTCACAATCAAAGACGAAGTCGTTCAAGCGCTCCGCCCGATTCAACAAGCATAAAAACAGCCGACGCACCTCGAATGCGTCGGCTGTACTCATTATTTGATCAATTCGAGGTCGACCGGGATGTTCTCTTCCACTGTCTCCCCTTTTAAGTAGTTCACAGCAGCTTCGACACCGAGCTTTCCGATTTCGGTCGGTTTTTGCGCGACCGTCGCAGCCATCGTTCCTTCTTCGACCGCCTTGACCGCATCGTCCGTCGCATCGAATCCGATGACTTTCACGTCTTTCAATCCAGCACTGCTTAACGCCTGCACCGCACCGAGTGCCATTTCATCGTTGTGCGCGAACACAGCAACGATGTCTTTGTTGTCTTGAAGGATGTTTTCCATGACCGTCAACCCTTGGGCCCGGTCAAAGTTTGCTGATTGCTTGGCAACAACGTCAAGTTTCCCATCAATCGCTTCGTTGAACCCTTGACCACGGTCACGTGTCGCTGACGCTCCAGGAATTCCTTCGAGCTCGACGACTTTTCCACCTTCGCCGACAAGTTCAATCATGTATTCGCCCGCAAGTTTCCCACCAGCGACGTTATCTGATGCCACGTGTGCGACCACGTCGCCTGACTCGGCATTCCGGTCGACTGTGATGACCGGGATTCCGGCATCGTTCGCACTTTGAACGGCCGCGCCGACTGCTTCTGAATCCGTTGGGTTGATGAGAATCAAGTCCATCCCTTTTTGAATCATGTCTTCGACGTCACTCACTTGTTTGGCCGCATCGTTTTGCGCATCGGCGACTGTAAGTGTCGCATCGAGTTCAGTTGCTTGCTCTTCCGCACCGTCTTTCAACGCGACGAAGAACGGGTTGTTTAGTGTGGAAATCGAGAGCCCGATTTTGAAGTCCCCGTCTTTTGTCTCTTGCTCCGAACTTGTCCCCGGTTGTTCCGTCGAACAAGCCGCCATGACGACCATTGTCAATACGAGTAGCCAAGCTGTCCATTTTTTCATCTTCCGTTTCCCCTTTCGATGTTTACGCGTTTTGTTTTCGATCGAGCAATACCGCGAACAAAATCACGGCCCCTTTGACGACGAGTTGGAAAAATGACGAGACACCAAGAAGGTTCAAGCCGTTGTTCAACGTTCCGATAATGAGCGCCCCGATGAGCGTCCCGACAATCCAGCCACGTCCTCCGGCAAGACTCGTTCCCCCGAGAACGACGGCCGCGATGGCGTCGAGTTCATACGACGTGCCCGCGGTCGGTTGGGCCGAGTTGAGACGCGACGTCAAGATGATTCCTGCGAGCGCTGCCAGCATACCTGACAACGAATAAATCATGACTTTGACTTTATTGACCCCGATGCCCATCAGTTTGGCGGCTTCCTCGTTACCGCCAATCGCGTACGTGTGACGACCGAACGTCGTCTTTTTCAAAATGAAATAGAGGACGCCGAACGCAATCAACATCGTCACGGCTGGCACTGGGATGATCCAGAAGTAACCGCGTCCGAGCATCTCGAACCATGTCGAGTCGCCTAGACCGGTAATCGGCCGACCATCCGTATAGACGAGCGTCAACCCCCGGTAAATCGTCATCGTCGCGAGCGTCGCGATGAACGGCGCGACTTTTCCGTACGTGATGACGGCACCGTTGAATGCACCGAGCACAGCTCCGGCAATTAATCCGAGTGCGATCGCCATGACCGCATGTTGCCCGTCGACCATCATGCCCGCAACGAAAGCTGACGAGAGCGCCAGAATCGAACCGACCGACAAGTCGATGCCGCCTGTTAAAATGACGAACGTCATCCCGAACGCGATCAACGCATTGATTGAGACTTGGCGTAATACGTTAAAGATGTTGTTCAATGAGAGAAAACCTGGCTCGAGCGCCGTCACCACAACGATGATGGCGAGCAGACCGAACAACGGCCCAAGTTTTTGCCCCCAACCGAGCTTTTGCGGTCGCCCTAATGCAGTCGCTGCTTTCAATTCCATATCATTGTCCTCCTGTCGCATATGTCATGACTTTTTCTTGCGTCGCCTCGTCTTTCGTTAACGTCCCCGTGACGACGCCTTCTCGCATGACGACAATCCGATCACTCATCCCGAGCACTTCGGGTAAATCGGATGAGACCATGATGATGGCGACACCCGATTCGGCCAGCTCACTCATGATCGTATAGATCTCTTTCTTCGCCCCGACATCAACGCCCCGTGTCGGCTCGTCAAGAATGAGCACGTCGGGCTCGGCGCCGAGCCATTTCCCAAGGACGACTTTTTGTTGGTTCCCGCCCGAGAGCGACTTCACTTTTTGTTCCATCGAATGGTGCTTGACGCGCAGTTTTTTCAAATAACCGTCCGCGAACTGCTCCTCTGCTTGGCGTGAGATGATTGTTCCTTTCGCCCGTTTATCGAGCGTCGGCAACGACAGGTTTTCGCGCAATGAGAAATCGAGGAGCAATCCCTCGCCTTTCCGGTCTTCCGTCAAGAAGGCGATGCCGTGTCGAATGGCATCGACCGGCTGTTTGATTCGGATTTCGGTGCCCTTCAATTTGACGACTCCGCCCTTGGCCCGGTCGGCCCCGAACAAGGCGCGCATCACTTCGGTGCGTCCGGCTCCCATGAGTCCCGAGAAACCGACGATTTCACCGGCCCGAACATCGAACGAGACATTGTGGAACCGGTTACCTATCAATCCATCGACTTCAAGGACGACGTCTCCGATGGTCGCGTTGCGATCCGGATAACGTTCGCCAATCTCACGTCCGACCATCTCTTTCACGATTTCTTCAAACGACGTCTCGGCGATGCGGTGTGTCCCGATTGATACGCCGTCGCGGAGGACGGTGATGCGGTCGCATAGTTCAAAAATCTCTTCCATCCGGTGCGAGATATAAATGATGGATACGCCTTGGTCACGCAGCGCCCGCGAAACCGAAAATAGCGCCCGAATCTCTCGGTCGGTCAAGGCGGCGGTCGGTTCGTCCATGACGATGACTTTCGCATCCGTCATGAGCGCCTTCGCGATCTCGATCATCTGTTGTTGTCCGACAGATAATTGTTTGGCAAGCTGGTCGACTTCCATGAACACGTTCAGTTCCGCTAAGTACTCGCGTGCCCGTCGCTTCATCTCTTGCTGCTTGATGACACCGAATGGACCGGTCAACTCTCGACCGAGGAACAAGTTTTCCATCACGGTTAGTTCCGGTAGTATGTTCAGCTCTTGATGGATGAACGCGATACCCGCTCGCTCGGCTTCTTTCGGATGTTTAAATTGCCGGACGGCACCATCGATGACGACTTCACCTTCATCGAGCGGATGAAGCCCGGTCATGACCTTCATGAGTGTCGATTTACCGGCCCCGTTCTCTCCCATCAATGCATGGATTTCGCCGGGCAACAATTCGAAGTCGACGCCCTTCAATACACTGACCGGACCGAACGACTTATGGATGCGCTTCAACTGGATGTGCATCGAACCCCTCCTTAAAAGATGACGCCGGCATGTAAAATGACGTTCGCATACGGAGTCGCTTCGCCTGTCCGAATAACGACTTTCGCTTGTGCGACCTCACGCTTGAACGCCTCGTGCGAGCACGTCTTCACCGTGTCAAATCGATCGGTCAACGCTTTGGCGATCGGTTCGTTCTCCGTGAACACCTCATCGGCTACGGTGATCTGTTCGATGACCATGTCCGCCTCGACGGCATCCAATACATCGAGGAACGACGGTTCACCGAGACGAAGCGCCAAATCGACTCGCGCCACGCCGTTTGGAATCGGTAGTCCACAGTCCGCGATGACAACCGTGTCCGTATGCCCAAGGTCCGCAAAGATTTTCGTCAAATGGCTATTCAATATCCCATGTTTCTTCATCGCACTCGCTCCAATCGTTTCATGACGTCATCTCGGTTCGGCATGCCGCCTTGGGCCCCGAATCCTTCCACGCTCAATCCTGAAGCGACGACGGCGAAGCGTACCGCTTCACGTAACTCGCTCCCTTCCATCAGGGCGGCTGCGAGGGCGCCGTTGAACGTATCCCCTGCCCCCGTCGTATCGACGACGTCTGCTTGAATGGCTGGAACGTGCTGAATCGTCTCGCCATCAAAGAAGCGGACACCGTTGACCCCTTCGGTCACAATCAGTTTGTTCGGATAGCGACGCAATACGTCTTCAAGCGAGACATCGCCGAACAAGTCACGGCACTCATGCTCGTTCGGTGTCACGTATGTCACGTTCTCAAGCAAGGTCTCCGTGAGCGTTTGTGACGGCGCTGGGTTCAGTAGAACCGGGATGTTGCGGGATCGACAGTACGCACTCACTTGTTCCACTGTCGCGATCGGGATTTCGAGCTGGAGCAAGACGAACGTTTCTTCATCGAGCAATTGTTCGAGCTCTGTTTCTGTAAAACGCACGTGTTTGTTTGCCGACTGGACGACGACGATTGAGTTATCCCCTTCGGCGAGCACGATGTGCGCCGTCCCGGTCACTTCATTGTCGATGGTTCGTAAGTGAGATGTCCCGACTCCGTTTAGGTCAAAGTTTTGTCGGATGCGTTGGCCGAACTCATCGGACCCGATACAACCGACCATCTCGACTCGTCCTCCGAGTCGGGCGGCAGCCACCGCTTGGTTGGCCCCTTTTCCGCCGGGTACCGTTTGGAACGTCTGTCCGATGACGGTCTCTCCTGCCTGTGGACGTTTATCTGTCGTGACAACTAAATCCATCGATACACTCCCGATGACCACAATTCGGCTCATGTGTCATGCCCCTTTCGTTTCGTCGTCTGTCGTTCCGTCAACGTGACGGGTAACAAGATTTCTTTTGTCATCGTCTCTTTCTTTTCAATCAAATCAAGGAGTCGCTCGGTCGCACGGCGACCCATCTCATAAATCGGTTGCGCGATCGTCGTGAGCGGCGGCGATGTCATCTCACCGAGCTCGATTCCATCGTAGCCGATGATTTGCAAGTCTTCCGGCACACGCACGTTTCGACGCAATGCTTCCTGCAACACGGCGGCGGCAATGACGTCATTGGCGGCGAACACCCCATCGAACGGCCAATGTTCGTCAAACAGCATCTGTGCCGCCGTGAGCGCTTCTTTGAACGCGAAGCTAGAATACGTCATCCCGACGAGCCGGTCGCCCGCGACATCAAGAAAGCCGTCGGTCCGCCGTTTCACCGTTTGAAGATTCTCTGGACCCCCGATATGGGCCAGCCTCGTCGCACCACAGCTCAACAGCGTCTCCGCCGCCAGGCGACCGCCTTCATACCCATCCGAAATGACGGCATCGATCCCGGATTTGACGATGCGGTCGAGTGCGACCATTGGCAGTTCTAATTTTTCATAATTCGGATTGTCCGAATGGTTCGTCGTGATGATCAGTCCGTCGACATGCATCGTCTGGAGCGCGACCAAATATGTCTGTTCTTTCGCCAGTTGTTCGTCTGTGTTGCACAGGACGACTTGATAGCCATGTTGATTCGCCACATCTTCGATCGCTCGGGCCAGCTGTGGGAAGAACGGGTTCGTGATATCCGGCATAATCAATCCGATCAAACCCGATGTTTTTGTGAATAAAGAACGAGCGACTCGGTTCGGCGCGTAGTCGAGTTCGGCGATGGCACGTTCGACGGCTTCCCGCGCCTCTGCGCTCACATAACCGTTGTTGTTCATGACACGGGACACGGTCGCGACAGAAACGTTCGCCCGTTTGGCCACTTGTTTGATTGTCGCCATCTCGGCCCCTCCTTTTTTGGTAACGCTTACAAAACCATCATAATGTGTAACCGGTTACATATCAAGTGTTAATTTTCCGGCATCCAAAAACGCCCGGCTCATCATTGAGCCCGGCGTTCCTCATACTCGTCTTTCGTCACGACGTAAATGAGGCTCTGCACAGTGCGCCCATCTAAGCGCGTCAACTGCTGAGACGTCGTGAACGCGTACGTGAAGCCTGTCTTTTCGACGACGCGGCGCGACTGGTCGTTGAAGTCGAAATGACCGCACCAGATGTGTTCGAGTCCGAGGTCGTCAAAACCGTGCCGCATCACTTCATGGACGGCTTCCGGGATGTACCCTTGCCCCCAACGGTCCGGGCTGAGGACATACCCGATCTCGCGCTGCCGGTCATGCTGAATCTCAGGGTCCGGTCGGCGGTCGTGCAACCCGAGGCTGCCGATCACCTCACCTGTCTTTTTCAGTGTGATGGCCCAGACGTCTTGGTCTTGCTGGAACAGCCGGATGACGTCACGCGTCTCCTCGACCGATTGGTGCGGCGCCCAGCCTGCTTTCGGTCCGACCCGCTCGTCTTTCGCATAGTGAAACATCTGTTCAGCGTCCTCGAGCTGAAACGCCCGCAACCGGAGCCGATCTGTATCAAGTTGAATCATCTTGTTCTTCCTTTCTGTCGTTTCCCTCGGATTCGTTCCGGGAATGAATCCATGAGGAGGGATCACGATGCCATTTGATTATGATTTAGATTTTGAAACGATTGATTTCCGCGAACACCCCGAGCTGTATCGAGTCGGACGCGGCGAGCAAGGCGTCCTGCTCGTCGAACCGTATAAAAGTGAGATTCTCCCCCATTGGCGCTTCAAGACGCCTGACATCGCCAAACAGTCCGCCGATGAAATCATGGAGCTATTCGAAAAATACCGGGCCAACGATGATTTCGTCGGAATGGATATGGCCCGCAAATTCATCCAGATGGGCTATACCCGGGCGAGACGTTACGCCAACTATAAAGGTGGACGAAAATATAAGGACGACGGCGATCTCCACGACCGACAAATCGACGAGGAGAAAGCGGAATCGGCCCGCATCTTCAAAGAGCGATGGGACCAGCTTCGGGCGGACGAGGACTATTTGAAGCGAAAGAAAGCCCATCAGAAACAGTACGGCTGATTATCGGGTCATGACGAGAAAACGGGTCGCCCCTTTTTCAAACGAAGTGACCTGTCGAAACCCGAGCTGCTCATAGAGATGGATGGCCCGCTCATTGAACGCGGCCACCGTCAACCGGAGCGGTTTGCCTTCGTGCGCCGCTTCTTGCATCACCAACCGGACGAACGTACGCCCGTGTCCCCGTCCCGTTCGATCCGGGCGCATGCCGAGCCCGAGGTCGACGCATGTGTCATCGTAGACGTATGTATCGTTCGGCACTTGTGCGTACGTGCCGAGACAATAGAAACCGATCAACGCCTCGTCATGGACGGCCTGATACGCCATCAGTTCATCCAGCCCTTCCGCTGAAGCTTCTTGGTTATAGAAATCATACGGTGCCTCGTACGTCCACGCTTGAATCGCGCGGGCGTCTTGCTGTGTCATCGGGCGAATATCCATGACAACCTCCTTTCTCACGTCTCTTTTTGTTCGTGCTCGTCGGCAAACATTCCTGTCTACATCAAAAAAGGATGGGTCGCCCCATCCTCACTTCCGTGTCCACGTCGCCGTGATGTCGACGTCGGCCGCATGCATTAAATTGTGGATTGGACAACGAGCCTCAACGCCTTTTTGGAGCGCCGCAATCCGTTCATCCGATTCGGTCGTATCGAGGACGATGTTGACGTGTACTTTCTCAAAATACGTCCGTACTCCTTCAACGCCTTGGAAGCCGCGCGGGTCGAGCGTTCCTTCGGTCACGAACGTCACCCCGTCATAGTTGAAATCTTGGTCTTGCGCCACGTAGGCAATCATGATTGTCGTACACGACGACAACGCCCCGAGCAAATATTCGAGCGGGTTCGGACCGGCGTCCGTCCCGCCGAGACGTTCCGGTTCATCGACGACGAACGGTTCGAGGTCACGCACATGCACCGTCGTCTTCACACTCGTCGCTTCCCCTTCGGCTCGCATCGTCACTAATGGTTTTTCAGTCATATTGTCTCCTCCTCTATCAAATTGCCATCTTCATTCTCGTTCCCGTTATTTCGGTCCATGTAACACTTCGTCATAAATCGCATAGTCGTTTTTACCGTGTTGCTTGATTTGATACATCGCCTGATCAGCTTTATGAATGAGCGTGTCCAAGTCCTCCCCTTGATCCGGTGCGACGCTGACCCCGATGCTCGCTCGAATCGGAATCGTCTCTCCTCCGAGCCGGAACGGCCGCTCCGTCAGTAGCAACTGCAAGCGCTCGACGAACGCAACGATGTCATCTGCATCGACGTTCGGCACATACATATAGAACTCATCCCCGCCGACGCGCGAGGCTAGTCCCGCTTCCGGCGTCGCCATCTCAAGCAACTCACCGAGATGAATGAGAAAATCATCGCCGACTTGGTGGCCGTACGTGTCGTTGATTCCTTTAAAGCCGTCGAGGTCGATGACGACAAGCGCGACCGTGTCCGCTTGCAATAATGCCTGGTCGGCCTGCTCATAAAACGCCCGACGGTTCGCGAGTTTCGTGAGCGGGTCATGATAGGCGAAGAAGCGAATCGACTGTTCGGCTTCTTTGAACGAATGGACGTCTCGAATCAAAATCATGCCGTGTATTTTTTGATCGATATAGACGAAATCACCATCGATGACGACGTACCGTTCTTGTCCCGATTTTGTCTGAATCTTCGTCTCGAACTCGAGAAACTTTTTTTGCGCATGGAAATGTTGGTCGTAATGCGCACTCCATTCGTCCCGCTTTTTCTCGGGCAACAAATCGACAAAACGTTCATTGACGACACGGACCGTATGAAACAATGTGCGCGCGGCCGGATTCGCACTCTCAATCTGTCCCTGATCATCGACGAGCAGAATCGCCGACGGGTTCAAGTTATAGAGCGTGCCATACCGTTTGACGTAAGACGCTAGGAAATCAAGTCGATTCATCGCGACGACGAGAGCGACCGCCCAGACAAGTCCACCGTACATATACGCGTAAGGCGGCATGATTCCGCGGAGCTGGACGTATCCGAAGACGATGTCCCAGACAAGAACGGCGACGGCCGTCCAAATGAGCATGCGCAGCACCCGTTGATGCTCGAAGCGCTCGGACCGCTTAAGGGCATACATCAATAATAGGATCACAAGAAAATGAAACACGTTACCGACGGTCATCGTCGTCAAATAAGACGCGTTGAACTCAGGATAAATCCAGACACCGACTTGGTCGAACCGCTGACTGTTCAAGATGTTCTCTTGACGGATGAACGTCAAGGCGACCGGGACGAGCGGCAAATAAATGGCATACGGATAAATCCATCTCGGTAACTTCGCCCCGACGCCCGTCACTTTGACAATGAAGTGGACCGAACAGACGAAAATCAAAATTCCGGCGTTACCGAACCAATACGTCACGAAGGCCGGACTCGCTTCGATCGGGGACAAATGACGCCCGAACTCGGCCAAGAACAGCATCGCATAACCGAACACGAACAGACTGAGCAACCGATGCTCGACTTGGCGCGGGTTGCGGAGCAATACGTCAAGAGCAAGGTGACTCAATAGAAAAGCCGGAAGCAAATAAACGGCCATATAGAGAAATAATGCGGTCATGGATAGACCCCTTTCTTCTGACAAATCCATCTCTTACTTTCTCTATCGGTCGAAGCGATTCCTTTGTCGAGTTCACGGACACATCCATACAAAAAGCGAGCGGAACCAAGTCCGCTCGCTGTCGTCATCTCGTTTATAATGTGTCCTCAATCGCCGTGTCACCTTTGACGAGGTCAATCGCTTGATTGTGGGCTGCGTCATGACCAATGAGATGTGCCAAGAAGGCCGCCACGTCTGCACGCGGAATCTCACCAGTCGATACGTCACCCGTTTTCACTTTGCCGGTACCGGCGTCATCTGTGAGAGCGCCCGGACGGACGATCGTATACGTAAGCCCGCTCTCCTCGAGCAGACGATCCGCATGGTGCTTCGCCACATAATATGGTTTCATCTCTTCCGGCCATGCCGAACGATCTTCTGCTTTCAAGGCGCTCACCATGACGAACTGTTTAACATTCCCGTTCTTGGCAGCCTCGATGCTTTTCGCCGCGCCGTCAAGGTCAATCAGGAGCGTCTTGTCGGCTCCGGTGCTACCACCTGAACCGGCTGCGAAGACGACCACGTCCATGCCAGACATTGCTTGTTCAAGTGACGAGACGTCACCTTCGAGGTCGCCTAGGACGGCCTGATAGCCTTTTGATGTGAAGTTATCGAGTTGCTCTTGTTTTCGAACCATCGCCGTGACTTGGTGTTTCCCTTCCTCGTGCAATCGTTCCACGAGCTGTTTTCCAATCTGTCCATTCGCGCCTATTACAAATACGTTCATCTGTCTTCCTCCTCGATTTGAATTCAGAGACAAGCGAAACGCCGTGTGGCTATGGCCACATCCGGTGCAGAAGCGATGGCTGAGATGACGGCGACGCCGTCCGCCCCGTCGTTCCGAATCATCGGGACATGTTCCGGTAAAATGCCGCCAATCCCCACGATTGGCAGCTCTCGATACATGTCTCGGACTTGGCGGATGAGTGTCGTCCCGTTCACTGCCCCGGCATCTTCTTTCGAAGTCGTCGGGTAAATTGGGCCAATGCCTACATAATCCGCATGCTCGATGGCTGCTGCCGCTTCTTCGAGCGTGTGGACCGAGACACCGAGCCACTTATCTGGACCAATCCGCTCCCGAACGATTGCGGCCTCGGCATCGTCTTGTCCGATATGCACGCCGTCCGCATCAATGCGCGCCGCCAGTTCGACATCGTCGTTGATGATGAACGGGACGTCGTACGAACGACAAAGTGCTTGCAGGGTCCTTGCCATCGCTTCTTTTTTATCCCCATACAGTGCCTCTTTACCTTTTTCACGAAATTGAAAACATGTCACGCCACATTGGAGTGCCATTTCGACCGTCCGTAACATGTCTTTCGTGTTCGGTGTCCCGCATACGAAGTAAAGCCGCAACTGTTCAGCGAGTGCCCGCCTTGATGGATTCAATCGTCACACCCTCCTCTCCATACGCCACATATGCCCAATGGTTCGTCGGTCCGTGTCCGGCGCCGATCTCGAGGCCATGGGTGATGGCGCTTTGAATGAACCGCTTCGCCGTCACCGCCGCCTCCATGATAGAACGACCTTTGGCAAGTTCCGCTGTAAGCGCCGCCGAAAATGTACAACCGGTACCGTGCGTATCGCTCGTCTGGATGCGCGGGGCCGAGAGAAGGAACACTTCCGACTCCGTCATGATCAAGTCTTCGGCAGTTTCACCTTCGAGATGGCCGCCTTTTAAAATAACCGCGCGCACGCCGTACGCTAACATCCGCCGAGCCGCCTCGAGACGATCATTAAACGATCGAATCGTCAACCCGGTCAGCACTTCCGCTTCCGGCACGTTCGGCGTGACGACTGTCGCGAGTGGCAACAAGGAGGTCTTGAGCGCATCGACCGCCGTGTTCTGTAAAAGCGGAGCCCCTCCTTTCGCAATCATGACCGGGTCGACGACGAGTCGGTTGAAGACATGACGTTTCACCCCGGTAGCGACCGCCTCGATGCGCGCCGCATCAAATAACATCCCGGTCTTACATGCTGCGATCGAAAAGTCCGAACCGATTGCATCGAGTTGTTGCGTGATGAGTTCCGGCGACACCGCTTCGACCCCATGCACCCCGCGCGTATTTTGAGCGGTGACGGCCGTCAGAACGCTCGTCCCGAACACCTCTAGCTCTTGAAACGTCTTCAAATCGGCTTGGATTCCTGCTCCCCCGCCAGAGTCCGAACCGGCAATCGTCAATACTTGCGGCCGCATCATGACACCACCTCAATGCGGTCGCTCGGCAACTCGACGGCTGTCATCTTGCCGAGTTCATTCAAGAAATGAACGGGGAAGTCGCCCGGTCCTTCCGCCAAAGCGGTAGCCAGTTCGCCGCACCGGGCATATCCGGCGAGCGCTGTCGCCGTGGCCGTCAACGCGTCGGATTCGACCGCAAGGAGCGCACCGACGACCGCACTGAGTAAACAACCGGTCCCTGTCGTCCGGGCCATTGCTGCGGTGCCGCCTTTGATTTCAATCGTCGCGTCCCCGTCGCTGACGACATCCGTCTCTCCGGTCACGGCAACGACACAGTTGTAGCGTCGTGCCGCCGCGCGCGCGATGTGATTCAAATCAATCCGCGTTTCCCCAGCGTCCACGCCGCGCGCCGCCGCGTCGAGACCAATTAATGTCGCGATTTCTCCGGCATTGCCTCGGATGACCGTCACGCGGACGTGTTGCAAAATGGATGTAGCGACGTCACGTCGAAACGCGGTCGCCCCGACACCGACCGGATCGAAGACGACCGGCCGGCTCGATTCATTCGCCGCCTGTCCGGCTCGAATCATCGTACGTTCCGTCGTCGCATCGAGTGTGCCGATATTGAGTACGAGCGCATCGCTCGCAGACGCCATGTCCGCGACTTCTTCGACGGCTGACGCCATCACCGGCGCAGCGCCGATGGCGAGCAACCCGTTCGCCGAAAAGTTAGCGACGACGATATTCGTAATGTTATGGATGAGTGGCCGTTCGGCTCTGACTTTGTCCCATAAGTCGCGCTTCATCGTGTCACCCCCGCCGGTAAATCCCACGACTCGAGCGTCCACGCCATTTCCCAAAACGCATGTTCATAATAACAACTCTTCAAGAACAGCTGTTGATACCGGACCCGTTCTTCCGCTGTCGCTTGTCCGGCGAGCACGTCGAGCCGTTCAAGCTGTTCCTCGACGAGATCGCGGAACCATTCCGAACCGTACGTCGCAATCCACGTCGCATAGATCGGATGATCGGGTGTCGCATCTTTCAATCGCTCCCCAATCTCATAATAGACCCAGTAGCACGGCAAAATCGAAGCGAGCACATCACCGAGCGTCGGACCGGCCTGTTGCATATGGAGCGCATAGGCGTAAGCCGTCGGGGCCGGCTCAAACGTCGCCCACTCCGCCTCCGTCACGTTGAGCAAGGTGAAAAACTCACGGTGCAACGCATGCTCTGCTTCGATGGTATGGAGCGCATGCGTCAAAAAGCGGCTCGCGACTTCCATGTTCGGGGCGAGGGTCGCGCCTTTCGCCTGTACTTTGGAGAACTGGTTCAAATAGTATGAATCTTGCATGACGTAATGCCTAAATTTCGCCTCGTCGAGTTCGCCTGTTCCGAGCTCGCGGACGAACGGATGGTCAAAGCTGGCTTGAAACAAGGCATCTGCCTCTTGTCGAAGATGTGCGGTGAATGTCATTCATGTATCCTCCTTTGTGATCAAAAAAGACGCCGCCTCCCATAACGGAAGCGGCGTCGGATTTACACAAAGTGTACGAGAACAATCGGTTCGCCCACTTCCCTACGCTAGCGTGAACTAGATCAGGTTCAAAGGGTCTGGACCTCGTCCATCTCAGCCGCGTCACGCGACTCCCCTAGTGGTAAACATTATGAAATTCGGTCGTCTACGACCACATCATATCAGTCTTTTTCCATGTTGAAAACCCTTTATCGCGAGAAGCGACGGTTCAACAACGTCCCCATTTGGGAGAACCGTTCGGTACCGAGCTTGCGTCGATTCGAGGCCGCGAACACGTAATAATCGACTTTGCCCATGTAATAGATCAAACGCAGGCCGGCCAAGAAGAACGTGATTGTCGTGCTGACAGCAAAGCCAACGCCGTACCAATCGATGCCGCGCGGCAAGAGCAAGAGCGTGAACAACGCATTCAACGTGAAGAACGAGATGTTGACGAACAATGCCCCGCGTCGATCCTCGAAATAGAGCAACAACAACGTCAAAATAAGGATCATCGCGTTCGCGAACGCCGCGAGCGTCGTCATCCGAAAGATTTGACCGATTTCGTCCGGCACACCGATCCAACCGACGAACACGCCTGCCATGAGGATGGCGAACAACGTCACGACGCCTTGGCTGCGCGCGAGTCGAATCAACTCATTTTTCAATACGGACGTCATCGTCTGTTTCGCCTTCTCGATTTGATGGAGCGCCCCTCCGTAATTGATCAATCCATAAAACGTGCGATAGCGCTCATAAAACCGAGTCTCGACGGCGACGACGAACAGGAGTTGCGTCGGGATAATCGTCAAGTACGACCAAAAGATGGCCGTGTCATAATACGGATTAAACAAGAAGGAGTCTGCGATGATGACGCGTCCTTCTCCGAACCAGATGATAAAGTTCGTGACCCAAATCCCGAGCACGTATAACACGCCGATGGCGAACAAGTCTGGATAGCGGTCGAAGTACTTGAAGTACGAGAACTCTTTCACCGCGTAACGGAGCGGGAACGTCCGGAGCATCGCGAAGAACAACCCGAACAACGTCACAATCATCCCGACCGTGAAACCGAGCAACAGCTCGAGACTCGACGGATTGACCATGAGACGGCTAATCGCATAGACGCTCCCGACCGAGATGAGTCCGCCGAGCAAGAAGCTATAGGCCACCGCTTGATAATACTTGGCGGCACTCAAGAACAAGAACATGACCCAGATGACATTGATCGTCATGAATAAAACGAACAACGTCAGTTTGTACAGAAAATCGAGCGGCGACAATAGCCAAAAGATACTGTACAGAATCGTCGCGGCGAGGATCGTCACTTTGAGCATCCCGGTGAAGACCGGGAAAATCTCATGTGCCTTCTTCTCGTAAAACAAGTCCGCCACATATCGGGTGACGACGAGCTGTTGGAAGCTGAACAAGATTTGCGAGAAGATGAACGCGTACGAGACCGAGATCATGAAGAGCGTCCGTTCGGCGAGCGATAACGTCGGCATTTGGAACGCCAACCATTGAATCGTCCCGACGACCAAGATGACGATCAACCACGGTCCGGATGTGACGAGGCCCGAGAACGTGTACGCCTTCAACCTGGACGAATAGTAGTCTTCTTGGAACAACTTCTGCAGCTTAAACCCGATGCCCGCCATACTGTTCCCTCCTCGTTTCATAGATGGCTTTGTAGCGGTCCACGACTTGTTGGAGACGATAGTATTGACGGACCCGCTCCCGCCCGTTCTTACCGAAACGCATCCGCTCCTGCGGATAATCCATCATCCACTCGACCTTGTCCGCGACCGCTTCCGGATGAACCGGGGGCACGATAAACCCGGCTGGACCGAACGGGTCGTCTTCTCGGCCGTACAAGAGCTCGGAACAAGCCCCGACATCGGTCGCGACCCACGGGATGCCGGCTGCCATTCCTTCAAGAATCGCGAGCGGTTGACCTTCCGAGATACTCGTCAACAGAAGTAAATCAAACTTCGGCAAATAGGCTTGGACATCAACCTTTCCGACAAGCTCGACATAATCGGTCAGTCCGCTCTGTTCGATGAGCAGACGGCACTCTTCCGCATATTCTTCATCCTCATCGAGCGGACCCATAATCGTCAGTTTGAACAGACGATGCCGCTCCTGCAAAATCTTGGCGGCGTAAATCATCGTCTTCAAATCTTTGATTGGCACCAAGCGGACGATAGCACCGATTTGAAAGAGGTCGTGCTCCGGACGGTCGACCGTCGCCTGGATTTGTCGGTCGGCGATGCCATTGGCGATAATTTTCGTCTTCTCGCTCGGGGCGCCAATCCACTCCTGATATTCGCGGTTCCGCTCGAACAAGGTGATAATCTCATCGGCCGCGTTATAGGCCTCACGCGACAAATGGTGAAAGAAACGGACCCACCTCGGCTTATACGGCGCTGGAATCCAATACGACTGTAGAATCTCCTCTTCGCGTTCCCGCGAGTAGATGCCGTGCTCCGTCAAGATGAACGGAATCCCTTGCGTCTCTTTCATGTAGGACGCGACCACACCGGCATAACCCGTTGACACGGAATGAACGAGGTCGACTTTCGGGAGCGGTTGATGGAGCACCCGTAAAATCGGAGTGTACATACTCTGCCACATCCAGAAATAGTCGATGAACGAACCTCCGTTCATTTCCTCGGCGTAGGCCGCCTTGACATTTTTCCAAAAGAACTCGCTTGCGAAAAACGCCTGACTTGAAGGCACTTCTTTCCCAAGCAAACGAAGCGCTTGCCGGTTCGGACTTTTCAACATGAGCCAGTCCGATACGTTCTGTTCGTCCTCAGTGCCCCACTTCAATCGCCCTTTCGCTCGCTCGCCCACGTCGCTCAAATACAAGTGAGTGATCCCTGAAACGTTCGGCGGGAACACATATTTCATGTCTTCCGGACGCTTCTCTGTCGGTTGAATCGAAATGATTTCAAACGACACTTCGGGCATCGCCTCAATCAACGTCTGCGTCCAACTTGAGACGCCTCCGCTCACGTACGGATAACTCCCCTCTAATACGAGCCCGATTCTCATTGCGCTTCCCCCTTGATGGCGATTTCAGCGTTCGCCGATGTCAGTTTGACGAGGTAGAGCGGACGGTCGGCTTCCCACTGTTCGACCGTCCCGAAATCGAACTCTCCTGTCTCAAGTGACTGGCCTGGTTTGAGGCGAATCGTGAAGTGGGACGGGTTGATGAGCCCTTCCCCGGCCAAATAGACGGTCGACTCATCAAACGTGACGTTCAAATCAGCTTGTTGGTATGTGACCATCTTTTCGGTCGCGTAGTGTTGCGTATACGCCTCGAGGTGAGGATATTGATCTTTCACGTCATGGACGATTTTACGCAGACTCGCGAACATCGTATCCCAGTCCCGACCAAAGGCCCGGTCTGGGTCGATGACATCATCGGGGTGAATGAAGTGTGAAAACACACCGAAATTGGCGATCGCGTCGACCATTTGGAAAATCGATCCGCGCTCTTCCCCGTAATCGCTTGTCACACGCGGGAAATGGTACAAGTTCGGATGCGTCCCATCAAATTCGAATTCTTGGACGAAGTCCCCGCTCTCCGGCTCCCCCGTGTAGAGCGAAGCAATCGTGCGCAGTTCTGGCAACGCTTCGGCGATCGCATCGACCCCAGTCCGGTTGAGCGCGTTCGACGGCGGGACATATGACTTGAGCGTCTCGGCCGGGAAATAGTTCTCAAACACGGACTCGGCTTGAAGCAATGACCGTTTCATCTCGTCTTTATCTTGCCAGGGGATGTACCCGTACGTCGGGTCAATCGGTTCATCGGCCGTGACGAGCGACTGGTGGTTATAGCCATGGAGTCCGATTTCCCCACCGTGGGCGATCAATTTGCGACCGAAGTAGAGCATTGGGAACTCACCCCGTTTGATCAACTGTTCGTCGACGAGCTCCATCTCCTCTTCATACGTCCCGATCATGGCACCCGTGTAAATCAAATCGTCATCTTTCGCCAAATCGACCATATCTTCCCACCAATCCTCGGCGAAGAAGTCTTTGACCGATTTATCGAGCGGGGTCGAGGACACGTCTTTCATTTTCCCGTCCATGACCGGTGCCGGGAAATCATCGATGTACATGAGCTTGATTGCTGCTTGTGCCGTGACGAACGCCGGCGGCATCGTGCCGAGCGTCTGCACGAACAGACCGCGGATCATCTTTTGGTTGGTGATTGTCGTATTCCAATAAAGGACGTTTCCCTCGCCGACTTCGTATTCCCAAAGGATTGGGAAACCTTCAGCTGACAACATGACGTTGGCCTCGTCTGCAATCGCAAAATCGACGACGCTATGGACAAATAAGTCGTCTGGTGGATTCAAGTCGACATAGCCCGGAAAAATCGACTCCTCGAAATTCAAGCCGTATACATCCGGCACATACTCACCGATTTCTTCAATTCCGGTCAACGCGTTCCATGCCGGATCTTTAAACCGATTCGCAAAGACGAGGTTCCCGCCTTGTTCGACATAACGTTTCATTTCCACGAACGGCCATCTTGTCGTATCTTCACCCGTGAAAATGATGATGGTGTATGGAGATGGCGCAATCGATCCGACGGCGCCTGGGTTCACTTCGCGAACGTCAAGTTTCGCATACTGCAGACCGTACAGCAGGTTGTCTGCCGTTTCGACCGCCAAATCACCTTCATCCCGGACGAGATAAACTTGAAGCTGATGCTCACCCGCTTTTGCCGAGGCATCACTCTTCAACTGGTCGATGTTCATCTGTTGCTCGGCGACGTTTGGCAACAACGTGTGTAGCGAGTGGATCCGTAAGTATTGAATCGCACCGACGACGACTAAAAATAAGACGATGAAGAGCGAGAATGAGATTACAGTTCGTTTTTCCATGATGTCGTGTCACTCCATTCTTCAAACAACAGTCGGTACTCATACGGTACGTCCTCCAGTGAGAATTGGGTCTGCATCATAAACATGACCGCCTTCACTTCGTTCCAACGTTCGCGCTCATAATAGTAATTGATAAGCATCAGATGAGCCTCGATGCGTTCCGGGAAATGATGGACGTACTCTTTTAAAATGTTCAATTGCTCTTTGGGGCGCTCTAACGTGAGATAAATCTCGTTCAAGTCTTCGTAAATCCAGGGCGAAGGCGGATAGAGCGTCTTCGCTTTCAATAATTCTTCCAGCCATGCGCCTCGCTTGTCCTTCAACATGACCTCGGTGATGAGTTCACTATGGATCATGCGTTTATAAATCGTCGCAAGCCGTCGAATCGTGTCTGGGTTACCTAAGTCGTACTCGCGTTTGGCGTGTTTCAATTCTTGTTCATATTGATCGATCAAGATGTTCATTGTCGCCGCGGCGTAGTGGACAGTCTCGCTGTCCGTGCTCTCAAGTCCCATCTGCAAATACTTGCCTTGCTGGTCAATCGACTGATTGACGTGCGTCAAAATCGAGTGTTTGCGGATAGCTGGATCTTTCGAGTTGATGGCGTCGGCGAGCGGTAACAGATTGGTGCTGCTGCTCGCTTCATGACGAATCTGTTCATAGTTGACGACCTTGAAGTCGATATAGTCGTCATAGTCTTCAATCAGACCGCTCCGACCGAACCGTTCAGCAAGCCGATACACCGCATAGACGGCAAGTTCGGCTAGAAACGGTAAGAACAGACCGAAGCTGAGCGCCACCACCGCGATGCCATAATCCGGCGCTTTCATTCTTCGTTTCAACGTGATCAATAATCCGAAGGCGAGCAGTGCATGAACGACATAAATCCCGATCAATACGAGACGAATGGTAGACTCCATCCCGTCACACTCCCTTCTGGATCAAAATCCCTTCGATCCGGTCATAGATCCGTTGACGGTGTTCTTCACTCGTTCCTGGGAGTAAGAGCAACAGCTTGTTCTCATCCGGGTCATACCCGACGACATCGATCTCCCGTAAATACGAATGGACGATGGCCTCGATACTCTCGAGCGAGACAGGCTCATACCCGAGCGGATATTCGAGGACGATATACGGCTGTCCATGGTGAATCTTCTTTTGTTCTTGGATGGCGACGAGTTCTGTGAACGCTGTTTTCTTATAAAACGAGGTGCCTTTATGCATCTTCTCGTGCTGCTCTTTACGAATCAGGTTCTCGGCATTTTGAATGCGTGTGCCAATCCACGAGAAGAGGATGTTGAGAACGTGCAAGTCATCGGTCGTCAATTTCCGAAGCGGCAACCGTTTGATGACGACGACTTCTCGGGTCGTCCCGTCCACGATGATCGGTGCGAGCAACATCGGGTCCGTGTCTTCGTCGTCGAGTTGACGGAGCGTCGTCTCTTGCACTTGGAAGAACCGTTTGAACATACTCGATGCCTCATCGAGAAAAATCGTTTGCGGAAACTCTTTCTTGTCCGTTTGGCGAATCAAGAGGCGCATCGACTTCTGGGAACGGTCGACGTGGTAAATGGCGACGTCACTCGCCAGGAACGTTTTTTTCAATAGACGAATCGTCTCGCTCCGAATCAATTCTGGATGCGGCAAATCAAGCGATACGGCCAGTTCATACAATTGGTTCAAGCTGTACTCGGATTGAAGTAGTTTTTGACGAAGTGTGGTTTGCGAAGTGTTGAGTAAATCGACGGTCTCTTTCAAATACGTGTTTTCATCTTTCAGTTCTTCGTTGCGGAACTGGCTGATTTCGTAACGCTCTCGAAATGAGGTGCTGAACAACCCGACGATGACAGTGATGGCGAAGTAGTAAAACAGTGTAAGAAGTGAGTTTGTATCGTAGAACAACAGGAAGATGTCTCCTCCCATTAAGCCGGTGTATAACACTTTATAGAGGAGCAAAATGCCGAAACTGATTAAGCCGAAAATCGTTCCATACCTGAGCGCGAACAGGATGGCGGCCACATAAAACAAGTTCAGTTCATTTTGAATCGTGCCTAGGCTGAAGAATAAATCGATTCCGATCAATAGTGCGAACACGACAAGAATCTCGACCCATTTGAGCCATGGACGGTCTTGAGCGTACAGAATGATAATCCCCTCCTCATGGATAACATCTCTTCAGTTTTTAATGCGGGATGGTCCCCTGCCCTCGGACAGGTATACATAGTCCTTATCTTCCCTTACCCTAATTACCCCCTAAAAATCCCACGTATTGTAATAAGTTGGTTCGTGATAATGGATGAATCCGTTCGCTTCGGCCATATCCCGACTTGTCGCCTCTTCTTGGTCTGAGACGGTGAGGACAGCGATTCCGTATTCGTCTTGAATCGCGTTCATTCGATCGAGCATCTCCATCGACCAAGAGTCGGACGTGATTTCCGTGTAGTTAAAACCTTCCCACATGAAGCCTTCCACGTAAGGCGCACTCGTTCGTTCAAGCGTCTCGATGCCCCAGTTTTGGACGACTGGGACGCCCGGATATGCCTTTTCAATCGCTTGTAAAAAGGCCTCGAGCCCAGCCAGCTGTTCTTCTAAGTCGTCCGGATAATCGAGGTGGACGTCATCGATATCACCGACCGTGTCGAGGAAAATTCCGTCCAGATGTTTATTGATGACTTGTTTTTGAATTTCACGGATTAAAATTTTACGGAAATCGGACGAGCTGATATCCGTCAAATACGAATCCCATTTCGGGAAATAGATGCGTTCCCCGTCCCGATAGAAGAAATCGTCTTTGTCCATTTGGCCGATGAGCGCGCGATTCCACGTATCTGCTTCCATCACGTTAATATAGCCGAGCACTTTCGTCCCGTTCGAGCGGATCGTCTCAATCTGTTCCGGCGTATACCAAATCGGTTCGATGATGACGAGGTCGTATCGGGCCATGTCTTCAATGATCGCCTCGGTCGGCATGTTATAAAAAATCTTATAGGAATGGATCTCATCAAAATCAAACGGCTCTTTCGTCGTACATCCTCCTAAAAAGAAGACGAACAATAAGCCGCTCACTAAACATCGTCGCACTCGGACACCTCCTTGTTGAATGAATCCGTCTTGGTGTGAATCGGTCCGTTTGACGGTGAACGATCAGGGAAACAACATAGTATAGACTGTCACAGAAGGGGGAAATGGGCGTGAATACCATTTTATTGACGATTGCCCTATTATTCGTCGGCTTGAACGTGTTTACCTTCTTTCGGCGCCAAACGTATAGACAGACCGGCTTCGACATGCGCTTGTTCAGCCACTTGTTCGTCAGCCTACTCGGCGTCATGATCGGGTTTGCCTTGATTTACTACGCGCTCTCACGCGATGGCGTCATATTGGTGACGTCACTCGAGACGATGAACGCGGTCGATCCGAACTGGCGCAATCTGCTTTACTTCAGCGGGGTCACGTTGCTGTCTATCGGATTCGGCGACCTGCTGCCAATCGGTCCGGCCCGGTTGTTCGCCTTGCTCGAAGCGGCCATCGGGATTTTGTTGCCGACAGCATTTTTTGTAAAATCGATATACAAAAAAGAAGACTGAAGAAACAGTCTTCTAACGTCCAGTAATCAGCAAATACATGTTGAAGGCGACAAGTCCAAGCGGAAATAAGGCCACGACTAAAATCGGCCATTTTTTCGTCCGGATGCCGACAAATAAAAGTAAACTCCCCACTAGGAGCGCGATGAACGTCGTATACGGATTCAAGCGTCATTCCCCCTTCTATAGAGGGGCTTTTCCCGACTCAACCGAAAACTAATCGTTTGAACACCAAAGCGTCGAAAAGGCGTCACGAATTCGTCGGGCTTCCATCTCCGCAAACGGATATCCGGCTTGGTCGGCCACGCGGCGACTGACACGTTCAAATTGTTCCACCAACGTCGCATGGGCCGTTTCCATCGCTGTCACTTCGACCAAAGTGTATGTATCAAGATAAGCCTGCCATACTTCAGGGGCCAGATGCTTCTCAAGCCCATCCCCGGACTTTCCTCCGTTCGCCGTAAAGTTTGTCGCAAAGCCAACGTCCCATACAAGCATCTGCCGGAGCATCGTTCGCATGATCGTCACATGGTCGAAAGCGTATAACAGTTGACCCCGCTTGATACCTTTGACGACGTAAAGCGACACCCACCAAAACTCGTTCCAACACTGCTCATAGTCGAATCGGCTCGGTCGTTTGATGCGGTACGTGTCATCAGATGGGATCGGTTGACCGGCAATCTCGTCTTTATCAATGAGGACGAGTCTGAGTGAGTCAGCGTGAATCGCTTCCTGCACGTCACGCATAGGACGGACGGTCAAATCGACGCGATGACCGGCTGCAAACTGGACGAGAAACGCGAAACGCTCATATTCGTCGCCTCCTGGCACCTCGTCCGGCGTCTGCATAATCAAGACGTCCCCGAGCGGCGCCATCCACGAACGGTCCTCGATGAACGCGGTCACGTCTTCGACGAAACAAGTAACATCGACGTCTTGAAAACGGTCTGGTTTTACGTGCGGATTGACGAGCGACCCGTTCAAGACGAGGACGCGGACGTCTTCCCGCTCCGCGGCCATGGCCGTCAAGTGCTCGAGCACTTGCTCATTGGTCATATGACGTTCGCCCCGAGCGAGCGGGCGACTTGGACGGCCTGCATGACGTCAAGCGTCGCTTGTTTCAGAATGACGTCCGAGAAATCGACCCCATCCATCTCCGCCCCTACAAAATCGGCCCCCGTGCAATCCGCGTGTTGCAACACGGCGCGGGACAAGACGGCGTTCGTCCAGCGTGATTCTTTCAAATCCGCACCGTATAAATCCGCCTCCGTCAACCGGACACCGGACCAATCCATCTTCCGGAGCGGGGCGTGACGCAGATTGACGAACGACCAATCTCCTTCACGCACGACGACCCCTTCAAACGTGCATGACTCGAACGACGAACCCGTCATCTTGCACTGATCGAACTCGCTCAAAAACAGATTCGCCCCGTTGAACTGACAATTCAGGAATGAGCTGCCGCTGTGGCGCGAGGCGTTCCACTTCGAATCGGTGAAGTCACAGTTGATGAAACGACACTGTTCGGTCTCAAACTCGGTCGCATCGATATAGGTGAAGCGACAGTTCTCGAACGTCGTCTGCGTGAGTTGGATGTCACGGAGCGTCTCGTCGCGGAAGTCCTCGCCTTTATAACTCTCATTTGATTGAAACATGACCTGCCTCCTTGGCGTATACTTGATGTAGCTTAAGGAATGGAGTGATGAAGATGGATATCGTATTTCCGACCGAGCACGGCACGTTCAATTATCGCGTCGCCGGCATCTGGGTCCAGGACGGTCATTTGCTCGTTCATCGGAACGTGAACGATGACTTTTGGGCGTTACCGGGCGGTCGTGTCGGCATCGGCGAAGAGGCCGAGCTTGCCTTGACGCGTGAACTGCAAGAAGAACTCGAAGCGACACTGACGGGAACGACGTTCGCTTTCGTGTCCGAAAATTTCTTCACGTATTTGGAACGCACGGTCCACGAGATTGGCATGTACTTTTATGTATCGGGTGACCTCCCGCTCCGGCATGGAGACTTCCACGGACCGGAAGGCGATCACCTCATCTATCGTTGGCAGCCGCTCGACGCGCTCCGGGACTTGAAACTCTTCCCGGAGACACTCTATGCGTTGCCGCAATCATTGCCGCCCCACTTTATCGATCGCTGAGCTTGATAGAATCGACTTCAATTCGTGCAAGTCTTGAATTTCATACGTCGTCTCGACCGACGCCGCAATCTCGTGCGGATTGTACCAGCACGTGTCGAGCCCATACATGCGCCCGCCGGCGATATCTGCCGTCAGCGAGTCCCCGACGATGAGCCCGCGTTCCGGTGCCACATTCGGAACCCGATCAAATACATAGTCAAAAAATGGTTTCATCGGCTTTTGTGAACCGGTCGCGTCCGAGACGAACACGTCTTGGAAGTAAGGGAGCAGTCCCGAGGCTTCGAGCCGCTTGAACTGAGTCTCCGTCACCCCGTTCGTGACGATATAGAGCGGATACTGTTCACTGAGTGTTCGGACGAGTTCGAGTGCCCCATCGATGATGTGCACCCCGGCGTGCAAATGGTCCCGATAGCGCTGTTCGACTTCATGCGCATCGATCGTGATGCCGAGCGTGTCGAACAGTTGCGTGTGCCGGCCCATCAAGACGTCTTCCCGTCCGACCTCGCCGCGCTCGAACGCGCGCCATAATCCGTTATTGATCGTCACATACTGTTGTTTCAATTCATCCGTCATCCGAACGTTGTGTGCCGCGAGCAACTGCTCCAAGGCGACGTGCTCGCTCTGTTTAAAGTCTAACAACGTATCGTCGACATCGAATAAAATAGCTTCATATCGTTTCATAATCTGTATTACCCCTCTCTGCCTCTAATGTACAGGAACGGACCGATAAGTTCAAAACAAGGAGTGAGTCATATGGCTAAACGACCTATCAGCAATCTCGAGTATTCAGGGGAAGAATTCGCGTCATTTTTCTATTTGGCCGATGAGATGTTCGGCATCGATTTTGGTGAATGGTACATGGCCGGCGAATGGACCGACCGCTATCGTTGTTACTCATTGACGTTTTATCGGAATGTCATCTCGAACGTCGGCATGAGCCGGATGACGATCGTGGCTGACGGAACCGCTCGCGAGGCGTATCAGATTGGGACAGTCATGACGGACGAGGACCGACAAGGACTAGGACTTGCCACCCGTATTTTCAAGCATGTGTTCAAACAGCATGACGCCGATGGCTTGCCTTATTTTTTGGCTTGTGACGAAGGGGTTGAACCATTTTACGAGCAACAGGGGTTCTCCGTCCAACTTGAACCGGAGCTATTCGTTTCAGTATCGGGATCTGCGGCTCCACTCGAACGTGTCGATGTCGATGCCGAGCAGTGGCGTCGTTTCAAGCTGGAGTCGCTCCCGTTTTCGCCACGCCTCTATGCGACGGACGACATGCATATTTGGATGTTCCACTACTATCAAGGCATGAACAAAGACGTTTATCGCTTCGACGATGTGCACGTCATCTATTTGATTGAAGGCACGCGTCTGAAGTTATTCGCGGTACTGTCATCTCGGCCTGTCGACATGCGTGACGTTGTGGCCCGACTCTCTTTCGAAGGCATCACCGAGATCGTCTTCGAATTCACGCCTGAGCTGGACGGTGTGGAACAGCGCCCATCCCGGGACGGGCAATGGATGATTCGCATGAATGAAGAACAGCTCTTCCCGGAAGACTGTCGCTTCCCAAGCTTATCGAAAGCATAAAAAAACTCGCCTCATGGACGAGTTTTTTTTATGAATGCCGTTCCGAGCGCCTGTGCTGCTTCTTTGACGGCTCGTCTCGCTTCTGGGACATACGTGTAATAGTTGACGAAGCCGTGAATCAAGCCATCGTAATTTTGATACGTCACCGGGACACCGAGGCTAATCAATTTGTTGGCGTATGCGCGTCCGAGGTCGCGGAGCGGGTCGTATTCGGCCGTCAACAACGTCGTCGGGGGAAGGTCCCCTAAGTGGTCCGAAAAAATCGGCGAGGCGTACGGATGCATCAATTCCGACTCATCATGGAAATATTGTTGCTGGAACCACCGGATGAGCCCTTCATCGAGCAGATAACCGTTCGCGTAATCAATCAATGACAGCGGCAAGTTCTCCTCGGTCCCGGTAACCGGGTAAAACAGCAGCTGATACATGACGAGGGGGCGACCTCGTTCAATCGCCATCAAGGCGCTGACCGTGGCGAGTGTCCCGCCGGCACTGTCTCCGCCGACGGCGATGCGCTCGGCATCGATTTCAAGTTCCGAGGCGTGATCCGCAATCCAAACGAGCGCCTCATAGCTATCGTAGACGGCTGTCGGAAACTTATGCTCCGGAGCGAGTCGATAGCCGACCGAGATGACGGTGCAGTCGGCCTCGTTCGCGATCGTCCGACATATCGCGTCATGGGTGTCGAGACTGCCCGTGACATATCCGCCACCATGAAAATAGACGAGTGCTGGCGCGATCGTTCGACCCGACCGATAGACGCGGATTGGCAGTGAGCGATTCGGAAGCATAATCGAGCGATTCTCGACGTGATATACATGCTCTCTATGTTGAAACCGGGTCATCATTGCGTCTTCTTGTCGTCTTAATTCGAGCGGATCCAATTGGTCATATGTGGTCGAGATTTGATTTTGAAACTGGTTCAAATAAAATTGAATCGTCGGATTGACTGGCAACGGGAATCCCTTCTTTCTCTTTTAGGCGTACAGTTGCCTATTCCCAGCCGCGTTCGACCTTAAGCAGATTCACGTGCTTTTTCGAAAGCCCAACGGTTCACACATACTACAACGACCCCACTCGCGAACACGACGGTCCATATGTTCATGACGATGGATTGGCCGAACGGCTTGAAAAAGTAATCCCATTCCCCATCGATGTACCCGATCATGGTCATGGAAATCAAGTGCGAGATGATGAGCGCAAAAATGATCCAACGCAACCATCCACGCCGGCCAAATTGCCACACGCTCCACCACATCACAGCCGGAATCACGAGATAACCAAGCGCATTGCCCCCGCTGTCACGAAAAAACCCCACGGCAGACATAAAAGAGCGACGAAGATGATTCGTCCGAGCATCAGGTTTGCCCCCGTTGGTTCTTTTTCCACCACACGAACAAGAAAATCCCCATCCCGACGAACAAAATCAGCATCGAGTAAATCAATTGTTGTTCGAGCGGCAAGCTTGTTTGGGCGAACGCATATTGCGGTCCAAACAAGAGAATCGGTATGATCAGATTGATCCATGTTTTCGTCCAAACCGAGACGATGAGCAACGTGACGACGGCAAGGCCGAGTAACACGAGTTGACCGGTTGGGCCGAACACGATCGTTGGGGTCTCGACGAAGATGTCGAGCACCATCAGCCCGAGGAATAACGTCATCGGCATCGCGGCGAGCGCAATGTATATCATCCCGTTTTTGAATTTACTTTCTTTCGAGCGGACCGACATGTTGCGGAACGCTTGTGAAGCGGCGAGTAAGAACAGGACAGCGACGAGCGGGAATCCGATCAATTGAACTGTCGAGAACATCATCTCCCCTTGAATGAAATTAGCGATGATGATGTAGGCGAACACGTTCGGGATGATCATCGTAACAATTTTGACGAATCCCTTCACATCAAACGTCATCTCGCTTCCGAGGTGTTGCATGTAGTCTTTCGGGCTCTGGGCGACGACCTCGTCCACACCTTTTCCCGCTCGTTCCGCTTCCTCGAGATGGTCTTTTAACTCCTCGACAACTTCTTTCACTTCATCTTCCGACTTACCGCTCGACATGAGATAGACCGCCAAGTCATCCAAAAAATCACGACTCTTTTTTGAAAGTTCCATCTTCATTCTCCTCTCCGAGTACGCGGTCGACACCGCTTGACACTTCCGCCCAACGTTGTTTGAAGGCGAGCAACTCTTGGTGCCCCGCCTCCGTCAAAATGTAATATTTTCGTTTCGGTCCTCCTGATGGCAACGCCTTTTGGACCGTCTCGACCCACCCTTCTTTCTTCATCCGTAACAGGACCGGGTAAATACTGCCCTCGCTCACCATCGTGAAGCCGTACGTCTGCAACTTCTCCGACATCTCATAGCCGTACGTCTCTCCTTTATCGATGATGGCCAACAGGCAACCTTCGAGCAATCCTTTTAACATTTGACTCATCGCCATGGCGTGACCTCACTTTCGTTAAACTAACTTGTTATACACAATAGTAATGGAAGGCACTACCAATTGCAACTACTTTGTAAAACAAGTTAGTTGCGCATCGAGAGGTTTATTTTTTCAAATCAGGTGAATACTTCTTAAGGTGAAGCAAAAAGATAAAGGAGTGTTTGAATATGCATACCGATTTTACAAAGATGTACATTGATGGCCAATGGGTCGAAGGGTCAAGCGACAAATCGATCGATAACACCAACCCGTTCACGGACGAGACATTGTTCTCGATTCGTTCGGCCGACGAGTCCGATCTCGACAAGGCTTATGCCGTTGCGAAAGAAGCACAAACCGAATGGGCGACGATGCTGCCACAAAATCGACGGGCCTTGATTGAAAAGTTCGCCGAAGTGACGTTGCAGCATAAAGATGACATCATCGACTGGCTCGTCAAAGAGTCGGGCAGCACGCGCATCAAAGCAGAAGGCGAATTTTTAGCCTCGATGGCGATCATTAAGGAAGCAGCGACGTTCCCGTTCCGCATGGACGGGCTCATCAAGCCGTCAATCGTCCCGAATAAAGAGAACCGGGTCTATCGGAAACCGCTCGGCGTCATCGGCGTCATCAGCCCATGGAACTTCCCGTTCCACCTCGCGGTCCGCTCAATCGTCTCCGCCCTCGCGACGGGGAACACCGTCGTCGTCAAACCGGCTACGGCGACACCGGTCACAGGAGGTCTCCTCTTCGCCTCGCTTTTTGAAGAAGCGGGTCTTCCGAAAGGCGTCTTGAACATCGTCGTCGGTCGCGGTTCTGAGATTGGGGACGCCATCGTCGAGCACCCGGTGCCAAAACTCATCTCGTTCACCGGTTCGACCGAGGTCGGCAAAGGGATCGCCGAGAAGGCCGGACGCCTGTTGAAAAAGACAGCGCTCGAACTCGGTGGGAATAACGTCTTCGTCGTCTTAGACGACGCCGACATCGACCGTGCCGTGGAATCGGCCGTCTATTCGAAATTCTATCACCAAGGGCAAATCTGTATGTCGACGAACCGAATCCTCGTCGCCGAGTCGATTCACGATGAATTCCTCAAAAAATTCGTTGATCGGGTCCGTGCCTTGAAGTTCGGCAACCCGAACGAATCAGACACACAAGTCGGTCCACTCATCGACCACGACCAAGTCGACCGCATCCTTGATCAAATCAAGCAGACGGTCGACGCCGGTGCGACGCTCCAGGTCGGCGGCAACGCTGACGGGAACGTGCTCGAGCCGACTGTCGTGAGCGGTGTCACGAACGACATGCCGCTCGCGAAAAATGAGATTTTCGGACCGGTCGCCGTCATTCTGTCGTTCAAGGACGACGCCGAGGCGCTGAAACTCTCGAACGAGTTGCCATACGGACTGAGCGGTGCCGTCCACGGTTCGATTTACCGTGCGACCGAGTTCGCCCGCCAAGTCGAGACGGGGATGATTCACGTCAACGACCAATCGGTGAACGACGAGCCGCACTTGCCGTTCGGTGGGGAAAAAGATTCGGGTCTTGGTCGTTTCAACGGCGAGTGGGTGCTCGAGGAGTTCACGACGCTCCAGTGGGTATCCGTCATGCACGAACGCCGGGAATACAAACCATTTTTCTCTTAAACAGCAAAAAGCGTGTTGGTCCGCGAACGGATCAACACGCTTTTTTTAGACTTTCTTCACGAATTCTGATTTGAGCTTCATCGCGCCGAAGCCGTCAATCTTGCAGTCGATGTCATGGTCCCCGTCGACGAGACGGATCCCTTTCACTTTCGTGCCTTGTTTGACGACGAGCGACGTCCCTTTCACCTTCAAATCTTTGATGACCGTGACTGTGTCTCCGTCTTGGAGCACATTTCCGTTCGCATCTTTGATTTGCGCGTCTGCTTCCGCTTCGGCTACCTCGCTCGGCGACCACTCGTAGGCGCATTCCGGACAGACGAGCAAGCTCCCGTCCTCATACACATAAGTCGACTGACATTTTGGGCAATTCGGTAGTTCTGTCATACTGATTCCTCCATTCGATACACTGTTCCCAGTATACCGCAATTTTAGAAGTTCGACAGCTAGCGGTCAGCCTTCTTGCGGAGTCTCGGGGCCTTTCAAATCAAGCTGATAAAACGATAAGTCCAGCCATTTGCCAAACTTGTATCCGGCTTTTTTAATCGTGCCTGAATGGACGAACCCTAATTTTTCATGGGCTTTGACGCTCGCGATATTGGCGGCATCGATCCCACCAATCATCGTCTTCACTTCCCGTTCTTCACCGATGCGGATGATTTCACGGAGCAATTTATTCCCGATTCCTTTCCCCCGATAGCCGGGATGCACGTACACCGAGTGCTCGACCGTATACTGATAGGCCGGCCATGGACGGAACGGGCCGAACGTGGCAAATCCCATGACGACATCGCCTTCCTCCCATACGATGATCGGGAGCCCGGACGCTTTTTTGTCTTCGTACCAAGCGACACGATTTTGAAGCGTCACCGGCTCGTAATGGTAAACAGCTGTACTGTTGACGATTGCGTCATTGTAAATATGTAAAACGGCTTGAAGGTCGTCTCGACGGCAGTTGCGAATCATGAGGACACCATACTTTCTATAAGTTTTCTTTATTATACTTATCTCGATTTCAAAATACACGTAACGATTTGCTGCCACAAAAAAAAAGTCAGCCGTTTCGACTGACTTTTTTACCTTAGGCTGCCAAACGATCACACATCGATGCGCACTCGAAACAGACGCGCGCACATTCCTGACAATGTTCGTGCTTATGTTTCTCACACTCTTGGGCACACGCCTTACAGACGACCGCACAAGCCCGGGCCAGTTCCGGTACGAACGCCGAATCCCGTGTCATCGCCTCAGCGAGGAATGAACAGATTGCAGCGCACTCACGATCGAGTCGGATACAGTCGACCATCATCTTCACGTCATGTTCCTCGAGACAAGATTCAAGACAGTAATTGCACGTCTCCACGCAATCGTGCAACGTTTCCAGTTCGTTCGCATAAATTCGATGAGCCATGTATTCGTCCTCCTTTTGAATGACTACACAACGACAATACGTTACTGTTGTTCCCTAATCTTCAAAAGAAAAACGACCGTCGACTAACGTCTCGGGTCGTTCACGAATGTACGATATAGGTAGGCGACACCGTTCAACCAGCGCTCCGAATACCGCTTCGGCATGAAACGGAGGCGGTAGAGCCGATACATCCGCTTCAAATCTTCCCATTGGTGATCGACTTGTTGCCCTTGTCGGAATCGCGCCAAGTCAATCAAATAGAGTCGGCCGTCCGGCGTGAGGATGAGGTTGCGCAAATGGACATCGGACGGGGTCAACCCGAGTCGCCGGGCCGCTATGAGCGCCTCATCGACTTGCTTGATGTACGCGGGGTCGATCCAAATGCCTTCAATCAAACATTCAAACAGTGTCTTCCCTTCGATATAGTCGATGACGATATAGTTCGGACCCGCTTCGTACAGACCCGGGAATTGTGGCAATCCCTCGAGCTTCCGATAGATCACGGCTTCCTCGGCCGCGATGTGCGTATAGCCAGGGAAAAACACTTTAATGACGAGTCGTGTAGATTTTATGCGGAACACGGCAGCACTGCGCCCGATCCCGTGCAGTTCGAGGTCAGGATGATAGGCGGTCACACGCGTGTCTTGCCCGTGTCGCTCAAACGTGACGCCCGCATATTGTTCATAATGATTCATAGAGCACTCCTCTTTTTCGGTTCATCTCTTTCCTATCATAACTGAAATCACTTTCATTTGACTCGGTCCGCGTCCGTCCGATACGCCCAATAAGTGACCCATCCCCCGATTATCTCTATAATGAAAGCGACAGACAATGAGGAGGAATCAATCATGCAACGTATCGAACTGACAGAAGACTTATCATTCTCACGGATCATCCACGGCATGTGGCGTCTCGCTGAATGGGATATGAGCCCGCAGGAACGTCTCACGTTCATCGAGCAATGTATCGAACTCGGAATCACGACGTTCGACCACGCCGATATATACGGCGGCTATACATGTGAAGGACTATTCGGGGAAGCACTTCGCCTCAATCCTTCACTTCGCGATCAAATCGAGATCGTGACGAAGACTGGCATTAAACTGACAGGTTCCTTCAACCCAGGGCAAACAATCAACCATTATGATACGACGAAAGAGCATATCATCCGTCAAGCCGAGCGTTCACTCAAAGAGCTCGCCATCGACCAGATTGACACGCTGTTGATCCATCGTCCCGATCCGCTCATGGACCCGGACGAAGTCGCTGAGGCATTCATTACGTTACAACGAAGTGGAAAAGTCCGGACGTTCGGTGTCTCGAACCACGTACCGGCAACCCAACAGTTGCTCCAGTCACGCTTGCCGTTCCAACTCGTGACGAATCAGCTCGAACTTTCACCGATGCAACTGAAACACTTCGAAGATGGTTCTGTCGACCTATGCCACGAGAAACGGATGCCGCTCATGGCGTGGAGCCCGCTCGCCGGCGGTCAACTGTTCACCGAGTCACAGTATGCGCCGCTTCGCGAGAAACTCGAAGACATCAGTGACCGCCACGAAGCGAGCGGTATCGATGCAGTCGTTTACGCATGGCTTTTGAAACACCCTGCCAAGATCATGCCGATCGTCGGATCTGGGAAAATTGACCGAGTCAAGACCGCCGTCGGCGCGCTCGATATCGAGCTCACCCGTGAAGAATGGTTCGAAATTTTGAAGGCAGCCCGCGGCCGCGACGTCGATTGAAGGTAAAAATAAACAAATAAACCCTGATTGGTTCCATCCTTGATTTTTTAAATAGTTTCATCATTTTCAAGAACGTGGCCATTCAACGGTTCGTTCGTCAAAAATCGACATGTTCACAAGAGTGAAATTCCATTTCATATCCATAAGTGTAAAACAAGCCCGCTCAGTTCAAGTTGAGCGGGTTTTTTGATTTTTTTTAAAAAAAACACATTAATTTTCCTAAGACTAAAGTCACAAAAAAATGGTGCTAAAATGATGAAAGTTAATCATCAAAGGAGTGCACCCCCGTGAAAAAGTACTTGATTCTTTGTACGCTCGCCATGTTGTTCGTCCTTTTTGGATGTGAAGAAGAACATGCCTTTCGTTTACATACAGCTCCAGAGTACTATCAAGGTCGCGCTACCCTGCCATCAGGACAACAAATCGAGATGACCGAGTCCGATCGGACGAACGTCCTCGATGCTTGTTATCCAGAGGACGCGCTATCCCGTATTCCTGACGGAGAACGTCACTTGATCGGGACGGTCACATTGACCCAACCGCTGATCACGACATCCTCGACCGATGTCTTTCCGACCGCCACTTTTTTTGAAGTGGACAATCAAGCCTACGTCCAGTGCCAAGCCGAGACGATCACGTATATGAAACAAATCGACACGTTGCCGAACAGTCTCATTGCGTATCGTGACCACGCTGTCCCGTCTTCAGCAACGTCAAAACTACGAAACGCCCAACCGCACGAACGGATCCATTTCACAGAGGAAATGACTAAACCCGTCGGCAACGAGCCATATCCGAAACGGAGCGGGCTCGAGCAGACGCTCGTTCACGTGACGATGCCGTTCAATGGCTCTTTCGAATTCACGTTCGAATCCCCGGAAACATATGAGACGGTCACGTTGCCGATTAACGAAGCATCGCGCCAACCTTTCCTCTCCCTCGCCTTAGGTACCGAGGTGTCTCAAGATACAAAACAATACGGGCTTCATTTGTCATCTGATCAAACCTTGTATGGGGATGTGCTTCGACCGAAAGACGCGAGGTTCGACCGCATGCTTGGCGCTCGTCAAGCGAGCACGCTCCCGACGACACTCATCCCGAATGAGCGATATCCTTTGTTCAGCTTTTCATTCATCCGTGACGGGAAACCGCATAAACAAGTCGTCTCAATCACCTATCGAGAAGAAACGTTGCTTCGCGGCGATCGGTTGAAAACGAAGATGCGCCAACAATTTGCCCACCGCCGGCATGTCGTGACACATGACTTGGCGCTGCTCGGAACGGAATCCAAGGACGCATCGTTCTTGCATCACGCCAATGCCGAGGCCGTCCAATTCGTGTTCCAAGCGATCGATCGTTCGAAAGCTGTCGCCACGGCCGGGACCCCGGCCCCGACTCCCTATTTGACCGTTTTCGAGGGTATTTGTGCGCAGACGTTCGATGTCAGCTATAACGGAGACGATGTCTTTTTGACGAATACGTTGACAGGGTCACATTTCAAACTGCTCCGCGCCGATGCCGAACGTTGGCACGACTTATTCAATGAGCAACAGGGCTAACCCCTTTCCTAAAGACAGACCGGTATGAACCGGTCTGTCTTTGCACGTTTTCTAGGCAAAATCAGAAAGCATCCATCGGTCGCTATGCGACAATGACAGCAAACGATGTAAAGGAGAGAATTCGATGACGAAACGATTCGAGCGCGACGTCGCCACACATTGGCCCGTCGCTTATAAGCAACCTGGATATCCACACCTACAACAAGGTTGGGTCTTGCCCCCTGAGCGAAAAAACGAGTTCGACCCGTTCATCTTGATGGCCGAGGACTGGTTCAAACGCGGCACGTTCTCGGACCACCCGCATCGCGGTTTCCAAACGATCACCTACGTCATTGACGGACGACTCGAACATATCGACAACCATGGCGGCCATTCGATTTTAGATGCCGGTGACGTCCAGTACATGAATGCGGGCTGGGCGGCCCGACACGCCGAGGAGGCCGTTGCTGATGACTTGATTCATACGCTGCAACTATGGCTCAATTTACCGAAAGCGCTCAAAACGACTACGACGTCTTATCAAAACGTGTACGTCGAAGACGCCCCGGTCGTGCCAATCGACGGTGGACAAGTCCGTGTCTATTCGGGTGAGGTCGCCGGTGCGACAGGCCCGATGGACAGCCTTGTCCCGATCACAATGAGTGAAGTCAGCTTAAAGGAAGGTGAAGTCTATGAGCACGTCATCCCCGTGAATCATAACGCCTTCGTCTATATGCTCGCCGGTTCGGTCGAACTCGGGACGTCCGCGACACCGCTCGAGAAGACGCACGTAGCGACGCTCACGTTCGACGAGACGGCCGAGGGTGAGAGCGGACTCCGCATAAAAGCAACGTCACGCACGAAACTGCTTGTCTATTCAGGCAAACCGATTCGAGAAGACTATATCGCTCACGGCCCGTTCGTCATGAACACCGAGGATGAGATTCGCCAAGCGTTCCGCGACTATCACGCCGGTGTGTTCGGTCCCCCGGCCGTCAAATAAAATAAGCCGCGCCTGAGGCGCGGCTTATTGTTTGTCCGGCATGAGCACCGTCTGTTGTGTCGGAACCCGACCAATCGGGACGGTCCGCTCGACGAGGACGTAGCGTTTCCCGTCCACTTCAAACTTCCGGTCGCCGAGATAATGGGCCGACTTCCCGTCTTCATACAGTTTCGTCAGGATTGCCGGCACATACTCATTCAGATTCGTATAATGCTCGTCTAGCGTCATGACGATGTTGCCTTTGCCATAACCCAACCATTGGTTCGACATGAATAACATGAGCGAAATCGTCCCGATGACACCGATGACTAAAATGACTGTCTCCATCAAATCCTCCTCATTCCACTTTCAAAAATTGCGCATCATAGCGGCGCGCCAAGACGAGCACGAGACCGATCAAGAGTGCTGATGAGATGGCTGGCACAAAGTCCGGTACCGTATCTCCCGCGCTCAAGAAATCGAATGTCCCGTGGAACAGGATGACCGGTCTCTCCTTTCTACAGCTGCTTCACGACGACTTGACGTTTCGGTCGGAATCCGACCTGTTCATAAAAAGCCGCAGCCGCTTCGTTCACCGACCAATAATCCAATTCGATAGATGGGAACCCGTGCGTGATGGCAAAGCGTTCCACTTCATCCATGATCAAACGTCCATACCCTTTTCGCTTCGCTTCCGGGTTAATACTGATTTGATGCACGTACAGCGTGCGTACTGCTTGCCGAAATGCGTTCGCCTCACTCACCCGCTCTTGAAAACAGACGTATCCGATGACGTCAGCATCGACCTCTGCCGTGAAGAAATGATAATCGTCTCGCGCCATCATCTCCGAAAACGCCGCTTCCATCGCCGCGTGATCGTAAGATGCAAAGAAGGACGGCGCCAACTGAAGATGATGTTCATGGATGGGACGATTCAACGTCGCAATCAATGCCGCATCGCCGGTTCGTCTCAACTGCATCATAACGATCCCGATCCCTCGTTCCCATAGTCTCGTGTCTCAGTGACTCCGTGCGGTTTTTCATACCCGCGCAACGTGTGGTTCGAACTGACGGTCTCTCTTCCGCTCAAACGGCGCTGAATGGGACGGGCCAGCCAGTAACCTCCAAACAGAGAGGCCGGAAAGACGATAAAGGCGGTGCCGAGAAAGACATAGAAATAAGACTCCTCGGCTGTTAAGACGAAGTGACTGACTCCGTAACGCAGTCCGAAAAACAAACCCACGAACACGACGGCGACGAACGCGTACTCGATACACTTGCCAAGAAATTGTTTCATTCCGTTCCCCCCTTAAATAATTACCATTCTTTACGAGGGGAAATGGAAAAAGGTTTCAAATTTGTTTTCTGGATCCATACCATATTGTAGCCGCCCGCTCCGTCGCCGATACCCAATCTTGTTTCCCTTGGATGTAACTTTCGATATCGTCCGGATGTTGACTCGCCAACTGCTGCTTGAGCGCCGCGTACTCGTCCCGCACGTCCGGGAATGTGACCAAGTAGTCACGAAAGGCGAGATGCCGGATGACGCCGTCATCCCCGTCCTCGAACATGTGGACGTGGAAAGTCCGAACCTCCTCGCCTTTCGCAAAGAAACGGCGTCTCGGGATGCCGTGTTCGCCAAAACTCCGATAACCGAGCGCTTCCATATGACCGACCCAGTCGTCGATTCGCTCGATTTGCCGCACGACCGGCATGATGTCGATAATCGGCTTCGCGTCGAGCCCGGGGACCGACGTACTGCCAATGTGATGAATCGCGACGAGTTCGTCTTCGAACAATCGCTGGAGCTTGGCCGCCTCTTCTTCGAATTTCGTCGCCCATATCGGGTCATATGGGATGACTTCTACTTTTCTCATCGTCCTAATTCCTCCTTCGGCTAATTCGTTCCTTCTCTGTCATCATACCCGTTTTCCGAATCGTTTAGAAACGGACCCCGCCGACGGGAAGGTTTGTCACGACTCAAAATGGGAAATGCTAATACTAATGAAAACAGAACTGGAGAGTGAACCGTATGTTGACACAGAAGCAGATCGATACGTTCAAGGAGCGTCTATTAAAAGAAAAAGCGAAGACCGAAGGATATATGGAAAATCGGGAAGAGGTATACGACGAAGGGGAACTGTCGCACTATGATAATCACCCGGCCGATTCCGGGGAAGAGCTCTTTTTGCGTGAACGCGACCAAGCGCTCACGGAGCTCGATGAAGACTTTTTGAGTGATGTTGACAAGGCACTGCTCGCCATCGAGAAAGGCACGTATGGAAAGTGTGAGGTGTGCGGGGAAGACATCGAGTTGGACCGCCTAGAGGTGATCCCGGAAGCGACACTCTGCATCAAGCATGCGCGTGAACAAGAAGAAGACGAGCATCAGACCGACCGTGAACGCCCGGTCGAAGAAGACGTGCTCAACCCGTCCGAGACAGCCGCCCGCAAACAGCTCGATGGGACGGATGAGCCTGGCCAAAGCACCGACGCGTTCAGTCAAGTCGAGGATTTCGGGAGCTCGGATACGATTGCTGATAGCGAAGGCAATCACGACCCGACGCGAGAATAACGTAGGCCATTGCGTGAGCGGAAGGAGTCCATCTCCTTCCGCTTTTTCATGACCATAAACAGCTGTTTTCCCCATCCTATATCTTCCCTGTTTTCAAGCCACATGATACGATGTGTAAAAATACATCTTAGGAGAATTTATGCATACAAAAGAAACGTTTTCTGAGCTGATTTCCAGCAAACTCAAACTGATTCGGACGGAACAAGGATTATCCCAAGAAGAACTCTGTACGCTCGTCGGTATCTCAAAAAAGACATTGATTCAAATCGAGAAGCGACGCCTGAACGCGAACTGGACGACGACCGTCGCCATCTGCGCCTTGTTCAATCAAAGTCCCTATCTGCACTCATTGATTGGCGACCATCCGATCGAGTTCATCCGCCTCGTCGCGCATACCGATCCAACGTTGGCGACGAAGACGTTGGGCGGACACGTCTGGTGGACGACGATCGAGCATCAAGGGAAATATCGGATTCAACAGAATATGGTCAGTCAACATTACCGGATTCTCGACCACGACGACTTTCGCTGGTTCAGCACGTTCGACCGCGACGAGGCGTTCCAAAAGCTGTTCGAACTGCGAACGACACATGATGAGCAGGCTTGAAGAAATGACACAAAAAATGACGCAACGAATTTCGTTGCGTCAATAAGTGGCTTTAATGGGCGACGCGCCACCGAGTACTTCGGCGACCTCCATCGGGTTGACCGTGTTTCCGGCCGAACTGGATGAGTAGGCATATTCGCCTTTATGCACTTCGAAATGGAGGTGAGGACCTGACGAGTTACCGGTGTTGCCGATTTGGCCGATGCCTTCGCCTTGGAGCAACGCCTGTCCTTTTTTCACTTCGATTTTATGCATGTGCGCGTAGACCGTGGTCCATTTCTGACCATCGATTTCGTGCTCGATGAAGACGTGCTTGCCGTAAGGACCACCTGACTTGACGTCGGTGACCGTTCCGGCCGCGGCCGCGTAAATCGGTGTGCCGACGTTCGCGGCGATATCGAGTCCGTTATGGAACGTGTACCCGAACTGTCCGCTCGCAGCGCCATAGCCTTGTGACAGACGACCGGTCGCCGGCATCATGAACTTCTCAGGCGCTAACGCTGCCGCTTGTCGTTTCAAATCTTTCAACTCGGCGGCCCGATGTTTCAATTGCTTGTAGGCGGCTGAATGGGTCGAGCGGGCCTTCTTGTGCTCTGCGTCCACTTTGGCCTGTTCGTTCTCTAATTTTTCTAACGACCGAGTCGTCGCCGCTTGTTTCTCTTTCAAGTCAGCCTCGGTCTTTTCAGATGCCGCCGCTTCCGCTTTCGCGCTCGGAAGCACAGTCGATAGCACTTGTTTGAACAGGGATGGATCATCCGTCTCGGGATTCAGCGCCGTCTCGTATGACGCGAGTTGCGCGTTGGCACGATCAATCTTCTTTTGTATCGCGTTCTTTTTTGCTTCCACCGCTTCAGCGCGGCGTTTGGCTTTCGCGACCGATTGTTTTGAGGTATGAAGCCGCTGTTCGGTCTGTTCGAGCGATTTCGTCGCCTTGACGAGGTCTTGCGGGGTAAGTTGATCCGCCGATACGGCTGAAGTCCCTGAAAAAATCAGGACGCCTGTACCGACGGTTACGAGTAGTTGTTTCCACATATATTGATAAAAACCTCCAAATAGGATGATTCGCTAGCTATATAAAAAGCTACAAGTGCGAATATAGCATCCATGTTTGAAAAGTTCAATATATGAAGCATTTCATTTGTATGTCGAACATGTCAAAACGGTGAGTCGACCCTCCACAAACTTCACTCAAACTTCATACGTCCTATCGCGGTCACCGTTTTCGTTTCAATACGATTATGACAATACTGAGGGCGGCGCAGACGGTCAAGGCCGGGCCACCGATTAAAAAGAACCGGGTGCTGGCTGATGACAAGTTCGTCGTCAGTCCGAGGATTGTGAACAAATTCCCGACAATCAGCAGCACCATCAGGACGGGCAAGAAACGATGCATCACACGATACCTCCCGGTTTGACCATCTCGAATTGAGCGATGGCGTCCTGCACGAATCCGAGTCGGCGGGCTGCCTCGATCAAGGCCGGACGATCCGAAGTGAGCGTCAGTTTAATCGGACCGGCCGCTGCTGCCGCTCGCAACAACCATTCCGCATCTTCATCCCGACCAAACACATCAAGGAGCAAATCGCCTCGGAAAAGGAGGGATCCTGTCGTCTCGCCCTCACGGACTCGCACAAGCTCAGCCTGTTGTTGGGTCGTACGAACGTCGACTTGCCAAATCGGTCGGTGGGTCGCAGACGGATAATACGTCTCGAATAGCTCGGTGATCGGTTCCGGTTCGAGCGACGCCTCCGTCTCGGTCGGTACAGATTGGAAGTACATAATTTCTCGAACTGTTTCATAGCCGAGCCGTTCATAAAGCGTGAGTGCTGGTTCGTTCCCTTGGATGACTTCAAGCAGGCGTGTGCCCATCGCTTGTTCATCGAAGCGGCGCATCAACTCGTTCGCGATGCCGAGGTGTCGATAGCCAGGGGCGACCGCCAAGCCACCGCAACGAGTGACCCACCCCGAATCCAGGTGCGCCACGCCGCTCAACATGACGGCAACAGGACGATCGTCCGCATAGGCGACGACGGAACGGGATGGCTGGTTTTGATCGCGGACGAGAAACACCGCCTCAAATCGAGCCTCATCCATGTCAAAATGAATCATATAATCGGAAAAACCATCCATGAAAGCACGGTAAAGATCTGCGAGCGGTGGATTTTGGACATAAGAAATGATTGGTCTCGCCATCGTGCTCAGTTCCTTTCGAGTTAGAGTTCAGTATACTAGAAGAGTCAACTTACACCGAGGAGGAATCCGGATGTCAATCAAACTCGAACCACTCCGTGACGCCCATTGGCCTGTCTTGGAGACATTTTCCCTACCGCTCGACCAAGAGAAATATACGACGCTCCCAACAGATCTCGATTCGCAGTTGCCAGACGGGGTGTACCCTGTCGTCATCACGACCGATGAGCCCGTTGGCTTCTTTCTGCTCCACGACACGGAACGGGTCGCCTCTTACACGGAGGCGCGAGATGCGTTATTGCTCTCGATGTTTTCCATCAATCATCCGGCTCAAGGAAACGGCCACGCCAAAGCGGCGCTCCGTCTCTTGCCGAGTTATGTCCGGGAGCACTTCACCGATAAACACGAGGTCGTCCTGTCAGTCAATCTCAAAAATGAGCCGGCCTTCTCGCTCTATCAAACTGTCGGCTTCGTCGACACCGGCCGCTTGATCGACGGACCGGTCGGACCCCAACGCATCATGTCGCTGCAGGTATAAGTTCGCCGGGTAAGATGCTGTAGACGGCTGTGTCCGTCAAGCGTTTTCCGTCAGCGGACAAGTCCTCGTTTCGGAGCGTGCCTTCCAACTGAAAGCCGAGCCGTTCCGGAATCATTCGACTTCCTTCATTGGTCGACTCGCATTGGATTTCAATCCGCTGGAAGCTGAAGTGGGCGAATCCGAAACGGACGATCGCCTCGACCGCCTCGCTCATATAACCGTGGCCGGTGTGTTCCGTGTGAAGCCAATAGCCGACTGCAGCCTTCCGTACGTCCCAGTCAATCTCAAACAGGCTGACCGTCCCGACGAATGTCCCCGTCTCCCGTAAAAAGATGAGATACCGAAAACTCTCGCCTGTTACATAGAGTTCCTGTGCCCGCTTCAAGTTTTCTTCCGTCTCGGATAACGTCGGCACTTCTTGCGCGAACGGAAGCCAGCGCTTCAGTTCATCATGCGACTCCCGAATCGCCTCGTTGACGATACGGGCATCTTCTCCGGCGCGAGGTGCCCGCAAGTATAACCGTCCGGTCTCAATCTGGAGCGGTGTATCTGTACGTTCAACGTTCATCTCGTCATTCCCCCCTCTTCACTTGCGAAAACACCAAACCAAAAGACTACCTAAACCGAGCACGAGCAATACGTTCAGCAGTTGCCAAATAAAATCAATCATGAGACCCGCCTCGGTCGCTCGAAGAGTTCACCCCAAGGCCCGTCAAGACTTGCTCCCAATAACTTGTCGGATGGGGCACGAGATCTTGCTTCGTCACGGTCCGTGTCTCCCCTGAGATTGCCGAGATCGACTCAACCTCCGCATGCTTGCCGGCCAAGAGCGACCGGAACGCCGCAAAATCGACCGTGACGACATCGGCCACTTCCGTTTCATCTAATGTAAACGGTTCTCCCGCGTACGCGTAGACATATGTATGGGCGAACTCTCGATCCAAAAATGTCCCTGTCTCGATCACGTCTTCGAAGACGCCGAGCGGAGTCAGTTGATCGAACGTCAGGTCGAGCCCGAGCTCTTCATGAATCTCCCGCACCCCGTCCCGAACGGTCTCTCCGGCCGCCAAATGCCCGGCTGCCGTGATATCGAACAATCCGGGAAAATCTGCCTTCCGTTCGCTTCGAAGTTGCAGGAAGAGACGGTCGTGGGCCGTCATCCAACAATGGAACGTTTCATGCCAGTCCCCGTCCCGGTGTACATCGGCGCGTGACTTCAACCCAACTTTCTTCCGCCGGTGGTCTACGACCGTGATGAATTCCATTATCGCGTCACTCCATCCTCTAAAAAAGTGATTGTCCCTGACGTCGCATCGAGTTCGACATCGATGCCGATGGGGAACACGTGTGACGGAAACGTATGCCCGATATCAACGTTCGTCAAAATCGGGAAGTCGACGTCTCCGAGCACTTCGAGCAACAGCTCCTCAAACGTGAACGGTGCGCCGGCCGCATCGAAATGTTCATGTTTCCCGATGACGAGTCCATTGATTTGATTGAACACTCCGGCCAGTTTGAGCATACTGAGGGAACGTTCCTCGTCTGCCATCGTCTTGAACGAGTCTTCTAAAAACAGGATGACCCCGTCCATGTCTGGAAAATAGTCCGACTTCAAGAAGCCGGTCATCGTGTTCATGTTCCCACCAATCAACTTGCCACGAGCCTGACCTTCTCGGAGAGTGAGCCAGCCATCATTCGGGCGGAAATTTTTCTCCCGGTCCTGCGTCGACCAATCGATCATCTGCTCGGTCCACTCTCGGGGAACGTCGAGTGTGTAAGGCGCCGTCCGCTCCAAACAGAGTACCTCTCGCACGTAGCGCTCCCCGTCCGCAAACATCGTCTCGTATTCCCCGAACGACGGGACGATGGCTGGACCGTAGAACGTCGTCACGCCCGTCTCCGTATAGCAGGCGAGGAGGAGTGCTGTGACATCGCTATACCCCATGATAATTTTCGGATGTTGTCGCAACGCCTCGTAATCGATATACGGTAAGAGTGAGTTCGAGTTCGTTCCCCCAATCGTGCTGATGATCGCTTTCACGTCATCATCACGCAGCAGTTCATTGAACTCCTCGGCCCGTTCTCGGATCGAGGCCGAGCGGTATCCTTCTGAACGGTGCGTGCACCGTCCTTCTCGAACGAGAAATCCCATCCGCTTTAGCTGTTCAATTCCTCGCGTATACCGTTCCGGAAAACGGACCGGTGCCGGAAACGAGGGCGTGATGATTCCAATCGTGTCCCCTGCCCGTAACGCCAGCGGTTGTTTACTTGTCCCCAACATCATCGCTCCCTCACGTTCGTTTCATTCACTGTACGGGTTCCAAGAGTCGGCTGACAACCTATCCTAAAACAAATCAGGGTCTTCCGAGAGTGTCCGTACCTTTCGAATTTTCTGCGGGCGACCAATCCAACCGAGCAAAAGAAAGAAGAATCCGCCCGCCACGATACAAAATAATCCGACCAATCCCGCGATGATGCCATTGAATCCAAACCGTTCTCCGCTCAAGACAAGCAAGAATGGCGAGCAGATGAATGCGACACCTAACATCATCAGTCCGCCCCATATGCGTCGCCGCGGAAAACCGATTGTCCACCATCCGAACGCCACCAATCCTGAAATGATCAAACTAACCAGCCCGACTAGAATCATCGTCAGCGCCTCCACTCATCAAATTGTCTTGTTTTATTCCGCATCACCGATTCAAATTCCTGTCAAAAGAACCCTATAGGATTCCTGTAATCCGGGTAAATAACTAATGGAAACCATCGTACCGGAATGACACAGAGGAGGAACACCATGAGAACCCGACTCATCTTTGCTCTGGCATTTATCGGTCTTTGTTTAGTGGCAGTGTATTGGATTAGTACATGGGACGACCATCAAATCGAGGGACGGATTGAGCAAATCGATATCCCGCAATTGATGATTGGTCCGAGTGACGTCTCAGGCAGTGAGGTGAAGTTGCAGACGATTTTAATCAATGATCAGACCGAAGTAACCGGGAGTGCGGACGACGTGCAAGAACTCCGAGTTGGTCAAGTCGTCACGGTGGAGCTCGACCGGGACGCAAAACTCAAGATTGCCGTGTCAATCCATGTAACACCGGATTAAGCGACACGGCTTTTTTTCAGAAAACGAGCATAGTTTTCATAGAACGGTGGAATATGAGAACAGGAAGCTGAAAGGAGCGAATTGAATGATTTCAAATACATTGTTATCGGGGAAAGTCGCGTTCATCACAGGCGCGGCATCCGGAATCGGACGCGCCGCCGTCATCCGGTTCGTCCAGGCGGGGGCGAAAGTCGCCATCATCGACTTAAAATTGGAAGATGCCCAGCAACTCGCGAGTCTGATTGGAGAAGAACGGGCCATCGGCATCAGTGCCGACGTCGGGAACGAAAACGAGATGAAACGGGCGTACGAACAAACAGTCGAACGTTTCGGCCGTGTCGACATTGTCTTCGCGAACGCGGGTCGTAATGGGACGATCACGCCGATCGAGCATTTGGCGCTCGAGGATTGGAACGGTGTCGTCGAGACGAACTTGACGGGCACGTTCTTGACGGTGAAACATGCCATCCCTTACTTAAAGGAACGAGGCGGCAGCATCATCATCACATCATCCATCAACGGAAACCGTTATTTCAAAAACTTCGGTTTCAGCGGCTATGCGACGACAAAAGCCGGACAGACCGGATTCGCCAAAATGGCTGCAGCCGAGCTCGCCCAGTTCGGCATTCGCGTCAACTCGATTTGTCCCGGGGCCATCGATACGAACATCGATGACTCGACGAACCGAGACGACGCCTTGCTCGAGGAAGTCGTCATCCCGATTGAATACCCGGAAGGGAATCAGCCGCTCGCCGGCAAGTCAGGCACGGCCAAACAAGTCGCGGACGTCGTGTTGTTCTTCGCGAGCAACATGTCGAGCCACGTCACCGGTTCCGAGGTGTACGTCGACGGCGCCGAATCTTTGCTTTAACGACAACAGGTCGCCCCGCGGGGCGACCTGTTTATTTGAGGATCGGGCTTTTCATGACCGCTTTCTGATAGAACGGGATAAAACCTAAACGCTCCATATTGCGGCCCGAGGCCGTATCGACTTTCGTTGTGACGGTCACATACTGACAACCCGCTGCTTTCGCGGCGGCGATCCGCTCCAAGATGAGCTGTGTCTGGTAACCTTTGTTTCGGTAAGCTGGGATTGTGCTCGTCAAAAACAATTCCCCCATCCCGTCCTGGATAGCAAGAATACCGCCGGCGACAGCCGTCTCGCCTTCGCGGACGAGAAACGCCTGGTTTTCCGGTAACGCGTAGAAGCCTTTCGCGGTATCGATCGTCTCTTGCATGACCGTCCCAGTCTCGGCAAAGCCAGCCGCGATGGCCCGGGCCCATTCGTTTACGTTATCGGCGTTCACCCGTTCGACCGCGTCCGGTTCATCTGATGGGAACACGAACGCATTCACGTCGAGCAACCAGACGTCGAGGAAGTGGTCGAGCGTATAGTTTCGTTCTTGCAGCAACCGAAGGAGCGACATGTCCGCGAGTGGACAGACCTCGATATGTAGGCGGGACACGTTCTTCCCGCGCACCCACTTCTCCATCTGGTGCAAATCGTAAAAACTGGTCGGTCGATTCAACCCGAAGCCGACCGCGAAACTCGTATTGCCCATCCGGAAGACGTGGCCCTTGTTTTCAACAATCAATTCCGAACCTTCATAGGGAGGGGTCTGTTTACGATGCCGAATATAGGCAGACGTCCCTTCCGCTTTGATGCGTTCGATTCGCCTGGCTAGCTCTAAGCGTCTCATCTCATTCCCTCCCTACTAATCTCCCCTGAGTTTACCACACTTCGATTGCGAACAGATTGTGATTCCGTTACAGCCGGACCTCATCGACGACAAATGACGACGATCCTTCGATTTCTTCGATGAAGTGCGATCCGAACAGCATCGCCGGTGTGAAGCTACCAGGGATGACGCGGCCCGATCCGACAAGACGCTTCACGACCTCAAGTGCGCCGTACACGGTGAAGGCATACGTGCTCGCCGTCTTGATACGGACGATCACTTTACGTCCTGAGGCGTCCGTCGCCTCGCCCCAGACATACGTCGAGGAGCGTTCCCGTTCTGACTCGTCCGGTCCGCTCACGTGCTCATCGACATAACGGAGCAGTTTCCCTTGCACCGCGTCGCTGCCGAGAATCGGACCGAACCAAGATAAGAGACGCGCCCCGTAAGCGTAAGCCGTCGGGACCGGGACCCACGTCGTGATGTTCGGGATGCCCGTCGTATAATAGGCGGTCGAGACATCCCCCCATGGAATCGCAAGTGCCGTTTTCTTGCCGCGTCCGAAATCGATGTGACGGCGTTTCGCCCCGAGCGGGAATGGTGTCAATTCGCCATCTTTTCGTTCGGCACTGCTCGACCCTAGCCCACGGATCGCTGTTTTCAGCGTCCCGCGTGAGATACCGGCGGCCGCCGAGAAGCCAAGGGCTAGATTCGTCGCGTCCGGCATCAGCTCTTTCAACTTGCGGGCCACACAGTCGGTCGGGATGACGTCGAAGCCGACACCCGAACAAAGCAACACGCCGGCTTCTTGCGCGAGCTTAGCCCGTTTCTTCGAGTGGATGTATTCGAACACTTCGATTTCCCCGGTAATATCCAAGTAATGCGTCTTCGTGGCGAGGCAGGCCTCGACCATCGGCCGACTCGTATCGGCGAACGGTCCGGCACAGTGTAACACGAGGTCGATGTCTTCCAATTGGCGTGTCGCCTTATCGAACGACAAGTTAAAGACGCGCGTCTCACACGCGAGCTCTTCCCCGAGCTTGGCGATCGCGTCCGCACGCCGACCCGCGAGCACCGGTGTCATCCCTTCTTTTACTGCTTGCCGGGCAATCAACTCACCAGTATATCCGTTCGCCCCATAAATCATCCATTTCATCACGATTCCTCCTTCAACTCTACAAACATGTCTTTTCTTTGTTCCCTATCCTGCCAACTTTCACCCGTATAAACGATGCATCACGTCTTGCAACACACCGACCAAATAGACGACGCCAACAGCCATCACTATGACACCGACGGGGATGACGAGACTCGACCACACCTGCCTTGTCCCGAACCGACAGCCCTTATATGTCAAGTAGCGATCAATCGCCCAATATAATAGCGCCGCCCCTAAACTGAGCCAGAGCAAGACGAGCCCGAACCCGATATGTAACCCAAACGAGACGAGCGGCCCGAACCGCTTCGACATCCGGCGTGTCACCCAATCGCTGAACACCGACATCAACACGCCGTACGTGACGATGACCGGAAAACTGACTGCTAAATAAGTTGCCGTCAGCACCAGAAGCCCGTTCACCGTATCGCTCACCCTACCGCTGTCCGGATGTTGCAGGATGACGACCCAACACGCCAACAAGAGTGCATAAATCGGAGCCGTGAGCGACGCCGCGACAATTTTCCGAGCCCACATGCACGTTCCCCCCTTCTTCCACTCCAACTTTACACGACCCATAAAAAAAGCGCACAAAAAAACCAGCCTGTTTAAAGGCTGGCCAAATACTTAGTTGTTCGCAGCTTCTGCCGCTTTCGTGCGGACCGTCTGCATCGCTTCTGTCCATGGGACGAGCTGGTCGAGCATGTCGTTGACCGATTGGACTTGTACGTCTTTCGGTGCGAAATGTGTGCCGTTCTCGAAATCTGTGAAGAGCGAGAGCGCTGGATGGACACGGACGTGGGCGATCAAGAGCTCGCTCAACACGCCGCGTAAGTGTTCCGTCGCACGCGCACCGCCGACCGAACCGTATGAGACGATGCCGGCTGCTTTGTTATGCCATTCGTTGCGTAAGTAGTCGAGGGCGTTTTTGAGCGCACCTGTGATCGAGTGGTTGTATTCTTGGACGATGAAGACGAAGCCGTCCATCTCCGCGATTTTCTCAGACCATGCTGCGGCACCTGTTGCGTCGCCGCCTGGCTCGCCGAGAAGCGGGAGGCTATAGTCTGCGATATCGATGATTTCATAGTTGGCGTCACCGCGTTTGTCCGCGAGTTCTTTCACCCATTCTCCGACTTGCGGGCTGACGCGTCCTTCACGAGTCGATCCGAGTACGATTCCAATTTTCAACATGTTAGTTCCTCCTTGTGAGTTGGTTGGTTCCTCTTGTTTACCGAACAAACGATTTAAAAAGCTCATTTCATGCCCTCATATTCTTTCTCAAACGTTTTTGTGCTTCTGACCGTATCAATCGGTCGAACCATCGCTTCAATCTGTTCCCGCTTCGGTTCTAAGAACGGCGGGAGTGACAATTTTTCACCGACCGTCTCATACGGTTCATCGCCCATGAATCCTGGTCCGTCCGTTGCCCATTCGAACAGGATTTGCGGCGCGACTCGTGCATAAGACGATTCGAAGAAGAAGCGGTCGACATAGCCTGACGTCGGTAACCCGAACTGTTGCAAGCGTGCCGTCCATTCATCGAGGACACTGCGGTCATCGACACGGAAAGCGACGTGATGCACGGTTCCGAACCCTTGGCGCGCGACTGGTGACGTCTCGTCATGAATGACGACGACTTGCGCTCCGTTTCCACCCCCACCTCCTTCAAAGAGATGCGCGTCGCCTTCTTGTCCGATCTCTTCGAACAACATGACTTGCTCCATCACTTGTTTGAAATACGTAAAGTCCGCGATGCGGATGAAGATTGGACCGAGACCCGTGATGGCGTAATCGAGCGGGACCGGGCCGTTTTGCCACGGTTCGCCTGACGCGACGCCGACGTTGAACTCATCTGAGATGAGCTGGTACGCCTGTTCGTCGAAATCGACGAACGAAAGCGTCTTCTTGCCGAACTGCTCGGCGATGCCTTCATGCTTCACGCCGAGGCGGTCGAATCGACGTTCCCAATACGTGAGCGCCTCGTCGGTCGGGACGCGGAACGACGTCTTGGCGATCTCGTTCGTCCCGTGCACGCCTTTCGGGATGCCCGGGAAATCAAAGAACGTCATATCCGTTCCAGCGCTGCCTTTGTCATCGGCGAAAAATAAGTGGTACGTCTGAATATCGTCTTGGTTGACCGTCTTTTTGACGAGACGCATCCCAAGGACGTTCGTGAAGAAGTCATAGTTCTTCTCGGCGCTGCTCGTAATCGCCGTCACGTGGTGAATCCCTTTTACATGGTTCATTAAAATCGCTCCTTCAAAATCTTGATTTCGAGATAATTAATTAAAATTTTTTTGCCGCTTCGGCACGTTTGCCGACCGTCTTCAATTGAGTAATCGTGTCTGCTAAATCGAGTCCGTCGAACAGCTCGTCCATTCGTTTTTCATGGGCTGGGAAGATGCATGACATGAGGCCATGCCCTTCTTCAGTCAGCGCCGCATATGTGACACGCCGATCGCTCGGACAGGCTTTGCGTATCAAGTAGCCTTTCGCTTCGAGTCGGTCGACGATGTACGTCATGCTCCCGCTCGTCAATAATACCTTTTTGCCGATCGTTTGAATCGGTTGGTCGCCTTTATGGTACAGCAATTCCAGGACCGAGAACTCGGTCGGATTCAGCCCGTACTCGGCGACTTCATGCTTGACCACGTCTTGAATCGATTGCGAGGCTCGAAGCAACACCGTGATCGCTTTCAACGTTTGTCGTTCTTCCATGTGTTCCCCTCCTCTGCCGAGAGAAAACTATACTTTAAATTTCATTATCTTTAATTCGAGATAAATATAACACGCTAAATTTGATGGGTCAATCAATTCGTCTCAAAAAAAAGACGAGTTGCCTCGTCTTGTCGTTTCAGTCATACGTCTCGTCCAAGTTACGCGCATAAAACGCGATGGCGCGACGATACCGTTTGATGCTGTCATCCGGCTCCGGGCTTGCGAGCAGTTCGAGCAACGTACCGGTCGCTTCAGTGTGGCGCCCGAGATTATAATGGGTCATCGCTTGAAATACTTTGAGCGCCCCGATGTCTGGGAACTGTTCGATCGCCTTGGCGAACAACGCCTCAGCGTCCTCGTAGCGGCCGAGCGCCCGATACGTGCTGCCGAGTCCGATATACGTCTCCCGGAGCTCTTCGCCGGCGAGGCCGAGCCGGATTGCCCGTTCATAATGCGGGACGGCTTGCCGCTCTTCGCCGAGCGAGTCATAACACCAGGCGCAATGGGCATGGAGGCGTGGGTTCTTCTCGTCTTGTCGGAGCAACATGAGCAACAGCTGCTTTGCCCGTTCGAGCTCTCCGTTCTCGCGGAGACGAATCGCTTCGTCGAGCCCCTTCTCCTCTGGGGTTTGAACTTCCAAGTCACTCAAGTCGTCAAGCCACGCTTGCAACAACTCGTAATAGCGACCGACATGGACGCCATCGACGAGGGCATGGTGGGCTTGGACCGAGAGCGGCATCGTCATCCGGCCACCCGTCTCCGTGAATTTGCCCCAGGCGATGCGCGGCACCGTATCGTGTTGCTGATCGTGTGTCGGGTGGCTGATGCTCGTGAACGTGACCCAAGGCACGCTCGTGATGTAAAGCAGACTGTCCGGCTCGTCGCCGACGACGACTTCCCGTTTCGCCCCGCTCATCCGGGCCGTCACTTCTTCCATGAAGTCCGGGAACGTGTCTTTATAGGTCGCCGTGCAAAAGTTGAAGACGTCATCGTCCATCATGACAGTAAAGGACGGATGCACGACGTCGTGCTCGATGACCTCGTCGCCGCGAATCCGGTAGCGAAGCTCCGGGATGGCGTTCGCCGTCTTGACGGCACCGTACAAGAACAGTTTAAAGAACGACTGTCCGGTCCGTTTGGCATGCGTATGTAACTTCGTCACATCAACGCTCGCCGTCACGTTGAAATGCGGAGCGTCAAACGCCTTGAAGAATTCGTAGTGCTTCTTGCGCGACCACGTCTCGGTATTGATGATTTTCATGATTCGTCCCCCTGTTTTTTCTTTCACTGTACCAAAGGGAACAGGCCGTTCAAAGTTTTTGCTTCAACTCGGTGTAATGCTCGTTCGCCAAGTCGAAATAGACGAAGTCCCGACGTTCAATCCGATCGAGCGTCGCATGGAAGTCACGCCAGCCCTGCTCGACGAGCTCCGGCGTCAGTTCTCCGGCCTCCGTCGCTTCCTCGAACTCGTCCTCGTCTTTGCGGACAACGTCCCCGTTCGGGAAGATGAGGATGTCGAGCAACAAGTCGTCCATATACGGGATTCCGTCCTCGTATCCGATCGCTTCGACGATATCGATGTACCATTGAACGATGTGCCCTTCATCATTAAACATGACGGTCACACCGAACGGCTCGTCGTCCGGGAAATATTGAAGCCAGCTGTAACCGGCATCGGCGACGATGAACTCTTCTCCCTTGTGCATCTTATGTTGAGGTGCGCGGACCGCATCGATTTGAAACAAGGCGACGGTCCCGGAGAAACGGTCATCATGTACCTCCATTTGCGCGTAGCGATGTTGCAAAATCCGTTCCCAGTCTCGACGATTGGCAAATTTCCGTTTTGGCATATGTCTCTCTCCTTTTGACCCAATTCATACGTAAAGAGTTCGCCAAAATCCGACATTTCCCTGTTCAATCGTACAGATTGTGTTGATTGAACGAGACGAGGTGGCTTTGCTTCAATCGTTTTCGCTCGACCATCCGGGTGAACGCATCGGTCGAGATAAACCGGTTGCCCGGATGAATCGTCGCTAACTGCAGCAAGATGAAGCGAATGCCGCGCTCGCCTTCCTGAAGCGGGACATGGAGCATCGTCCCATCCTCATTGAATCGATTCAAGAACAATTCGACTTTGCAGTCCTCTTTTAACAGACGCGATGTGACGAAGGCGGTTTGGCTGATGAGCGATTCGAAGTCGTGATGGAGCGTATAACCGGACGGACCCGTCAAATCCAAGGCGAACGTGAACGTATCGAGCGTCGTCTGTTGAAATACTTTTGACTGCAGTCGTCCGAGTTTGGCGGTCGCATACCAATCAATCTCCTTCACCGGTTCCCCTTCATACGGTTTCGACCCGATTAGTTGCAACGGATTTCGAAGCGGTGACGCCAAGAGCGGCCGGTCCCCAAGCGCTAGCCGCTTCGTCCCGACCGGTGGATGCAACAGGAGCGATGGAAGGACGGTCCACTCTATATCGACCGGTCGTTCATACAAATATGTCCCGAGACGGAACGGAAGCGTGACGGCGATGACGCATTCCTCGAACGTGGCTGGACCTCGATACTCGGCGCGCACGACCAATTCGTGGCGGGCGCGACCGACATCGACCTCATAGTCGAGCACGTTCGGAAGGCGCTCATGCGCCGGAAAGCTTATTCCTGAGCTCGCCTTCAAACGAATGCGAAGCGGTAGTCCGAGCCGGTCCAACTCGCCCACCCCATCGACAACCAATACGAGCCGACTCTCGTCCCCGACAAACAGCAATTCTTCGTATTGCGTGAACTGGAGATCGATGTGCCGCTCGAGTTGTTGCCGCGTCCGCTCCAGCATCCAAATCGCACTCGCTACAATGAAGCATATGTAACCCAATCCGTATACGTACGGGAAGAACACGAGCATGGCTCCGCTCACAAGATATATAGGTAGGAGCCGTCGCTGCAACCAAACGTGCGTGGACAGGATCATCCGTCAGCCCTCGACCGGCACGGGCACGGTGTCTAAAATGTGTGCGATGACGTTCGCTTTTGTCGACTTGATGCCGCCTTCAAGCGTCAAGCTGATCCGATGGGCGAGGACGTACGGCGCCACGGCTTTGACGTCTTCCGGGATGACGTACAGTCGGCCGGCCAAATAGGCATAGCTTTGACAAGCGCGGAGCAGCGCGATCGCGCCACGTGGGCTGACTCCGACCTCGACGGACGCGTGCGCCCGAGTCGCATGGACGAGACCGAGCATATAGTCGAGGACATCGTCTTGGATCGCGACTTGTCTCGTCTCGGCCTGCGCTTCTTGCAGCGAGGCGAGTGACGTCACGGCCTCGATTTGTTTGCGGGTCTCGGTCAACACTTGCAACAACAGTTCTCGCTCTTCGGCGGCTTCCGGATAGCCGACCGGAATCGAGATGAGGAACCGGTCGAGTTGCGCGTCTGGGAGCGGGAACGTCCCAGCCGATTCAATCGGGTTTTGCGTCGCGATGACGAAAAACGGCTTCGGCATCGGATACGTCTTCCCGCCGATTGACACTTGTCGTTCCTCCATCGCTTCTAACAGCGCCGACTGGGTGCGCGGGACGGCCCGGTTGATTTCATCAATCAAGACGATGTTCGCAAAAATCGGACCTTGCCGATGGTCAAATCCTTGCGTCTGCATATTGAAGTAGTCGGTCCCGATGACGTCGGACGGGAGCAAATCGGCCGTAAATTGGATGCGCGAGAATGACCCGTCCAAACTGCCGGCGATCGTTTTGGCGAGCAACGTCTTCCCCGTGCCCGGAACGTCCTCAAGCAAGATATGTCCTTCGGCGAGAAGTGCCGTGCAGCAGAGACGAACGACTTCTTCTTTCCCTAAATACACTTCATTCAACTGTTTGATGACCGCTTCGATTCCCATTTCGTTCCCCTCCGTTGGTAGATGTCTTATTCGAAGTTTACCTGTTTATGGTAATATAGACAATAAATAGTCTGAACATTCCGATAAGGAGGGAAAAGATGAAGTGGTCCTCTCGATTTATAGGGTTCCTTGTTGTGACAGCTTGTCTCGTTGTGACGTTCGTCTTTGTCAGTAAGGAGACGTTCAGTTGGTTTCAAACGCTCGAGCATCCAGTTGACGATCCTCTAATAGAAGAGCGTGAGCAAGAAGAAGAGGAACCGGACGAGGATGGAATCGATTTAACGACAGTTGGTGAAAACGAAAAAGGTGGATCCTTACGTGAAAAGAAAAAAATGTTTGAGTTTCCATTCGGTTTGGGTGGAGGCGATGCACCCGGAGGACTCGGAACACTGTTCGCCATCCTCGCTGCTGCCGGATTGATTGTTTACAGTGTCCGGAAATGGTTGCGTCGTCGACGGCTGAAAGGACTCACGTTCCTTTTTACGGATGACACTTCTACTCAATCATCACACGAAGCGGACGCAACGATCGCTGCACAGACGTTCCCGATACTCACGAACATCGAACTGAGGGATTGGCTCATCACGTTCAACGCGTCGCTCGCCCCTGAGTTAAAACTTCGGACGAATGAGACGGTCGTCGACTGGTTCGAACGCATCGAGCTGACAGATATCGACGCCTCGCTCTATCATCTGATTCGCTATGGTCCCGCATCCGATCATGACATCCCGTTCGAGCAGCAACAACGATTTCACGAGGCACTCGACCGTTACTTGAAGCGGCAACCCTGAGCGAGAAAGTACCCGGGTTCTCAATGACTGGCAAACATGCTACGATCATTGATAATAGGAAAAAAATGTAACTTTCTTAGGAGGTTTGATTGATGAAACGCCTAGGCCTACTCGGATTCAGTGTGTTTTTGCTGACCGGGTGCACCGATTCCGTTGAGCAACCCATCGTCCCGGCCGATACAAATGAACCGTCGTCCGAAGACATCACCGCTTGGACGCGAGAAGATTTTAAAGACGTCTTCGACCAATATGAAAAAGTCCCGCCGCTCTTGAAGGCACTCGAGAACGATGGACTCACCCCGTTCCGCGAGACGTTCGAGCACGTCGTCATCGCCGGCGACGGCATCCAGCATACATACGCCGATATTCATCCGTTCAAACTCGATGACGGCACGTACGCCACCGTCTATGAGAGCGAGAACGGGGACATCGCTAACGGTCCCGAGTCGGTCGCGCCGCTGTTTTGGCAAGAAGCATCGTTCCTTCAATTCGTCGAAGAAATCGAGAAACGAAAATATGGGACGAGTGCCCCACCGACGGACGTCGTTTTGACCGAAGACGAGTTTCAGGCGCTCTATAATCGCCACGCCTACACGTCCGCGCTCATCGTCGAGCTCGACGAATGGGGCGTACAACTGGCGCGCGATCCGCTCGAGAACGTGATCATCGCGGGAAACGGGGTCAAGGAAGTGAAGGCCGACTTGATCGTCTTTGAAGTCGAAGGCGGCTACGCCATCGTCTACGACCGAGACGGTGAGATCTTCAAAGGGCCGGAGTCGATTGCCCCACTGTTTTGGAGCGAGACGGATTATGAAAACCTACTCGAGAAGTATGAATGACTTATCGGACACGTCGTTTCAAGTCCCGGTACTCGAGTAGCAAGTTGAGCCATTGCGCCGGCTTATCGCTCGACTCAGCTACGTCGTACCGGTATCTCGTCACGTACACATGCCACGACAAGGCCCGATAGACGCAACCGAGCTCTTCAGCGATCAACAAGTGACGCCAAAGCACGTCCTTGGATGCGACGCCGCTCCACGCTTCCAAATAAACCGTACGCATCGTTTGAATCTGTTCATACCAGGCGACCTCGGCTTCTTCCGGCAATAAGTCGTACAGCGCGTTCCAAAACACGCGCACGCTGAAAAACGGATGCGTGACGGTCGCGTCGCCCCAGTCGAGGATACACAAATCATTCGTCCGTTCCCGCCAGAAGATGTTGCCGCCGTGCAAATCACCGTGCTCGAGACTCATCGGCATCCCGGTCGCCAGCTCATCGCACATGGCGATCAATTCATCTTGAAGCGCGAGCATGGCCTCGGCTTTGTATCGCTCGAGCCCGGCGCAGAGCTCAGGTAAATACGTGCGGATTTCGTCCTTCAACTTGGCCGGTCGGCGGTCCGGGATGCCGTAAGACAAGTAGGTCTCGATCTGGTCGATCTCCTGTCGCTGCAGCTGTGCGTATTGACGCAACGCCGCTTCGTATCGACTCACGTCCGGCCGTTCACGTAGCGCCTCTCCGCCGATGCCTCGCATGAGCAACCAGTTCCGGGCTGAATCGATGGCGATGACGTCAGGCACGAAATCAGGATGCCGCTCGGCCAGAAACGCCGACAATCCGGCCTCGCCGCGGCTGATATCGGTCACCGCTTTGGCGTAGTAACGTTCCTCATCGAGCGCGCCAACAAGCAAGTACGTCAAATCGGTATCTTTGATCACGTGCCACCTCGCATTCGGCACGTTTGCCTCAATCCATCGTTCGAACCGTTCACGAAACGATCGGTCACGCCATGGGATTGCCTGTCTCATCCTGTTCACCCTTTCTTTCATCATCTCCTAGGAGGAAACGATATGGACGTTGTATATTACTCATACCCGGTCGATGCCATCTTGTATATGTACTTAGGGGCGACGGCCATCGTCAGTCTCATCATCGGGCTGCTCGTTTGGCGTCTGTTCAAGCGCCGAGATGTCGGCTTTTGGACAACGCTCGTTCTCAGCTTTGTCGGGCTGTCGCTCTCGCTCGTCTGGTTTCAAAACGCGTCCGTCGCCGTGTTCATGGGGACACTCCCGTGGCTGATCAATCTCGTCTTCTCCCTTTTGTTGTACGGTCTGTTCGTCGGCATCATCTATGTCACGTTCCGACCACGAAAGCTCGACCGCGTCAAATGACGGTATGCTATACTCATGTTAATAAACGACCACTAGGGGAGCCTTCGGGCTGAGACGGCATGCGCCGGACCCTTCGAACCTGATCTGGCTCATACCAGCGTAGGGAAGTGGTGTGGGATTCGTCTGTCTTTCCACGCCACTTTTCCACTTGGAGAAGTGGCGTTTTCATTTTGAAAGGAGACTATCTATGCGTATTCAACAACTCACTTGGATGGCGATGCTCATCGCCATCGCCGTCATCGGTTCCCTGTTCATCTCGATTCCGACCGGTGTCGCCCGTGCCTATCCGATTCAACATATGGTGAACGTCATCGCCGCCGTCACCGTCGGGCCGATCGGGGCCGTTCTCGTTGCGTTCGTGACCGGAATCGTCCGTGTCATGACCGGTACCGGGTCGCTCTTGGCCTTTCCCGGAGGTATGATTGGGGCGCTTTTGGCCGGGGTCTTCTATATGAAGACGAACCGCGTCGCCTTCGCCGCTTTCGGCGAAGTCCTCGGGACCGGAATCATCGCCTCGCTCATCGCCGTCCCGTATGCCAAAATCTTGATGGGAACGGAGTTCGGGGCACTGTTCTTCTTCCCGGCCTTCCTCGCCTCGAGTGTAACCGGTGCTCTTCTCGGCTGGATCGTCTTGGCGCGGGTCAAGCAATTGCGACCGCTCACGGTGAATCGATAAGTCCTTCCTCCGACTGATAGTAAATGGTAAAATCAGGATATACCAATTAGGGAGGTCCTTTCTTGAATCGATTGACGCTAATACTGGCGGCCACCGCCTGCCTGTTCATGTCCGGTCTGTTGTACACGCTCGAACGGATTGCCACGTTCACTCGCTGGAATGCCCAGATTGCGACGGGTACGTTCTCGAGCGAGCCGATGTTCGTCGATGTGCTGCTCCAAAATGTGTTCATCTCGATTTTCGGGGTGGCCGCCATCGTCCTCTTTTTTATGGCGGGCAACGCTGTCCAACCCACAACGACCACAAAAGCAGGGACGGCCGATTTATGACGGCTGTCCCTGTTTGACGTGATGTGATGGTTTTATAACTCTAGTGAAGAAGGAGTGTTTAGTTATGGACATTAATCGCAATCCTTATTTTTACTCATTGTTAGTCGGGACTTTAATTTTTCTATTCATCTTCATCTCTGAATTCTTTTTCAATTTTGGAATCATATCGAATCACTCGATTACATTGCTCTTTCTTTCTTTGACCACTCTGTTGGCGGTACTGCTTATTTTTTCCGTGCTGTATGTCAAAAAATTTAAAGACGAAAAAGGGAACATATTATTAGGCGTATTAATCTTTTCAGGCGCTGGTTTCCTTCTTTTCTTACTACTCAATACGTTAGTGATGTTGTAAGTTGAACCGGGTCTAGTCTTCTTCCTTCGATTTTTAGTGAATTTGCATTATCATTATCTCCTTACCTTGTTCATAAAAATCACAGCTCAAAAAGTTTCTTCCCACCTATATTTTCAGTGAGCCGTTCGCTAAACTGAAAGAAAATAAGGGGGGCAAAGCGATGTTTCGTATCGGCAGTATCTTTATTCCTGTAACAAATTTAATCCGATCATTGGAATGGTATCAAACCCACTTTCACATATCTGAAATCGGACGTTGGGAAGGTGGCATCGGCGTCCATTTCCCAGACGGGGCGACCCAACTCGGATTGATTGAAACGAAAAACGTTGCTTCGACGACGTTCAGCGACCGAAACGGTGACGAACACGTCAGCTTCAACATCGTCTGCGACGACATTCAATCCATCCATGACACATTTGAACGCGCCGGCTTGAAACCTGGCCGACTTCAAGATTTTGGCGGGATGAGTTGTTTTGATGTATTGGACCCGGATGGCAACGTCATCAGTCTGACGTCAGAATCAGCCGATTCGCCCTTCCATCGAGACCAGATTAGACAAGCACAATTGAAAGGACAGACCCAATGAAACAAATCCACCATCTCTGCATCCAGACGCCCGACTATGAGGCGTCCAAACGATTTTATGAGGCGCTCGGCTTCGAGCTCGTTCAAGAGTCGCCCGACTTTCATACGCGCGCGTACAACAGCTGGCTCAAACTTGGCGACTTTTATATCGAGCTCCAAACGGCGAAAGTCGATGAGACGTTGTCACCGTATTCGAAGCATGCGGCCGGTCCGGTCCACTTCGCTTTGTACGTCGATGATCTCGAAACCGAAGTGCGGCGCCTTGAGGACCTTGGCGTGACGTTCTTACCGAAACACGGCGGGAACATCTACTTCGTCGTCGACGGTCATTTGAGTAAACTGAAAGCCCCGGAAGGCACGATTATCGAGCTCCGGGACACGTTTGTCATCAAGTGAGGCCACGAGCCTCACTTTTTTTATTGGATTCGCACACCCTCATGTTTTTCGCCGTCGTCGAACAGGTACATGACAGAGAACACACTTTGTCCGTACCATTTGGAGGCCTCTCATGAAATATCTCGATTATTGGAGTTACTTATCGCTCTCCCTCGCCAAGCTGTTCCTATTCAGTCTGTTGACGGCGAGCGCGTTCGACCTACCTTTTCTATTCATCAACCTCGCGACCATCTTGATGATGACGAGTTGGGCGCTACTCGTAAAACCGCAGACACGTCGCTGGATTTTGTTCGCGTCGCTGTTTCTGCACAGCACGCTACTCATCTCGGACGTCTGGTACTACCGCTATTTCGGCAACTTGCTGTCGGTCGCCCTACTGTCTGATATCGGCCAGATGGGAGACGTCGGGGGCGGATTTTTGACATTGATTCAAGCACCCGACTTCATCTTGTTCACAGATTTGCTCGTCTACGCGGCCATCCTCGTCTATATGAAACGACAGCCGGTCTTGGAATCGAAATCTCTCGGTCGCCGTTTGGCGGTCGCCGGTTTTCTTGTCGGCTTCATCGTCTTTACCGTCCCGACCGTTGTTCATTACGCCGAAACAGATCACCGGAAAAGCCCGATTTCAAATATGCGCGAGTATTATCAGCTCGGCTTTTGGGGCTATCACGGCCTCGATGCATTCCGCGGCATTCAGGACGCCCTTCATCTCGGTGGCGACCTGACAGAACGGGAGCGCAACCAAATCGAAGCGTTAGCGACCGAACCAGTTGACACCACAGCGGATACGAACGTCATCGTCGTCCAACTCGAGTCGTTCCAAGCGTCCGTGATCGGCCAGACGGTCAACGGGCAAGAACTGACGCCGAATCTGAATGCGCTCCGTGATGAGATGCTGTATTTCCCGAATTTTTATCATCAGACGCACGAGGGCCGGACGTCTGATGCGGAATTCACCGTCAACGCCTCGCTCTATCCCGTCAAATCAGGTTCGGTGTATACGCAGTATGCGACGAACACGTTTGACGCCTTGCCTGAGCAGTTACGACGAGCCGGCTATGATACGGCCGCGATGCATGCGTTCGACAAGGAGTTTTGGAATCGTGCCAACTTCTATGAGCAGATTGGCTACAACCACTTCTTCCACCAAGACGATTATCCGGCCGATCCGGTCATCGGTATGGCCGTCGGCGACAAGGAGTTCCTGACGACATCGGTCGACCACTTGGACACGTTGGACGAGCCGTTCTATTCCTTCATGGTCGCGTTGACGAGCCATACGCCGTATGAGATTCCGGACGAGGAGAAACGGTTGGATCTATCGGAATACGAGGACCCGCTCCTCCAAGACTATTATCACACCGTCCACTACAGCGATGCCGCCGTCGGTCTCATGGTCGAACGACTGAAGGCGGACGAAAAGTGGGACGACGCCTTGGTCGTCTTTTATGGCGACCACGACAGCGGATTGACCGCTGCCGGTGACGAGATGGCCGTAAATGCAGATGCCGACTCCACGGTCGATTTGTTCCAGCTCGATCGCTCCGTCCCGTTATTCATCAAACCGGCAGGACTCGAACGAGGTCAGACGGTGCAGGCGAGCGGCGGTCAAGTCGATTTGGCCCCGACCATCCTCGATTTGCTCGGGATGACACCGACGTACATGCTTGGAAGTTCGCTTCTCGACGATGAGCCCAATTTGACCGTGTTCCGGAACGGCTCGTTCCGCTACGACGACCTTTATTTCGTCCCGGATTTGACAGAGCCGGTCGGCAGCGGCATGTGTTATTCGGTCGAGACCGGCGATGACTTGCCGCTTCAAACATGCGAACCATATATTGATCAAGCCGTCGAACAACTCCGTTTATCCGATACGATCGTCGTGAAAGACGCACTGTCCGACTTTCAACAAAACGACGCACAAGCCGCCCCGAAATAATCGGGACGGCTTGTTTTTGTCAGTAGACGTTTCGTAACGCGGCGACATCGATTTTCTTCATCGGCAAGAACGCTTGCGTCACTCGCGCCAACTGCTCCTTTGTACCGGTCGTCAGCATCTCTTCCATCTCCCACGGCACGATTTGCCAGGAGACACCATACCGGTCTTGAAGCCAGCCGCACTGTTCCGCTTCCGGGACGGCCGACAGCTTGGCCCAGTACTCGTCAATCTCGGCTTGCGACTCACAAAATGCGATCAGCGACTGCATCTCGTTGAACGCAAATTGATGATTTTCCGCGCTGTCCATGGCGACGAACTCGCGTCCGGACAAGACGAAACGGGCATAATTGAGCTTTCCTTCTAACTCTAGGCCGTCTGCCGCTTCGTAACGGATCAGATGGTCTTCGAGCACGTACGAATCCGGGAAGATGGAAATCCAGTCGTTCATCGCCGCCTCGGCCCGACCGAACACGTCTCCGACGAACAAGAAGCACGGAGTCACCGTCTGGATGTCCATCCCGCCGCTATGCATGATTTGCCAGGAGACACCGTGCTTGTCTGTCAACCAGCCGTAGCGCTCGCTGAAATCATACGCGTCGAGCGGCATGAGCACCTCGGCCCCGTCCACAAGTTTACCCCACAACGTCTCGACTTCTTCTGCCGTCGGGAACGTGACCATGTACGAGATAGACGGGTTCCGCTCCTTCAACGGACCCGCCCCGAGCAGTTGAAAGAATTGTCCCGCCAGCGAGACGGTCACAACCGTCGTCTCACCCGAAGGCGTATCGCTCAGTTTCGTCGTATAGTCGACGAATGAATCAGGAAATCTCGACACGTACCACTCCGCAATCGCCTCGACGTCGCCTTCGAACCAAATACACGGGATAATCGGTTGAGTAATCATAATCCTTTCTCCTTTCAGACTTCACGCAGACGATACACGTCACGGACGGCGAGTAGCGTCTCAGCTGTCTTTCGGTATGCTTGGTAATGCGGTGAGTTGATGTGATGGTCAAGCGCCGTCTCGTCTTCGTACTTTTCATAGAACACGAACGTGCCCGGGGCATCGATTGACTCATGGAGCACATACGTCAGGCACCCCTCCTCTTGTCGCGACGGAGGAATGACCTCATCGAGCGCTTGCCGTAACTCGTCTTCTTTCCCAGGATGTGCCTTCAAGATAGCGGTGATTGTAATTGCCATATGCGATTCCTCCTTCTAAAAGTCTATTCGTTCACCTGTTCCCTAAACGCATCCGATCTATCCCAAAAAGCGGGCGTCTCATGAGGAGACACCCGCTTGTGCTTACTTCTTCTGTTTCGGTTTGAACGGCCACCATACTCCGTCCCCGAACGATACCGTGATCGCAGGGATGAGCAGCGGCAACACAATCAATCCGTATAACAACAGTCCGGTGATAACGATCGTCGCAATCTGGACGAGACTGAGCACGCCAGACGGGATCATCGCCCCGAACGTTCCGGCGAGGATGACGGCCGCGGTCATGATGACCGTCCCCATCTTCGTCATCGAATGGACGAGCGCATCGCGAACCGTCATCCCGTTGATCGACTCTTCGCGGAACCGATCGAGCAGGAAAATCGAATAGTCGATGCCGAGGGCGATCAACATGACGAACCCGAAGAACGGAACGGCCCAACTGATGCCGTCATAACCGAGTCCTTCGACGAAGATGAGCTCCGTGATGGCCGCCGACGTGTAATACGTCAGTAAGAGCGAGCCGATCATATAGAGCGGCATGACCATCGAACGGAACAACATCGTCAAGACGATGAACAGCGTCACGAGCATGATGGCGACCGTCCGATTGAAGTCGTTCGTCGACGTCTCATTCAAGTCGCTGTTAATACTCGAGATACCGGCATATCCGATTGTCGCATCCGCGAACGGCGTATCGGTGACGATCCGGTCCATCGTCGCTTTCACGGTCTCGACCGTGTCAATCGCTTCCGGCGAATATGGGTCCATCTCGAGGATGACCTCGAGCTGTGTCGCCGTCCCGTCGTCAAATACGTAGCGTTCGACAGCTGGAGCGAACTCCTCTGACGTGAGCGTCCCTTCCGGTAGATAGACGCCCGTATCGCGCAGGCTGTCCGAGCTACTCAGGTCTGATAGGAATGCCGCCGCTTCATTGATACCGGTCTCGATTTGAGCGAGCCCTGCGTTCGCTTCACCGACACCCGCGGCGAGTTGTCCGAGACCCGTTCCGAGTTCTCCGGCTTGGGCGCCTTGTGTCGTCAACGTAGATGCTGCCTCGTTAATGCCTGCCTCGATTTGACCGAGACCGGCCGACACTTGCCCGAGCTGCGTTACGGTCGCAGGAATATTTTGCGTCGCCGTGAGTCCTTGGCCAATCAGACCGAGCTGAGCGTTCAATTGACCAAGTCCCGCTGCCGCTTCCGCGAGCGGGGCGCCGGCGTTCGTTGAACCGGCCGGTAATTGGCCAACGACGGCGTTAAGCCCAGATTCGACTTGCGCGAGTCCGTCCTGGACGTCACCGAGACCAGTCTCGGCTTCCGTCAGTCCTGCGCTCACTTGTTCGAGCTGGGTGTCGACGTAAAAGTCATCGATGACGTCACCGGTCGGACGCGTCACCGAACGGACGCCGCTCACCCCATCGATGTTTTCCAGTTCACTCGAGAATTTCTCGATGTACGGGATATCCGTTTCGGACAACGCTCCAGCTTGTTTCAAAATGACTTGGACCGGGAGCGACTCCCCTTGTCCGAATCCTTCTGAAATCAAGTTGAGACCGCGCACGGAATCATAATCGTCACCGATCTCATCGACCGTATTGAACGACCGGGCATCGTCGTACGTGAACAACACCGGTACGGTGATCAACGCGACGACGAGAATCGAAACGAACGGTCGATTGACCGACAGACGGCTGAATCCGGCCCAGAGACGGCTGTCGTGATGTTCGCCCGCCTTCTTCGATGGCCAGAACAAACGATGCTTGAGCGTCGCCATAAAGAACGGCACGACCGTGAAGAGAATGAGCAAGAGCACGGCAATCCCGACCGCGACGGCGACGGCTGATTTGAAGATTGGGAAATCGGCGAAACCGATAGCCGCAAAGCCGACGAACACGGCGAGACCGCTGATGAGGACTGTCCGCCCTGCCGTTTTGTACGTGTTGACGATGGCATCTTCAATCGCGTGGCCCGCGCCGAGCTCTTCTTTATACCGGCTGAGCAGCAAAATACAATAGTCAGTTCCAATCCCGAACAAGATGGCCACGAGGAAAATCTGCGTGTAGTTCGAGACCGGGAAGCCAAACCAATCGACGAAAAATGCGACGAACGATTGGCTCAATAAATACGTGAATCCGACCGCGATGAGCGGGATGAATGGCGTCACGATTGAGCGGAACACGAGCAGGAGCAGTCCAAAAATGAGCACGACCGTGATGATTTCCGTCTTCTTCAAGCCTTCCTGCGCACTCAAGTTCACATCGTTGTTGATGATTTCTTCACCTGTGATGTAGACGGTCTCGTCTTCCGGGAGGATGTTCGCCCGCACGTCGTCCGCAAAGGCGTTGATGTCTTCCATCGACCCTTCGACCGTGATTGGGACGAGCACGATGCCGCCGTCCTCCGAGACGAGCTGTGCTTCCGTCTCTTCACTTTCAAACGGGTCGAGTACGTTTTTGACGACCGTGTCGTTTTGTTTCATCTCGTCGATGACCCGGGAAATATCGGCCCGTTCGGCGTCACCGAGCGTTTCGAACTCATAGACGAGCGAGATCGTCTTATCGCTCTTCCCGGCGGCGTTCAAGATGTCCTGCGCCCGCTGCGAATCCATGTCCTCGGATAATTGGAAGCTGCCGGCTTGTTCGGCCTGCTTCGTCAAGTTCGGGGCCGCCACAAACAAGGCAGCCGTCAAGACGATGAGACCGATTAAGATGCCCCAGCGCCATTGGATGATTTTATGCACGTGTTATTCCTCCCCAATTCGAAGCAGCTGTTTAATTTTCCGGAACGTCCGGACGAACTGTTCGATTTCTGTCTCTTCGATGTTTCCGTCGAGCAACGATTCGACGTAACGGTAGACGGCCGCATCCGCTTCTTCGACGATGCGATGTCCGGCTTCCGTCAACTCAATCAACCGCTCGCGCTGGTCATGCCCGCGTCGACTGACGACGAGCTCTTTGTCGACGAGCTTTTTTAACCGGTTGGAGACGGCGCTCTTATGAACTCCTTGTTTTTGGGCCAACTGGCCGGCTTGAATCGGACCGAACTGTTCGAGCAGCTTGAGCAGCTGCAGTTGTTCCCGCGAATAGTCATGCCAGACGTCCCCGTCCATCGCCTCGATGACATGCTCCGCACCTTGGAACATGACCTCTTCGAACAACTGGACAGCCTCCCGCATCAATTCTTTCATTTTGGTTTACCCCCTAAACTAGATAAAGATAGTTTATGCCCTAAACTAAGAGCGGTCAACTAAAATGACCGATGAAGTCGCTCCTTCATCGGTCGAGTGGATATACATACGTATAAAACGTCAGCGTTCGTCCTTCCCATTCTATCTGTCGTACCTCGCCGTCACGGATAAAACCGGCACCCCTTAATACGTGTTGGGACGCCACATTGTCGCTTGTCGTCTCGGCTCTCAATCGATTGAATCCAGGCAACTTGAACGTCAACAATTGTCGCAGGGCCGCCGTGGCATACCCGCGTCCCCCATGCCCCGCTCCGACCCGGTAACCGACCTCGCCAGTGTCGGCATCGGTATGATGAACGTTCAGACGCCCGACGATTGTGTCGTCGCGCCAAATCAAGTAATAGTACCCGTCCCTGTTCGTCTGCTCGCTCAATAGTTGCTGCAACGCCTGATGGAATGATTCCGGCTCATAGTAGGTGTCGCCTCGGCTCGGAACCGAACGCTCGAAATACGTGCGATTCTCGCACTCGAACTCATACAGCAACGCCTCATCTTGAAGACGTAACGCCTTTACGCTTACCCGATCCATGTGACGAGCGCCTCCCGCCGTCTCGACGCCTGGGCGAAGACACGTTTCAACTCATCGAACTGGTCCAATAAGTACTGTTTTTCCTCGAGTCCCCACTCCCGTTCAAATGGGTACAGTTCCTGCTCGTTCATCGTCGCGACGTCGTAGCGCGCTTCTAGCGCCTCCAGCTCGATGTATTGAAGTCGGGGCGACAAGTCCTCCACTTCTCCCGGCATCAAATAGGCGATGCCCGTCTCTTCGTCGATGACATCCCCTCCGAAGACTGCCTTCCCGAGCGAATGACGGTCGATCTCGTTCAAATCGGTCGCCCCGGTCAATAAAAAGTAAAGACCGTGCCACGCCTTATCGATATCGGTCTGTCGTTCCTCATCTTCTAACAGTTGCTCGAAACGCTTCGGCTCTTGAAGCAGTGCTGTCAACTCTTCGACCGATACCCGCATGTATGCGCCAACCATCCCCATGTCTGATTCCCCTCTCCAATTCATATGTCTGACTATTCGGCACGGTCATGAAAAAAACCTTCCGAAGAAGGTTTAGCGCATCGCTTCCGCGACACGGAGTCCTGAGACGTACGCGCTCTCGAACCGAGTCCGGCCTGAAGCGTCATCCGGCTCGAGGAAGACGTCACCGGCCAAGAAAATCGGCTCGTCCCGCAATCGATGGTAAGGCTCGTTCCAGACGTCGGTCGCCTGCGCATAGCGCCACCGTTTCAACTGCCTCGATTGAATCACCGCCGACCCTGTCACCGTTTGCAACAGGCGCTCAATTTCACGAAGCGTGTCTTCGTCCGCTCGTGCATACCACTCCTCGCTCCACGACTCGTCCATATAGACGCTGACGAGTTCGGTCGCCGAGATGCCTTTTTGGCGGTTGTTGATGACTTTCAAGATACCCGGCGCCAAGTCTGTATCGAGAATCCCGTCCGGACCGATGGGAGTATCGCTTGCCAATTCGAACAAACCGACAAACGTCGGGGCGTACGTCAATTCACGTAACGCCGCATCGACCGGAAAATCTGCGAGCAAGTCGAGCGTCTGCGGGAGCGGCGACGTGATGAGGAGACGGTCATACTGTCGCGTCGTCACATCCGTCTGGACGCTGACCTGACCATCTCGTGTCGTGACCGTCTCGACCCGCTCGTTCAAATGGACGGGCAACCCGTCGGCCAACCGTTTGGCCAAGGCGTTCATCCCGTCGACGGCGACGTAGCGCGGATACGGGTCAGCGTACCACACGTTGACCCACCCTCTCGTCTGCCAGTCGGCGACATCTTGTTTGAGTTCTTCCCCTCGTACGGTGAAATAGACCGCCCCGTGATCGGCTTTGCCGTCTCCGATCCGCCTCGTCGCCAAGCGTCCCCCGACGCTCCGACTCTTCTCAATCAATTCAACTGTATGGCCGTGACGCACAAGATCGCGTGCTGCGACAATCCCGCTCAGTCCGGCACCAATAATACCGATGTTCATGTCCATTCCCCCTTCTGTCAGGAAGATTGTATCATGCCCGAGGACTCATACGCCGGAACCGATGCGCTTCACGCCGAGCGATTCCACTGCTCGTCATACTCGATACGCGCGTCTTCATACATGACGGCGAAACGGCTGACGATGAACGGGCGGATGAGTGCTAGTGCGACAAGGAAAATCCATGACCCGAGGACGACTAAATCAAGTTGCATATAAAAAATCAAACCGACTAGATACATCGGAACGAATGGCATAATGAGTTTGAACGCATCCCACTTTCGTCCGCGCATCATCGTTCTCGATTTTGTGATTGCCTCTGTAGCAGACAGTTCTGGGTCGTCGCGTAAGATGAAGTACGTGAACGCATACGAGAAATACTTTATGATTCCTGGTACGACTAGCAACAATGTCCATAGTACTTGGAACAATATGACGAGAATTGTTGCGAGCAAATGTTTTCCATAACGGTGACGAAACGGGTCGAACACATCACTCCAGCGAATCGGCTGATCTCGTACCGTCTTTAAGATGAGCCAGCTGTATCCGACGTTAACCGGATAAAGGGCGATATAAACTAAGATGCCACCTAAACTGAGCACGGTCAGCGGCAGTGACTCCACCGTCAAACCGTAATAAGTCGGGTCTGCCATCAACCCCAATTCTAACATCACAGAGCAGGCGAACGACCAGATGAGTAATAGCCCTGCCTTTCCTTTTAACGCTTTGTGCGCCCGTTCATTCCATGTCTGAATCATCTCGTTTCCCCTTTTCGTTCGTCTTTCCTGTCTTATACGCAACGTGATGGAAAATGTTTCAAACTCCACAAAAAAACAGGGCGCTCGCCCTGTCCATCACTCTTCCCGATATTCTAAAATGTCGCCCGGCTGACAGTCGAGCGCCTGACAGATTGCTTCGAGCGTCGAGAAACGAATCGCTTTCGCTTTGCCCGTCTTTAAAATCGACAAGTTTGCCATTGTGATGCCCACTTTTTCAGACAGCTCGGTCACACTCATCTTTCGTTTCGCCAACATTACGTCAAGATTTACGATAATCGCCATCTATCTCACCTCAGACCGTCAAATCATTTTCTTGCTTCATGTCGATGGCACGCTTCAATAGTTTCTGTAACAGTTCCGCGAATACGGCGACGACGAACGCGGCAAACACAAAGACAAGCCCGATGAGAAGGAATCCAGGCGCATCATCTCGCTCGGCGAACCAGTAGAAGAACGGGAGCGTCCCGATATAAACGGCCGTGATCGCCAACGCACAATACTTGATCATGCGGAGTGATTGGACAGCCCGATACGAGAACCCTTCATCGCGGTCAATCAACCGTAGCAACATGAACGCTTGGAACAGCGCAAGGAAGAACGGGATGGCCGATACGTACATGCCAATCACAATCGGGCGAATCGAGTCCTCAATCCAACTCCCGCTCTCGACCGCCTCGCGCCAAATGTACGGAAGCAAAAACAAGCAGGCCGCCACAATCGGGACAGCCAGAACGAATACGGCCAGCCGTAAAAAAACCGTCTCTCGTTTCATGATGAAGCCACCTCACTTCGTTTGATAGCTTCATCATAACCTCACTTTTATCGTTTATCAATAAATAATCATCGTAAATAAATAAAAACCTCAGATTTCTCTGAGGTTCATCCTTAGTTCATGGCTTCGAGTTCATCCTCTGTGACCCATTTATGGTTCGTGACGTCTTCCCCGTCGTTTGTGGTGAAGTCGACCATATACACCGTCGTCTGTTCGGCCGAATCAATCGTCGCCTCGGCGCCGTCCATCCCGTCCATGTGGTCCGTGGCCAGAGTGGCTTCGGTCCCTTCTTCTAACGGTGCCTCACCTGGATTGTCGAGTTCTTCATGGATGACCCACTTGTGATCTTCGACCGGGTCACCTCCATCCGTCGGGGTATAAGAAACCGAATAGACGGTCGTGTCATATGCACCGACGATTGTCGCTTCGGTGCCATCCATGCCCGGCATGTGGTCGGCCGTCATCATCGCGGTCGACCCGACCGGGAACGTCGGATCTGTCGCTTCACTTAACCCGCTCGGCACCTCTCCTGATCCCGAATGGTCCATCATCGAATGGTCCGAATGTTCTTCTGTCGAATCGCTCGTCTGCTCCTCCTCGGCATCCCCACAAGCTGCCAAAGTCGTCGCGAGCAACATCGCGCTCAAACCCGTCATCCATTTTTTCTGTCTCATCGAATCTCTCCCTTACGTCTTTATGTGTATACGTTACCCTGCTACTAAGGTGATGAGACGTTTTTGAGACCGATACGATGATTTGTTATCGCTTTGACACATTAAAAGACCGCCTCGCGGCGATCTTTTAATTAATGCGCATGCTTCACATCCTCGAATAGTCCGAGCGCGAAACCGGCCACCGCTCCGATTGTCGTCACGATGAGCACGTAATTCAAATCGACCCCTTGCCAAAATTGGCCTTGCATCACGTTCGTGACTTCAATCAAAACGGTCAACACGAGTGCCGTGACGAAGCTGGCCAATAGGAAGAAGCCGAGTGCCTTCTTCCCGTACACGATGACACCGAGCATCGTACCGAAGGCCGTCGTCACCATAATCAAGAATGCCGTGTTTCCGTACGTGTCACCGAGTGATGGGAAGATGGCCGTGAACGTTTCGCCGACCGCAAACCCGAGCAAGATGGCGGCGACCATGCCAATCGTGCTCAATCCGACATTTCGAATCAAGTGTTCACGGTGACCGAGCAATAAGAACAACAGGACGCTGCCGACGACACCGGTGAGGAACGTGACGAGCACACCGGTTTCAATAAAGAGACTGAAGAGGAAACTGCTGAGCAGGAACGACCCTAAACCGATCAACAACCCGATTGCCCAATGCGTCCGGTGACCTCCATGAACAATATTCATGATGTTCATCCCCTTTATATGCTCTACTATCCTATTGACCACTTTTCTAATAATCAAACGAGTTCTATCATTTAATATGGCGCTTGACTGTAGAATTCCTCACATCGTCACAAAAAGACCGTCCCCGAACGAATCACGGGACGGTCTTTGCCTCAATGGTGCTTGATTTTTCTCAAGAAAACCAACATCGGGAGGAGCAAGAGCGCCGCTGCCCCGAGCCCTCCTTGAATCGACGTGTACAGGGCGAGCAGTCCAATCAACGGTCCCCCGGCGACTTGACCGAACGCGTCGACCTGACCGAACATCGACAAAATCGTCGCCCGGCCTTTCGACGGGAGCCGCTCGTTCGTCATGACGCTCATAAGCGGGTAGTGCACGTTGCGCAGTGCCGCAATCGTCCAATACAGCAACACGGCCACCCAAAACTGTCCGACCAAAGCGAAAGCAAGCATCGCAACGATGAGCAACACGTTGAACCAAAACAAGGTCGTCGCATAGCGTCCTTTGACGTATAGCTCGACACCTTTCAACACCAACATGTTGAGTAGAAACGCGACGGCATAGAACAAGCCGAACCAATACACGGCCGTCTGTTCCGACAACTGGAACGTCTCAATCAAATGCGCGCCCCATAACCGGTCGAATCCTTCACTAGCGAGACCCCAGACGAGCGTGATGGCAGCCAAGCCGACGAGAATCGAATTGCCACGGATATGGGTGTATCCGTCCCGAACCGTCCGTTTTGCTTGCACGAGGTTCGACGTATCGGCCCGCGTGATCGGTTCGAACCGCGTCTCTGGCAAGACGCGCCATGCGATGATCGCGAGCATGACCAACATCCCACCGGCGAGCACGATTGTCGTTTGGACGGACGTGACTTCGGCGAGGAGCACGGCAAGCCCAATTCCGACGAAGCGGCCGAGCGAACTATATTGAGCGCCTCGCAAAAACACTTGTTCTAACCCGTCATTCCCCATCTCATCGGCAATCCATGCCTGTTCGGCCCCGCTGATGAACGTCCAGCCGATACCCCATAGCGCTGACGCGACCGCGATGGCCCAAAATTCAGGGATGCCCCCTTCTAGCAAATGGGCCAATCCAATCAAACCGATGCCGATGACCATTGACCGCTTCCGCCCATATAAATCGGCGACGAGACCGGTGGGCAGCTCGAATAGTAAAATTGATACTTCTAAAATCGTTCCGATCAAGACGAGTTGTAACGCATTCAACTCGGCGGTCGTCACATAATAGATGGCGTTCAACGTGAACACCATCTGTATGATGAGCGAGCGCGAACTCGTGACCGCATAGTAAAGCTGTTGAATCTTCAATTGTATGGTTCCTCCGATAGTTTGTTCCAATACAGTGAATCATCGGAGGAGGTGGCCAACTTATGAACGCACGTCCTCCGGCAGGATGAATGTGTTAACTAGTTGGATTCGCATGGCGTTCTCTCCTTAGTCGTTATACCTTCAGTATACAAGCCGGTTCGCATGACGTAAATCACAACAAAAAAAGCCAAGATCCCGAAAGATCTTGGCCTACCGTTTATTCGACTGTGACTGATTTCGCCAAGTTACGTGGCTTGTCGACATCGCAATCACGCGCAAGAGCCGCGTAATACGAGATGAGTTGAAGCGGTAATACCGTCACGAGCGGCGTGAGCAGTGGCTCGACACGCGGCAAGACGAATGAATCACTCTCGTGTTCCATGCCTTCCATCGAGATCGTGCAAGCAACGGCGCCACGGGCGACAACTTCCTTGATGTTTCCACGGATGTTGAGGTGCGTGTTCGGTTGCGAGACGAGCGTGATGACCGGTGTGCCGTCTTCAATCAAGGCGATCGGTCCGTGCTTGAGCTCACCACCTGGGTAGCCTTCCGCTTGGATATACGAGATCTCTTTGAGCTTGAGGGCTCCTTCGAGACCGACGTATGAGTCCATGCCGCGACCGAGGAAGAACGCGTTGCGTGACTCTTTCAAGAACTTGTCTGCCAATTGCTCAAAGATTTCTTTTTGAGCCATGACCGAGTCCATGATCGTCGCGACACGCGCGAGCTCTGTCATGAGGTCAAACGGAAGCTTTTTGCCGTTCGCACGAGCGATGTCGTAGGCGAGGATGGCGAGCACGGCGATTTGGGCCGTGTATGCTTTCGTCGATGCGACCGCGATCTCCGGACCGGCGTGGAGGAGCATCGTTTCGTTCGCTTCACGTGAGAGCGTCGAACCGGCAACGTTCGTGAGTGTGAGCGCCTTGTAACCGCGCTTCTTCACTTCGACGAGGACGGCCCGGCTGTCCGCTGTCTCACCTGATTGTGAGATGAAGAGGAACAACGGCTTCTCCGTGAGGAGCGGCATGTTGTAACCGAATTCTGAAGCGACGTGCACTTCTGTCGGCACACCTGCGACGCGCTCGATCAATTGCTTGCCGACGAGACCAGCGTGGTAGCTCGTACCACAGGCGACGATATAGATGCGGTCCGCTTCCGAGACGAGCGAGCGCACGCCTTCCATGAGCTCGATGTCACCGTTCTCGTTCTGGTAGTGCTGGATGATGTTGCGGATGACGGCCGGTTGCTCGTCCATCTCCTTCAACATGTAGTGCGCGTACGTGCCCTTCTCGATGTCTGACGCATCGATCTCGGCCGTATACGGGGCACGTTCGAGGACGTCGCCGTCGAGTGTCTTGATCGTCGCCGATTCGCGCGTCAAGATGACGATCTCGCCGTCGTGGAGCTCGAGGTACTGGTCCGTCACTTGGAGCATCGCCATCGCGTCAGACGCCACGACGTTGAACGTGCCGTCGCCGAGTCCGACGAGGAGTGGTGACTTGTTCTTGCCGATATAGAGGCGTTCTTTGTCCTCCGAGTCGATCATCGCGATCGCATAAGAGCCGTGGAGCTCAGACAACGTCTTGCGGAACGCTGCCTCGACGTCATTTAGCACGACGAAGTTCTTCTCCATCAACTGGACGATGACTTCCGTGTCCGTCTCCGAGAGGAACGGCACGTCAAGTGTCGCCTTGATCTGTTCGTCGTTCTCGATGACACCGTTGTGGACGAGCGTGAAGCGGCCCGTCGTGCTCTGGTGCGGGTGGGCGTTCGGCACGCTCGGCACCCCGTGTGTTGCCCATCGTGTGTGGCCGATTCCAATCGTGCCATCTACTTCTGCTGGGACGACTTCGCGTAGCGCAGCAATCCGGCCGACTTCTTTATGCACGTTCACGTTATCATGCATCAAAGCAAGACCTGCCGAGTCGTAACCGCGGTACTCGAGTTTTTCAAGACCTTTGAGAAGGATTTCCTTCGCTCCGGTATTCCCAATCATTCCTACAATTCCACACATACAAAAATCTCCTCTATATTCGATTTCTCGAAAAAGGAAACGGGCTTTTTCTAAGAGCTGTCAACGCGCTCCCCTTTGGCCGTCCGGTCGCCCGGGCGTTTTGAGGGTTTGCTTGTAGTCGTGACAGGCGACTAGGAGGCATCCGCCGAAAACTCGATAACCTCCAACCTCGTCAACTCCGAAGAGTTCTGGCGCTTGTTTCGTACTGGGTGTCCTTCCGTTTCTAAGGTCACGCTCTTAATAGTACAAATCACACCTCCATTCGTCAAGAAAATCACATAATTTCACAGTGACAAAACGGAAACAAAAAGGGAACCCGAGGACGGATTCCCTTGTTTTATTCCCTATTTCGACAGAATTATCCTTCTAAGCCGTAATCTTCGCGGACAACTTGTGCGATTCGTTCGACATAACGGTCACATTCTTCCGAAGTTGGTGCTTCCGCCATGACGCGTACGAGCGGCTCCGTACCAGAGGCGCGGACGAGGATACGGCCGTTGCCGTTCATTTCTGCTTCCGCTTCTTGAATCGTCGCGAGCACACGGTCGCCGTTCATCGCTTCATTCTTATCCGTGACACGGATGTTGACGAGTTTTTGTGGATAGACCGGCATCTCAGCCGCGAGTTCTGACAGCTTGCGGCCTGTCGTCTTCACGATTTGGGCGAGTTGAACGCCAGAGAGCATACCGTCTCCTGTCGTCGAGTGGTCGAGAAAGATGAGGTGACCCGACTGCTCGCCACCGAGTGTGTAGTTGTGTTTTTTCATCTCTTCGACGACGTAACGGTCACCGACTGCCGTCTGAAGCGCCGTCATACCAGCATCTTCAACAGCTTTATGGAATCCGAGGTTACTCATGACCGTCGCAACGATCGTGTTGTCTTTGAGACGACCTTTCTCGCTCAAGTACTTCCCGCAAATGTACATGATTTTATCGCCGTCGACGATATCGCCGTTCTCATCAATCGCAATCAAGCGGTCGCCATCGCCATCAAAAGCGAGACCCATGTCCGCTCCTTTATCACGAACGAATTGCGCCAAGTGCTCTGGGTGAGTCGAACCGACACCTTCGTTAATGTTCAAGCCGTTCGGCGAGTTCCCGATCGTCGAGACGTTCGCTTCGAGGTCAGCAAATAAACGGGCTGCCAATCCGCTCGTCGCACCATGGGCGCAGTCGAGGGCGATATGGAGACCGTCGAAATCTTCGTCGACCGTCTGTTTCAACATTTGAAGGTACTTCTGTGCACCTTCATAGTAATCCGAGACAAAGCCGAGGTCTTTCCCGACCGGGCGTGGCAACGTGTCTTCCGCCGCATCCAAAATTGCTTCGATTTCCGCTTCTGTCGCGTCATCGAGTTTAAAGCCGTCGCTACCAAAGAACTTGATGCCGTTATCCGCGACTGGGTTGTGCGACGCCGAGATCATGACACCGGCTGTTGCATCAAGCGATTTCGTCAAATAAGCGACACCTGGCGTCGAGATGACGCCGAGACGCATCACTTCGGCTCCGATTGATAGGAGACCCGCGATGAGTGCACCTTCAAGCATGTGGCCTGAAATGCGTGTGTCACGGCCAATCAAAACTTTCGGCTGTTCGCCGGCTGGCAGGTGTTTCGATAACACGTAGCCGCCCGCACGACCTAAACGATATGCTAATTCTGCTGTCAATTCTGAGTTCGCGACACCGCGGACTCCATCAGTTCCAAAATATTTACCCATGAATTCAATTCCTCACTTTTGTATGATTGAACGCCTCATTGAATCGAGGACGTTTCGGTTTGTTCATCGACACTCGTCAACTCAATGTCGATCGTTTTCGGTGAGACGACGGTCACACCTTTTGGTACTTCATAATCGACGTCGACCCCATGCAGTCCGCTCGGGAGACCTGTCAAATCCAAGGTCACACTCACGCTGTTCGACGTGATGTTTTCCAACAGGGATCGCTTCCCGGACAACGTCACTCCAATCACTTCAGGAGCTTGGAGCGTAAAGTTGGTCCGGTCATACCCCCGCACGGTCACAGGGACCGTCAAGCGAACCCGTTCCGTCAATTCGCCTGTGTCGTCTCGTGTCTCATCTGCAGCCCGGACGAGCAATTGGACTTCCACTTGCTTTGTCGCAAGCGATGAAGCGCCTTCTGGCAAAGCGAGATTGGCGGTCACTTTCCCGGTCTTGTCGATGCCGTCTAAATCAATCGGCTCTGTCTCCACGGTGTCGATCGCATCGAGCACGTCTTGTGGCGCAAAGACACGGACTTCCGTCTCTTCAAGCAACGTATCGACAAGTCTGTAATCGTCGGCCACTTCACCAGTCGTGACTGCTTCGATCGGGAAGACGGCACTTTGTTCGTAGACCGGGACCGACACACTGATGATGTTCGGTTCAACAGTCACGTTGAGCGGATTGCCGTTCGCATCTAAAATCGTCGGCGTCAATTCTCGCGTGAACGTTTGACTTTGGTTGGCGACATCGACGTTCAACGTGATCTCTTTGACGTTTTGAATCCGACTGGCACCGCCCGAGACTTTCACCGTTGCCGGTTCAATATCGGCGTCACCGACCACTTTCCCTTCTGGCAACTGCTCTTTGTTCAAAAGGTTGACCGATACGGGAACTTCAATTGTCTGTTTACGGTCGATGTAGATTTCTACTGTATCCCGTTCGAGCTTGACGTTGACGTCTCCGCCAAAGCCGCGTGCCTCAACCGGAACACGGTGGAAACCGGTCCCGAGATTCGTTAAATCGACGAAGACTTGATAATCTTTCACCAATTTCGTCATCGTTAAACTGCTAGATGGTCCTTGAAGTTCAACGTTCATTTCTTCTGGAACGTTATATGCCACGTACTGCACCTCATCGAAGAACACTTCGACGGGAACGTCGAGCGTCATCGAACTTTGTCCGACGATCGGGAGGGCATTCGTGGAGTTGGTCGACGAACTCGTTTCGGCGACCATGAAATAAAGCAGGATGGCTAAAGCAAGTGCGATGATGCGGAGAAACCATTTATGTTGTAACCACTGATCAATCACTTACTTGTCCCCCCCTTTTTTATTAAAGAACGAGAGCGTCGTCTCTTTTTCTTCAATAACGAGTTCTTGGATCAACTTACTGCGAAGTGCCTCCTCATCCAACTCTCGATACAGACGACCGGCAATCGCGAGTGACACGGCGCCTGTTTCTTCAGAGACGGTGAGGGTCACGCTATCAGTCACTTCACTGACCCCGATGGCGGCCCGGTGTCGTGTCCCTAACGCTTTATCGATGTGCGGGCTCTCGGACAACGGCAAATAACAAGCCGCGGCCGCAATTTTCCCGTCCTGGATAATCATCGCCCCGTCATGCAGCGGGGTGTTCGGAATGAACAGGTTGATAATCAGTTGTGATGTGATGTGCGAATCCATGCGAATCCCGGTCTCGACGTACTCATTCAAGCCCGTATCGCGTTCAATCGCAATCAATGCGCCGATGCGACGTTTTGACATGTATTGCGCCGAACTGACGATCGCTTCGATCATTTGACGTTGCTTATCCTCATCGCTCGTGCTCGTTCGGCCGAACAAATTACTTGTTCGTCCTAAATGCTCGAGTCCTCTTCGGAGTTCTGGTTGGAAGATGATAATGATCCCAAGTAGTCCATATGTGATGATTTGATTCAATAAGAACTGTAACGTCTTCAACCCAAAGAACCCACTGAGGAACCAGCTGACAAGGATGATGGAAATCCCTTTAATCAATTGGACCGCTTTTGTCCCACGTACAATCATCATCAATTTATAGATGACATACGTGACGACGACAATATCTAAAACGTCATTCAAATAATCGTACCAATGTACGTTCTCTGAAAGACTAAAAAATGATAAGAATGATACCTGTTCAAGTAGCGGCAAATGCTCCCCTCCTCAACTACCTAGCCAATTCGTGCAAATTACATTATATCACATTTCCGAAACCGCGCATCGCTAGACAATAAAACGAAACCAGATTGAAACGAACACAAAAAGACGCCGTCTCCGGCGTCTCCGTTAGAAGATTTGTTTGAACGAATACCACATCCACTCAAACATCCGATCGATCTGCTCAAGTTCTCCCGTGACTTCTCCAGCGCTAGCCAGATAAGCCCGACCATTTACAGCCGTCGCGTTCCCATTGACGGTCCCTTCAATTCGAAGGTCCCCGCCTTGGACCGTGATATCCCGCTCGACGGTAACGCCTTCCGGGATAACGACCTCGTTTGACGTGACAACGATGCCCGGCACTTTCGTGTACGTCATCGTCTCTGTCGATTCGTTCCATAGGCCGAGCGTCGCGCTCGACATCAAACTGAAGAATAAGGCGGCTGCCATCAGTCCTGGATGCTTACGGAACCACGTCATCCATTTGGATGGTGGTTTGCGTTTCGTCTGGACTTTTTCTTCAAATCGAGTCACCGGTGTGACCTCGACCCGTGCTTTCGCGTCCGGTAGAGATGCCATCACACGGGCTGTAAAATCATCGGATAGTTTCGGCCGTGGTAAGGCCTTCAGTTCGGCATCTATTCGTTCGTATTGAAGGTACGCTTCATATAAGTCGTCGTCCTCCAACAAGTGACGTAGTTCGTCAGATTCTTCGGGCAGGATGCCATCTTCCAAATATTGTTGTACTTTTTCTTCAGGAGTCAATTGAACCCCTCCCTGTTTTGAAAGATTGTCTTTAACATTTCTCTTCCCCGGAAGATCCTTGTTTTAACCGTAGCGACCGGCATATCGATCATGACGCTGATCTCTTTGAGCGATAAATCATCCACGTACTTCAGCAGGAGCGGGATCCGATACTTATCGGGCAACTGCTTGATCGCTTCATGCATCTCGCCTCGAATTTCGCGATGAACGACTTGGGCATCGGGTTGGGGTGCTTCATCAGCCAAATGGTCCTGATAGGTCAAGCCGTCGGTGCCCGCAATCTCGGCATCCATCGAATACTCCGGCTTTCGTTTTCTGAGACGATCGATTGCGACATTCGTCGCAATGCGATAGAGCCACGTCTTGAACTTGTACTGAGGATCGTACGTATCAATCCGGGTATACGCCCGAATGAACGTCTCCTGGGCTGCGTCTTCCGCTTCGCCACGATCATATAATATCTTATAAGCGACAGCAAAGACACCATCCTTGTACAGTTCTACCAGCTCAGCAAACGAATCATGATTCCCCGACCTCAATTCGTCTACTAAACGGGTGGTCAGCCGTTCCATCAATCCACTTCCCCTCTCCGCAACCTATGCGGTCATCTTTCTATACGAATCGTTTTCTATGTAGGTTTCAAAAAAATCGTAACAACAAAAAAAGTTTCCAAGTCCATTGTAGCAAAGGGACTTGGAAACTGTAAGGTCATCAGACAGTTTCACCTTCCAATAACAGGTTTTCTTTGGATTTCAAAATCGTCTCGCACAACTCAAACGCCAACTGGGCCGTCGTATCCTCATGGTCAAGCGCCGGATTCAATTCAACCAACTCAATCGCAATCAGATCGTCTGCCTTCATCGCTTCGGCCAAGATCGCTTTTCCTTCCGCGGCCGTCAGACCTTGATCGACCGGCGTCCCGGTACCTGGCACAAGTTTCGCGTCCAAGCTGTCCATGTCGAAACTGAGATAGAAGCGATCGACACGTGCGCGCAAATAAGCGAGTGCTTCTTCCATCATGACGTCGACGCCCCGCGTCCGAATTTCTTCGACCGTGATGACTTTAATGCCAAGACGATTGATTTCTCGAATCTCACCTTCATCGATGTCTCGAAGCGCCATATAGACCAAGTGCTCAGGCGCGAGTTTGGGTTCACGTCCGCCGACTTCAGTCAAGCGAATATCTCCCATTCCCATCGCCGCAGCAAGCGGCATGCCATGAATATTGCCCGATGGAGACGTTTCTCCCGTATTCAAATCAGCATGTGCGTCGACCCAGATGACGCCGTACGGTCCTGTTTTGGCAAGACCCGCCAGCGTCCCGATTGCCATGCTGTGATCGCCCCCAACGATCAATGGGAATCGTTTCGCCTGTATCTCGATATCGACGACTTCTGCCAGTTCTTGGACCGTGTATAACACCCCGTCTACGCGTTTCAAATGCTCTTCACTGTTGATCATTTCAGATTCAGGTAACACTCGAATCGTCTGTTGCTTCGTTGAGGCCGGTAATAATGTCTCCAATCCAAGTGTGCGTAACTTTGATGGACCTTGCTCTACGCCATGTTTCCCCTGTCCATAGCGAAGCGGTACTTCAATATATGACCAATTCATCCCCATTTCCCCCTTGAACGTTTAATACCTTCATTGTAAACGCTACCAAAGTCGTGGTTCAACTTCACAACATGATGAATAAACATACAAAAAGGCAGCCTGAATGGTGGCAGGCTGCCTTTCTCTGTACTCTCAAGTGAATGGTTCATGGATTTAGGCAAAAAAAAACTTAAGTCATAAGTAACTTAAGAAAAAAACAAATGGTGGAGCCTAGCGGGATCGAACCGCTGACCTCCTGCGTGCAAGGCAGGCGCTCTCCCAGCTGAGCTAAGGCCCCTTAAAGGGAATAATATGGAGCGGAAGACGGGATTCGAACCCGCGACCCCGACCTTGGCAAGGTCGTATTCTACCACTGAACTACTTCCGCATAAAAAATGAGCCATGCAGGGCTCGAACCTGCGACCCTCTGATTAAAAGTCAGATGCTCTACCAACTGAGCTAATGGCTCAAACCTGGTGGGGGGGGGCGGATTCGAACCGCCGAACCCGAGGGAGCGGATTTACAGTCCGCCGCGTTTAGCCACTTCGCTACCCCCCCAAGGAGTGCCGGCGAAAGGATTCGAACCCTCGACCCTCTGATTACAAGTCAGATGCTCTACCAACTGAGCTACACCGGCATATATGGTTTGATTGGTTAAAATTAAATGGTGGAGGATGACGGGATCGAACCGCCGACCCCCTGCTTGTAAGGCAGGTGCTCTCCCAGCTGAGCTAATCCTCCAAATGGTGACCCGTACGGGATTCGAACCCGTGTTACCGCCGTGAAAGGGCGGTGTCTTAACCGCTTGACCAACGGGCCTTAATATGGCTCCGCAAGTAGGATTTGAACCTACGACCTACCGGTTAACAGCCGGTTGCTCTACCACTGAGCTATTGCGGAACGATTTTGCCTGGCAGCGTCCTATCCTCACAGGGGGAGACCCCCAACTACTTTCGGCGCTGAAGCGCTTAACTTCCGTGTTCGGCATGGGAACG